>NZ_MKWJ01000029.1:0-29494 GCF_001899725.1 Sphingomonas sp. 67-41 | reverse complement strand
CGTTGCATCAGCCGTGAGATGCGGTAGCCGCGACCACTTGTCGGATCGCGTAGGACCGTGCGGCGCCCCCGCCGCTCCACCAGAAACTCGCTCCCTTCATGGCCGTCGGTGAAGGTGATCGTCGCGGACAACCGAATACGGTCGCCGTCGGCCAGTTTGCGCGACTTTCGTTCGAGACTGGCACGGCACCGTCGGCGCCAGTCCAGCGCATGGGCGTTCTCGGTCGCGGTCAGCAGGTCGAGGATGGCTGCCGGACACTCGGCCTCATAGGGCCCCATATTTTCCGTCATATCCTTGTACCCAAACACGAGTCCTTCACGGTCGTGGGGGTTCCAACGGACCAGGCATATGATCGCGATAATCTCGCCGCCCTGCCTGTTCGTCATGACCTGGGCGGCGGCGTAGTAGACACGGTTCTGCGGGCAGGACGAAGCGAGTACCCGCAGTCCGGTCGTACCGCCATCATCCAGCGCCCGCTCATAGGTGAACTGCGCGTCGAGATAGGCACTCGCGGACGCATGACCGCCAAGCGATCCACGTTGCATGTAGAGCCAGCCCATTACACGCCCTCCCGCTGTTCGCTGGGCGTTGCCATGTCCTCATCCGGCGCATCGCAAGATGTACCTCCGAAGGCACCGAGAAATGTTATGGCCTGCTCGGCCTTGGCGGCGGCATGGATGATGGCACTCTTGTCGCCCCGAAGGATCGACAGCCAATGGCTCACATAGCTCGCATGGCTTTGATGAAGTTCGTTGGGGAGACCAAGCTCCGCGCAGCCCAGACCTGCCCCGATCTCGGCCACAAGTTCCTCAAATGCGTAAGCCTGATCGCCGAAGCGCTTGCCGAAGGTGCGCGCAAGGCGGCTTGCATGTCCGCTCCAATGGACCGTCTCGTGCAGCCGCGTGCTCGCATACAGATCCATGCTGTCGAAAGATGACGGCCTGGGCATTTGGATATAGTCGAAGGTGGGGCTGAAATAGGCCTCGCTTCCGCCATGGCGAACGGCTGCCGGGATCGGTTCGAAGAAGCGATCGATGACGGCCTGTCGCCCTGAGGGGGTGGGCTCGGGATCCGCCAAGGGCGCGGCATAGTAATAGGCGGGGAGCCCGTCGATCTGGTCGGCATTGAAGACGATGTAATGGCGCAGAAAGCGAATGTTCTTTTCGACCGATGCACCTGTCACCACGTTGGTCTCGGTTTTCTTGAACTGGGAGAAGTAGACCGACACCGCCCCCCGCTCGCCCTTGCGGACATGCCCGCCGAGCTGCTCGGCCTGGCGGAACGTCATCCAGTAGCGCGAGGTGTAGCCCTTGGCGTCGCCCAAAGCCCACAGGTACAGGGTGTTGATGCCAGTATAGGCGGTTCCGCAATGTCTGAGCGGACGTAAGCCCTGCCCCGGGGCGCCTCGCCAGGGTCGCTTCCACGGGGGTACGCCCTGTTCGAGCTTCTCGATGATGAGATTGGTGATTTCGGCGGCAACGTCCCGCCGGGCACTGGTGGGTTTCGGCATGTTAGGATCCGATCGGGATACAAAAAGGACCGCTGGCGCTGCATCGCGCCAGCGGTCCGTTGGGCCAGAAGGTGAAATGCGCGCTCAGACGGCGGCGATCATCTCGTCGGGAGCATCGAGGAGCTCGTCGCAAGCAGCCTCTTCGCCCGCCTCCAGTGCGGCATGCGCCTCCTCGCTCTCGGCCTCGCTTTCGGCGTTCTGGTCATCCTGCGGATCGTCCTGCGCTGACGCGGTGTCGAGGAAGCGCATCGCATCGGGCACCCATTTGAGCGCCGCCTCCTTCACTTCAGCCTCGACCATGGCCTCGCCCGCGAACAGCTTCTCGCAGGTCGAGGAGATATCGGGCTTCTTGGAGGCTGCGTAGCGTCCGGAGACAGCCGGACCGCCGACATCGTGCAGCAGGCTCAGCAGCGCCGCCTTGGGCACCCGATCGAAGAAGTTGACCGAAGTCGGACGCCACCAGGCCGCGACATCGACCTCCATGATCGTTGCGAGGCGGTTCTGAAGGGCGTTCTGCGGCACCGTACCGTAGCCATCCTTGGCTTCGAGCGACATCGCAACGATATAGGCGAGCCATCCAGCCTTCGCATCGTCATCAAGGTCGCGGAACGCCTCGAACCGCGCGACCGGATCGGCCGCTTCGGTCCAGGCCGCCTCCAGCCCGTCCTGCGCCTCCGCCAGGAAGGTGCGCGCGATCGTAGCGGGCTGCTCGCCGACCACAGGGTCCTGCGGAGCCGATGCGCGGATCGTCGAACCATGTTTGGCAAGATACTGGCGCCGCCCATCCACCATGACGAAGATGGCGTAATCGAGCGCCAGCGCCGGATGCTGGATAAGGTTGGCCGCCAGCACGTCGCGGCGTTGCATTGCCAACTCCTCGAAGAGCCGCATGCTGAGTGCCTTTCCGCCCGGAGCAACCGTGTCGGGACGAGGCGTCACGGCCTCGCGCTCGCTGCGGCCAGTGGTCTCGCCGTCAGCATTGCCGCCGTCATCACCGGTTTCGGCGGTGTCATCCAGCAGTGAACCGCTTTCGTCGAGGCGCAGGGGCTGCTCGCTATAATAGGCGGTATCGAGCAGCAGTTCGCCGCGCTGCGTGAGGGTTAGGAATGCTCCGACCAATGGCCGCAAGGCATCCGGCAACACGCTGGGTCTGTCATGCAGCCCGCTGCGCTCCTCAGCGAGCCGGTCATATTCCGCGTCGAGCTCGGCAAAGCGCTCTTCGGCGATGTCCTCGTCGTCCATCTCGGACTGGATCGCTTCGAGCCGGGTGTCGATTGCGTCGAGGTGCAGCCGCTCGTCATCCGTGAAGGGGAGTTGGGGCAGCATGACCCGATAGAGGCCTGCGGCCGCATTATAGGTGTGGGCACTCGCGATGGGGCGAATCCAGGCCAGACCGGTTTCCTCGCCGATGCGCTTGGCCTCCGCCTCCATCTTCTCGCCGCCGAGGCGCTGCGCAATTTCCGGGTTGACCCAGCGATCTCCTCCGTCGCTGAACAGGTCACGATCGACCGCACCGCCGGCGGCAACATAATCCGTCTCCCCAACCAGCAGCGCGACGGGATCATTGGCTTTCATCGTCTCATTGGCAATGGCCCGCCGGATTGCGTCGGCATTGATATAGCTGTGGTGGCTGTAGCTGTTGTAGATGAGGAGCTGCTTTTCGCGGTTCTCAGTCGATGCATAGGCCTTGGCGAGGTCGAGGGTGAGTTCACCTGCTGCAAGCGCGTCGAAGATCGGATCTGCGAGGTTTGCCAGGCGCAACCGCTGCTCGATGAAGCGACGGGTCTGCCCGAACCGCTTTGCGACCGCATCGACGTCGCCATCCACCCCAAGGAAGTGCTGGAAGGCCCGGCACTCTTCGGCCGGGGACAGCTTGAGCTGGTGGAAATTGGCCGCGAGCGAAGTCTCGCTCAGAGCCGCATCGCTGTCCTTGAGCACAAGAACGGGCACGTCGAAGCTGTCGGCGTCGATGGTGCCGCGCTCGGCGAGCAGCAGCAGGCCGCGCAACCGCCGTCCACCATCGAACACCTCGAATGTACCGCGCGGCCTGGCTGGCGTGACAAGAAGGTTCTGGAGAACACCGCGCGCCTCGATGTCGGCCGCCATCGGCTCGATCGCGAGATCCTTTTCCGGTGCAGTGCGGACATTGATGGGCGAGAGGCGAAGCTTCGCCAGTTTGACGGTCTGAATCATGAGGGCAACTCCTTCTGGCATCCGGACCAATCCGGACATCACCCTCGATCCCCCTTCCCTCTTTCCCTGGGCCACCTTCGGGAGGCTGCGAAAGGGCGCCGGGCGTTGCGAGCAGTCCGCGCTTCCAAAATTGGCGACGGCCGCCTATGGCAATGCCTTCTCGCGGAGACGCGAGCGGGGCGTGGAAACCTCGAAGAGCAAGAGCCGGTCTCGTTCAAAACCGGGTGGCGGGCGCGTATGTCCAGGCCACCCGGCTAAAGGCGTTCGCGCCTAGCTTGCTCTAGGTTTCCAACACCCGGTTCCGAAGCGACGACGCGCCATTCGGGCGCGTCGCCGGCTTCCAGGGGGGGATATGGACGCTCGCGATGAGAGGCCTTGGCTGGCCATCGGTTTGATGCGCAAGGCAGCGCAGATCCTCGACGCCGCAAATGCGTGCCATGCTGCGTCCCTGGCACGGTCGGCCACCATCGCAATACTCACCGACCTGGGGCTTGAGCCCGAGGAGGAGCTTGACCCGGACCTGGCCACTCTCGTGGTGGCAGTTCCGCTTAATCCAGGCGATTAAAGTATCTCGCGCGGCGACAGATAATTATCTTGCCGGACCAGTGGTAATCGACCCCTTTGGCCCCATGTAGAGGAACAATGAAGGGGGTGCCGGGTGTTCGAGAAAGTTGCAAAAAATCAGCACTATGTCTGGAAGCACTATCTTCAGGCCTGGACGATCGATGATTAACTGACGTGCCATCGGCAGCGCGATCGCCAAACGATCACCACCAATCCCAAAAATGTCGGCAGTTCACGCTATTTTTACAGAGTGGAGACCTTCTCGGAGCGTGAACTGGAGTATCTGCAGGCGCTTCCGAACCGATCGAAAAGCGAGCTGGCCCGGAAGGTCGCGCTGAATTTCATCCATTTTTTCACCATGACAACGCAGCTGCGTCGACTGATCGCCTCCCTTCCTCCTCGCGACGAGGAGACGCGGGCCAAAACCGAAGAGTTGCTGCTGAACGCCGAGCGCGGACTTGGCGAAGCATGGCACGTCAGCGTCGAGCACAAGGGCGCACCCTTTCTCGATCGGTTGCGTATGGGAGACGCCTCGTTCTGGACCGATGAGCGCGAAGCCTCCGATTTCTGCTTCTTCCTTGGGACACAATTCACGAGGACATCCCGGATGAGCAAGGCGATCTCGGCGATCGAACTGCCTGCGGGCCTCGACCTTGCGCGCCTCTGGCCCGTGGAGAGCCATCTTTGGGCAACGGACGTCGGCGCGGGCTTTACCGGTCACCGTAGAACAACCCACGCGACGATCCTTACCAACGACACGTCCACCCCCTTCATCACCGCCGATCAGCCGGTGATCAATCTGCGGCCGCAGGCCGACCCGATCTCGATATTCTACTATCCCGTAACGCCCACCATCGCGCTTCATCTGGAAATTGGCCAGCCCGACTGCCAGGTTAAGACCCGGGCCGTATCGCAGTTCGAAGCCGAACGTCTCAATCATGACATGTACCGATGGTCAGAAGATCAGCTCTACGGCATTGACGGAGCCTATCTCGAGGCGGTCGCCAGCCTGCCAAAAACAGAAGTTCTGTGAGCGGGCATTCAGGCGGACAGATTTTCTGCCCGTCTTTCCTTGCCTTCGGATATTTGACTTCAAGAGGCTGATAATCAACTTGTTTCCGATTTCGTTTCACCCTTTCAGACGCTACATTCGTTTCCCATCGCCAGAAGATGTACCCGGGGGGTTTTGCTTGAGCAACGATGATGACGAGGCATATCTGGCGGCAGTCGAGGCAATGCTCACGGCCGAAGGCATGGCAGAGGCTGCTGAACTGCTGCGCACGGCCGAAACCGAAGTCGTTGAAACCGGCTTTGACAACTGGAATGGTGGAACCCGCCTCTACACCGTTTTTCTGGGGATAGACCCGGCGGAATACGGGCGTCTCGGGTCCAAGCGTGACACGCTCCAGGAACAGATTTCGGCGCGGGTAAGGGCCGTTTTCGAACGGGACGACAACACCGGCTTCAGCGCGGCGATCCGCCCGCGCATTCGCGCCCGTCCCGACTGGCGCACCGCGCCGGCGACCCTCACCCGCCGGGCTCGGCGCAACATCATCGACGGTATCAAGGTCGATGGGGTTTCCTGGATGGGTGCGCTGAGCGATGTGGAGTTCCTCCAGCGCCTATGGGATCTCAAAGCCCTGCCATCCACCGACGACCGGTTCGACGATGCCGCCGGTGACATATGGCAACACCGGTTCAACAATGATGATTGGGAAGATGACTGGATCTTCGAAGACCAGCGCTTCAATCTGATCGACGGTTCCGCTGACCGCTTCCTCGCGTTTCTGGCCGAGATGGTCCACCCGGTGGTGCGTCCGGATCGCAACCAGGCCCTAGAGATCGTGCGTAACTTCAACGATCAGCTCCGTCCCGAGGGCTGGGCCCTGGTGGAAATCGAGAAGATCGCCGGCCGCCCCCGCTTCGTAGCAAAGGCGATCGCAGACATGGGCGGACGCGCGGTCATGCGTGCAAAGTCCGTTGCCGACGCACTCGATGCGGCCTGGATGCAGAAGGAGATCGAGCGGGTTGAGAATGCGATCGAGCGGGATCCTGCGTTGGCGATCGGCACCGCCAAGGAACTGGTCGAAAGCTGTTGTAAATCGGTACTGACCAAGCGCGGGGTCACCTATTCGAGCAGCGCCGACCTCCCAGCGCTCACCAAGCTCGTGGCCAAGGAGCTCGGCCTTGTTCCTGAAGATATCACCGATGCGAAGCGAGGCGCTGAAACCATCAAGCTGATCTTGCGCAATCTTGCTGCGCTGACCCAGTATCTGGCTGAACTGCGAGGCCTCTATGGTTCGGGCCATGGCCGTGACGGCCGGCATCGCGGGCTTCAGCCCCGCCATGCCCGTCTTGCGGTCGGCGCTGCGGTCTCGTTCATCGACTTTGTCACTGAAACCTTCCGTGAGCGCCAGCTGCGCGACACCGCCGCAGATAGTGCGCGGACCGCTGACGCCAGCGCCATTTCCTGACCACTGCCGCCCAAGGCCAACAAGAGGCACCTGCTTTGCCGACGTTCGAGCATCAGTTCACCGCCGCCAACGGCACCGTTACAACGAACTCAATCAGCCTTACCGTGCAGGATATCGAGAATGCCGGGGTGCTTGAGGTTCTGCAGTCTCCCGGCGCGACCCTTGGGCACTGGCAATTTCTCGGCGCCCTTCTCGACCCGACGGTCAGCAGTTTCAGCTTTCAGCAGCCACTCGGCCACGCCCGCGAGGTGAAGACTGCCATTTCCGGACTTTTCGGGCGGTTCGTAGCGCGGGCTTATGCGACGCAGCACCTTGGCCTCACGCATTTCGCCCATGTTCGTAAGCCGCCAATGGCACTGGGGGGCGTGATGCGAGGGCAGTTGAGGCGCGTGCCGTACCAGCGCGGCGACATGCCCGATTGGGTCGCCTGGGGCCCATCAGCCGGGATGGCGATCGTCGAGGCCAAAGGCTGCCACGACGGCAAAGGCCCGCAAGCTGCGCTGGATCGCGCTTACGTCCAAGCCAATCGCGCCGAGATCCGTGTGCGGGGCCGTCCTGCTCCCTTCAAACGATACGCAATCGCCACCCGTTGGGGTTTTACCAGCCCAAAAACCTCGGCGCCGATGCTCTGGGTCAAGGACCCCGACGAAGATGCCGAGATCAGCGCTGCTGAACAAGAGAGCCTGCAGCTTGCCATGGTGCGATGGCACATGGGCTCTCTTCTGGTTTCTCTGGGCCACGATGCCCTGGCCAAGCCGCTGCTTGAACTGACAGGACATCGCTTCAAGAACAGGGTTGCTGACGCGCAGCGACGGGCAGAAGCGGCCCTAGACGACACCGTCCCAATGGTGGTGGAAGGTGACATTGCCCCTGATACCCCTTTGGTGGGTGGCTATGTCGGCCGCGCAGGGCGCCTGAGCGCGACCCAGTTGGACGCGAGTGAACTTGCAACCCTTAACAAGCTCGGCCTGCGTCCGACATTTGTGGGTATCGAACGCGATGCCATCAAGCAGGCGATCGAGGGAACGGTGCGGCGTGCGCCCCCGGCCCTTGATGACGATGGCACTCTGTCGTTACGGGAGGGCGAGGATGGAGCGGGGAGCTGGGTGCTTCCGCTCGACGACGACGCGCGCCGTGTCCTTCCCCTCGACGGAGGCAGGTGAGTTGCCCTTGCCGGATTTTGATCTGCCTGACCGGTCGCTTCCGTTGGAACTGATCTGGCCGGCTGTAGGCAACCCGGTGGCGATCCTCCGTTTCGAACGGCCGACCCAATGGCGCGAATTTGTCGCGTCGATGGCGCTAGACGCGGCCATACCAGACATTGTCCGCCTGAAGTTCGAACGGGCCCTCAAGCTGTTCCTGTTGGGATGGCTCGACGCCGACCTCCTCAAGGGCGCCGAGTTGGTGGCACTGACGGCGCTCGAACTCGCGCTGCGCGACCAATATGGGAAGATCGTCGCGCCGATCGCAAGCCGGAAGATCAAGCCCGGATCGCCTGAGGCGATGATGGTGCCCGCGCCACGATACTCTTTCAAGGCACTACTGCGCTACATGGTCGAGGGGGACGGCCTTACGGACGACGCACTTCCGATGATCGTGCGCTGCCGCGGCACCGCGATCGGTCAGCTAACCGGATCGATGAAACCGACGCTTGATGAACGGCGCAATGCATTAGCGCATGGCGATCCATTCGACGGGATGCCGACGAGTGGCCTTGTCGAACTGGTGCGCGATCTCATCAGCTTCGCATATCGGGATCGGCTTGGAACGAGCCCCGGGCTGCCGCACAACGCCTCCTGACAGGCGATCAATCCTCCGCGGGGGCAAGAAGCCATTGATAGGCTGCATCTGCGTCGAGAAACACCTTCATGTGACCATAGCTGGCGGCGCGCTTTTGCTGGATGCTTTGGAGACTGGTTGTCACGACATAGGCGCGACGGTCCTGCTCGCGGAACAGCTCACGATGGGCGGTGGCAAAGCGATCGGCTAGCGACTGGGTCATCACGTTTGAATCTGTCAGGTCGACGAGGATCCGCAAAGGCTTTTGCGACCCCCGGGCTGACCTGATGAACCGCGCATAGTCGAGAAGGAACCGATCAGCGTCCGCGACCTCCCAGAAGCCGACCACGGTGCACAGGATGACGCCGTCGGCGGAGAGGTGAAGCGTGTACAGGCAATCGCCATTAGGTCGTTTGACGACGACATCGCCTAACCGCGAAGCGCTCTCGGCACTCATATCCAACTCCTCACAGGCCGCCTAGTTTGTATGTTCGTATCACAAATACAACGCACCGGAGAGTGAGACATTAGGCGAATAATTTACGCCTAATATTTCGTTATTAACTCTAAACCTCACTATCCGTTCGCGGTATTTCTGAATCGATACGCTAGAGAGCCTCGCCCGTTCCCAGCAGCCTGGCGATGATGGCTTCAGCCTGATCGATCGGGATAAAAATCCGGGTGCGATACTGTATGATTTCGGTGAAGCAGCCGAGGGATTTCAGCCAGTCGAGCTGCCCATGCGGTGCTCCACCAATTTCGACCCTGGCCTTCCCGTTGACGAGTGCACGCTTGAGCGTCGCCGGGAAGGGGCGCGCTATTTCGACACTGCGTCCCGCAAGCACTGCCTTGGCGAGGTCAGAAGGCGGTAAGGCCTCGGCTCGGTCGAGACCGAGCTTGGTGAAGAGCGCAACAACATGCTCATCAAAGACAAGCCTGCCTAGCCAGGATTTACCCTCGCCATCGACAATGCGGTTTACCGACAGGTGATCTGTTGGCAGCGAGGACCAGATCGGTAGCAACAGCCCGGTCGCCAGACGGATTGTCTCTGTATCGACCGTCGCTGCAGCCTCCTCGGCCTCGCGGGTCCAGGCCGCGATAAAGTCCTGCCGGTCCATCGGCTCCCAGGCGCTTTCGAGGAGATCTGCCTCGCGGACATATTCTCTTCGGGTCGGGCGCTGCAGTTCGATCCGCGGGACCGGAATGCCATCTTCGCCCATTCCCGAGCGCGCTCTGGTCCGCAGCGCAACTTTCTCCGAGCGCGCATTGCGCACAAACGCCGCTGTCGGATCGTCCTTCGCCATGCGCAGGATCCGCTCCAGCATGATGGGATGGCGGCGGCGCTCGATCTCGATGGTGAGCAGATGAGAGGTCGCCCCGCTCAGAGGATCGGTGCGCAGGACGCGGTCCTCCAGGATCGTTGCCTTGTCGACCATGATGGTCTCGACACCGACATCAAGCGTACCTGCCTCGCGCGCTGCAGAAATCCGGGTTTCTACCAGCGCGAGAAACTCGTCGAAGATCCGGTTCTGAAGATCGATCGGGAGCGCCAGCAAGCGGTTCAGCCATCGCTGGATCGGCGGCATCTCGTCCTTGAGGACACCGTCGTTGTCGCACAGTTCGAGCCCCGTGCGCTGCTGGAAGTCATCAAAGGTGGTACTCTTGAGCTTGCCGGCATGGAGCAGATCGAACCAGGTAAGAAGCGCTGCACAAGCATATTCGCTCTCGAGATTGTCGGACGGATCGAACAGGTTCTGGCCGCCCGTCTGCCGCTGCCCGCGCGTCAGGGCCCCCAGGCTGTCGAGGCGTCGGGCGATCGTACTGGTAAACCGCAGCTCGCCCCGGCAATCGGTCGTGACAGGACGGAACAGCGGGGCACAAGCCTGATGGGTTCGATGGGTTCGCCCCAGCCCCTGAATGGCGCGATCCGCCCGCCACCCAGGTTCAAGCAACAGATGGACACGCTGCTGCTGGTTGGGCGCGTCGAGCGATGCGTGGTAGGACCGACCCGTTCCACCCGCATCCGAGAACACCAGGATGCGTTTGCGCCCCTCCATGAAGGCAGAGGCCTCCGCCTGGCTGGTACGAACAGAACGGGATTCCAGCTTCTGTCGGCCACCCTCGATTGTTACGAGCCTCTTGGTCCGTCCCGTGACTTCAGCAACCGCGTCGGGCCCAAAATGCTCGAGCAGAGCGTCAAGAGCGGACATGATCGCTGGCATCGCGCAAAGCTGTTCGATGAGCCGATCGCGGGCGGCTTCAGCTTCCGGGTTGTAGATCGGTCGGCCCGTATCGTCGACCATAGGAAGCGAGCGCGCCGTGCCCGTGTCATCGGTGAAGACGCGCATCTGCCGGGTCGGAAAGGCGCGCTCAAGATAGTCGATGACATATTCTTTCCAGTCGAGATTTATGTCGAGCGGTTCGCGTGCAGGCGCGGACTTACGTGATGAAGACATCGATTTTACTCCAGATAATTAAGGTGATCGGGTTTCCGTTTCTGGTGGCTGACGGCGGATTTGGTTGGCGTTATGAGGGGGCATGGACCCAGATTTTTCTTCGGCCGTTGAGGAAGAGCGCCTTCGGCATCTCGCCGAAACTCATCCAATCATCAGCGAGATTTTGAAGCGGTGGTCGGCGATTAGTCTGCCGGATGCTTGGCTTTCAGGCAGCATCATCGCCCAGGCGCGGTGGAACGAAAGTTTCGGCTTTGACCCGTTGCACGGCATCGCTGATGCTGATCTTGTTTATTTCGATCCGATGGAGCTTTCTGAAACTGCAGAAGCGGAGATAAGCCGCAAGATCTCTGAGATTTTTCATGATCTTCCAGTGAAGATGGACGTAAAGAACCAGGCGCGTGTGCATGAATGGTATCGCTCGAAATTTGGATATTCCATTGCGCCCTATCGTTCGGCGGTAGCTGCCATAGCGACGTTCCCGACGACTGCGGCTGCGGTGGGCATTCGAAATGAAGGCGGACTTCAAATTGTCGCGCCATTTGGTTGAACGATCTTCTACTGCCTCTCGTCCGTGCAAATGCCACCCAGATCACAGAAGAAATTTACAAGTCTAAGACGAACCGCTGGTCCGAGAAATGGCCCAGGCTCGAAATCAGGCCGTGGATTGATGCAGTCAGGCTGCGGGAGGAACAGGTTGTTCGTTCTGAACAACCTGTTCGAACCGTCACGCTCGACGTCTGACGTCTTCCAGCATCGTAATCAGCGGATCCGCTGGTGGCCTGAAGCGGCCAGGCTTGACCATCGGCGACCCGTGCGCGGCGAGGATCTGCAGCTTCTCTTCAGGATCGGCACGCAGATAGGCTTCCGTGCTCTGGATGCTGGCGTGGCCGAGCCAGAGCGCAACTTTGCGGATGTCGCCGGTCGCGGCGAGCGTATGCATTGCGCAGGAATGCCTCAGCACATGAGGCGTGACCCGCTTGCGTAACAGCGATGGCTGCTTCTTCGCCGCCGTGGCGACATGCGTGACCAGCCTGAACGCAAATCCATCGCGCGTCATTGGTTCGCCCTTGGCGTTAAGGAATATCTCCATCGCCTGACATACCGGCCTGACGGTGAGCCAAGCCCGCAATGCTGCCTGCGTCTCTCGCCACAGGGGCAGCACACGCTCGCGTCGGCCCTTGCCAATAATGTGGACAGTTGCGAGCGAGCGTTCCGGAAAGTCCTGCATCTGTAGTGACAGCAACTCGGCGACCCGCAGACCGCCGGCGTAGGCGAGGTGCAACATGGCGCGATCCCGGGTGCCGAGGCGAGATCGGGGGTCGGGTGCGTCGAGCAGCGCGGTGATCTCGTCCCGTGTCAGATAGTCGATCAGGGTCGTGTCGGTCCGCTTTGTCGGTACGGCACGAACACGCAGCGCGAGATCGAGGCAGGCTGGAACGCGATACTCGGTGTAACGGAAGAACGCCCGGATCGCCGCAAGCCGAGCGTTGCGAGTTCTGGGGCTATTTTTACGTGCATCTTCCGCGTGGTCGAGGAACGCCATGATAAGCTCGGGATCGAAATCCTCGATCGCCAGGTCAGTAGGTCGCCGCTTCAGGCGGTCGGCTGCGAACCGGACCAGAAGCGCGAAGCAGTTCGCGTAGGTCGTAACCGTATGCGGGCTGACATTGCGTTCCCTCGGAAGATGATCACGCAGGAACGCGGCGAGATGGGGAGCGAGCGCGGTCATGCTGCATCTCCCACGAAAAGCTGCTCACCTGCGGCGGCGATGTCGCGAAGGAGGACAGGCGTTGCTTCGAGATACCAATATGTGTTCGCCACATCCGTATGGCCTAGGTAGGTGCTGAGCGCCGCCATATGATGCCGGATGGCCTCCCGATCGCGCGGGCAGGACTCAAGCGACCGAACGGCGAAGGTGTGCCTCAGGTCGTGGACGCGAATGCCCGGCGTTCCGGTCGGCCCGCGGAAACCCAGCTTGCGAGCCAATTTGACGAAGACGATGTGAACGACGGTCTGGTGTGGCGCGCAGCCTCTCGTGGTGACGAACAGATCGTTGCCACGGGCGTTCAGCCGTCTGCGAATGCGCAGATACGTATCGAGCGCCTCTCGCGTCGATGGCTGGATCGGCAGGAGGCGTTGCTTGCCGAACTTGCCGTTACGGATGGTGAGGCCATCGTTGACCACATCGTCACGCTGGAGCGCGAGCGCCTCGGATATCCGCAGGCCCGTCGTCGCCAGCAAGCCGAACAGATAGTGGTAGGTATGCGGGCTGATCTTGCCTTTGGGCGGAAGATCAAGGGCGGCCTGCATGATCGCTCTCAGTTGCTCGGGCTCGATGATATGTGGCGTCGGGCGGCGTCGCTTGCCTCTTCCGAAGACGGCTGCCGGCGGCACCTGATGCTGCTGATCCTCAGCATGGGCATAGAGGCAGAAGCGGCGCAGGTGGTCGAACCTGTCCCGGGCCACGTTCTGGGAGCTGGCCGACCGGCACCAATCGTAGAGCCGCTCGACTCTAATGTGCCGATCGCCGAGGCCGTTGGCATAGCTGGCAAAGAGACGAAGCCATCGCTCCTGGACGTCAAACTTGCGGCCGAAACTGCGATGCAACGCGACATAGCGTTCAATCTGAGCGTTCATCATGCCGCGTCTCCCGGCCAATCCTGGGCGACCTTGAGCAGCATCGGGACGTCGACCTTGGCGTAGATGGCGGTGGTCGCCGGGGAACGGTGGCGCAGGATCGTGCCGACCGACTCAAGGCCGGCGCCGGCGCGAAGCATCTGTGTGGCCAGCGAATGCCTGAAGGCGTGGGCGCCAGTGGGCACTCCCTCGATGGCGCCTCGATCGAATACACGCGCTACGATGCCGGCGATCTCGGCTGACGAACTGAATGGCCGGAAGGGAGGTTGCACCCGAACGAACAACCGTTCCTCGCTGATCGGCGGCCGTGCCTGTTCAAGATAGTCGAGGATCGCATCCCCGACATCCTGGGGCAGCGGCAGGCGATCGGGCCGCCTGCTCTTGCCACAAACCCTCAGATATCCTTCGTTCCAGTCGATATCCGTTAGACGGAGCTGCCAGATATCGCCGGCTCGCAGACCGAGCCTGGCAAGCAGCAGGATGATGGCCTTGTCACGGATCTCCACCGAGGTATCGGTCTTGCAGGACGCAATGATCCCCTCGACCGTTGCCTCGTCCATGTAACGTGGCAGGGTGCCGAGCCGATAGCGCCTGATGGGCGGAAAGGCATATTGCAACGCTGCGTCGCACTCCCCGCGTGAGACGAGAAAGCGCACATAGCTCCGCATGATGCCGGCGATGGTCGATGCGGAACCGGGCGCTTCGGTGATGCGGTGGCTGACGACCCGTCTGACGGTCGCCGCGTCGATATCGGATGGCGGGTCAAGCAACAGATACCAGCGCTTCACCTCTCCGCTGTAGCGCCGGATCGTCTCAGTCGCGCTCCCGCAATGGGTCTTCAGCCATGTCTTATAACCAGCGAGAAGCTCATCTTCGCGATGCTGGCTCTCCGCCTGTGGAAGTACCTGCCGGCCACGCAAAAATCCGAGGAAGCGTCGGGCACCTTTGTTGCGGCGTAGCGGACCGTGATGGCCGATCAGCGTTCCGCGCTTGCGGTAAACCGGGCAACGGCAACTGTGGCCAGCATAAAGGGCAACATGCTCATCAGTGACATCCTGCCAGCGCAGGCGAGAAATGCGGATCCACGCGGCAAAGTGCGCGGCCTCCGAGCGGTAGCTCTTGATGCTTGCCGCGCTGTAGTGCTCCTGCACCAAGAACACCGCATAGTCTGCCAGTTGCGCGTCAAGGTGATCGACATCGTCGGGCACGGCGACAATGCCCTGGTCCTCCAGGAAGCGAACAAAGCGCCGGACCTTGCTGGTGAACGTCGGCCGGTTGGGCTCATGGCGGGAAAAACCCCGACAGCGGCACCGATGCTTCTCGAAGCGGCGGACAACAGCGTCATCAACAATCGATACCGCAATGCCCTGCTGATCGATCCAGAACAGGAAATGGCGAGCAGCTGCTTTGTAAAGTGCCGCTGATCCCGCCGCACTCCCCAGAAGAGAAGAGTGGAAGGCGGTGGATAGAGCGTCTGGTGTGGGAGCGTCTCCCGTCCAGGGCTTGGGCCGTCCGTATGAAACGACCGTCTTTGGCAACGTCATAGATCCTCCAGCTTGTTGGGGCTGGAGGCACCTTAATTATCTGGAGTAAAATCGATGTCTTCATCACGTAAGTCCGCGCCTGCACGCGGACCGCTCGACATAAATCTCGACTGCAAAGAATATGTGTTATCTGGATCTCCGGATAAGACATATTCGCGGGGTGACAGATCCACATCGAGATCGGCCCGCTCCTCAGGACTGAGATCGCCCAGGCGCCGGTCGAGGATAGACTCTGCAGTCGTCACGAGTTGCAGGACCACTGAGGCGCCATCCTCGAGGTGCCGTTCCACGCCGGCGATGACGGTGGGTAGCTTCATGCTCAGCAAGACCTGGCCGAAGAAGCGCTGCTTGGTCGATTCCAGGCGTGACCTGGCGGCCGCCTTCGCCCCGCTGTTGAGCGTCGCATTCTCCAGGCTATCGACCACAGCGGTCAGTTCAAGCGCTCTCTCCATGTTCCGATGGATGATGGCCCAGGCGTCGGCATAGGTGTCATAGATGGCGATCTGCTCAGGCGTGAGTTGATGCCGCAGTATGTCATATTCCACGCCGGCGAAGCTTAGGGCCCGCGACGTATAGAGCCCTGTCGCCTTGAGGTCGCGCGCGACCAGTTCCATCGCGGCGATGCCGCCCTTACGGATACCGCTGATAAACGCTTCCCGGTCGGCAAAAGCCGTTTCCGGCCCCCACAGTCCAAGACGAACGGCATAGGCCAGATTGTTGACGTCAGACGCGCC
The DNA here is from genome assembly GCF_001899725.1 of Sphingomonas sp. 67-41. NCBI lineage: Bacteria > Pseudomonadati > Pseudomonadota > Alphaproteobacteria > Sphingomonadales > Sphingomonadaceae > Sphingomonas > Sphingomonas sp. 67-41. The sequence goes on along the minus strand of NZ_MKWJ01000029.1, from coordinate 13,603 downwards.
GGTTGCCGACGCGTAGAGGACGCGAGCATCGGGGAGATGGTTTTGCAGAAGGACGCCGCAGATGCCCTGCTGGGACCCCTTTTTCGCGCCCATAGCCCCCTCCCCTCCGGCCACGCCGCCCATCTCGTGCGCCTCATCGAAGGCGATCACGCCATCGAAGCTGCCACCGGCCCAATCGATCAATTGCTGCAGGCGACTGTTTTCGCCGCGTGCAGAGCGAAGCGTCGGGTAGGTCACGAACACGACGCCCTGGTCGAGCCTGATCGGTTCATCGATTTTCCAGGCGGTCATTGGCTGGATGTCAGCCGTCATGCCGCCCAGCGCCGTCCAGTCGCGCCTGGCGTCCTCGAGCAGGGGTTCGTTCTTGGTAACCCAGATATGGCGTCTGCGGCCCGCGAGCCAGTTGTCGAGAATGCAGGCGGCAATCTGACGCCCCTTGCCGGCGCCCGTGCCATCGCCAAGGAAGAAGCCCTTCCGGTAGCGCCGCCCCTCTTCCGAGAGCTCCAGTCCGACGCCCTCCTTGGCGGGGCGGAACTGGCCGGGAAGGAACTGGTCCCAGGCGTCCCCTGCGTAGATCACTGTCTCAAGCTGCGATGAGGACAGGAGTCGCTCCGAAATGGTCCGCTCGGGCAAGCGAGGAATGTGCCTTGGCCGGGGCGCCGGGATCGAGCCCATCGCTACCGATTCCACCAGCGCAGTCGGATGCTCGCCGGCATGCTCGAAGACGAGGCGGCTTGGCCGATAGGGAAGATACACCCCCGCCTGCTCGGCGAGAGGCGCTGGAGCATCGAGGATCGTATAGGAGACTGGCAGGACCTCGTTGCGGACCGGGGCATGATAGGCCCGCGGCCCGGTAGGCTTGCTGCTGCGCGCTGCGCGAAACAGCGAGACGCCTGTGGATCGGGAGATTGCCGGTTTCGTCGATGGTTCGCCAATCGGGCATCGGGGGGTGACGGTCACGCTGTCCAGCAGATCGTCCAGGCTGGAGCCCTGGATCGTCGCCGGCGTTGCGCCGCCTGCCACCTTGTCGACCACGAAAAGGCGAACGGTGATCGAGGTGCCATGACGCGTGTAGCATTTCTCGAGGCGCAACGAGGTACGCACGGTGCCACTGCGCATCGAGGTCTCGAAGATATCGCGCATGCGGGCTGAGGGTCCGAACCAGTCAGGCATGATGGCAACCAGGCGTCCCCCGGGCTGCAGATGGCGCAGCGCTGCCTGGAAATGCCGCACGGCTGCATAATCATCTGCGCCGCGCCCCAGCGAACGCGAAAATGGCGGGTTCATAAGGATCAGGGTTGGACGCGGCGATTGTCCAAGCAGCGTGCCGATCGCGGCGCCATCGACGCCGGTGACCACCGCGTCAGGGAAAGCCTGGGTCAGGCGTCGCCGACGGTCTGGGTCAATTTCGTTGAGGTGAAGGGCGGAAACAGATCCAAGCTGAGCGACCAGAAGACCGTTGCCGGCACTCGGCTCCAGAACAATGTCGCTGGGCTGGGGCGATGCCAGGAGCGTGGCAAGGGCGGCAAGATCGACCGGCGTCGAGAACTGTTGCCATTCGATCTGGGTTTCGCTCCTGACCGTATGGGTCGGCAAGCGTTGCGCTAGTACTATCGCGGACGCCAGATCGTCGACGTTCGCCGGTCGCTCACGCCCGCGCAGGTGCGTGACAAGCGCCAGCTCGAGAAGCTCGAAACTTTCGCGCTGGGTCCAGCGGCCCTCGGCATCGGTGCCTCCAAAGGCATCGATCATGGCAGCGTTCAAATGAGCCCGGGTAATCGGGGAGCCCGTTGCGAGTTGCTCAAGGATTGCGCGTGCAGCGGCGCTCTCGGCATCAGGCGATGCCGCAGTCATTTCGTTCATGGCGGAGGTCTCCGGTTCGGTCGCCACCTCGGCGACCTACCCTTCCGACCCCCCTTCCCTTTTCATGGGTTCAGGCCGTCCGCGCATCCTCCGGCCTGCTCGCCACGAAGCGAGGACCAACAACGCCCCCTGACGGACTGCTGAGACGCAGGCCGAGGTTACACATCCTCATATTCGATCGAGAGGCTGCTCGCCAGAACCCGCACCTCGTCATGGCACGGGCTGTCAGGAACCGCGCGGCTCGACAGGTCCAAGAGCGTGCCTGGAGGGATCCGGTCACCAAAGAGGACGACCGCGAAGTCTGGGCCATATTGGTATGAACTATAGTAGATGCCTTGTGCCGACGGACAGGCGGCATGGATCCGTTCGGCCCAGGCCCGTGTGGACGGATAGGTGCTGCTCGGCCCGGCCAGAAGCGCATTGCCGTTGACCCCAACCTTGCGCTGCCCGGTGACCGTCAGGTTCACAAGGCTGAGATCGGCGGTGGTGCGCACGACACTGTGGCTGAAGTTCCGATAGTCTGCCGGATAGACGATCTGGAAAGGCGGTAAACCGGTCGCCGGATCGATGGTCGGAACATCGGCGCAGCGCAGGATGACCTCGCTCGCCGCGCAGCCGAAACTTTGCGCTCCGTAGATGGTCGGAATGATTGCGCCTGCGGCCGATCGGATCGGCGAGAAGCGCGCATTTCCGCGGTCGGTATCGTTGAATTGCGCAGCGCCAAAGGCATTGGGATGGATACGGTGCAGTTCAGTGCCGCCTGGCAAAGAGACATAGTCTTCCTTCCCGACCCGCATGTGATCGGGGTCGGGAATTGTGATCGCAAATTTCATCAGCCGTGTACCGCCGGCTCTATCTCGCGTTCGAAGGCTGCGAGCACTGCCTCGCCGTCATCTGCCAGTCCCTCGCCCGGCGTGCTTTCGAAATCGAGATGCGGGCGGGTCAGCCAATGGAGGAGACGAAAATCGCTCCAGCCCTTTGGCTTACGGGCAATGAGCTGCGCCATTAGAGGATAAATACGGCGACCTTCGACGTCGAATTGAAACAGCGGATAGGCCGCCCTTCCCTCGATCGAGAAGCGTAGAAGTTCCTTTTTGTCTTCCCGGCGCTTCATCGTGGCGGAGGGATTGGTTGCCGAGAGCCCGAGCAGTTCACATGCTTCGCCCTGGTCGACCATCGAGGTGCTCGCGAGGATTTTCTCCTGGATGCGGGCACGATTGAGTGCGGCCTGCAGCTTGGGATCTTCGCCCTTGGCCAGGCTCTCGCGCAACATCACGCGATAGGCATCCACCACTTCGTCGATCTCGTGCGAGAAGCTGCGACTGAATATCTCGACTGCGGCGTTATGCAGAGCGTCGTAGACCGCTTTGGCGGCCCCGGCGGCCCGGCCACCGGCCTTTCCAGCCTGCGGCGCCTTGACCTCAACAATTGCGTTTCGCAGGAATGTGAGATCGCCATCTGCTGGGCGGATCGAAATGTCGAGCGCAATCGACCCCGCGTTCGCCGCCTCGACGGCGATGCTACGCGAGGTGTAGATTCTGCGCGATGCGCCGGTACGTGACCGCTTCTGCCCCCCGTCATCCTGGATGGTGTTGATCGCTACCACGAGAAATTCCTAGATTCGCTAGTCTCATTACACTTGATATCGCTTATATCATGCCGAACCGGTCTGTTTCAAGGACTGGCGCCGATCGCCTGCTGCTTCTGCCGACACTGCGCCAGAAATTGTGCCCAGTCCTTGCAAGCGAGCGGAGGCGGCGCACGAAGGATTTGAAGTCCAGGTCTGCGGTAGGCATCCAATGCTCTTTCAGCTGCGCGTCGCCCCTCAGCGTCATTGTCTTCGGCGAGGATCAGGGTTTGCACGTCTGGCGGTATCTGGATCTGATCGAGACGCCGGGCACCCAGCGCGGCCCAGGTCGGAATGGACCGATATTCCTGGAACGCGGCGGCGCTCTCAAAGCCTTCGGCAAGCGCAAGCTCTCGCTTGGGGATCCCACCCTGCCAGGCCCCACGCCCAGGTCGACCGAGCATGACCTTCGCCTCATACTGGGCGCTCATCGGGTCGAGGAATATGCGCTGCAGCGCGACGAGCGACCGTCCCTCTCGGACAGCCACGAGCAGCGCTGGCTTGAACACAGTGAAAGGCCGCGGCCCAAGGGGGCAGCGGGCGAGAAACCGAAGATCGCTATGAATGCCAAGTGATCGGCCGGTCAGGTAGCGCAGCGCCAGCCCCTGCTCGATGGCTAGCCCACGCTCCCACAAACGCGCGACGTTCGCGGTACTGTTCCCGGACGATACCGGCGGTGCCTCGTAGCGCCTTTCCGGAGATACCCTACGCAGTTCGCGAAGGATGTCCCCGGGCTCACATCCGGCGAAGCAGGTCACCAGGATGCCGCGGTTCCCCTGGCGCAGGGAGAGGCTGGGCGTAGAGTCGTTGTGCGCAGGGCAGCGACACATCGCCACATAGCCGAGCCAGCGACCGCCTAAGGCGCCAACAAGATCGACGAGCCGCTGGCTGGGTCGAAGAGCAACAAGGGGCATTGCAAAGTCTCCTTCGCAATGCGCTCCCCCCCTCCCCTCTCCTAGGCGTTCGGATCGCCTCCGTGGGCATCGTACACGTCGAGCAGCATCTCGAGCACGTCGGCAAATGTCTGCCGCGGCCTGGCATCGCGCAACTCATAGAGCTTCGCCGCGACTTCCTGGCTGACCTTGATGTTCATCGGGTACAGGCGGTCGCTAGGTGGCCGCCCCCGGCGCCGAAACGCTGTCGGATCGGGCAGAACGCTTGGCTGAGCCGCCGGAGCCGGCACTGGCGGCGGTGCAGCGACAGGCGCCGACGCTACTTGCGGGGCAACTTGGGCGGGCTCAGGGGCCGCGATGGGCTCCGAGGCTGGCGCGACGGGTTGCTCGGGCGGTGCGGCAGCCGTGGAATCGGCAGCGAGCTCCTCGCCCTCCCCGTCCTGCGTCGGCACCGGGTCCCTCGACGGAAAGCCGTGATCTTCGCTCAACTGACGCAGAACGGCCAGATCGGGCTTAGCGCGCTTTTTGGGCTTCGAAAGGTCGTCGAAACTGAGCTTGGCGCGTTCACTCATGCCGCAGTCTCCTGCTCGCTCTGCTGCCGGAGCCGGTCGATCACGGCAGCGGCATAGGCCGCCGAATTCTCCTTTGCAGCCTTGATGTTGCCCACGCCCTTGACGTCGAGGGTGTGCAGCGTCCCGCCCGTGGAGAACATGGTCCGGTACGCTTCCCGGTTGTAGACCGGCACCGGAAGCACCGGAACCTCGTTGTGGCTGAACTGCGCCTCAATGTCGCTGTAGTTGATCGAACGGAGCGCAGGCGGCAGCTGGGTGAACAGGATCGCATGATCAATTGACCGGCGCGAACTGCGCGCTGCCCCGCGTACCAGCAGGATCGCCCTCGCCGCCTGCTGCGCGTCGAGATGCGAACCCTTGCAGGGAATGATGACGAGGTCGGACATGCCGATGGCGAATGTCACGGTCGCTGTGGCCGCACCTTCGAGGTCGACGAGCACGAAGTTCGCGCTCTCCTCGCCCGCTTCGATGAGGTCGCCGATGTCATTTTCGCTGCGGCAGTTCACAACGGTGATGTTTTCGGGGCGGCCGGGCATTTCGGACCATGCCATGAGCGGCTGATTGGGATCTGCATCGATAATGCAAACCTTGCCGCCCTGGTCGGCGATTTCGCCTGCCAGCAGAAGGGCTGCGGTCGTTTTCCCAACGCCCCCTTTTGGCGACACGAACGCTATTACAGCCATAGCTTCCTTCAACCTTTCCAGTGGCGTTCTAATAGACAGGCCATAGCTATCCGGCCGACATTTAATTGCTTCGGACAATCTATCAGGCAGGTCGTTTGCGCCTATGAGATAGGCGCCGCAAGCCTAGCACATTGCCAGTTTGATGCATCTTTATAGCCGCCGGGCGGTTAGGCGCAAGCCATTTTACGCCTACATTATAGACTCCATCTAGGCTGATTAAAGCTGCACCCTAGCTATTCGCAATGCATGGCGCAGCAACCCTATAGGCACTGCAAAGCCACCAGATCGCTTTTTCATATCTGTCGCGCAGCTTCAAAGAAGCTACCCAGAAGCAACTTGCATCCTATCAGCTATTTTTCGGGTAGCTAAAAACATGCCCCTGCAACGGCCACCCGGGCGGAAGGGCAGGGCAACATTCTAGGTAGCTAGAAACATCATAAAAGCAACGCGTACGCATTCTGGCCGATGGCCAAACGATGAAAAATCCTGACAGGGGAGGGCAGGGGGGCGGTAGTCCGTCAGCCACACACCCCGATGAAAAAGCGCTCCAGTGCGCCACCTGTGAGATGTCGGTCACTCAGATCCAGCACAGAGCCGAACTGTTGAATCAAGGCTCGCCGGCTCTCCGAAACGCCGCCGGCGCCCTTCAGCCCACTATAGTCAACGCCCCAGCTATGGACCTCGCCCGTGGTCTGCGAACACGCTTCGACCCACAGATCCGGCCGCCCAGGTCCAAGCGGCGTCAGTCGATCGAAAATCGGACGTTCGACCGCGAGGTCGATTCCACGTCGGGAGAGGGCCAACTGAACTTTCAGAAACTCACGCAGCACCGAGCGCTCGAGCTCGGAATCGACCGGAACGAACCTGTGCCCGGACAGGACCGGCTGCGCATAGGCCCGCAACGGCGCGAAACCTCGTTTCTCCGGATATTCACCGACGACTATGATGACGAGATACGGTCCTTTCACGGGCTCCCCGCGCCTGGACGGAGACTGAACCCTGTTAGCGACCCGGATCGGCTCACACCCCGCAGCGAATACCTCATGCCCCTGAATACGATCTGCAAAGACAATGAGGAAACCCTGGGGCGCGTGGCCCTGCGGCCAACGATCCGCCAGCTCGCGAAGGACCGCATAGGCCCGACGGCTATGCAATGCCTGGCCGTGCGTCCACAGTACGCGGGTAAGCTCCATCGAAGGCGCGACCTCAATCGCACCTGCAACCCGCTCGAGCATCGAGAACTGCTCCTTGATCGAACCAGGAGCGAATTCAAGACGATGCGTGCCAGCCAGGTCCAGCAAACGCCATAACAGCCGAGCGAGACGGGGCAGGGACCCTTGCCGGGTTCGATCATCGGTGGCGTCGCTGCCAGGCCTTTGCGCCAGTTTCTCCGGCGCCGGACGCAGGACCTCGAAAAAGCCATCTGCAGGATCACTCCGCTCGCTGGCCCGGCGCACTTCCGAGAGCCTGTTTGTCGCCTGATCGCGAAAGAACGGGCAATCAAGTCGATGATCGGGCCGTTTCGAACCGGTGAGCCGGCGAAGGTAGAAGGTCTCCGCTTCCGAAAGATAGGCAGGGGTCAGGATCGGGGGACTATTTCGATCACCCAGACAATCGCAGGCGATCCATTTAGCGCCGATGCGCGCCTGCTGCACCAGCATGATGCCGGCCTCTTCATCGCCGCGATCTCCGGTCCCGATATACCAGCGAACGAGAGCGGCGCGCAGCGGTGAGGGGAGGGCGATCCTTCCCGTGTCGATGCCGTTCTTTTCGCGATCCACCAACCACATGACGCTTGCTCTCGCCACACCAGCAAGAAGGCTCACGCAACCTCGAAGCGTTGACAACCAGAATCGCAATGACGTCCACTTCCATCACACCCTTTGATCAGGACGCCTCATGAGATCCTATCTGCTTGCCTCGATGTTCGGCCTTGCGACTTTTGCGGCACCGCCGACGTCACATGCTCAGCACACCACATACCTTAGAACCGCCCAGGTTCTCGAGATGGGGTCGGCCGAGCCCAAGCGCTTTGATACTGGGGAGGGGAGGGCGCTTCCGCTACAGCTTCCGCTACAAGCCCCGCCCTCGTCGCCGCTGTTTCAGATCCACGACCTAAGCCGGCGCTGGGTGGAGTTTCAAATGCAGGGCGAATTTTCAGCGGATGGGCGAACGACCACCGCAGACAGCCGCGCCGCGCTAGATATTGGGGTAGGGGAGGGGGGACCAATGGGCGTTAACCCCGTCAGCGCCATCGCTGTGCCTTCGTGGATGCGCGCTCAGCCGGATGCTTTTGCATCCGTGCCTCCTGTAGACCCTGTCTGTCAGGCCTCCCAATATTCTCCAAGCAGGCTGCTTCGACCGGCTGAGGAAATGCGACGGCAAATCTATTTCGGCCTTATGAGCCAGATCGCCTGCACTTACGGCATACCAGTTGGTCTCTTCGACGCCATGATCATCCAGGAAAGTCGCTACGACGCCTCGATCTACTCGCCCAAGCAAGCCTATGGCCTGACGCAGCTCATGCCTGCGACAGCGCTCGGTCTAGGGGTCAATCGCTATGATGTGGAAGGAAATCTGCGGGGTGGCGCCACATATCTGCGCCAGCAGCTCGATCGCTTTGGCCACTATCACCTGGCGCTGGCCGCTTACAATGCAGGCCCTGGCAGGGTGAAGAATGGGAGAATTCCGCGCATATCCGAGACCCAAAACTATGTCTCGAACATCCTGTCCAACTGGACGATGCTGACGGGCCTACACAGACGATCGAGCATTGTGACCGGCGCTGCAGCGGTCCCGGCTTCCGACCGGACCGTCTCTGTCACGCGCTTTTGATCAGGCGGCGATCGCTTCGTACACGGAGGGCAAGATCGTCACGAGTTCGCGCGGCCGCTCCGCCAGCGTCACAATCGTCTCGGATGCCTTGGCCCGCTTGGACGTCCCTTCCGTGTTTTCGCGGACAGTTACGGTATATTGGGGGAGGGCGTTCTGCTCCTCCATCTCCATGAGCTGCGCCTTGAACTTCCTGATTGCGGTGCGCGTGCCGACCGCCGCGTAGAGTTCATCAAGCGGCACCGCATAGGGACCCTCATCGCAGTGTGAACGCGCGATCTCGTAAATGCGCCGCTCGATGAGCCCGAGACGGAAGTAATCATGGTGATAGCTATAGATCTGCTGATCCCGCTGGATCGCGCGAAAGAGGAAATCACAGAGTCGCAACTTCACCGCACGCAGACGCTCAATGCCCGTGGTCGATCCATCGTCGTAAACGGCCTGGGCATTTTCTACCCATGAGAACCATCCACGGTGAATCTGGCCGCCTGTTTTGAGGTTTGTCTGGATCTGGGTGCCCTGCAGCCGTGAGAGCGCCTCGTTGAAGCGATCATAATTTCGCTTGCCAGGATTTCGCGTCCCGGTGGCCCGGAAAAAGTCGTGCGCGGTGAACACGATTTCCTGTGTCACTTCCTCACCGCGGCGCATGCGCTCACAGATCAGCGAAGCGCCGTAAAGCAGGATTTCCTTGTCATACATCGTCGCGATCCCGCCGCCTCCGGCGCGGATTTTGATTGAGGTGCTGCCGACACTATGCTCGATCTCGTCGAGGAGGGTTTTCTTCTCGAGCGCGAAGAACGGGAAATCCATGATCGAGCGCTCGCCCCGGATTTCACCTCTCAGCGGGCAGTCCAACGGAAGGACCCCTTGCTGTTCGACATTATTGCGTACCTGAGCCATTGCGGGGCGTCCTCCGTGGCCCCCATTTGTACCGATTTTAGGGCTGCCCGCCTAGCACCCACGATAGGATGTGTCCGCGAAAGCACTAAAATTGCTCGATTCATCCTTGCCCAAGCGTCCCCGAAAACACGCTGTCCCGAGGGATGACCGCGAGTCTTACGTGGCAAAAATCGGGTAGTACCGAAAACGGTTAGTGCTTTCGCGGACATATCCACCGGGGAAAAGCTGGCGAGGGAATCGGGATCGGGTGCAGTTAGTGCTTTCACGGACGTTTCCCTCGCTCGGAGCGGCTCTCTTCGTGCTTTCGCGGACACTTCGGCTCCGAACCGCCATAGCGGACAAACCATAAACTCATGTTTTTCCGAGGCTTAACGAACATACATCACGCAAACTGCGAAGATGCTTCGCGAAGGCCATGATAGGTCTTGCCCAAGTGCAGCGCGCCCGAAAGCGCCTTCTCGTTCATTCCACGAAGGTAAGCTCCAGGCCGCCGGACCTCGCCGCTCATGGCCTTGTAGACGGTGGCGATCACAGCAGCAGCCGCGCCGTGCTGACCCATGATTCGACACGCTTCGCGCCAGGCATGGAGGCTGATCGCATGCTGGCCGACGAGGCCCTCGGCGATACTGACAAGGCGGCCCCAGGCGCGCGGGCCAGGGTCGAGATCCCAGATAAGTTCGGGGCAGGCCTTTGCCACGAAGCCCGGATCGATCCCGTGCCGATCAAGGTCATCCTCGACCGCGCTCTTGGGAGCGAGGAGAGCGATATCCCAGGCCTCACTACTTCTTCCTGCCAAGCCTCTACTCGTAACTGCGTTAGCAGTTTGAAGTTGGGTTGTAGTTGTAGAGTGAACGAAATTCATTTCGTCCTTGGGTGAAGGATTCATAGTTTCAAAGGCAGGGTTTTCGGCTGTTTCCTGCGCCTTTCCTGCAGTCAGGGCATCATCGACTGCGCCTTGGAACAGATCGACCCGCTTAGTCAGCAACGCCACGCAGCGAACGAGCTGGTCGATATTCCTGCTGCCGCGGATATGGGTCACGGCCATGCGCACCAGATCGACCTCATGCTCAGCGTCAATGCCGTCCAGCATGTGATAGGAACAGGTTTCAGCCAACATCCGGGTACGCCGGCGTAGTGCTGCGATGGTCTTACGCAGCCGTTCGATCTCGCGATCTTCGGCTTCCCCTTTCGCAGCGATCGCTTCGAACTCCTGGGCTCGCGCAGCCAAGGGGCTCAGATCGAAACCATAGCTCCAAAGAATCTTTCCATCAGCAGCGCGAAGACCGCCGCGATGACCGTTTGCACTGTCCTTGGGGGTGAGCAGGCCGTGTTCAACCGCGGCGCGAACATAGTTCTGCACTTGCCGGACGCTGACACCCAGCTTTACCGAGAGGGTTTCATTACGCGGCCAGACGCACGGGGTCTGCCCCGGTGCCCAGTCCTGCGACCGCGAGAAGGCCACAAGAACATCCATAAGGCTGACCACATTGCGGGGCACGCCCATATAAGGCGCTGCGCGCTTCAGCTTGTTCAGCAAGCGAGAAGGCGAGAGGCCTTCCTGCCCCTCGAAGCCCTTGGCGAGCTTGTCGACGATGGCGTTGAACTGACTGTAGCGGCGCAAACCGCTCGGTCTCATGGGCGCAAGTTCCCCCATTCGGCACTCCCTATCGGAATGCCGTTCGGACATGACTATCCGCTGCGCGAAACGCGCTTCGAACTTGTCTAGATCGGGGAGATAGGCTAAACTGCGCTTGCTACAGTGAGTTTATCTCATCCCCGAAAAGCCCGGCCTAGTGCCGGGTTTTTCATGTCGTCACGGCCACTCCATCACACTTTGGTCCATGAGCAGCGGGCGCGAGCGTGAACGCGGCCGTACTCCCATGCCAGCACGGTCCGACATCGATCGGACAGAATCGGGCTGATATGGATTCGCGACCACACTGTTACCGGCCGACAACGATCATGCGAGTGTGAGGATTCGTGCTTTCGCGGACGAACTCTGTGATCTTGCACAGTTTTTATAGTGATATCGGAGACAAACCGTCGTGGGTTAGTGCTTTTACAGACACTTTGCCCATTAGTGCTTTCGGGGACATTGCTCTCTACAGCACGATACGAAGATTTCGACTTAGTGATTTCGCGGACACTCGAAGTCCAGTTGATCGGCTACCCACGAAGATCGTATCGATCTTCAAATATTTGTTCGCGCCGGCGCAGGACATTGGTCACTTCATGGACCATGCGCTTGATGACGACGGTCTGCAATTGCGGTGCCCAGTCCTTGCGGACTTCCGAGCCATCCAGCCCATCGATTTCCGCCAGAGCCTGAATGAGGCTCGCGGGAAGTTCCTTGAACAGGTTGGCCAGCATCGCGATGAGCGCAACATAGCGTTCATCCGCCAAAACCTTCTGATCGCGGATACTCTCGACCTTGATAATCGCCTGGATCAAATCGATCTCCAGCGCCTCAAGCAGGACGCGGAATTCGGACAGCGTTATCGACGCACGCTCTGCACAGTTGGAGTGAAGGATCCGTCCCAATCTGCTTTTGCTGATGCCAGCCCTCATGGAGAGGGAACGTAGGCTGATATCTTTTGCCTGCATCGCGCGCTGGATGAGCGCGATGTACAGGTGCCCATCCGCTTCCTGAGCGACGGCTCCCCCTATAGGCTCGATCGCAGCTAGGCTCGACATATTCCCCCTGTCCTGGGTGGGACTATGTCACCACAAGATCAAAAGCTTGTACCCTTGGCAAGCTTTTCACGTCGGATCGGACTATCGCACAGACCGCGATTGTAACAGATCGTTGCTATACGCGGTGTCTGCAGCCTGATCTTAGGAGTCTACGACATCTTCGATGCCGATATTTCCTAGTATGCGTTTCGAATGATGTTCAGCGACGAAGTCGAAAAATAGGATCGAGAGCATGTCGCCCATGGTGAGGGTCATCCCGAGAAGGTTAGCGAAACGACGCTTTTCCTCCACCAGTCGGTCTGCGCTCGCTCTCGGAATGCTCAAATGAATGCGGATTGGCCCCTTGGATTCGACTACGTTGAAGTGCGCGCGGACATCTGCGGGGTCGAGACGGGTGAGGGGAAGTGCCGGAATTCGGGCATTCACGAGACTAGCGACAGTCTCGAAACGAAGGGTTTCATTCGAGCGCAGCCGTAGGCTCTCGCTCGCGAGCCGGAACAGAAGTTCGGACACGTCCAACGCATAACTGCGCGTATCACCTGCCATCAATCCGTTCCTGCCAAACTTAACTGTTCCTGACGATCCGGGTCGGCAGCCAACATTCCTCACCCCCTCTTACACGAGGCCATACTACCTTACAATCAATGGGAAGGTTCACCCCGTACGATGCTGGGCGAATCGCAATTTCGTCTGGTGTCGGTCGTCATTCCTATCAGAAAAGGTTCTGGGACGGACTGTCCCCGCATCGCGGTCACCGCGTCCCAAATTTGGGACGCCATGTCCCAGTTAGAGGGACAGCGGATTCGGGTCCTTGGCCTTTTGCCTTCCTTTTGAGGAAATCGCGCGGCTTCCCACCGAGCTCCTTCATCCGCTGCTTGAGCGTCCGCGGTTCCGATGCACCCTTCCGAAGGGGCGGGGAAATGGCCGCGCCCTGAGCAAGGGATCTGTCTCGATGCAAGCAACACTCAAGCAGGGTCGGCGACTGGAGTTGGCGATCATCGCCATCGCCGCGCTCGTATTCGCGCTCCTCTGGTTCGCCGGCCCGGCCCATGCGGGTGCCGACACCACGTTCGACACGGCGCTCACCATGTTTACCGACTTCCTCCAGGGGTCGGGCGGCAAGATCATCACCGTTCTGTCGCTCGGCGGCGGGCTCGTCGCCCTGGCGTCCGGACGCTTCAGCCTCGGCCAGGTTGCCATCCCGGTCGGCGTCGGCGTCGGCGCGGGAACCGGTATCCCGATCGTCACCTCGACGGTCACCGCCACGATCTGACGCAAGCATTCCCCCGGTCAGGGTAGCAGCCCTGATCCGGGCGGGGGAGGGTGGTGCAATGGCCGGAGACAAATACGGCATACCGTCTCATCTGGATGATCCTGAGCTGATCGGGCTGTGGACGCTGGATGAGTTCCTGGCGATGGTCATCCCATTCACCTGGGGCATCCTGTGGACTTGTAACGGATTTGCGCCGGTCACCTGAGCGATTAGAGTTCGCAACAGGAGACCGACGAGATGATCAAGCACACAGAAGAGTTCAAGCA
>NZ_MKWJ01000028.1:0-30379 GCF_001899725.1 Sphingomonas sp. 67-41 | reverse complement strand
CGCCCAGATCGATGCACTCGCTGCCTATCATGATGCCGAAGCCCGCCTGGCGCGCCTGACGACGCCGGCCCCTTCGCTTTCCGGAGACATGCAATGAACTTCAATGACAAGCGCCTCCTTGGCGGCGTCAGCGCGGCCGTGCTCGTCGCCGCGGTGGGGGGCTTCTCCGTCGCTCGCATGACGGCGCCATCGGCACCGGTGGCTCAGGAAGCCGCCAAGGCGGAACCGGCCAAGGCAGAAGCGACGCCTGACAGCGTCGCCATGACCGCCGAGGCGATCAAGTCGGCAGGCATCGAGACCGAAACCGTCAATGCTGGCGGCCTCGGTGCCGAGGTAGTCGCGCAAGGCACGGTCACCGCATCGCCAAACGGCGAAGCGGTGGTCACCGCCAGAGCGGGAGGCGCGGTCATCCGCGTCTTCAAGCGCCTTGGCGACAGCGTCCGTGCGGGCGAACCGCTCGCGATCGTTGAAAGCCGGGACGCGGCCCAGCTCGCCTCCGAGCGGACGGTTGCCAATGCCCGGGCCGAGCTGGCCCGCAAGAATCTCGAACGCGAACGGTATCTAGTCCGGCAGCGTGTTTCGGCGCGGGTCGATCTCGAGCGTGCCGAGGCGGACTATGCTGCGGCACAGGCCGAGGTGCGTCGAGCCCAGGTGTCCGCTGGCGCAGCCCGTGTCACCAGCGATGGTCGCGGCGTGATCGTCACGAGTCCGATCTCCGGCCGGGTCACGGTTGCCACCGTGACGCTGGGTGCCTTCGTCCAGCCCGAGGCGGAACTGTTCCGTGTCGCCGATCCGCGCCTGGTCCAGGTCGAAGCGTCTGTGGGCTCGGTCGATGCGGCCCGTATCGCACCGGGCGACACCGCCGTGGTCGAGATGCCCAACGGCCGCACCGTCAATGCGCGGGTCCGCGCGGTGACCCCGACTCTCAACGGCGAGACGCGTGCCGCGACTGCGGTGCTCGACGTCGATGGCGGGGAGCTGCAGCCCGGTCTGGCGGTTCGCGTCCGTCTGAAGCCGAGCCGCGGCGAAAGCTCGACGGCAATCGTCGTGCCCGAGGAAGCCGTTCAGTCGGTCGAGGGCCGCGACGTCGTGTTCGTCCGGACCGCCGCCGGCTTCAAGGCGGTTCCGGTATCGCTCGGCCGCCGCAGCGCGGGCCGGGTCGAGATCCTGAGCGGCCTGTCGAACGGCCAGACGATCGCGACGCGCCAGGCGTTCCTGCTCAAGGCCGAGCTCGGAAAGGGCGCCGGTGAAGAGGAATGACGCTGGCGCCAGCGCCACGAGCGACAGCAGCCGGGCCTAGCGCCCGGCCGGCTGCCGGCCTCGACCACGCCGCTCCGTACATCATCGCGTCCCGCGTCGCCTTTGCCGACGCGGTCGACCCGCCTTTGGGAACGAACCCATGATCGCAAGTCTAATCGGACTATCCGTCCGCGCGCGCTGGGCAGTGCTTCTGCTCTTCCTGGCCGTCGCCGGCATCGGTGTCTGGCAGCTCACCAAGCTGCCGATCGATGCCGTCCCCGACATCACCAATCGACAAGTCCAGATCAATACCGTCGAACGCGGCCTCTCGCCGATCGAAATCGAGAAGCGCGTTACTTTCCCCATCGAGACCGCACTTGCGGGCATTCCGGGCCTAGAGACGACACGGTCGCTCTCACGCAACGGATTCAGCCAGGTCACCGCGATCTTCACCGATCAGACTGACCTCTACTTCGCGCGCCAGCAGGTGAGCGAGCGCTTGACCCAGGCCCGGGATTCACTCCCGGACGGCGTGCAGCCACAGATCGGGCCGGTCACCACCGGACTTGGCGAAGTGCTGATGTATTCAGTCGATTTCGCCAATCCTGGCGGCAAGGGCGCGACCATCAAGGACGGCCAGCCCGGCTGGCAGCGCGATGGCAGCTTCCTCACCCCTGAGGGCGACAGGCTCGCCGACGATGTCTCGCGTGCTGCTTACCTAAGAACGGTGCAGGACTGGATCATTCGTCCCCAGCTGCGCACCGTGCAGGGCGTCGCCGGCATCGACTCGATCGGGGGCTACGCCAAGCAATATATCGTCGAACCCGATCCGGTGAAGCTGTCGAACTATGGCATCTCCTTCTCCGAGCTGGCCAAGGCTCTGGAGGCCGCGAACCTCGCGGTCGGCGCCAACTACTTCAACCGCGGCGGCGAGGCATTCCTCGTTCGAGCCGACGCCCGTATCCGCGATCTCGACGAGATCACCGATGCCATCGTCGCGACGCGCGGCGGCATACCCGTCGCCATCAAGGACGTCGCCAATGTCCGGATCGGCGGCGAACTCCGGACCGGCGCGGCCAGCATGAACGGCCATGAGGCCGTGATCGGCACCGCGCTGATGCTGATCGGCGAGAACAGCCGCACCGTTGCCGGCGCGGTCCGCGACCGTCTCGACAGCATTGCCAAATCGCTTCCGCCCGGCATCAAGGTCACGCCGGTTCTCGACCGCTCGAAGCTCGTCAACGCCACCGTCTCGACGGTCCAGCGCAACCTTGCCGAAGGCGCCGTCCTTGTGGCGGCGGCCCTCTTCCTGCTGCTCGGCAACTGGCGCGCCGCGCTGATCGCCGTGCTCGTCATCCCCTTCTCGTTTCTGATGATGGCGATGGGCATGAACGCCTTCCGGGTCCCCGGAAACCTGATGAGCCTGGGCGCATTGGATTTCGGCCTGATCGTCGACGGCGCCGTCATCATCATCGAGAACTGCCTGTTCAGGCTGGCGCATCGACAGGAACATGAAGGCAGGTTGCTGACACTTCGGGAACGCCTCGAAGAGACGATGCGGGCCAGCCAGGAGATGATCAAGCCGACCGTGTTCGGTCAGGCCATCATCCTCCTCGCCTTCGCGCCGCTGCTGATGTTCACCGGAGTAGAGGGCAAGACCTTCTCGCCGATGGCCATCACCATCATGCTGGCGCTCGTTGCTGCCTTCATCCTCGCGCTCACCCTGGTCCCGGCGCTCGTCGCGCTGCTGATCCGCGGCAAGGTCGCCGAGAAGGAAGTCTGGCTGATCGCCAAGTCGAAGACGCGCTATATCCCACTCCTCGAGCGGGCCGTCGCCAAGCCCTGGCCGTTCATCGGCGCAGGGTTCGCGTTCTTCGCTGCATCGATCTTCGTGTTCGGCTTCCTCGGGCAGGAGTTCATTCCGCAGCTCGACGAGAAGAACGTGGCGCTGGCCTCGACCCGCGTTCCCTCGGTCGCCCTCGAACAATCGCTGATGATGCAGCGGGGTGTCGAGCAGGCGGTATCGAGCCTGCCCGAAGTCGAGCTGATGTTCTCGAAAACGGGTACAGCCGAAGTCGCGACCGACCCGATGCCGCCCAACATTTCGGACGGCTTCGTCATCCTGAAGCCACAGGAGGAATGGCCTGCCGGCGTCAAGACCAAGGCCGATGTCCTGGCGCGCATCGAGAAGGTCTCGGGCGCCAAGCTGGGTCAGGTCTATGAAGTCAGCCAGCCGATCCAGCTGCGCTTCAACGAACTGATCGCCGGCGTCCGCGGCGACGTCGCGATCAAGCTCTACGGCGACGATCTCGACAAGATGGGCGCTACCGCGACACGGATCGTCGCGGCGCTCCAGACCATCCCGGGAGCGGCCGACGTCAAGGCCGAGCAGACCAGCGGCTCGCCGACGCTGGAGGTCAATTTCGACCGCGCGGCGATTGCCCGGTTCGGGCTCACCGTCGAGGAGGTCGCCGATACCGTCGCCGCCGCGATGGGCGGGCGTGAAGCTGGACTGGTGTTCGAGGGCGACCGTCGCTTCGAGATCACCGTCCGGGTGCCCGATACGACGCGCCAGAGCCTGGACGCGCTCGCCAACCTGCCGGTCCTGCTTCCCAACGAAGTGAGCGGCAAGCGCGAGTCCGTGCCGCTGTCGCGCGTGGCGCAGTTCCGGTTCAGCGAAGGCCTGAACCAGATCAGCCGCGAGAACGGGAAGCGCCGCGTGGTCATCCAGGCCAATGTGCGTGGTCGCGACGTGGGTTCGTTCGTCGCCGAGGCCCAGGCCGCGGTCGACAAGGTGGCGCTTCCGGCGGGCTCCTATCTCGAATGGGGTGGGCAGTTCCAGAACCTGCAGGCGGCGTCGCAGCGCCTGTCGATCGTCGTGCCGCTCTGCTTCGCGGTGATCTTCGGCCTGCTCTACATGGCGCTTGGCGGACTCTCGCGGGCGGCCGCGGTGTTCCTCGCGGTGCCGTTAGGCCTCGCCGGTGGCGTGTTCACCCTCGCAATGACCGGGATCGCCTTCTCGGTATCCGCCGCGGTCGGGTTCATCTGCCTTGCGGGCGTCGCGGTGCTCAACGGTCTCGTCGTCATGACGGCGATCCGCGAGCGGCTCGATGCCGGCGTGGAGCTCAGCCGGGCGATCATCGAGGGCACCACCGAGAAGATGCGCGCGGTGGTGATGACCGGGTTCGTGCCGGCAATCGGCTTCGTGCCGATGGCGCTGGCCCACGGCACCGGTGCCGAGGTGCAGAAGCCACTGGCGACGGTGGTCATCGGCGGCCTCATCGCGGCGACCATCCTGACGCTGCTCGTCCTCCCTGCGATTTCCAAGGTCGTCCTCGGTTGGGGCGAACGCTTGGCGGCGCGCCGTGAGGAGCGCGTGGCGGCGCAGGGCAACACCCAACCCGTAGAGCAAGGAGAATGACGATGCAGAACCACAGGCTCCTTCGCATCTATACCGATGAAGCCGCCTATTTCGGGGACCGCAAGGTCCTCGAAGTGGTCGCCAGTCGTGCGCGCGACGCACATCTCGCGGGAGCGACGATCCTGGAAGCGCTGATCGGCTTCGGCCATTCGGCACACCAGCACCGCCGCCATGTTCTCGAAAGCGATCGCTCGGTCGTCATCGAGATCATCGACGCGGAGGAAAAGCTGCGCAGCTTCGCGGCGACGCTCTCCGACGTGCAGGGTATCGGGCTGATCACGCTCGAAGCGGTCGAGGTGCTGGGTGGCAACACCGCACTTCTGACCGGCACGGACGCGGCCTGATGAAGGGGTGCGGCATCTGGTCGCGCGGCTCGGACGAGCCGCGATCGGCGGGTGTCGCACCCTTGCCCGCCATCGGCGCATCCAACCAGCCAAGGAGGGCTCGATGCCCGTTCTGAGCTACACCATCATCCCACTCCTCGCGATCCTGCTCGGGTCGATCTTCGCGGTCATCCGTCCACCGGGTCCCCGGTTGGTGAGCGCGATGCAGCATCTCGCCGCGGGTGTGGTGTTCGCGGCCGCTGCGACCGAGATCGTCCCCCAGGTCATGCACGGCGCCTATACGACGGCGACACTCATCGGTGGCACGCTCGGCGTGGTGACCATGCTGGGGCTGAAGGCCTTCGAAGGGCAGTTCCGAGGGCCGGCCGCGCTGCTCGGTGCCATCGCAATCGATATCGCGATCGACGGTCTTGTGCTGGGGCTCGCCTTCGTCGTCGGCACCAAGGCCGGCCTGCTCCTCACCATCGCCCTCACTCTTGAAGTGCTCTTCCTCGGCCTCACGCTGACCACCGAGCTGGGCGAGACAATCCGCTCCAAGGCCAAGATCATCTGGATCGTCGGCGCAATCGCGCTCCTCCTGCCCGGCGGTGCCGCACTCGGCTTGTCGGTTGCCGAGCTGCCCGCCCCGGTCATCGTCGGCTTCCTGAGCTTCGGCCTGATGGCGCTGCTCTACCTCGTCGCCGAGGAGCTGCTCGCCGAAGCCCATGCCAAGAAGGACACGCCGCTCGTCACCGCGATGTTCTTCGTCGGCTTCCTCGCCCTGCTGCTGATCGAAGAGACGCTCGGATGAGCGCGCCCCGCAATCTCGAAATTCACAGTGAAGGATCGAACCTATGAGCGCCAAGCTCCGCCTGGATATCCCCGTCATCCTGCCAGAGATTCCGAATGCCGCCGATGCGTGCGTCGGCCGGCTGTTGGGCGAGCTCACCGGCAGGCCGGGTATCGAGCAGGTCCATGTCGTTAAGGGCGATGCGGCCAATGCGCCCGCCCAACTCTGCGTCCATTACGACCCGGACACGTTATCGCTCGCCCGGATCAACGAAATCGTCGTTGGCACCGGGGCCGAGCTCACCGAGCGGTTCGGGCATCTCGCCTGGAACGTCGATGGTATCGGACACCAGCGCAAGGCGCGCAGCGTTTCGGACCAATTGCTTCGAGTGAAGGGCGTGCTGGAAGCGGAAGCCAGCGCCGCCGGCATGATCCGGATCGAATACGACCGCGATGCAGTCACCGAAGAGGCACTGCGCAGCTTCCTCGGCCAGATCGGCGTCCATGAGCGCAAGCCCCACGGCACCAAAGCCCGTCCCGTTACCCCGGGCCAAGGGGAGGCCAAGCACGACATGGAGCACAACCACAAGCCCGGCGAGAAGCACGATCACGGCGATCACGATCATGGCGACGGTGAAGGCGGGCACGAACACGCACATGGTGGCATCTTCGGCCCGAACAGCGAGCTGATCTTCGCGCTGCTCTGCGGCGCCTTGCTCGGTATCGGCTTCGCGATCGAGAAGCTGGTGGCCACACCGGCATGGGTACCGCTCGCCTTCTTCATCGGCGCTTACGCGTTCGGCGGATTCTTCACGCTGCGCGAGGCGATCGATAATCTGAAGCTCAGGCGCTTCGAAATCGACACGCTGATGCTCGTCGCCGCAGCCGGAGCTGCGGCACTCGGGGCCTGGGCCGAAGGCGCGCTGCTCCTGTTCCTGTTCAGCCTTGGCCATGCGCTCGAACATCACGCGATGGGCCGCGCCAAGCGGGCGATCGAGGCATTGGCCGAGCTTGCCCCGCAGACCGCCCTGGTCCGCCGGGATGGCAAGGAGACCGAGATCCCGGTCGAGGAACTGGAGATCGGCGACACCGTGATCGTCAAGCCCGACGAGCGGATCGCGGCCGACGGCTTCCTCATCAAGGGCACCAGCAGCGTCAACCAGGCACCCGTCACCGGCGAGAGCATGCCGGTCGACAAGCGGCCGGTCGTCGATCATGCTGCCGCGACCGCTGCCCCTGAAACCCTCGAGTCCGCTTATCGGGTCTTCGCTGGCACGGTAAACGGCAGCGGCCTGATCGAGATCGAGGTCACAAGGAAGTCGAGCGACAGCGCACTCGCCAAGGTGGTCAAGATGGTGAGCGAGGCGGAAACGCAGCGGTCTCCGACCCAGCGCTTCACTGATCGGTTCGAGCGGATTTTCGTGCCCTCGGTGCTGGCGCTCACCGTCGCGTTGCTGTTCGCCTGGGTCGTCGTCGACGAGCCTTTCCGCGACAGCTTCTACCGCGCGATGGCGGTGCTGGTCGCCGCCAGCCCCTGCGCGCTGGCGATCGCCACGCCGAGCGCCGTCCTGTCGGGCGTTGCGCGCGCCGCGCGCGGCGGCGTGCTGGTCAAGGGTGGCGGACCGCTGGAGAATCTCGGCTCGCTGAACGCCATCGCGTTCGACAAGACCGGGACGCTGACCGAAGGTCGGCCGCGCATCACCGACGTCATCCCGGTCGACGGCGTATCCCAGTCGGACCTGCTGTCCATCGCCGTCGCAGTCGAACGGCTGAGTCATCACCCGCTGGCGCGCGCGATCGCCGAGGACGGGCTCGACCGCGTTGGCGATCTGGCCATTCCGACCGCGAGCGATCTGGAGAGCCTGACCGGTCGCGGCGTCCGCGCGAAACTGGACGGCGCGACGATCCTGATCGGCAAGGCCGAGATGTTCGGCAGCGACGGCGTTGCCCCGCTCTCGGCCGAGATGTCGGACGCGATCGCGAAGCTGCGCTCGGGCGGGCGCACCACGATGATCGTGCGACGCGACGACAAGGATTTGGGCGCCATCGGCCTGATGGATACGCCGCGCAAGTCCGCCAAGGATACCCTCGCTCGCCTCCGCAAGCTCGGCATCACGCGGATGATCATGATCTCAGGAGACAATCAGAAGGTCGCCGAGGCCATCGCCGCCGAAGTCGGGATCGACGAAGCGATCGGCGACCTGATGCCCGAGGACAAGGTCGATGCGATCCGCAAGCTGCGCGACAAGGGCAAGGTCGCGATGGTCGGCGACGGGGTCAATGACGCGCCCGCCATGGCCAACGCCACGGTCGGTATTGCGATGGGAGCCGCGGGCTCGGACGTGGCTCTCGAGACCGCGGACGTGGCGTTGATGGCAGACGATCTCGCCCACCTGCCGTTCGCGGTCGGCCTCAGCCGCAGCACGCGCGCAATCATCCGCCAGAATGTGTTCGTCAGTCTCGGCGTCGTGGCCCTGCTCGTCCCGGCGACGATCTTGGGCCTCGGCATCGGCCCGGCGGTGGCAGCGCACGAAGGTTCCACGCTGCTGGTGGTGTTCAACGCGCTTCGGCTGCTGGCATATCGGGACCGCGGCGCGTGATCGCGGTCGAGAACGAGATCGCCGTCGCCGCGCCGCCGGCTAAGGTCTGGCGGATCCTGACGGACTTTCCCGGCTACAAGACTTGGCATCCGTTCATCCGCCTGACGGGCGAGGCCAAGGCCGGGGCGGAGATCGATTATGAGTACACCAGCGACCTGCGCACCCGCCGCAAGCGGCATTCGCCGGGCAAGATCACCCGTCTTGAACGCAATGTCGCATTCGAGTGGGCCATGGGGATCCGCCATTTCTTTGAGCAGGTAGAACGCTACGAGCTGGCGCCGCATCCGCTCGGCACCAGGCTGCACCATCGCGTCGAGTTTCGGGGGATGGTCGGCTTCCTGTTTCGGGGCCGCCCGAGCCGAGCGAGCCACGCCCGCATGTGTGAGGCCGACGATGCGCTTCGCACTCTGCTTGCGGGCAAGAAGCCATCGCCCGCCAAACCACCAGCCCGTAACGGCAGGAAGCAGCGCCGATGACCGGCGATGGCGGAGAAGATCGGCCCACGATCCCGCGTGCGCGCGCGAACGGCGGCCGGCAGTGGTCCGAAGACGAGGATGCGCAATTGCGCGCGCTCATCGCCGCACGCGAACCCCCGGCCGCGATCGCCCGGCGGATGCAGCGGACGCAGGATGCCATTCGCGGGAGAGCCGGCCAGCTCGGTCTCGCGGTACCCTCACCACTACGGCCCTGGCGCAGGCATTGGGGCCGGGCGCTGCGCGAAGAGCTTGATCGTGAAATCGACAAGTAGATTAGAGATCCGGGGACCCGGCCTCGGCAGACGGCGACCGAGCCGCCGGCGACAGCATACCCGCCAGCAGAAGCGCCACGCTGTCGCATCCGGGACCACATCAGCCGGACGGCTCGCCGGCATCGGCCGAGCCTCGTTCACCGGTCCCATCGACATCCTCCGAAATCTCGTTCCTCAGCCGCGGCCCGAACTCCATGCGCCGGTTGAGGGTTTCGACGAACCGCTCCCAGCGTTCCCTGCCCATGGCCTGGGCCGCGGCAAGCGCGGTGTCCGAAAGCGGCGGATTGTTGATCAGCCAGAACCGCACGAACAGGGCCAGCGTCTCGTTGCCGAGCTCGACATGCCAGGTCAGCCGATCCGCCTGCCGGGATAGACGGTCGAGGCGCCGGCTCAGTACGCCCTCGAGATGCTCGCTGCTGTCTCCCGAAAGGAAGGAGGAGAGCGCCGTCTCGACCACCAGCGCCTGGGGCACGCGCTTGCGCGCCGCATAGTCGGCGAGTTGCGCCGACAGGTCGGGCGGAAGCCGGAAGGTGTGCTTGATCCGAAGCGCACTCATAGGTCGATCCCGTCCTTGGGATCGAGCGATGCCTGCCGCGCGGTTCCGCGCATCCGGTCGGTCAGACGTCGCGTGACGGTCGCATCCTCGGTGGCACTGTCATCGAACTCGAACTCGCCGGGCGGCGGTGCCGGACGGGGCACGATATCCTGTTCTTCGGGCAGCTCGGGCTCACGGCGGATGCCGCCATTCGCGGAATCATCATCGCCTTGCACCGCTGTGTCGATGGGCTGCGCGCGATCCGGGATTGGGAGCGCCGACCAGTCGTTTGCCCGGGGTGTCCGCGCCGGTCCTGGCGCAGGCGGGTCGATCACCCGGCTCGTCAGCCGCCGGTCGGTGAAATAGCGCGCCTTCATCGCCCGGATCGGGTGGACGCCCGCCACCATCACGATCTCGTCGTCGGGCGGCAGCTGCATGACCTCGCCCGGCGTCAGCAACGCGCGCGCAGTTTCGGTGCGCGAGACCATGAGATGACCGAGCCAGGGCGAAAGCCGATGGCCCGCATAATTCTTCATCGCCCGCATCTCGGTCGCGGTGCCGAGCGCATCCGAGATTCGCTTGGCGGTGCGCTCGTCATTGGTCGCGAAGCTCACCCGGACATGGCAGTTGTCGAGGATCGCATTGTTGGGGCCGTAAGCCTTCTCGATCTGGTTGAGCGACTGGGCGATCAAGAACGCCTTCAATCCATAGCCGGCCATGAACGCCAGCGCGGACTCGAAGAAGTCGAGCCGGCCGAGCGCCGGGAACTCGTCGAGCATCAGCAGTACCTTGTGGCGGTCGGCGCTGGGCTTGAGCTCCTCGGTCAGCCGCCGGCCGATCTGGTTGAGCAGGAGCCGGATCAGCGGCTTGGTCCGGCTGATGTCGGAAGGGGGAACGACGAGGTAAAGCGTCGACGGCCGTTCGCCCTCGACGAGGTCGGCGATCCGCCATTCGGAACGGCTGGTGACCTGGGCGATGACCGGATCGCGATAGAGGCCCAGGAACGACATGGCGGTCGACAGCACGCCCGAGCGCTCGTTCTCGGACTTGTTGAGCAGTTCGCGCGCGGCAGAGGCGACCACGGGATGGACACCGGCTTCGCCCAAATGACGGGTCGACATCATCGCAGCGAGCGTTGCTTCGATCGGCCGCCTCGGATCGGAGAGGAAAGCGGCGACACCGGCGAGCGTCTTGTCGGGCTCGGCATAGAGAACGTGGAGGATCGCGCCGACCAGCAGCGCGTGGCTGGTCTTTTCCCAATGGTTGCGCCGCTCGAGCGAGCCCTCGGGATCGACCAGCACGTCGGCGACATTCTGGACGTCACGGACTTCCCATTCGCCCTTGCGCACCTCGAGCAGCGGATTGTAGCCGGCAGAGGCCGCATTGGTCGGGTCGAACAGCAGCACTCGTCCGATCCGCGCGCGGAAGCCCGCGGTCAGCGTCCAGTTCTCGCCCTTGATGTCGTGGACGATCGCCGAACCAGCCCAGGTCAGCAGCGAGGGGATGACGAGACCGACACCCTTGCCCGACCGCGTCGGTGCGAAGCACAGCACATGCTCAGGGCCATCATGGCGAAGATAGGCGTCATCGAGCCGGCCGAGCACCACCCCGTCGTCGCCGAGCAGCCCGCCAGCCTCGACCTCGCGGCGCGTGGCCCAGCGTGCAGAGCCATAGGTCTCGGCATGTTTTCGTTCGCGTGCGCGCCAGACCGACATGCCGACCGCGACCACGACCGCGGCGATCCCGCCGGAGGCTGCGACGTACGCACCTTTCACGAAGATTTCGGGCGCATAGGCGTCGAAGCTGAACCACCACCAGAAGAAGGCGGGCGGCGGATAGACGGGGTAGCCCGCAACCCAGAACCAGGGCGGTCCAAGCTCGCTCTGATAGCCGAGCGCCTGGGCGGTCCATTGTGTCGCACCCCAGACCGCGCCGAGCACGATCAACAACACGATGATGACCTGCCCCCAGAGGATCTTCGAGGATTGCATGGGAATGCCTTTCTAGATGCCGAGGCCGCGGCTGCGGCCGAAGGTCCAGTCGATGCCGCCACCGGGAGCCATCGTGCCGGTGATGGTGGCCCCAAGCTGCCGATCGAGCGCCGGGCGCCAGGGAACGAGCTGAAAGCCGAGCCCGTCGTCGATCATCGCAAAGCGGCCCGAGGCGAGCGTGACCCGCTCACGATAGGTGCCGGCGATCGTCGAGCCGGGCGTATTTTGATAGGGTGTGAGCCCGGTCCGCGCGGCGATCCGTGCGGACGCCTCGCGCAAGTCGGCCGAGCGCAGTGTGTCGATCAGGTTCGGGGCGAGCGTGACACGTTTGCCCATGCGGGTCGCCAGCCCCTCGGCAACGAGGTGATCCTCGCGGGCCGCCATCGCCTCGCGAACCTCAGCCCCGAACCCGACGCTGGCTTGCGCGGTGTCGCGCGCCAATAGCTGCCGGTCGAGCCAGGTCGCACCCCGCGCGGTCACCTGGCTCTCGATCGGAAGATCGCTGCGCACCGCGAGCGCGCTGCGCTGGACGCCGTTACGGTCCTGCCAGCCCCGCAGCTCGACGATCGCTCCGACGGGAGCGTCGCCGGTCAGCTCGAGATCCCCGAACCGCAAGTGGTGGTGGCGGCCATCGACCCCATCGACGATCGCATAGGCGGTGCCGGTCAACTCATCCTGCAGGCCTCGGGCGACCAGGCGCCCGGTCACGGCTTGCGGCGTACCGGGAGGATGGATGGCCAGGCGCCCTTCGTGGATCGCGTGCCCTGCATCCCGCATCGCGCGGTGCATCGACTTGATGATGTCGCCGCGGTCGCCAAGTTCGCGAAGCCGAGACTCGATATCGGGCCTGAGGGTCCAGCGAGCCGGTCCTGCCGGTGTCGCTAGACCAAGCCGCTCGAGCTTCTGCGCGCGACCGGCGAACAACAGCGTGCGGCGGTCGGGCGCGCCGGCCGGTAAGGGCCGGAGATCGACGATGCCGTCCTCGCCCACGCGCGATTGCAGGCCATTGTCGAGGCTCGTCCATCGGTCGGCTTCGACTTCGCGGTCGAGCGCGCGCTGGATCTCCTGCTCGGTACGAGGCCCCAGCTCCAAGGTGACGCGCGCCTCCGCGCGGTCGCGCAGGCCATGCGATATATAGCAGCGATCGATGACGAGGTCGGCGCCGTCCTCAGCGACGCCGCGGACCAGGATATGGACGTGCGGATTGTCGGTATTCCAGTGATCGACCGCGACCCAGTCGAGCCGCGTGCCGAGATCTTTCGACATGTCGCCCATCAGCTCGCGGGTGAAGGTCTTCAGGTCCGCGAGTTCGCCGGCATCCTCGGGCGACACGATGAAGCGGAAATGATGCCGGTCGTCTGCGCAGCGGCCAGCGAACGCGTCACCGCTCGCCCGGTCGGATCTGGCATCGAACAACGATGCGTCGCGCCCATCACGGGTCACGCCGTCACGTTCGAGATAGGCGATGTGCCGGGCAAGCGGCGCCGCTCGAAATTTCGGCCCCGAATGCCGGACGATCCTGGCCTTGACGATCACCCGCCGCGACGTCGCCGAGCGCCGGCCCGAAAGCGCGGCGCCACGGCCACGCCCCAGCCGCCCGGTTCCACCAGCGCGCCGGCCTGGTCGTCGGGCGAACCCGGCGCGGGCCGCAGCGCGCTTGACCTGCGCGGCCAGGCTCAGCGGCTTGACGCTCCCCGACCCCCGGCTTCGCCCCTTTCCGGGTCGCACCCGAAGATCATCGTCGCCAGCGGTCATTGGCGTGCTTCCGGCGACGCTGCCAGCGCCCGAGGTATTGAATTTCCAAGATAAAATCGGTCAGGCGACGGCAGGGTGTGGGGACAGACGGCGCAAATTCCGCAATCGGAACAACCACATGCGCCCGCACCGACGGCGGCGCTTTTATCTCGCCATCCCCCACACCCTCCCCCCTGCAGCTCCCACAGCCTGCTTTCCCTTCCGTCCTTCCTGAAGCGAATGGGCCATTCTGGGACCGCCAGACCCATCATTTGGGAACGCCCGTCCGACGCACGAACACGGTGTCTCGAGCGGCCTCTGACGGGCGAGAGTCGGGCTTGGTCTGAGGTTCGGAAGACGAAGATCCGCCCGAACGCGCGGGTTCGTCGACCTCTGTTAAAGGTGAGCGAACGAACAGTTCGCCGCCACGCCAGGCCTCGGGATCGGGCAAGGTACGGCGCTTTGCAGAGGCACCGCCGTCCATCAACCGGCCCGACAAACGGGCGACATAGGCGACGGTTTCGGCGGGCAAAGGACGGCCCGCAAGATAGGCTTTGTACCGCCCCGGCCCCGCATTATAGGCGGCCAGAAACCCTGGATCGCCATACCGGTCGAGCAGCTCGCGAAGGTATGCGGTACCGGCAAAGATGTTGTCGCAGGGATCGAAAGGATCGCCGCCCAAATCGTACCGTCGTCGCAGATCAGCCCATGTTCCGGGCATCAGCTGCATCAGCCCCATCGCCCCTTTCGGCGATACTGCGTAGACCACCCCACCGCTCTCCACGACGATCACGGCACGGATGAGCGTGTCCGGAATGGCGAAGCGCTGGGCGGCGCGTGCGATCGGCTCATCGAGCACCATGGCTGGTTTGCACGGCACCGCGATGATGGCGGCGTGCGCGCTCGCCAGCGGCGCGCAAAGACCCGCCACCACGAGCGCCAGGCCGACAATTCGATGGCCGATCGCGTGGTTCATCACTGCTGCTCGGTCTCGCGGCGGCGCTGGTTGCGCTGCCAGAAGAGCAGGTGCGGCTGGCCCTCGACCGCCGGTCGGAAGAGGTTGGCGCGGATCGGGCGGGGGAAAACGGGATCGTCGATGACGATCGCGATATAGGCTCCGGCCTTCTCGCCGGTCCGTTTCCAGCCAGCGCCGACCTCCGGCCCATCGCCATTTTCGCCGACATGGACGCGGTAATCGGGCGCATTGCGCGCATCGCTCCGCTGCGCGGGAACGATGGTCAGGGCAGCTCCGATCGCGAAAGTTTCGAGGCGCCCGGCAAAGCCGTCGCCACGCTCGTTGAATTCACCGATGTTGATCATGGGAAACTCCTTGGGCCTTTGGTTCGGGGGAAGGTTCGCGCCCGGAGGGCGCGCTTGCCGGGGCGACGGCGCCGCCGTCCGGAAGCCAAAGGGGTGCGAGCACCGCGACGATTCCGCGCGCGGGAACCGGGCCGAAATATCGCCCGTCAAAGCTGTCGGGAGACGCGGGATTGAGCAGGAAAACTTCGCCGGAGCGGAGCGTCCGGCACCCGCTCCAGGATGGGAGCAGTCGCCCCATCCGATCGTGCGTTCGGGCCTCCGAGACGCGCGTGCCGTCGATTGTGACAACAAGGCCGGTACGGCATACGGTCTGCCCGGCGACGCCCAGGACGTGCTTGAGCATCGGCACGCGGAGCGGCAGATAGCCCCGCGCCGCCATGAGCTGGGCGATCGGAGCAGGCGCTTGCGCCGCAACCAGATCGCCGCGCTTCACGCTGCCGGCGGGTCGCGCCGCATAGAGGCCGACCGGCACGCTGGCGCTGGCATTCCAGACCAGGCGCGGGATGGGCTTGAGGAACGCCGGGATGACCAGCGCGCCGATCGCGCAATAGCCGGTGAGCAGGATACCGAAGCGCCTCATGCGCCAATCTCGCGGCGCAACAGCCACGCGCGATGACGCGCCAGCGAATAGGCGCGCGGAGCATAGCCGGCGATCAGCCGGTTATGGGCATGGCGCCAATAGTCGGGTGCAACCGCGCAAGGATCGACGCCCAGATCCTCGACGCGATCGATCAGCGCGAGACCGGCGCGGACCTTCGGCCAGCCGTGGAGATGAAGCAGCAGCTCGCCGCCGGGTGCGACGCAGGGAAGCGTCGTATAGGCGTCGCCGGGGGCGACGGCGCGGACGATATCGAGCCGGGAGAGGATCGTGCCATAGTCGTTCGTTGCCCAGCGAACGAAGGCGAACACGCTGTTCGCAGCGAACGAAAGCAGGCGGCGCCGTCGGTCGAGAATCTGGTCGAGAAGCGGCGCGCCGAAGCGAATCCAGCGCTCGGTTGCCTGCTCGACCCAGGTCAATTCGACCGTGGTTATCCCCTTTTGGGGAGAGGCTTCTGCCCGGGCGGGGACAGCCGGACCGGGCACAGTCGAGGCGATGATCGCACTCATCGCCGCACCGGCCCCTTGCGATCGAGAATGCTCGGATCGATGCGCTTGGCAGGATGGACGGTGCCAGTGCCGGTGTCGGAGGTCGAGCGCCGAACCCCCTGGTCGGCCCAGCTGACCAGGTCGTCCACGGCATAGACGATGCGGCCGCCGAGCTTCCGGTAGACTGGCCCGGTGCCATAGCAGCGATGCTTCTCCAGCGTGCGCGCCGAGAGACCCAGCAGCAGCGCGGCATCGGGGGTTCTGAGCAGCCGCTGTGTCGTCTCACCTGACATTCAGTCTCTCCGGGCGTTGGCCCGGCAAGCGCGGCGGGCCCGTTCCAATCACGGGCATCCAATGGCGGCAGTTGGCGCCTGCGAGGGAGCGGCTGAAATCGCACCCCGACAAATGTCGCCCCTAGCTGGTCAGCAGGTCGCGATATGCCGAGGCGCTGAGGCCGTGAGCCTCGTCGAGGAGGCGCTGGACGCGCCGCCGCTCGCTCGTCGCCTTCCATGCGACGGCGTCGGTTCCGGCGAGCCAAGGATAGACGATGCGCGTGCCTATCTCGCGATTGCTGGCACCGCCCAGCGATGCGTCGAGCACGCGCAGCAGCAGCGCCAGGCGCTGCCGCTGTAAGGCGCTGGGGTGCAGGATGCGCACCGGTTCGGCGGTGCTGAGCCCCGCGAACATGCGCCGCACCGCATCGCAGGCGGCGGCGCTGAGCGCATTGCCGAGCGGCGGCAGCAGGATCGCCAGCCCCTCGCGATCGCCGTCAGCGAGCCGAAAGCGATGCCGCGCGCCGGCGATGTCGAAGACGAGGTTGCGCGTCCCGGCCACGCTGAAATCCACCAACGGCGCGAAGTCGGGAAGCGCCGCGGCGCCGCCGAAGCCGCTCGGCGCGGCGACCAGCGATACGATCTGCGATGCGCACTCCGCGCGCCAGATCGCCGGCGCGGTGCGCACCGATCGATCGGGATCGAACAGGCGTTCCAGGCCCCAGCGCCTCGCCTGGGTTAGCGATGCAGCCGCTTCAAGCGCGCCTTGGGCCGTCGCCCAGGCCGCGCGATAGGCCGGGCTTCGCCGCAGGAATTCCTGCGCGAAATCGGCGCGATCGTGCTTCGCGAAGCCGGGCGCGGCATGGGCCGGCAATGGCGAGCGAATGGCGACGGCACGGGCTCCGGCTCGGGATTATTCCCGCCGCCAAATCGCCATCCCGCCATCCCGCTTCGAAGTCCCCGAGGCGCGGTAGCGCTCCGCGCCAGAAGGGATAACGCTGGCAAGTCCGCGTGATCCGGACATGCGAAAGGCGCCCCGCCGTGTCCGGCGGGGCGCCTTGGCGTCGTGTCAGTCGTTGCTGGAGCGCCGCGGGCGCGACCAGATCAGGCTCGAGCTTTCGCCGCCATCATCGTCGAAGAGGTTCGCGAAGATGGGCTGGGAGAAGCTGGGGTCGTCGAGCTTGACCGAGAGATAGGGACGCTGTTCGGCCGAGGTCTTGGCCCAGGCGGCGCCGATTTCCGCGCGGCCGACATAGATCCGATGGGTGGGCGCGTTGTCGTTCGCGCTGGCGGGTTCCGGAACGATCCGGACGTTCTTGGCCTGGACGCTGAGGGTCACGATCGAGCCCTGATATTCCTCGCCGACCTTCTTGAAGCTGCCGATGTTCGCCATTGTCTTAATCCTCAATTCCTCAAGACCGCCCCATGCGGCCTCGATGGCGTCGGAAGGACGGGTGCGAATGACGCCGCAGCTTTAGCCCGCAGCGTAGCGGAGGACTGCCCAAGCGGGCTTTCTTGCCTCGCGAGGAATGGGCGTGAGCCCAGGGGAAGAAAGTTGGCTTGGGCAGTTGCGGCTAGTCAGGCGAGGCGAAGCCGGTATCCGTCCATACAGCCATCAACGAGGCCTCAGGAGCGGCTTGCAAGCTGAGGATGACAGTGGCGCGCTCAGACAAAGGCGGCGTGGCAGGTTACGATCCGCAGTCCCGCCGCCAGGTTGGAGTCCGAACCCGCCTGGACCCATCCACAGAACGACGCGCTCAGCCGGATCGGACCTCCCGGCCGCACGCATCGGCGCCTTGGGCGAGCCCGCCGTGAAGCGCCGGTTCGCGGGTCTGCCGATGTCCCTCAGCAACCACCCATTGCGCCTTGCGACAACGGGTACGGCAACCCATGCCATCAGCTCCTCGCCCGGCACCCGATGCCATTGTTCGAGACCAGGGGCCTGGCCGCACACGGCGGGCGCCGATCGCGCAATAGCCACGCGCCAATGAGCCAGTTTGGAAGTGACCGGTGTGAACACGGCAACGGAAGGCAACCGCGTGCTGAGCGAGAGCAAGGCGGAAAACATGCGAAGCGACCGTTCGATGCCGAGCTCGACACAGTGAT
This sequence comes from Sphingomonas sp. 67-41, assembly GCF_001899725.1. Lineage (NCBI taxonomy): Bacteria > Pseudomonadati > Pseudomonadota > Alphaproteobacteria > Sphingomonadales > Sphingomonadaceae > Sphingomonas > Sphingomonas sp. 67-41. The sequence continues at coordinate 12,215 of NZ_MKWJ01000028.1, read as the reverse complement.
CAACCTCAATGCCGTGCAGGAACGAAAGGGGTTATGTCAGCACCGACACCGTTCGGATCGCGCTGACCGATGTGACGGCGGCGGTCGACTTCAATTCCAGGCTCGGCCGCATGCCGCGCAAGCGCCGCAAGCCGGGCGAATATATCGGCTCGCGCTATGCGAGGCTGCTCGAGGACTTCATCGACAACCCGGCATGCGCATGGACGCCGGCCATGAAGGTCAGCCGCGAGGACATGCTGAACCAGGCCGACCTGTCGCGCGCCGTCAGCGCGCGAAGGGGTCGTATTCGCGAACGATCAGCGACGGATCGCCGTCGAACTCACGCTCTTCGGCGACGCCGAAATTGCTGCCTTCGATGCGGAACACGACGACGATGGTCATCAGCGTCCGCGCCAGGTTCCAGGCGTTCCTTTGTGCGAGGGAGAGCGGCATCTCGAAGCTCCTGTCCGGGAGCGGGGACCGCCCCCGCTCGACAGGCGCCCGAAGTGTCCGGCGCACGGCCGCAATCACCGCGCAGGCTCGCCGGAGCGGCCGCATGCGAAGCATAGCGGACCCTTTACGGGTTGATGGCGTCAGGCCGTGGGCCGGGCCAAGGAAGTGCCTCCAAGAGCGGGGACGGTGGTCGCGTCAGGCCTGCCGCCGATGTTTTCGAGCCCTATCGACGGGCGTGTTGGAAATCGCTGACCCTATGCCCTTCCTCCGGATCCACTGTATTGGAGCGGCCATCCCCAAATCGTTGCCGGTGGCGATGCCCATGCCGCTAGCAAATAGGCTCTGCCGCAAGTCGCGGCGCTGTTATGGTCCGAGGGATGCATTCGGTGCCAAGCCTCGGTGAGATCTATGTCGGCGCGGCCATTGAGGAATGGTCGGAGCGTCGCGTCATCGAGAGTGTCCATGCGTCGCTGTCGGAAGCGGGCGAGCCCTTCATCCTCATGGCCAATTTCCATGTCGATGGCCGACAAGTCGATTGCGTCGTCGCGACTGCTCGGCAGGTAACGGTACTTGAGATCAAAAATACGCGATTGCCGGTGCGCGGCGGCGTCGACGGCGACTGGGAGCGTCTTCACGCTTCGGGCCGTTGGCTGCGATACACCAATGGTTATCGCCAAGCGTTGACGCAAAAGAACCGACTCCGCGACGCAATGGGTCGCCGCCGGTCGGCGGGCAGTTTTTATCCGAATGCAGCCGTGGTCTTTGCCGAACCGTTGCCGGCGGGGTCCATGCTGACCTCGGGCGATTTCAAAGTCACAGTGAGCACGCTTGAGCAGCTCCACATCACCCGCAGCGCCGGTGACAGTCCGTGGTCGCTCGACGATTGGCTTGCCTATATTCGCGACCAGTCTCTGAAGCGTATCGATCTAGCCGAGCTGATGGGCGGACCCGCGCTCGAACAGGCGTTCGATCTTGTCCGCGAATTCAGAGCCGCGTCAGCCGAGGAGTTGGACCGAGCGGTTCAGTCTTGGCTCCCAGAAAGCGACGAACAGCGCAACCAAGTTCTGGAACTGCTCGACACATCGCCCGGAGGGTATGTTAACGGCCCCTCTGGTTGTGGCAAAACGCTGGCGGCACGATGGCTGGCGCGCCGAATGACCGCTGCAGGCGAGTGCGTCATTCTCCTGGCAGCCAAGGACTATGACGGGTCTTGGGCACAACTGCTAAGGCGCGAACTCGCGCTCGTCGCCGATGCCAGCCTAACCCGCTTTCTCAATTCGTTGCGCGCGACAGGCTGTCCGGTCCGCATCATCGTCGACGGCGTCAACGAGTTCGGTGCTGATCGCGCCGCCGCCCTACGCGGGCTTCGCGCCATTGCGCGCCGGCTGGAAGCGCGCGTTATAGTGACGGGACAATCGGCCCTGCCCGACCAGCTTGCCGGCCTCGCGACGATTTCGATTGCTGCGCCATCCCTGGCACTCAAGGAGCGGATCGCCAGTGAATCGCCAGCAGCGATCAGCGGCGCCGTTCGCGACTTGCTGAAAGCGGTGACCAGCGGCTTCGAGGCCGCGATCGTCGGTGAAATCGGCACAGAAATGTTAGTGGGCGCATCACGGCAGCTGCTGGTCGATCAATTCATCCGCAAACGACTAGGACAGGCCGCGCGGTCCGGTTCGGCAGGTCTGCGGCGCTTCGCCGAGCGGCTCGTCGATACGACCACCTTCTCGATGGGCGAGACCGAGTTCGACGAGTTGATGATCGGTGCTGGTGTCGGAGCCGATGAGGTCGACACAACATTCGCGGCCGGAATCCTCGCGAAGCGAAGCGGACGCGTATCGTTCGCGCACGAAATCCTGCTCAACGCTTGCGCGGCCCATGCCTTCGCCCAGCATGCCTTGGTCGCCGGCGCCAAGTTCGCGCATCTCCTCGCACTGCCGGCTCTCGAACCGCTTGCGACCGATATCCTTTCGGTGATCGAGGACGGCGAGACCGTGACTGCGATTCTGGAGACGACCAGCAGTGCCGCGTTGCTGTTCGAAGCGGCACAAGGACTGGCAGGTCCGCTCGGCGAAGCGACAGCAAAGGGTTTGCTCGATCGAACCGAAGCCGCGATCAAGGAAGAGATCGGGTTCTTGCGTCTCGCCATTCAGGACGGCGACAACCCGGCCGTGCATTGGGATGCAGCGACTTTGAGGGAATGGAGCGATCCAGAGCGGGCCCGCATCGAGGCGCTCGCGCGCGAAGTCGGGAACGGATACCGGATCGATCGCTATTTTGCGCTCTGCGCTGTGATGGACGCTGCGCTCCTGGAAGAGCGCCGACGTCTCTTCGACGCGGCGAGCACCGCCGGCATCCATGCGCTCAAAAGCGAATCCTACCGTCTCGCCTATCAGGGCTTTCTAGACGAATGTGGCATGTCGATGCTGAGCCGCACAGCGTTGAGCGGCATTCACGACATCGTCGGGACCCCAAAGAATAATCCGGCGCGTGACATGATGTCGCTCACGTCGGGTCAGCTGCATTTCTACCTTCAACGGCGCCGTCTCTTCCTCGATCACATCAGTGACGACGACCTTGCAGACGGGCTTACAGCAACGATCACCCAGCGGTTCCGCTACGAGCCTTATCACGTGAAGCTTGAGTTGATGCACGCCGCGGTGTTCGCGCGACAGGCAAGCCCGGAAAAGCTCCAGGCGCTGATCGAGGCGATCGAGACCATCGACGCGAACCGCGAGAGTCTCTTCATCAGTTCGTCGATCGTCGACTCGCTCAAGTTCCTTGGCGCTCTCGGAGATTCTGCCGAAGCGGCCCGCGATGGCATCCGGGAGCAGTTCGTGCGCGCCACCGGCGAGGCGGAGGACGAGATCATACTCGACCTGGCGCTGACGGTCAGCGTCACGATGTTCGATCATCCGTACGACTATATCTATGGCGACGAGTTCGAAGCGCTGGCTACCGACAAGCGGCGTTTGCTCATGCGCCGCGCGGCGCGCGCGCCCGACGCACGTAATGCGCCAACCTCGCCTGGGTAATCCGCGAAGTCGCGTCCTATGAGGACGTTGCGGACGCCGAAACCATGCAGACCTTCTCGGTGCTGCCCGATCCGCGCAACAGCTTTCCGCAAGAAGAATGGGCGGCTTTCACGGTCGCGATCCGCTTCCTGGGCAGGCACGGCCTCGATCTACCTGGGTTGCGCGGAGACACCGATCCCGAGCGCGCTCTGATTCTATGGCGAGCGCTGCTTTACGCAATCGCGGGAAGGGCCGAGCGCCTGCCGCCCGCTGTCACTTGGCGCGAGCTGGAGCATTTGCCTGCCAGCGCCGCTATCGGAAGCCTCAGCGAATTGGAGGCTGCCTTACGCGAGCATCACTGGAGCGAAGAGCGCGGTACGGTGCAGCCGAGCGTCCTTCGTGCCTTTCCCCAGGAGAGCCTGCGGCTGGCCCGCCGGTTTCTCGATGCCGGTGAGGAAGCCACGTATTTTCGGGCGGCCCAGGGTCGCGACAGCGGTTCCGAGCTCGCCTTCGGCATCATCGAGACGCAGGGCGACCGAAGCGACGTTGCCCGCCTGAGGGCGCTCACGCAGACGCCGCGCTACGCCCGACGCGCGCTTAGCGCGCTACGGAAGCTGGATTCCGCCTGACGGTGTTCAGATGCCGACTTCGTGCCAGAGCGCCGCATCGCGCTCGGCTTCGATATCTTCCAAATCCACCGGAACCCGACCGAATTCGAGGTTATACATCGGCATCTGCCAGTTGGAATTGAGCTGCCAGACATGGTCGTCAGTCGCATCGTCCGTGACGATCTCGGCGGCGTGCAAGCGTCCTACCATCTCCACGAAAAGTCGACGGCCGTCGTCGAAATGCTGGGTGTCGACAAAGTCCAGCGTTGCCCAGACGTCGTGGACGATCCGAACACCTGCCGGCGTGAACATGCCTAGCGCCGCCATCGCTTCGATGAGCAGGATCGCTAGCGGCGGATTGCCGAAGATTGCTCGGCTTCCGCCGTTGCCGCGCGGCGCGGACCATTGCGGAACGCCGTCCTCATGCACCTCGATATCGGCGTACATCGTGGATTCGCGGCTGTAGAGATTCCAGTTCGGCACAATGTACTCGCCGACATAACCTTCGAGATAATGGCCGCGGCGTTCCCGATCGATATACTCCTGCAACTCGGTAATGTTTACGGGCCGCCAGCCTTGCGCGTCGGCGTAGATCATCCGGCCGAGATGATCGTAGAAGGTCTTCACGATCGACTGGACGCGACGGGCGATATGCTTGGAGGGGCAGCGGGCCAGATCCATCAGAATCAGAACCTTCGCCGCCTCTTCCTCGGCAAAGCCTTCGAGGACGTTCTGCTCGCGCGAACCGTGTTCGAGCCGCTGCGCTGCGTCCCAGAAGCTGCGCGCGCTCGCGGCAATGATTGGCAATCCCTCGGAGATGAAGGACAGGCGATCGGCTTGTGGCATCTGCGTAAGGATGTCGGCGCGGCGATTGCCATAGGGGATACGGCCCATCGCAGCTGCCTCAGTTTTCCGCCCCGAGGCGGAGTTCATCCAACCGCTCGCGGCAAAGCTGCTCGACGATATCGCGCAGCCGCTTCACGGAATTGGAGAGCGCGTCGAGGTCGTCGGCACTGATCTCATAACTGGGCGAATAGCGGGCCTCAACATAGGCGCGCTTGAGCAATTCGAAGCGACGGCGGCCAATCCGCGCCTCGCGGGGAAAGGCGGCGATCAGGCGCGGTTCCTTGTCCTCCGCCAGAGACCGCAAGAACTTGATGTTGTGCGATCGGGGAAAATAGAGCGTCCTTACTAGCAGGAAGCACGCGTATGCTCGTTCCGTGGCCTGGTGAAGCATGAACGCAGCATCTTTGCGCCAGCCGAGATCGTCGATACCTTTTTCCATCTGATCTTCGGCGGTCTGAAGGGCGCGCCCGATCGCGGGCAGCCATTCATTCAAATACCCTTCCGCCATCGCAAGCGCGTCGGCGGGCGTCAGCGGCTTTGCCGCGGCAAGCGCATGCTGAGGAAGCTCGTAGAGTACTACGCCGTCACGAACGATATCGACCCAGAAATACTCGCCGCGCTGGAGCGCCTGGTTCACCTCATTAAGGGTGTGGACGATGATGTTGACCGGACGCTGCACGGCAGGATCGCGGAGGATCTTGTCCTCCGCGATGTACCAATAGGCCGAGATGTCGGTCAGGTCCTCATGGCTGACGATGACCAGCAGGTCGAAGTCGGACTGATAGCCGTTGTCGGGCTCATCGACCCAATCGTTGCGCGCATAGCTGCCGAACAGGATGATTTTGAGGATCCTGCCGTTCTTCTTCCACGGCTGGGTCGAGGTCGAGATCGCCTGCGCGAATTCCGCCATCAGCGTGTCGCGCACGCGCGCCAGCTCGGCTTGCTGGACATCGGGAAGGTGGTCGAGATCGACGCGCATGTTCATTTCCTAGCGGTGGCTGGCCGTTTCCTCAATGTTCCAGCGTCGGGAAGCAGTTCGAGGTTTGGATTGGGGATCACACGCGGTTCCGGGACGGGCAAGTTGCGAATGTTCGCATAATGTTCTATATTCGCAAGCCTAGGCGAAGCGATTTCCCGTTGCGTCGCGCGCCCGCTTGGGTCTTATCATCCCATGGGGAGTTTATAGCGGAATGCATCAAGCGACACTGTGGAGCGTCGGCGACCGCAGCAATCCAATTTCGGCGCCCATCGACGCCGCGCTCGAGATCGGCGCCTATGAGGCGCTGTGGTGCGAGCACAACGCAAGCTTCAAGTCGATCGCCGAGCGGTTTCGCGAGGCGCCGGGATCGCGCCCTTCGCACCTTGTGCCCGAGACACAGGCGCGCGAGACCGGCAGCAGGGTGCTGGCCAGGCTGCGCGAGCGAACGCGTCAGCGCTTCGACGTCCGCATCCATGGCGAGTGGGAATATCCGGAGCGGCTGCGCGATGCGGCCGATCCGGTCGAGCTGCTCTACATCCAGGGCGAGTGGGATCTGGTCACGCTGCCGGCCGTGGCGGTGGTGGGGACGCGCAAGCCGAGCCAGATCGGGATCGAGCGCACGCAGACGCTGGCGCATCGTCTGGCCAAGGATGGCTTCACCGTGGTGTCGGGTCTCGCCGAGGGCGTCGATACGGCAGCGCACAATGCTGCGATCATGGCAGGTGGCCGCACGATCGGCGTGATCGGCACCCCATTGGGCCAAGTCTACCCCAAGGCAAATGCATCGCTACAGGAGCAGATTGCGCGCGATCACCTGCTGATCAGCCAGGTGCCGGTGCTGCGCTACGACGCGCAGGATTTCCGATCGAACCGATTCTTCTTCCCCGAACGCAACAAGCTGATGTCGGCGCTGACGCTGGCAACGATCATCGTCGAGGCGGGCGAAACCTCGGGAACGCTGGTGCAGGCACGCGAGGCGCTGCGCCAGGGCCGGAAGCTCTTCATCATGAACAGCTGCTTCGAACGCAGCGACCTGACCTGGCCGCGCCGGTTCGAGGAACAGGGCGCGATCAGGATCCACAGCTATGCCGACGTTAGACGCGAGCTGGTCTCCGCAGATCCGGAAGATCGGTGACCTCGAGCGTCAGGACCATTGGTACCTGACGCCGGACCATGACTGCTATTTCTTCGGCGAGTATACCGCGCGCGCCGGCTATTCGCACAGCTCGACCAATCAGATCATCGGCAACCTCAAGAAGAAGCCGAGCGTGCGGCACACGCCACAATGGCAATACAAGCTGAGCGACATGCGGCGCGTCGCCGCGGCGGTTCGCAGCGCGATCAACCCTCAATCCTACGCCAGCACGACGTTCGTCCCGATCCCGCCGTCCAAGATGCGCGCCGATCCCGAATATGATTCGAGGATCGCCGACATCGCGCGGATGATCTCCCCCGATGCCAATGTCCGCGAACTGATCGACACGGTGGCGGAGCGCCAATCGCTGCACGGCAGCGAGCAGCGACTGACGCCGGCCCAGCTGACCGCGACGCTGGGAATCAACGAGGCGCTGTGTGATCCGGCCCCGACCAGCATCGTCCTGCTCGACGACGTGATCACGACGGGATGCAGCTTCGTGGCATGCAGGGCACTGCTCCAGCAGCGTTTCCCGGGGGTTTCGGTCCTGGGCATCTTCGCGGCGCGGCGCGCGGTCGATCATAGCGACGACGTCGCCGAATTCGGAGACCTGGACGATCTCTGAGGATCGACGGGCGACGATTTCCACCTGAACCGCGGCTTCGCGCGGCTCCTCACTCCGGAAATTGCATCAGGTGGACCATGGCGCTGCCGAGGAGGCGCTCGACCTCGGCGACGGTGATGTCGAGCTCGGCCGCGATCTCGAAATAATCGAGGTCGCGATAGCGTGCCCGCTGGAACACCTGCCACTCGGGTTCGGGCATGGCGTCGAGGGCACGGCGCAGTCTGCGTTGCTCGCGGTTCATGATCGTTCTCCATGACATATCGGCCGAAGCCGGGGGGAGAGACGGTGCGGGCCCGCGACGGGAGGCGGGACGCACCCGAAGGGCCGGAACGAAGTGGAGGACATGGGCCGAAGGCCCATGTTGCGGCGCGCCGCCGCGGGCCCAGGACTGGCTCGCCCGGCTTTGGCCGGATTGGCGGCGGTCATCGCCGCCGGTGATCGATGATCGCGATGCCGGCGCTGCGGGCCTTGTCGAACAAATTGTCCTGGATGCCGCCACCGGGGAAGATGATGATCCCGCGCGGCATGAGGCAGATCACCTTGTCGTTGCGCTTGAACGGTGCGGAACCGCGGCTGTGCTTAGCGAAGTCGGGGGCGATCGGAACCTGCTGCACCTTGCGCTCGCGGGCCCAAAGGGCGGCGATATGCTCGGCACCGGTGCGCGAGGCACCATGGAGAAGCACCATGCCGGGGTGGCGACCATGCACCTGGTCGAGAACCTGCCAGATCCTGCGATGATCCGAATAATCCGCGCCGCCGCTGACGTAGATGCGCTCGCCGGGAGGCACGAGCAGCTTCGCGTCGGCATATCGCCGGTCGTTGACGAACTCGCGGCTCTCGATCACCGCGGCGGTCATCGCGCGCCGGTTGAGCATCGAGCCGGACCTGGGCAGCCAGGGCTTGCGCAGATAGTGGCGGAACTGTTCGGCGAACGCCTCGCGAAAGGCTTCCATCGCGTCGCGGCGCTCGATCATGGAGCGGCCCTCGGCGATCAGCGTCTCGAGCTCGACCGACTTGACCTCCGATCCGTCCTGCTCGCGCTGCGATCGCTTCTGCGCCAGCTCGTTCGAGTCCAGCTGATGATCGACCCGCTCGACCGCGCGATGGAAGACGTTGGTGAAGCCCCAGAGCAACTCCTCCAGCTCGGGCTCGAGGCGGGTATCGGCGAGGCAAGCCGCCATCGCGTCGAACGTGTCGGCCGCCGCCGCCTCGACCAGCCTGCCCTCGGGCAGTGGTCTCGGATCGAGCTCGTGCTCGAACGGCCTGCGCCCGTAGAGCTCAAGCTCCTGCAGCAGGTGCGAGAACTGCGATCCGCCGCCTTCGCCAGTGTCGTGAACGTCATCCATTTCGAATTCTCCCGAACTGCAGCCGCGTCGCTTGCGGCCTTCCTGGCGACGAAAGGCGGCGGCGCACGCGGCCGTGCACGGCCGAGCGCAGCGGACGGCGAAGCCGGCGGCCGCCGAAGCGTGAGCGGAGGACCCGGAAGCGCGGCTATTTTGCTTCGCGATGCAAAGCGGGCCGCAGGCCCGCGGCGGAAAATAGCCGCGCGAACGGGTTGCACTGGCGCGGGCGCTGCCGACCGGTCGCCCTCTGGGAAGGCGCGTGACGCGGACTCCAGCAGCCGGGAATCGCAGAGGATGCCGAGCGGCAACGCTAGGGGCGGTCGTCACCCCGCATTTGCGCGAGAATCTGTGCCCTGAGCCGGTCGAGGCCGATCGCGCGCAGATCCGCGTTGAGGTCACCGCGCCGGGAGTCGATGGGCAAGACTTCGATGCCGAATCGACGGGCGCGTGCGGACAGTCCGGCAAATGCCTTGCGACCGGCGGGGTCTGCCTCCCTGGCGACATAGAGCCGGCGCAGCGTCGGCGGAAAGGCCAGCGCCGCCAGATGCGCGGCGGACAGCGCGGCGATCGCCGGCAGGATCGGGACGGCGGCGCGCAGCGACAGGGTCGACTCAATGCCCTCGCCTGCCGCCATCACTGCGCCCGCCTCGCCAAAGCGAACGCCGTTGCCGAGCAGATGGCCCATCGCCCGTCGCGGATAGGCGACCGCTGCCTTGTCGGCGCCATTGGGGGCCAGCCAGGTGCGATGGGCGCCTGCGATCCGCCCCGCGAGGTCGGTGACCGCCGCGACCATTGCGGGCATTGCGCGGGGTGTCCCAGGCAGATCGTCGGCGGAGGGGCGGTACCAGCATCGCGGATGGAAGCGCAGCGATCCGATTCCGGGAACGGACCGAATGCCACGGCCTTCCAGGTAAACCTCAGCAACCGTGCCGGCGATCGGGCTGGCGATCGCGAGAAGACGCCGTGCGGCCTCGGGCGATCCCGATCGAACCTTGCCGCGGTTGGGAGGCCTTTCCCCGGCGGCATTGGCGGGCACGCTGAGAAACCGCCTGGCCTCGGCAAGCGCCTCGGCCAAGGTCCCGGTTGCCGTTGCGGCGCGGACGATGTCGAGCAAGTCACCATGTTCGCCCGATTGCGCATCGGTCCATTTGCCCGCGCGCCCGGTGCCATCCGCTGTGTCGCGCAGCCGGACATAGAGGCTGCGGCCAGGGGTGTTGCGGACGTCGCCGACCAGCCAGTAATTCCCCTCGCGTTGGCCGTTGGAGAGGAAGCGCCGGCACAGGCGTTCGGCCTGCCCGGCGAGATCGCGCGCGATCGCGCTTGCGGGGTGTTCCATGGCGAGGCTCCCGCTCAGGCCGCGCTGGCGGCGGTTCGCGCCTCGACGCGTTCGACGGGAAAGCGCTCGAGCAGCCGGCCAAGGATGGCGGGGCCATCGCCACCGGCAGAAACGAACAGGCGCAGCTTCCAGGAGACGATCTCCGACATCAGGCCCATGGCCTTCAGCCGCTCGACGCCGAGGTCGTTGAATCCGATCAGCTCGATGCGGTGCAGGTGCATGCTCAGCACGCGCTGAAGCCGCTGCCCCTCGGCCAGGTGCAGCACCGCCTCGCCGCCCATCAGCATGCGCCACGCCTGCTCGGCGGTCAGCGCGGGCGCCTTCGATCCCAGCGTCGCGGCGACCCAGGCCGCAGGCACGCGCCGACCGACAATCCGCTCGCCGGCGTCGGTCTGCAGGCGGTAGACGCGCGTGGAGTCGCCGGGAAGCCGCCGCCAGATCGGCAGCAGCAGCCCCGCGACGACATGCATCTCGCTCGTCTCGAACTCCGGCACGTCAGCGCATTCCGCCTCCCAAGCGCCCGCGAAACTGTCGCGGTCGGCAGGACGCCAATGCGTCTCGGCCAGCGCGTCGAGCGGCATGGACGGACTTTCCATCGGTTTGATCAGGCGGATGCGCTCCTCGACAGCGCCGTCGTCGAGCAGGGCGCTGCGCGCGCGCACGCGGATCGCGGCGCGCCCGGAGCGCCGATTGACCAGGAGCAGCGCGCCGGGGTCGCGTGCGAGGGCCAGTGCGCCCTCGAGTCCGAGCGGACGATTGCGATCCTTGCGCGCGATGGTGAGCAGCTCGGTCTCCGCGCCGGTGCCGGGATGCACATAGATCGCCTCGCGGTGCGTCACGACAAAGCTCTCCGCGGCCAGCGTTTCCAGCCCGGTTTCATAGGTGCCGGAGGCCTTGGCGCCTTCGACACGCCGTTCGAGCAGTCCTTCGAAGGCGTCGAAGATCGTCCGCTGCATCGCAATCGTGAGCGCGAGCATGCGATTGAGGAAGGTCGTGATCGGCGGCAGCTCGTCGCGCAGGCCATTGTCGTCGCCGAGCGAGAGGCCGGTCGCCGCCTCGAACTCTTCGAGCGAGCAGTCCTGGATCTTGCCGCGGTAGAGCAAGCCGTAGAGCTGGCGCAGCGCATCGCGCGCGTAGACGGACTCGAGATTGTCCTCGGGGCGGAACATATTCTGCCCGCCGGTCTGGCGCTGGCCGCGCGTGATCGCGCCGAGCGTGTCGAGCCGCCGCGCAATCGTGGAGATGAAGCGCCGCTGCGCGCGGACATCGGTCGTCACCGGGCGGTAGCGAGGCGGCTGCTTCTGATTGGTGCGGTTGGTGCGGCCGAACCCCTGGATCGCGATGTCGGCCTTCCAGCCGGCCTCGACCAGATAGTGGACGCGCTGGCGCTGGTTCGCCGCGCCCAGATCGGCATGATAGGAACGGCCCGTGCCGCCGGCCTCGGAGAAGATGAGGATGGTCTTGCGGTCGTCCATGAAAGCCTGCGCCTCGGCGAGGTTGGACGCGGCGGGCCGGGATTCGACCGCGAAGCGGGTCGAGCCGTCGATGCGCGGCCTGGGCACGATGCGGCGGCTGCGCCCGGTGACTTCGGCGACCCGATCGGGGCCGAAATGCTGGACGATCTGGTCGAGGGCGCCGGGAATGGCGGGCAGCGCCGCCAGTCGCTCGATCATCGCCTGGCGCCGGACCAGCGCGTCGCGGCATTCGACGATGTTGCCCTCATGCGTGACCGGCCGTGAGGAGAGATTGCCCGAATTGTCCGTGAAGGGTTCGTAGAGCTGGACCGGAAAGCTGTTGGCCAGATAGTCGAGGACATATTCTTTGCAGTCGCAGTTTATGTCGAGCGTGGCGGCGGTAGGCGCAGGTTTCCTTCGGTTTTCCATGATTTCACTCCAGATAA
>NZ_MKWJ01000027.1:0-34258 GCF_001899725.1 Sphingomonas sp. 67-41 | reverse complement strand
AAGAGAATGAATCGTCTCAATGGCGACATAATTCATCTGCGGCGCGATGAAGCCCGAAGAGGTCCGTGCGCTTCCTGCCTGGTGTCTGCGCCTGATCGTGCTGGTCGAGGCGCGGGCGGCGCCGCGACTGAAAACCGTCGAAGGGCTCTGGCGCCGCGCCACAAAAACCCGCCCGGGACGAATGACTGATTTTATCCGGCGGGAGGGGCTGCTGCCACCGGACGAGGTCGATGCGATCATCCTCGATGCGCCGCGCTCGCTCATTCTCTTCCAGGAAGCCGCCGCCATGGTTCCGCTTGAAGACCGGCCCGCCTTCGCCTCGTGGCTCGAGCGCTTTCGGGCGCGGGACGTGGGCACGGGCGTGCCGATGAGGCCCGCAACATGATCGAGATCATCCTTGGCCTGCCCCATCTGTCGGCGGGCGCGATTCTGGATCGAGCGCGGCTGCTCCAGCAACCGGTGCTGATCTCGGCCAATGCCTTATCGCGCTGGACGCGCAAAGCGGGGTGGGCCCAGTGGCGTGGCTGGAAGACAGCCCAGCTGGACAACGCATCGGGTCTGCCGAGCGTGGACCTCGACAGCGGGGGCTTCGTCTGCGCGGCCCGCTATGGCGGGATCCCCTGGAGCGTGGACCAGTATATGGCCCTGGCGGCCGCATACCCGTTCCGGCGCTTCGCAAGTCTCGACTATTGCGTCGAACCTGAGATTGCGAGGGATCGCGAGGAAATCCTCGACCGCATATCCAGAACCATTCGGGCAAACCGTGATTGCCGGGCGCGTGCCATGGACCTTGGGATCATCGATCGGTTCATGCCCGTCATTCAGGGGCGCACGCCTGAGGATTATGAACGCTGTGTCGATGCGCTTGCCTGGTCGCTTGTCCCCGGGACGATCATCGGCGTCGGCAGTATGTGTCGGCGCGACATCCATGGACCAGAGGGGCTCATGGCCGTCATCGAGCATCTGGATACCATTCTTCCGGCGGGAATTCGTCTCCATGCCTTCGGCGTCAAAGGGGCAGCGCTCCCTTTCCTCACCGCCTTCTCCGCCCGTGTCGCATCGATCGACTCCCAGGCCTATGGCATAGCCGCGCGGCGGGATGCGTACCGGCGTGGCGTCCCCAAATCCGACATCATGGTCGCCGACCATCTTGAACGCTGGCTTCGCGCGCAACAGGCGCGGCTGACCGAAAAGGGGCGAACGACCTTCGCTCCGCGGCGGCCCATCCTGCAGGCAACGCCAACAAATCCCTGGGACGCAGCGATCGCCCAGGCCCGGCGAGAGATCAGGTCGCTGATAGAGACCGGTGATCTTGAGCACGATGCGCTCACCCAAGCCTGGATTGAGCCCTGGGCTGCGGACCTGATGACGCAGGCGCTTTCCCATAGGTCGCACAGCGCAGGTGCCTTGCGATGACAAACGCGCCATCCTTCATTGTCACGCAGGCGGCCACATGGATCGCGCGGGGGCGGGCCCCCGCCGAGGCCGAGGCGCTGGCAGCCGCCTGGAGAGATTTCCCGGATCTTCCGGCGAACGCCCCGCTGGAAGAGCGAATGGCGCGCACGCGCGAGCGCGTCGCGGCCATGCGACCGATTACTGAGGCCGCGAGAGCCCGCACCGAGGCCGAACGGCAGCGCACCAATTTCTCGTTCGTCAGGCGACGGGTCGAGCATGGCGAGGCCAGCTTGTAGGAGCAGGCCATTTTGCGGGGCGCCGATCTCCATGGTCTCGACTGGGACAGCGCGGTGAACTTTGCACAAGGCTGGTATGCTGCCCATGCCGGTTGGCCTCACAGGGCCCCTCTGCCCAATAGAGCCGACAAACCGGCCCCGTCACTCGTCGAGGCCTATGACCGCGGTTTTGCGGACGGTGGCGGCGATCCTTCGGATCTGTTCGACGCCGCGCGGCGTGCCAATAGAGTGGCCGAACCGGCAACAGGGACAGCCGCTGGCGTTGCCCATCGTCAGTCAGGCCGCCTTCCAATAAGCCAGTGGGCTGCCCCTAGCGATCAGGCACCGCCAGTATCATGGCCGCGCCGCCTCCTGGTTCTGAGCACGCCCGACATGCACAGGACTCCACTGACAGAAAGGTCCAAACGTTCTGCGCCAAGCGCGTTCGAACTCGCCCGTGCCGGCGGACGTGAAGACCTCACAATTCTCCTCCTTTCGGCGCGGGCCGGCTTCACCCTGGCCGGCGTCGAGGCCGAGGCCGATAGTGCGTGCCTGACGCCTGCGCGTGCTGATGAGCTGATCTCGGACCCGTCACAGTGCGACGCGATCACCGCCCTGCTCGCGGGGCGGCAGTTCGACGACATTCTGGTGAGCGCACACGGCGACTATCTGCGTGTGATCGATGCCTTCTCCGCCATGTTCCCGCTATGCCGCACCATGGCGCGGACGCGCAACTCGCCGCTCCAGCAACGCGCCCATCTGCGCACCTGGCTCGACCGGGGTCGCGCGCCCGGAACCAACATCGGCGCCGGCCATATTCGCTGGTCAAAGGTCGCCCAAGGCCTTTCGGCCAAGCTGGGTGAGTTTGTCGTACGCTATGCAGGCCCGGCGTCGCAGCGAGGGCATTTGATCCATATGATGCTGACCGACGGATCCCTGGCGACGGGCTATGTAACGGCTGCGCGCGAACCGCTTGCCCCGGACATTTGGATCTCCAGTAAGGCGCGCCTTCGGGAAGAAATGACCCTCGCTCTGCGTAGGTTCGGCGGCGCAACGCGCTTGGCGGGCAATGCTGACCTCTTCAGCGGGACATAACAGGCAGTTTCTTCACCTGTTGTTCGGGCGGCAGGCAGCTTGGACTAGGGCTATTTCGGCCGATGTAGTATGACACGGCAAAGCTATACCGGAGGTGCGTGTGACTCGGATCGAGATCGACCATCCGGCGATGATCGCGGCGCTTAAGCGCCTTCTCGATCTCGCGCGCAGCGACACCGGGCAGTCTGCCCGCGTCGCGCGTTTCCTCATGGCATGGTGGAATGGCCCAGACCTTGGCGATTTCCCAATTGCCGATCTGTTTGGCCTCGACCGCAATGTGGCGGGCGACATCACCACGGTCATCGGCTTTCTGGGGCAGCATGATGGCGCCATCTACATCGACAGCCTGGGATACCGCGCTGAGATGGTCGTCATTGTTGAGCGCTGGGCGACGCTTTCGCGCACCAGCGCCGAGGCCGCGTAACGACGGTTCACGCCGATATAGGGAGACCGAGCCTTGCCTGAGCCTGAACTCGACCCTCACACATTGCGTGTCGCGGCGCAGCTGGTCCGCTCACGCCTCGCGCTCCTGGCGCGCAATCCCCATCTGGACGGTCTCGAACGCCTGGGCGCGAGCAAAATCCTCAAGCAGCTTGCCATAGACCTCGACGTTTCCGCCGATCATCTCGGGCCCAGACGGCGGCGATCGAGCAGGGCGTAGCCTTTTACGGCCCTACAGATATTTTGAAATGTTCCGGAACGCCTCAACCGCGGTGACAATGCCGTCGGGCTCGTCGCTATGCGTCAGGCAGTGAGAGATATGATCGTTGATCAACGTCTTCTTGGCGCTCGCGATCGCCTTTTCGACCGCATGTAACTGCTGCGCGATCTCGGCGCATGGGCGCTCGTTTTCAATCATCTCGACAATGCTGCGCAGATGCCCGCCGGCGCGGTTCAGACGCTTGACGATCGCAGGATGTGTTTCGTGACGATGCTCGGACATGGAACCTGCTGGCTTGCTGACCAGGTTTACATATCCTCCCCAGGAGGATAGCTCAACCGCCAATTATATCCCCCCGGGGGGATGATTCTTTCAAGGAAAGCTCGATGTTCTCGGTCCTCGCGAACCGTACCTATCGCCATCTCCTCCTGGCTCAGGTCATTGCCCTGCTAGGTACGGGCCTTGCGACCGTCGCGCTGGGTCTGCTCGCCTATGATATTGCCGGGGGTGAGGCCGGAGCGGTGCTTGGAACGGCCCTCGCGATCAAGATGATCGCCTATATCGGCGTTGCCCCGGTCGTCGGGGCCTATGCCAATCGGCTACCCCGGCGAAGCTTCCTCGTTGCGATGGACCTCTTGCGGGCGGGCGTTGCCCTGAGCCTGCCGTTCGTGACCGAGGTCTGGCAGATCTATATCCTCATCTTCGTTCTGCAATCGACGTCGGCTGCATTTACCCCAACCTTCCAGGCGACCATTCCCGATGTCCTGCCGGACGAACGCGATTATACGAAGGCCTTGTCGCTATCGCGACTGGCCTATGACATGGAAAGCCTGATCAGCCCGATCCTCGCTGCGGGGCTGCTGACCTTAATCAACTTCCATTGGCTCTTCTCCGGGACGATGATCGGCTTCATCGCCTCGGCGCTCCTCGTTGTGACGACGGTTCTCCCGCGCGCTCCCAAGCAGCAAACTGCAGGGCAGGGGGTCTATTCCAAGACGACCCGGGGGGTCAGGTTCTACCTGCGCACGCCCCGCCTGCGCGGTCTGCTTGCCCTGACGCTTGCTTCGGCAGCGGCCAGCTCGATGGTCATCGTCAACACCGTCGTTATCGTGCGGGACAAGCTTGGTCTAGGACAACAGGAGGTCGCCCTGACGCTCGCTGCGTTCGGCGCGGGCTCGATTCTGGCGGCCTTCACCTTGCCGCGAATCCTCGACCGGGTCTCGGACCGAGTGATCATGCTTATGTCCGGCGCCATGCTTGCCTGGCTTTTGGCGATCATGGCCGTGGTAACCTATTGGATCGGCGGGCACTCCAGCTATTGGTATGCCCTGCTCGCCGGATGGTTTGCCATGGGCATTGCTTATTCAATGAGCGTCACCCCCTCGGGCCGACTCCTCAAACGCTCGGCCAAGGCGGAAGATCGACCGGCACTGTTTGCCGCGCAGTTTGCCCTCAGCCATGGATGCTGGCTCATCTGCTACCCACTCGCCGGGCAACTCGGAGCCGGCGGCGATCAGATACTGGCTTTCGTCGTGTTATCAGTTCTGGCGCATGCGGGTGTCATCGGCGCTCGCTTCCTGTGGCCTGCCGAAGATCCCGACATTTTGGCGCATAGTCACCCTGATCTCCCACCCGAGCACCCGCATATGCGCGAAGATCATCGGACGTCCGACGGCCACGTTTTTGTCGTCGACGATCTTCACCCCAGGTGGCCGCAATAATATGGAGTTACTGACTGCGACTTGCATAACCCCCAGGGGGGATATAGAGTAGCGTTCATGGGGAGAGTGGCCTCATCCTTTCTGCTTGAGAACAGGCGTCATCGGCAGGATTGCCTTTGCGCGCTTCTGGGCGTGCTGGCCATGTTCAGCGTTACGCTGCTCACAACCTGGCACATCTCATTGCCGCATGGTTCGGTTGCCGCGCAGACAATGCTGACCGAGCAGGATCACCACGATCATGCGCCCGAGGACAGACAGGACCGTACCGATCCTGTCCACGTCGCGGCACACGCGGTCCATCAAGGTGCTGCGCTGCCTACGGGCGCGGGACTGCCGGCGGCATTCTTCGCTGCTTCGGCTAGCTGGTCGGTTCTATCCGACATTGCTTTTGCTTCGATCTCGCCCTCTTCCTTACTGAGGCCTCCGAAAGCGTGATCCCGCCTGCGCGATAGCGCGCAGCCCAATCGGATCATGATCTTTCGAGGATATCAAAATGACAGCCTTTCCTGGCTGGCTACCGCCTCGTGCCGTAGCCGCCATGGCCGCCGCCTGCCTGTTGGCTGGCGTTCCGGCTGCGCGCGCGCAGGTCGCGCCTCCCTTTGCCGAACTCTATCGGCAGACCAGCAACGCTCCGCGCCAGGTCGAACTGGACGCAGAGGTCGAACGAGCAGAGGGCCTCGCGCGCCAGGCGCGCGCTCGGCCCAACCCCACCGTCAGCGTAATGACCGAGAATGTGTTCGGACAAAGCCCCTATGATGGGTTCGGACGATCCGAAAACACGTTCCAGATCAATCAGCCTGTCGAACTGGGCGGCAAGCGTTCAGCCCGGATCGCGGCGGGCCTTGCCGGCGTCGAAGCGGCACAGCTGCGCACCCGCGAGGGCCGGCTTGCTTATGCCTATGAGCTGGCGCGCGCTTATGCCGCAGCGGAGATCGCGGATCGTAGGATACAGCTTGCGCAAGCTGCCGTCAGCGAGGCAGAGGCGGACCTCAAGGTCGCGGTCGCGCTCGTCGATGCGGGCAAGGAAGCGCGTCTACGAAGCCTTCAGGCCGAGACCGAAGCCAACGCCTTGCGGGCCCTTGTCGATACCGCAAAAGCGGAGAAAACCGGCGCTTATGCCCGATTATCCGCTTTCGCGGGCCAAGGCCAGGCCTATACCAGCCTTGCTGATCCCTTGCTCAGCCGACTTTGGTCACGGGTCGAGGCCGGGCCGATCGATGCTTCCTCGGCGCCGCCCTATCTGACGGCCAAAGCAGAAGCCGAGGCTGCCTCGCAGCGTGTGACCCTTGCGCGGCGCCAGGCTGTGCCGGATGTCACAATATCACTGGGTGTGCGGCGACTGGAAATCGACAAGGCCAATGCTCTGGTCGCTGGACTAACCGTGCCCTTTCCCCTGTTCGATCGCAATCGCGGTAATATCGATGCCGCGCAGGCTGAGCTGCGAGGCGCTCAGGCAAGGGAAGCGGCGCTACGGCTCGAGATCGATGCCGCGATCCGCGGAGCACTGGCGATGAACGAGGCGGCGAATGCGCGCTCGGCCGCCGCCGACCGAACCCTTGCTACCGCGCAGGAAGGCTACCGCCTCGCGCGCATCGCTTATGAGGCGGGCAAGTCCCCTCTCATCGAACTGATCGCTTCTCGCCGGGCTCTCGCTGTCGCGCGCGGGGTCGTGCTCGACGCTCGCGCCTCGCAGTTCGACGCCCGTGCCAATCTCGCTCGCCTTCAGGGCCAAACCATTACCGGGGACATCATCCAATGATCTCTTCAAAAAACCTCTACATTGGGGCCGCACTCGGTCTGGTCCTCGCCGCCGGAACCGGCTTCGGCATTGCGCGCCTGACAGCGCCGACCGCCGAGGCACCTGTCACTAACGCGCAGGTGGCAGCCGGTCCGGTCGACACGGTCGCAATTACGGCCGATGGCATCGCCGAGTCCAAGATCGCTGTTGCGCCCGCTTCTGCGACGAGCCTCTCAGAGATCGTCCTCGCCAGTGCAACCGTCGGATCCACACCTGACAGTGAAGCGGTCCTGACCGCTCGTGCAGCGGGCACGATTACCCGTATCTTCAAAAGGATCGGCGACGCAGTGCGCGCTGGCGAAACCGTAGCGCTGGTCGAAAGCCGCGATGCGTCATCGATCTCCGCCGACCGCCGTGTCGCAGCTGCACGGACGACGCTTGCCGCGCGTCAGCTGGCCCGCGAGAAGTCGCTTCTTGCACAAGGGGTCTCCCCCCGGGCCGATTATGAAACCGCCGAGGCGTCGCTCGCGGTTGCGCGAGCCGAGCTGCAACAGGCCGACGCGGCGGCGCGCGCGGCACGCGTTTCCGGGGACGGGCGCTCCGTCGCCGTCGTGAGTTCGGTCTCCGGGCGCATTACCAGCGCGACCGCCAGCCTTGGATCCTACGTTCAGGCTGAAACCGAGCTCTTCCGCGCCGCAGACCCTCGCGGCATGCAAATCGAAGCCAGCGTCCCTGCGTCCGACGCCCAGCGGATCAGGCCTGGTGACCGCGTGGAACTCATCACCTCCGAGGGGAAGACCATAGCCGGCCGCGTTCGCTCGAGCACAGGGACGGTGGACGGCACCACCCGGCAGGCAACGATCATCATCGCGCCTGCGGGAGCGAGTGAAGCGATCGCGCCAGGCCAGATGATTGAGGCCCGCATTTTTGCAAGCGGCCGAGGTGGCAGTGCCGGCGTCACGATCCCGCAGGAAGCGGTCCAGACGCTGGGGGGCCGGACAGTCGTCTTCGTGCGCACCTCAAAAGGCTTTGTCGCGCGCGATGTCCAGGTCTCGGGGCGCAGTGGCGGGATGGTCGCGATCGGCGCCGGCCTTGAGGCCAAAACGATGATCGCGACAACCAACGCCTTCCTTCTCAAGGCGGAACTCGAGAAGGAGACGGCGGAATGATCGCGCGGATCCTCAGCCTTTCCGTCAAAATGCGATGGCTCATCGCCTTTCTGACGCTGCTGATCATTGCCTTCGGCGCCTGGCAGATCACCAAGCTGCCCATCGACGCCGTTCCTGATGTCACCAATCGACAGGTCCAGATCAGCACATTTGCGCCGACGCTCGGACCCGTGGACATCGAGAAGCAGGTCACTTTCCCCGTCGAGACAGCGCTTGCGGGCATTCCAGGCCTGCAGATGACGCGGTCTTTCTCGCGCAACGGCTTCAGCCAGGTCACCGCGGTTTTCACGGATTCCACCGATATCTACTTCGCCCGGCAACAGGTGACGGAACGGCTTGCCCAGGCCAAAGACAGCCTGCCGGTCGGGATCCAGCCCAATCTGGCGCCGCTCAGCACCGGCCTCGGCGAAATCTTCTTCTATTCCGTCGCCTTCCGTCACCCCGACGGCAAAGGCATCAAGACCGCCGATGGAAGGCCGGGCTGGCAATCTGACGGAAGCTATCTGACCCCCGAGGGCGAGCGCCTCACGACCGAACTCGCCAAGGCCGCCTATCTGCGTACCGTACAGGACTGGATCATCCGCCCCCAGATGCGCACCGTGCAAGGCGTTGCGGGGGTCGATTCCAACGGCGGCTATGTGAAACAATATCTGGTCGAGCCGAACCTCAATGCGCTTGCCAGCTATGGTCTCTCCATCATGGAGCTCGCTGACGCGCTCGAGCGCGCCAACCTTTCCGCAGGCTCCAACTATGTGCGCAGAGCTGGCGAAAGCTTCCTGGTGCGAGCCGATGCCCGCCTGAAATCGATCGACGACATCCAGGAAGCCGTGGTCGCCACGCGCGCAGGGGTGCCAGTGCGTGTGCGCGACGTCGGCGAAGTTGTCATCGGGGGCGCGGTGCGCACCGGATCGGGCAGTCGCATGGGCTCCGAGGCCGTGATCTCGACGATCCTCATGCTCGTCGGCGAAAACAGTCGCGTGGTAGCGACCCGGGTTGCCGACAAGCTTACCGACATCAACCGAGCTCTTCCGCCCGACGTCTTTGCCGAGCCGGTCTATAATCGCTCCAAGCTCGTTAATGCGACGATCTGGACGGTGGAGAAGAACCTTACCGAGGGCGCGTTGCTCGTCATCGTTGTGCTGTTCCTCCTTCTGGGGAACATCCGTGCCGCGCTTATCACCGCGGCCGTCATACCCATCACGATGCTGATGACGGCTTCAGGCATGAATGCGCTCGGCGTTTCGGGCAATCTGATGAGCCTTGGCGCCCTCGATTTTGGGCTCATCGTCGATGGCGCCGTCATCATTGTCGAAAACGCATTGCGGCGCCTGGCCGAGCGACAGGAGCACCAAGGGCGGTTGTTGACCCTTACAGAACGCATGGAGGAAACGCGCGAGGCCGCGCAGGAGATGGTCAGGCCCACCGTGTTCGGGCAGCTGATCATCTTCCTAGTCTTCGTGCCGCTCCTCACCTTCGAAGGCGTGGAGGGCAAGACGTTTTCGCCGATGGCGACGACGCTGATGCTTGCTCTCGCTTCGGCGTTCGTGCTCTCGATCACCTTCATACCGGCCATGATCGCGATCGTCGTAAAGGGCAGGGTGAGCGAAACCGAAGTGAAGCCGATCCGCTGGTTCAAGCGGAAGTACGCACCAATGCTCGACAACGCGGTCGCAAGGCCGATCCCGTTCGTGGCGAGCGGGATCGCCATTTTCGCCGCGTCGATCTTCTGCTTCGGGCTCCTGGGCGAGGAGTTTATGCCGCAGCTCGACGAAAAGGACATCACCGTCACCAACTTCCGAGTGCCGTCGGCATCGATCGATCAATCGACGCAGATGCAGCTGCAGATTGAGAACGCGCTCAAAACCCTGCCCGAGGTCGAACTCGTCTTCTCGAAGAACGGCAATGCAGACCTTGGTACGGACCCGATGCCGCCCAATGCCTCGGACACCTATGTCATCCCCAAGCCGCAGAGCCAGTGGCCTGCCGACGTTAAATCCAAAGAAGATATCCTCAGGCGCATCGAGGCGCGCATGAAGCCGCTGATCGGTAATCGCACCGAAATCCAGCAGCCCATACAAATGCGCTTTAACGAGCTCATCGCGGGCGTGCGCGCGGACGTCGCGGTCAAGCTCTATGGCGATGATCTCGATACCATGAGTGATCAGGCCCGCAAGATCGCGGCCGTTCTGCGCACCATACCGGGCGCCGGAGACGTCAGCGCCGAACAGACCGATGGGGCGCCGACCTTTGACGTGAAAATCGACAGGCAAGCCGCAGCGCGTCATGGTCTTTCGGTTGAAGAAGTCGCCAATACCGTTGCGGCCGCGCTTGGTGGTCGCGAGGCCGGTCTGCTGTTCGAGGGGGATCGCCGGTTCTCGGTCGTCGTTCGCCTGCCTGACGCCAAGCGCGACGATCTGGAAACCCTTGGCTCCATACCGGTCATGCTGCCCCGCGAGGGCAGCGCGATCGCGCGCTCCATCCCGTTGCGGGAAGTTGCGCGGTTCAGCTATACGCAGGGTCTCAACCAGATCAGCCGCGAAGACGGCAAACGCATGGTGGTCGTGCAGGTCAATGTCCGGGGCCGCGACCTGGGCGGTTTCGTCACCGAGGCCCAACAGAAGATCGGTCAGATTGACCTTCCGCCAGGCATGTACACCGCCTGGGGCGGCACCTTCGAAAGTCTTCAGTCGGCACGGCTGCGGCTTCTGATCGTGATACCCATCTGCTTCGTTGCGATCTACGCTCTCCTCTATATGGCGCTTGGCGGTTTCGTTCCGGCCGCGATCGTTTTCAGCGCGGTGCCGATGGCGCTCGCTGGCGGGGTTTTCGCGCTGCTTGTGCGTGGCATTCCCTTTTCGATCACTGCGGCCGTTGGGTTCATAGCCCTTTCCGGCGTCGCTGTGCTCAATGGATTGGTGATGATGAGCGCCATTCGAAAGCATGGCGAGGAGGGCGTCGCGCCGATCGATGCTATAGTCATCGGCGCCATGGAACGGGTCCGTCCGGTGTTGATGACCGCTCTGGTCGCCAGCCTCGGCTTCGTGCCCATGGCCCTTGCTACCGGCACGGGCGCCGAGGTGCAGCGACCGCTAGCGACCGTCGTCATCGGCGGCCTCATCACCTCGACCGCGCTGACCCTTCTGGTCCTGCCGGCGATCGCTGCCCTGGCAGCGCGTTGGAGGCCGAGGCCGAAGCCCGTCGAGGTGGTCGCAGCGGTTCAACCGAGCTGATCGAGGCTGGGCGGGCCCACTGTCAGCGGCCCGCTGCTCCCGGCGCCGCTCGCCCCACCCTTCCAACACACCCGACGCAACCGGCTGGCAGCAGCCGGATGCGGCCGGGCGAAAGGTTACCGACCATGCGTTTGGTTAGACTTCTGACGTACTTCATCGCAGCAAGCCTGCTCGCGTCGCATGGCTCGCCAACATTTTCGGCTGATCACCGTCATAGTCAGCGCGCGGTCGGCTGCCACCACGTCCACTTAGCCACTCGCCATCAGGACGCAGCCTCAGATCAGCAGGAAGACCCCGGCATAGCCCATGTCCATCAGGTTGCGGATCAGGTGGGTAGCCTATGCTTTGACGAGGTGCGGCTGCAATCGACGGTCTGCGTCGAGCGTGCTGATCAAATCGCTCCAGCCTCCATGAGGCTGCCGCCGCTGCTTCAGCCCCCGAGAAATGCCTGATCAAGGCATTTCGCGACCCGCATCCCACAAAGACGGCGGAAACACGACATCGAGCGCTCCTGGCGGGCGCCAAAATGGACTTCATTATCATGAAACTGAAACTGGCCAGACCAGCGGCGCCCGTCGCTGCAGTCCTGCTGGCCCTTTCCTTCTGCCTCACCAGCGCAGCCATCGCGCACGGCGTTGCAGAAGGCGACAAGGGCTATATCGAGCAGACCACCGGTCCGCAGATCGGCGCATTCCTCTATCTGGGCGCCAAGCACATGGTCACGGGATATGACCATCTGCTCTTCCTCTTCGGCGTAATCTTCTTCCTCTATCGTCTCAAGGAGGTCGCCTCTTACGTCACGCTGTTCGCGATCGGGCATAGTACGACGCTGATCGCCGGGGTCGTACTTGGAACCCATGTCAGCGCCTATCTCGTCGACGCCGTTATCGGTCTGTCCGTCGTCTACAAAGCGATGGACAATATGGGCGCGTTCCAGCGATGGTTCGGCCTTCAGCCGAACACGAAAATCGCCGTTCTGGTGTTCGGGTTTTTCCACGGATTTGGTCTTGCGACAAAGCTCCAGGACTTCTCGCTCTCGTCCGACGGGCTGATCGCAAACCTTCTTGCCTTCAACGTGGGCGTGGAGATGGGACAGATCCTGGCACTCTCCGCCATCCTGATCCTCATGGGATACTGGCGGCGCACCGCCAGCTTCAACCGCAACGCCTTTGCCGCCAACACTGTCCTCATGACGGCCGGCTTCCTTCTCACCGGCTACCAGCTCGCCGGCTACTTCATCGGAGATCCCGCATGACCCGTCCCCACACCCCGCAACCCGGTGAACTGCCAAGCCTTGGCCAGCTCAATCGAGCGACACTGATCGCCCTTGGCGCTGCGGCCGCTCTTCTGGTGACCATCGTTCTTCCCGCCGAGTATGGCTACGATCCAACCGGCGTAGGCGGAATGCTTGGCCTTACCGAGATGGGAAAGGTGAAGCAGGCGGAGCACCGGGATGAAGCACCTGCGACAAAACCCGCGCTGCCTGTGCCGGCGACTCCGGAGCAGGCCCAGGCGTCGCGCCCTGTCGGCCAACCGGTCACCGTGTCGCTGACGCTCAAACCCAATGAGGGCCGCGAGGTCAAAGCCACGATGAAGGCAGGAGAAGCCCTCGTCTATCGTTGGCACACCGATGGCGCGGAGGTTCGCTTCGAGCTGCATGGCGAGGAGTTTGGTGCGCCTGCGGACCAGTATTCCAGCTATGAGAAGGGGACCGCCGCCAAGGCCGACGGCTCATTCCGCGCGCCTTTCGACGGCACGCATGGCTGGTACTGGCGCAACCGCACCGACAAGCCCGTCACCATCACGGTGACCGCTACCGGCGAATTCTCCAGCTTTGCTGCCAAGCCCTGAACGGTTGAAAGGAACAGAGATGTATAAGCTCCTCATCGCCTTTGCCGCGACCCTTATGTCGGCGACCGGCGCACTTGCGCACGGCGATCATGACGACCAGGCAGAGCGCTCCGTTGAACAGGTCGCCAGAGACAATGTCGTCAAGTTGGTGACGAAAGGGCAACTTGCCCCAAGTTGGTCAAAGGCCAAGGTACTCAGTGTTACGTCGCGCATGCGGGGTGGCGCCCGGCAGGACGTGGTGACCTTGCGCAACAACGCCGAAGTTCAGGCATCGCGCAAGACGCTCTTCATCGTCCTGGCCGCAGACCGCAGCCTGATTTCATCGAGCCATAAGCTTCAGTGATGAGTCTGGGCGCGGTTCGTCAGAATCGCGCCCAGCTTCAGGTTCTGACATGCATGGGGTTTGCATGAATTGCCGGAACCACTGCGTGGGGGAGCCGACCAGACGCTTCTGACCTGCCTATTGCGAAGAGCGGCCAAGGAGAGGGGCCGATATGCTCACACAACTCTGGCGTTCAGCTGATGTCTGTGGTTTCTATTCGCCAGCATCAAACCTTATTGGCAGTCTACCCGCGATGAAAGATAGTCCGAGCAAGCGTATAGCTGAAAGCAGCTCATACCCCGATTGCGTAAGATATCATCCCGAGAACAACTCGACGATCTTTGCAGTGACGAACGATGATGGCGACGTCGTCGCCGTTCATGAAGTCTTCTTGTCCTCCGATGCTCGGGAAATTGGTCGACGTACGACCGGCCTGCCAGAGGAGGGTTTCGTGCGCTTTCGCGGGGTTGGCCCAGCCACAATCGTAAAGGACGAGCCGGAAGAAGGCATGCGCTTATGGGCTGACACAGGCGGGGAAGTCTGGGTCGACGTGACCGGAATTCCGGACAGTCCGAGCGCCGCGAATTGAACATGGTCAATTCGTGTGTGATGGATGCTTGCCGATCAGGCAATTTGTAGCGCCATCAGTGAGATCACTCTGATTACGCCCAGTTGGCAATTGGCCATACTGAGCAGGCAGCAGCTAGTGTCCATGTCGGTACAGCTCACCTCGGCATCGCCGTACTCTCGGCTCTGATGGTTTCGCCGGCGATCACAGCAGGCATTCTGCATGTCGGCCCTATCGACTTCCAGCCTCACCCGTTCTTCAGCTGAGGCACAAGAAACGCCCCGGGATCAGGGCTGCAGACGCGATGCCGGACCTGATCATCTCATAACAGCGATAGGTCACGCGCGCCGCTATTCCATAGCGGCCTGCCCTGAAGGCTCTGTTCCACGACCGGGTCACCCATCGCCGCGGAAGGCGCGGCGATGATGGGGCGCGTGCGCGCCCGCCCGGCGAAATGCCGGGGAGAGGAGGGGGAAAGGATGAAGTGTCTCGGACAAGGGGTTCGAGAGCAACAAGTCCTGGAGAAGTCCCATGAACATCGGTTCGATCAAGCAGAACGAAGCTGGCATCTTCATTGGCCGCGTGTCGACCCTCACGGTCTCGGTCACGGTGGCCCTGCGCGAAGTGCGCAGCAACAATCCCCGCGCGCCCCGCTACGAAATCCACGCCCTCAACACGGTGTCGCGCGCCTGGGTGCAGGTCGGTGCGCTGTTCGAACTCACCGCCCGCGAGACCGGCGAGGCCTTCCTCAACGGCAAGATCGACGATCCCAGCCTGGCGCAACCGCTCTACATTTCGGCCTTCCGCCAGGAAGACGGCTCCTACAACATCGTCTGGCAACGCCCGCAGCGCCGCCGCGACGTGACGGCCGCAATGGCGCCGAAGGACAATGAGGAGGGACTGCCGCCACTGCCGGGCATGGAAGACGCCGGAACCGCGCAGGACGCGCCGTCGGGTGGTGCTCCGGCAGGTGACGGCCTGGGCGAATCCACCGCCGAAGAGTTCGGCGGCGCTCCGGCCGGGGCAGCGCGCGGGCGCGGTCGGCGCGGCGCTGCAAGCGAAGAGGTCCGCGAGCCCGACATGGCTCAGTAACGCCCAGCTTCAGGTCCGGGACGACAGGGTCCGCTTCGCATCTCCCGCGAAGTGGGCCCTGTTCGTCTTCAGCTGTCTCGCGTCGTCTGGTCGTCGTTCGGTCCCGGTGCCCAGCCGGTGCTGGAGAGCGTCTCCAGATCTGCGCGCAGTGCGGCGCGGGCTTCGCGCTCAAGATGGCGGAAGGCCCAGCCCATATCGAGCATTTCGCGCAGGATCCGCGCAATGAGCTGGCCAATCGCGGGCACGCCGCTCACCTCGAGCGACCATCCCATTGGTTCGAAATGGACGAACTGGTTGCGGACCTCATCGTGGATGCGTCGAAGCCAGGCGAGTTCGGCATCACTCAGGGTCACCCCGGTCTCATTCGAGCGATCACCCGCAGAATGGGGTTTGCGTATCGCCTTCAGCAAGTCCGGTAGCGCCATCAGATAGGTCTTGGGCTGTTTGACCGTTGGATCGTCCCGCAAGGCCGCGAAATAATCGATCCATTCACCCGCATTGCGCTCGGTCACGGCTCCGATCGGCGCGGCCGTTGTCGTGAGGTGACACACACAAGCGCCCTGAAGCGCCGAATGCAGCGCGAGCAGCACCCATTTCCAGGCTTGCGGATCCTCCTGCGCGAAAATGGCGGCCCGCAACGCATGGCGGATCGAGCCTGCCACGTCCTCGGCCTCGTCGACCGAGACCCATTGCCCCTCGTTTTCCGGCATCAGGCGAACTGCGCCGCAAAATCGCGCAGCTGCGCATTGATCGCGTCGCGATCCGGCGAGAAATGCGCCTCCCGGTGGCAGTTCGGGCAGAGCGCGACGCACGTCCACACCCGGTCGCTGACGTCGATCCCGAGAATGTGGTGGACATCGAGAAAGCCCGGATAGTCGCGCGCCTCGGTGCAACTTGCCCGTTCGCACCGCCCACCAGCGCGCCGGGCGACAGCCTCGCGAACCCGCGCGTCGCGTGGATAGCCCGATCGTATCACCTGCAATCGCGGTTCGCCGCCATCCCGGCCGAGGTCGGCCGGAGAGACCGGCAGATCGTCCAGCGTATCGGTCTCTCGCTGATCCGGTCCGACAAGCGCCAGCGCCATCACATTGATCACCCCCGGCCAGTCCCAGATCACGCGGGCGACCGCCGGCGTGTCGGGATAGCGATCATCCTGTAGCCAGAGCGATGGGCTCGAACCATTAGCGGCATGGTTGGCGCTCAGATTACCGGCGAGGCCGCGCTCGAGCAGATCCGCGCTGACCGCGCGCTGACGCTCCCAGATCATCGGTATGTCGTCGCAAGGCACCAGCACCGCGAAGACGAACCCTGCCTCGCTGTCCTGGACCATCAGACTGTGGGTATGGCCCTCGCGGCGATGGCGGGCTGCGACGCCGGCGAGCGTCTGCTCCCAGCCGTCCTTGTCGCGGCGGGCCTTGAGCTGGGCTGCCGAATAGAGCGCTTCGCGCGCATTGCGCCCATCGCGGCGCCAGCATAGCCGAACATGCATGCGCATCGGCGGGCCGTCGCCGATATGGCCCTCGATCACCTGGATGATCGCGCTGCCGCGCTTGTCCTGTCGGTGCCCTGTCACCGTGATGCCGTGGCGCTCGAGCAGCGCCTGCACCCGGCCGCGCGTGGCTTCCTCGGCGAAGATACTCCTGTCGGTTCTGAACACCCGCGTCGCCAAGAAAATTCCCCAATTACATCGGTAGGGCGGACCGGCGGGAATCGCGCGTCCATTCCGACGCAGACCATAAGCGACAGTGCGGGGGATGCCTGTGCGATTTTTTGTGTGTCCGCCCTTGAACGTCCTCGCGGTCAATCCCATCCTTGGAGTGCGGGCCGGGCCCCTCTGGCGAGACATGCTGTTGCGTGTGTCGTGATGTCGGACCGCATCGGGTATTCCGATGCATGGGTCTGGCTGTTCTCGCTTTTCTCCCATTCCATCTGTGGCTGCCCGATTGGCACATGATCGCCTCATGGAGTGGCTTATGACTGACCGTAGCTTTCGCCTCCTGTCCCGCCAGCAGCGCCTGGATGAGCAGTTGCAGCGCGAAAGGGCGCGCGCCGCGCCCGACCGTATTCGACTGTTTCGCCTTCAGCGCCTCAAACTCATCATCAAGGATCAGCTCAACCGGCTGATCCCGCAGGCGCTCACGCCCATGGCGGCGCGCTAGGGCGCGCCCGCCCCGGACCATCTGCCACGCCCCCGCAGATGGTCTGCACGTCCGGCGGACGGCGTCCCCCCGCCGTTCCGTCGGACACCTGCCTGCGCCCATCACCGACGCAGCGCCATGACCTGATCAAGAACGGAAAACCGCCATGGACTGGCTGATGACGGATTGGCTGGGCACGCCCGCCTGGTTCTGGATGACTTTTATCGCCCTGGTGACAGGCCTCACGGCCTTCGACCTTGGCATCCTCAATCGCCGCGACCGGGAAATGGGGATCCGGCAAAGCCTGATGCTCTCGCTCTTCTACATCGCCATCGCCCTCGCATTCGGCGCGTGGGTCTGGATCGAGAAGGGCGCTGATCTCGGCCTCAAATATTATACCGGCTTCGTTCTCGAGAAGGCGCTGTCGATCGACAATGTCTTCGTCATCTCGCTCATCTTCAGCGCCTTCGCCATCCCGCGGCTCTACCAGTATCGCGCGCTCCTGTGGGGCATCGTCGCGGTCCTGTTCCTGCGCGGGCTGATGATTGGTCTTGGTGCTGCAGTGGTGGAGCAGTTCCACTGGGTTCTCTATCTCTTCGGGGCCTTCCTGATCCTGAGCGGCATCAAGATGTTCGCCTCCAACGATCAGGATCCGCCCGACGTCACCGCCAACCCGCTGGTGCGCTTCCTGTCGCGCCATCTTCGGGTCGCGCCGGCCCTTGAGGGAAACATATTCCTGACCCGCATCCCGGACGCGAAGACCGGACGGCTCGTCACGGCGATCACGCCGCTCCTGCTCGCCCTCATCGTCATCAATATCGCCGATCTGGTCTTTGCCGTCGACAGCGTTCCTGCGGTCTTCGCGGTCACCACGGACACCTTCATCGTCTACACCTCCAACATCATGGCGATCCTGGGCCTGCGGGCGCTCTATTTTGCGCTTTCCGCGATGATCCACCGCTTCCATCTGCTCAGCCACGCGCTCGCCCTGGTGCTCGTCTTCATCGGCGCGAAAATCTTCATTGCCGACTTCCTGCTGGAAGACGGCACCTTCCCGGCGTCGATCAGCCTCGCCATCACCCTTGGTCTGATCGCTGGCGGCGTGCTGCTCTCCCTGTGGCGGATGCGTGGCGCTGCGCCAGAACCCGAGGCGGGCGGGGAGGGTGAGCGGGCTCTCCTCTGAGCTTGCGGGTCACGCGACACAGGCATCTTCGGACTGGCGCGCACCCAAGTCGCGCACTAGCCTGCCTTGCCATGGACACCCGGTTTCAAGAAATGCTGGGGGAGCAGCATGCGCGGTTCGTTGACGAGATAGCTGCGCTCCCCATCAGCGATATCGTCGATCGTATCGCCACGCTCGCCGATGGGCTCGCGCGTTTCTGGAACAATGCCGGGGGCTGGGCACCGGCGGATGCCGCGCAGATGCTGAGCTCCGCACGCCTCGACCGGATCGCCTCGCTCGCGCATAGCCTGCGGCGCTGGGTTCAGGAGGACACGCTTTCCGATGGCGACCTGATCCTTGCCTGGGCCAATCTCGGCGCGCTCATGGAAGGTGCCCTCAAGCTCTTCCTTTGCGTTTATCTCGCCGATTACCGGGCCGACGAGACGACCAGGGAAACACGCGCCTGGCACATCAAGCGGCAGGTGCTGCAAGATCCTGACGAGCTGATGCTCGACACGATCCTCGCCTATGCCGAGAAGGCCGAGCTCCTCGCGCCCCAGCAGATCGCACTGGGCCGGACAGTGCAGGCGCGGCGCAATGCCATCCATGCCTTCCGGGACCGCGACCTTGGCTCGCTCACCGATCTCTTCGCAGCCATTCGAGACTTTCGCGCGCTGTTATGCTCGCTGAACGGGCGCATGGAGTATCCCGAACCGCGATACATGCCCACCGAGCGTACTCATTTCGGCTGACCACCGTCCGGCGGCTAAGGGGCGCTCTGGTGGACCTGCTCTCCCAAGACGGACGCCGGCAGGCGGCCCCTGACGCCCACCCCTCGTCACAACGCACCGCGCAACAGCCACGATCAGCGTGGTGACAATTGCGCTTCGCGCGGGTTTCGGGGGTCTTGGCAATTCCGCCAGATCCACATTGCGGGCGCTACGTCCCAAGGGTGCCGACAGCATTTCCGCCTGCTGAGATGCCACCTGGCAGCAGCGCAGGGTGCGCCGCAACCGGGAGGAAGGGGCCCGTGTTGCCGCTACGCGGCTGCCCGCGCCAAACCCCTTCCTTCCGGTTTCCCTCCGCTCACGCTCCGGTGCGGCGCACCCCACGCTGCCCCCTTGTCAGTGGCATCCGGCGGAAAAGGCCGCCGGCACCCACAAAGGAACAGCGCCATGAACAATATGAATCTCCTCGGCCGGATCGCCAAGACCCCCGAAACCCGCACCGCCGGCAACACCGCCATCACCACGCTGATCGTCGCCACCGACCGGGTGAAGCTCAATAACGAGGGCAAGAGCTACAAGGACCCGCAGACCGGCTACACCGCCAAGGAGACCGAGTTCCACAAGGTCACCCTCTTCAACGGCCTGGGCAAGGCGGTCGCCGAGAATAAGGAGAAGGGTGACATGATCGCGATCGAGGGACGCCTCCACTACACCCGCTGGCAGGACCAGGGCGGCGTCGAACGGTTCGGCTGCGAGGTGATCGGCGAGAAGGTCCACTTCTGCTGATCCCGAAGGCGCCGCCCGCAGGGCGGCGCCTTACCGGCCGGGCCCAAATAATCGGCGTAACTTCAATAAGATGTTATGATCTGTGAACATAGTCTTGAAGGATCCGTCGTCGAACTGTCTGTTCGGACGCAGGCGGCACTGCGCCACCGCCCGCCCCAATTGGGCCGGGAGGGTCACTGACGCATGCTTCCAGCCGGCAGGTGTGCAACAACTTTCAAACAACATTCTAGCTACCTGAAAACAATCCGGGAGAAATCGTAAATATGGACAGAGCCTACGACCTGGCGCACGAGCTGCTGGGCACCGCAAAGCAACTCTCGACGCCGCGCGATGACTGGGAACCCGAGGCTATCGAAGCTGCTCACTGGCGTCCTCTGCCCGAACCGGACTGGACCTGGCAGGCGTCCACGCTGGACGGGATCGTCCACGCCCTGAACGAGGCCCTGCAGGAAGCCGAATGGTTGCCGGAACGCGAGGCTCCGCCGCTCCCCCACGGCGCCACCTATTCACTGGGCGAATGGACCCAGCGGGCACCGCTGCGCCGCATCGTGCGCGGATTTGCCGAACCCGTGCGCCATGTGCCCCTCGTCTCGCGCGTTCCGGAGCCTGTCGTCCTCTACCTCGTCCATAAGCTCCCGGGCGGCGCGGACTCGCTCAAGCGCGAGCATCACAAAGGCGTGGGCTGGCACTATCATTATCTCGACAAGCGCAAGGGTCGGTCCAATGTCGTCCTGTGCTGGGATACACGCTGGGAGCCTCCCGAGGACGAGGAAGAGCGTAAAGCCCAGGGGCCGCGCCCGATCTTCTGGGAGTATCATGGCGAGGGCAATGCCGACTTCAAGGCGCAGCCCGACCTGTGGGGCGATCCCAAGCGGCAGTCCATGCGCGAGGTCTGCGCCAGCGACCTCAAACGAAACATCAGCGAGTTTCGTCCCGCTTCCGATGATGCGGAGCCCGTGTGGCCCTTGTGGTCGATCCTCACGCCCAGAGCCGTGACACCCCCGCCGGCTGCGCCGGCGGGGCCCGCCGGTGGGAAGAAGAAGGGCCGTTAGGTCCCGAGTGAGGGCAGGCCGGGGAGCGGGGGGAACGCCTGGGGAAGAGGCAAGAGGGTCTGGCGCATCCCGGCTGCGCCGGGACCGGCGCTCTAGTCGCTGCGCTCCCGGAGCCGCGCCTTACGGCGCGTCTCCGCCCTGCCGGGTGACGATCGCCTTGCGATGGAACCTGAAGCTGAGGGGAGTGTGTAATTATTCTCTCTTATGACCTCCTAGTATGACATGCGGGGATCCGGGCCGGTCAAGGATGAGCGGTCCCCCCAATTTTCAGCTGCCACGGCCTGCGGCCGCAACACCGGAAAATCGGTTCCCCCGCTCCCCGCTGGCGCGGCGGCGGCCCATGCGGGCCACCGTCCCTGACCGCCCCGACCGCCGCATGCCCTGAGGAAAGTCTCATCACGAGGATGAGATCACTTCCAAGGAGGCTTTCATGCGCAACTTCACCAACTTCGCCGATCTCGCCCGCCACATCGCCGACGGACGCGCGACCGACGCGCAGGTCCAAAGCTATGACGGTTCGTTTCTCGACTATAGCGACATGGCCAAGCTCAGCACCACCGACGCGCCCGAGCGCCTCGAAATGCCCGATCCAGACCAGGTGCGCGCTGCCGTCGAAATGATGATGGCGACGCTTTTCGACGTCTTTCGCGACACCCGGATGGAGCCGTTCGCAACCGACCTCGCCTGGGGCTTCGTGAACAGCTTCCATGTCGTCGCCAAGCGCGTGGAAGGTCGGGAGGATGACGCTGCCAAGAAGCTCGGCGAACTGGCACGGCACTATGATCCCTCCGAGATCTACGCCACCGAAGTCGAGGACGCGCAGACGCTCTGCCAGACCTTGCAGGGGTGCCGCGAAGCCCTCGAATGCATGCGGGACCACGCCGGGGAAGTCTACCGCGTCGAGGTCGGCAAGCCCTTCTCGCCGGTGAAGGGAAGCCGCGTATCGAGCGGGCTGACGGCCTCGATGATCGATGCTCGGGACTATCTGGCCTCGCGCAGCCGTACCCGCCGCGAACAGTATGAACCCCAGGGACCGGTCGTCGCCTTCTCGGGCGGCCAGCAGTGGGAGGATGCCGATCTCCTCTTCTCCGGTCTCGACAGCATCAAGGCCCGAATTCCGGAAATGATCCTCGCCACCACCGCACAGTCCAAAGGCTGCGATGCCATCGCCCATGCCTGGGCCGCCTCGCGCGGGGTCAAGGTCATTCAGTTCCGCCTCGACCGAAGCCTTGGCAACCGCGCCGCGTTCGTGCGCAATGACCGCATCCTGGCCCTCAAGCCGGTGCACGCCGTCATCTGTGAAGGCACCGGGATCCAGGCCAATCTCGCCCAGAAGCTGCGGCAGGCAGGGGTGCCCCTCAACATCGTGCGGCTCGCCCAGCAGACGATCGCCAGACGCGCCTGACCGCGCATGGGGAGGCTCCGGTTCGCCGGGGCCTCCTCTACCTTCTTCTTGTGCTTCGATGTCGGCGCTCGGGGGCATCGAACCCCCTCGCGCCGACCCTGAAACGCCAGAATAAAGGGGAGGGGGACAGGAGATGCGAACTGCCAGAAGGAGGCTGGAGATGAGCATCGTTTTCCGTATCGCAACCGACCTTGACGACCGCATCGTCCCACCGGCCGAAATCACCGCCCGCCAACTCGCCGCTTTTCGCGCGCGGCTTGCTGCCGAGGGGGACAGGACAGGCGAGACCCTGCTGCATTGCCGGGGTGGCGATGAGGAGCTTTCGGACAATTTCGAGGCCCGTGTCTGCCCGTTTGCCCTCGCGACCCTTGCCCGTCTGTTCGACTATGCGACCGACGTCATCACCGTCCTGGAGGAAGCCCAGTTCAGGGCCCGCCGGGTGAAGGTTTGGCACACGAGCCCGAACGGACCCATCCGCATGCGGGTCGCCGAGACCTCGGACCGCGCCCTCGAGCTCGACCTCCCCGCGACCCCTGCCATGGCGCTGCTCGAAAGCCTCGGCTTGCGCGCCGACAGTGTCGGTGAAATCCCGATCGAAACGCTCCGGCAGCGGCTGGCCAATCCTGCCGTGCAACGCCGCCTGAACGACGCTGAACTCGCCCACTATCTGCCCTCGTTGACGACGCTGATCGAGAGCGCCCGGCTCGATGACAGTTCCCGGTTCGAATGGGCCTGAGCCTCCCCTGTTCGAACCGGCGGGGCGCGTCGCATTTCGGTGCGGCGCGCCCCTTTTTTTGCTGGCTGTCTCCAAGCACCGCAGCCCGCTCGCTCGCGTGTCGCGCGGCCCCTGCGGGCCGCACGGCGCTACGCATCGGCCTGCTCCCAGAACGAAACCAAACATCTCTCACTGACGTCCAAGTATGTCGGCCGGGCGAGGCCGCCTCAAGGATCGGCGGTCCCCCCAATTTTGCCGGGCGCACCGCTCCGCTTCGCTCCACGGCACACCCAACAAAATCGGCACCCCCACCGCCCGCTGCGCGGTCGCCGGCGTTGCCGGCGCTCCTTGACCCGACCTCACCCGGCCGACGCCAGCCTTGCAGTCATTCAAGACAGCAGGAGGCTCTCATGCAGATCATCTCGACCAGCACTTACAACCACGCCGCTTATCTCGCCGCGATCGCCTGCGCAGAGCGCCGCGCGCTGCACAGCTACTTCGACCAGCATGTGCTTGAGGACGAGGAAGCGGGGTTCATCGCCATCGACGAGGGCGATTATGGGGCACTCCCCGCGATGCTCATCGACAAAGTAGTCCACACGATCCCGGGCGGGCTCTGGGACGAGAACTGACAGGGAGGGGAGGGGCCAGGCGCCTCTCCCCTTTTTTGCTGTCGGATGGTGCGGGCATGAGGGGCATCGAGCCCCTCATGCCCGTCCGGTGCGTCTTTGAACTTCGGGACGATATGCCTATCCCAAAGCACGAAACGCGGGCGTGCCCGTCACGCTGCGAGGCGCTTTTCGACCTCGTCCACGCCGAGCGCCTTTATGCGCTTGCCAAGGCTTTCGATCCTGCGTGGATCGAGCTTGAGCAATCCGGCTCTATCGAGCGCCTTGATCGCCTCGTCGCGCTCCCGTTCCTCCAGTTGGCGGCGCCTGTCAGTCAGCCGCCGTTCGTCCTCAGCAAGCGCCGCGCGCTCCTGTTCTATCGTTCGTGCCATGAGCACCTCTTGGTTCACGCTGATCGGGCTGCGAACTGACAGGCAGCCTATCGCACCAGAGCCGACCGGGAAACCACCATTGCAGGCGTTTTCCGCTTGATAGGCGGCCGCCCAGGATCGGACTGTTCCGCTCGGCTGAGCGGCAGGGTGCCTGGCCGGATCCGGATTCGCGCCACGATCCGATCGTCTGTCCCACTCCCCGCAGACATAGCGAACAATCCTAAGGCAGAGATGCACACCGTATGCACCTGCGGTGCAATATTGTCTTGTAACCTCAAAGCGTTATCGTGAATGCGCTGTGTGGGACGTCCGAGTACATATTTTGCGCTCGCCATTAAGCACTGAAAACCAACGGGTTGCATGTAGTCGCCGCGACTGCCGCCAATGCTGCACCACAGTCCGCGTTGCGCGGCAGGAGGTTTTCGGCTAAGAAAACAGCCACTTTCTGAGACCCCACCAGCCTCTCTGCTAGGAGGCTGGGTTGAGCAGCAAACTTCGCCATTACAACGTGCGTCTGACGCCGACCCAATGGGCTCGGTTGAGCGCGCTTGCCGACGATCGGCAACAGACCCCTGCAAAGCTCGTCCGCGACGCGGTCGATGCCTATCTGGGCGCCAACGATCTGCTGAACGCCAGCCAGCGCCGGCTGGCCCGCATCAGCGAGTTCCAGCAGATCGCGCTCGATATCATCATACGCGAACAATATCCCGAATATCGGGACCGCATCATCGCGGAAGCCGACAAGCGCCTGGAGCAATATCATGGCGCGTAAGGACATCCGCACCGATGGCAGATCGGTCCCGCTCACCCACCATTCCTCCCGCGGCAGGGTGCAGCGCAACGCTGGCAACTTCACCCGTGGCAGCCAGCTCATCACGCATGAAATGCTCATGTGGTTCGCCGGTGCGAAACTGCCGCTGCTGCTCTGGTTCTTTGCGTTCGTGGCGGCCTGGTTCGTGATCATGTCCGTGCGGCTCGACGAGCACGGCTTCCAGCTGATCTGCATGAAGCTCTACGCTATGCTCTGGGACTGGATCGGGCTCGATCCCAACAAGCGCGTGAACGTCACCCTGCCCAGTGGCGAGGTGATGCGCACCATCATGCCCTATGTGCCCCACATCCCGGATGTCATACGGGCCTGGTCGGTGGCCATGCGCGGCGTTCTCGGTGCCCTTCTGGTCTCGATCTTTGTGGCGATTC
The DNA here is from genome assembly GCF_001899725.1 of Sphingomonas sp. 67-41. Classification (NCBI taxonomy): domain Bacteria; kingdom Pseudomonadati; phylum Pseudomonadota; class Alphaproteobacteria; order Sphingomonadales; family Sphingomonadaceae; genus Sphingomonas; species Sphingomonas sp. 67-41. The sequence continues at coordinate 8,955 of NZ_MKWJ01000027.1, read as the reverse complement.
CACTCGCCATCTGGTTCGTCGACATGTCCCGCAAGCGTGGCCTTTCGATCCTTCAGGAACGCCATGAGCGCGGCGCCATGCTGGTCAGCAGGGACCTCCTCTACTCGGAGGTGGTTCAGCACAACCGCGCCAAGTTCGAAGAGGACGCCCGCGAGGGCTTTCCCGGCCTGTCGAGTGCCCAGGTGCTTCGCCTGCCATTCTCGGCGCGCAAGGAAGGCGGCATCCACCATCCCTACACGCTCGCGGACATCCCTTATCCCCATCGGATGGAGCAGTCCCATACGATGCTCATCGGCACGACCGGTGCGGGCAAGACAACCGCGCTGCGCAGCCTCGTTGCCCAGATGCGCGCGCGACAGGACAACGCGGTCATCTTCGATCTCACCGGGGCCTATGTCGAGGCGTTCTTCGATCGCTCGCGCGACACCATCCTCAACCCCATGGATCAGCGCTGCCCCGCCTGGTCGATCTTCAACGACTGCTCGACATACAGCAATTTCACATCGGCAGCCGTCGCGCTCATCCCCTCCGATGGCGGCTCGTCAGAGCCCTTCTGGGCGCTGGCGGCGCGGACCCTCTTCATCGAAATGTGCATGCGCCTGATCGAGCGCGGGGAAACCAGCAATCTGGCCTTGGCCGAAAATCTGATGACCGCCGATCTCAAGCGGGTTCATCGCTATCTGTCCAACACGATTGCCGATCCACTGACCGCGCCGGAAGCCGCACGCATGGCCGAGTCCATCCGGGCCGTCTTCAATACCAATGCGCAGGTGTTGCGCTTCCTTCCCGACGAGGGCGAACCCTTCTCGATCCGCCAATGGATGATGGCGGATCGCAAGCCCGGGTCCATTCTCTTCATGACGTCCGACTATGACGATCTGGACATGAACAAGCCGCTGCTGACGCTGTGGATGAACCTGGCGATCACCAGTCTGATGAAGCTGCCGCGCACCAGTGCGCTGCGCACCTGGTTCATGTTCGATGAGGTCGGGGCACTTCACCGGGTGCCGGCGATTGAAAAGGGCCTGCAGACCGCGCGCAATTTTGGCGGGGCCATGATTCTCGGGCTGCATAGTTTCGAGAAGCTGGTTGAGGTGTACGGCGAGCAGGGAGCCCGCAATCTCGCCTCTCTCGCACGCTCGAAGCTCATTCTGGCGACCGCTGATCTCGATACCGCCGAGCAGTGCGCCCGCTACATCGGCAATCGCGAAGTCCGGCAAATGGATGAGGCCTACAGCTACGGCTATAACAACACCCGAGACGCCTCGACTCTCACGCCGCGCAAGCAGGTGGAGCCGCTCGTCATAGCCGACGATATCACCAACCTGCCGTCGCTTCACGGCTTCGTGAAGTTCCCCGACGGTTTCCCCGCCGCAAGGATCAAACTCGAATGGCAACACTACCCGCAGGTCGCTGAAGGCTTCCTCCCGCGCCCCGATCCACGGCCGGTGCGTTCCAAGCGCGCCGAAGAGGCCTTTGAAGACGCGGAAGAGGGGGAAGCTGGCGGGCGGGACGGGGCAGGGCAGATCGTCGAGGAGGTGGTGGAGCCGGGCAATCTCGCCAAGGAAATGGCAGCACGCATCCTCGAGCAGAATGCCGAAGAACCCGGCCGGAACCGCAGCGACGACGAAGGGGAAAAGAGCCGCGAACCGCAAGGGATCAACGCGCAGCCGCGCGCCACGGGCGAGGGAGATCCGTCACGCAGAGGCGAACGGACCGATGCCGCAGACAGCCGGGCAGCTACAGCGTCGATGTCCTCCGTCGAGGATCAAACGCTGGTCGAACTGCGTCACGATTTCTCCGCGGGCCTGGAGCCTGACGGTGGCATGGACATGGGGATCTAGGCCATGCTCTCGGTCGCCCCGGTCCGCTCTGCCTCAGGTGCGGCGAACTACTTCGCCAAGGACGATTACTACACAGCCGATGGCAGCGCCGAAGTAAGCGGCTGGGCCGGGGAAGGGGCCGACGAGCTCGGCCTCTCCGGCCAAGTGTCCAAAGATGCCTTCGAGGGTGTTCTCAATGGCCGCCTTCCCGACGGTACGATGGTGGGTCAGGTCGAGAACCGGCAGGCGGGAATCGACCTCACCTTTTCCATGCCGAAGTCCGCCTCGGTGATGGCCTATGTCGCAGGCGACAAGCGGGTGCTCGACGCCAATATGGCAGCGGTCAAGGCGACCATGAAATGGGTCGAGGCCAACCTCGCCGAGGGTCGCAAGGATGTCGACGGCAAGAAGGTCCCGTTCCGGACCGGCAATCTCGTCTATGCCCTCTTCCAGCACGACACGAGCCGGGCCCTCGACCCCCAGGCGCATATCCATGCCGTCATCGCCAATCTCACGCGCATGGCCGATGGCAAGTGGCAGGCGCTCCATAATGGCGAGATCTGGCGCAACAATAGCGTGATCGGCTCGATCTACCACGCGTTCCTGCGCGATGGTCTGGAGAAGCTAGGCTACCAGCTCGACATGCGTGGCAAGCATGGCACGTTCGAGATTGCGGGCGTTCCCAAGGCTGTGCTCGAAGCCTTCAGCCAGCGTCGTGAGGAGATCCTCGCCAAGGCAGGGGCACTTGGGATCACCAGTCCCCAGGGTATGCGCGAAGTCACGACGCGGACCCGGGATCCCAAGCTCCATGTCGACGACAGGGACGACCTGCGCGTCGGTTGGAAGGATAAAGCGGCATCGCTCGGCTTTGACGGAAAGGCCCTGCTGGACGCCGCGGTCGCCCGAGCCCAGCGTGCTGAGCCCGGCAGCGCCCTCGAGCGTGGCTACCGCGCGGTCAGTGACGCCATCAGCGGGGCGTGGGAGAAACTGTCCCAGATCGTCCAGCCTGGGGATCCCCTGGTCGATCGCGGACTGGCTCGCCTCACGCAGTCGCCCGCCGAGGCTCGAACCCAGCTGGCCCTGGCATCAGCCGTTCGCATTCTGGGGCAGCGTGAGGCGGCTTTCAGCCTGAGGCTGCTCACAAAGACCGCTGTCGATCTCGCGCTTAAGGGCGTCACTTCAGAAACCGTCGAGCGCCGTATCGGCGCCTTGCTCGAGAAGGGCGCGCTGGTCCCCGAAACCATAAGGCGAGACGACGGGACCTTCCGCATGGTCACGACGCCGCAGGCGCTCCAGACCGAGGCGCAGATTCTGGCGCGGGTCGAAGCTGGCAAAGGCACGGTCGAGCCCATCGTGCCAGCGAGTGAAGCACCTGGCCGCCTTCAGGCCGCCGCAGCGCTCCCGCTGAACGCAGGTCAGCTCGGTGCGGCCACCATGATTATCGCCTCGTCCGATCGCACGGTGATCGTCCAGGGCATCGCCGGCGCCGGCAAATCGACCATGCTGGCAAGCGTCGCGCGGGTTGCGGAAGCAGAAGGGAGGACCATCCTTGGTCTGGCCTTCCAGAACAAGATGGTAGCCGACATGGCGACAGGAGCGGGGATCAAAGCCCGCACCATCGCGTCGTTCGTCCTGGAAAACGAGAAACATCTCGCAAACCCCCACGGGCCACGTTTTGATGAAGCACGCTCTGCGCTCGCCGGCACCATGCTGATCGTCGATGAGAGCTCAATGGTGTCGAGCGAGGACATGCTCAGACTTCAGGACATCAGCGCGTTGATGGGTGTCGACAAGCTCGTCCTGGTCGGCGACCGACAGCAGCTGTCCTCGATCGACGCGGGAAAATCCTTCGCGCTGATCCAGGCGGGGGGCGGCTCCATCGCGCGAATGGACGAGAATATTCGCCAGCGCACCGACCAGCTGCGCACCGTCGCGGCGCTCGCCAATGTCGGGCAGGCCGGCCAGGCGCTCGGCGTCCTTGGCGAAAAGGTCATCGAGCATGGCGCGCCGGCCGAGCATGCCGCAGAGCGCTGGCTTGCACTCGCGCCGGGCGATCGTGACGTGACGGCCGTATTTGCTTCGGGCCGTGAGGCGCGGGCTACGATCAACGAGGAAATCCAGAAGGGCCTCGCAGCTGAGGGAACCTTGAGAGGCGAGGCAGTGCAACTCTCTGTCTATGAGCGGGTCAACTTAACCCGCGAGGAACTGCGCTATCCTTCTTCCTACCGGGCCGGCCAGACGATCGAGGTCGGTCGCGGCGGCGCGCCCGATCTGGGCCTTCGGGCAGGGCGATTCGATATCCTCAAGGTCCAGGCCAACGGCCGGATCGAGATCAGCGATGGCCGCCGGCGGTTTCGCATCGACCCTCAGCGCATCACCCCTGGAGAAAGGCGCGACCAGATCGCCCTTACCGAGCGTAAGGACATAGCCCTTCGCGAGGGCGACCGGATCCGCTGGACAGCGAACGACAAGGAGCGGGGCCTGCACAACGCTGCCCTGGCCCGAATTCTTGGCGTCGATGCCACTGGCGTGACAGTCGAAACCGCTGGTTGCGAAAAGCTGACGCTCGCACCCGGCGATCCGATGCTCTCGCGCCTCGACCTTGCCTATGCGCTCAATATGCATATGGCGCAGGGCATCACGACCGATCGCGCGATCACGGTCATGTCGAGCTATGAGCGAAACCTTTCCAATCAGCGCCTCTTCAACGTCGGGGTCACCCGGGTGCGCGACGATCTCACCCTCGTCGTGGACGATAAGGAGAAGCTGACCCGCCAGCTCGACATGAATCCAGGCAACAAGACGTCCGCGCTCGAAACCGTCGGCCGGATCGATATCGATCGGCCCGGCGGCGGCGGTCCCGGCGGTACGAAGGGACCGTTCGATCCTGGCCCCATCCCTGCGGGGATTCTCCCACCACTTCCTGCCGACCTGCCACCGTTGCGAGACAAAACCGGAAGACCCGCAGTAGGGGTGCTGAATGTTGGCCCTGGTCAATCGATCGAAGGAAGGACCGGACCCGACCTCTTACCGCCCCTGCCTGAGCGCAGCCTCGGCCTCGACCTTTAGGTGTAGGCGCGCCGAAAGCTCTGAGGGATGACAGCCAGCTCCCAAACCTTGTGCCAGTATCCTTTATAGGGTAGGGGGGTATTGTATGGCTCACTTACTCCGAGAGAAGGATGCGCTCAAGATGCGTGTCCGCCGGCTGATTGGTCAGTTGCAGGCAATCGAACGCGGATTGGATACCGGTCAGGACTGTTCCACTACCCTTCATCTGGCCGCCGCAGTCCGGGGCGCTGTGACTGGTCTGATCGATGAGCTGATCGAATCTCACGTGAAGGAACATGTTTCCGGGCCCAATCTGACCCAGGCACAACGCGATGAGGGGGCCGAGGCGCTCGTTACCGCGATACGCCGGTACGCCAAGTAAGCGATGGGGTGCGAAGTTGCTTATTCCGCCAGTGGGACGCGCGCCGCATCAGCATCGCGGCTGAATCCGACCCTTGAACTCAAGCGCGGCGGTTGATCGGATGCGCTCGCCCTGCATCGATCTATGTTCGTTCGACGGGAAGACCGGCTGGTGCCGGGGCTGCGGCCGAACCATTCCTGAAGTGCGTGCCTGGAAGAAGGCACAGCCGCATCAGTTACGCAAGATCACAGCTGAACTTCCGCGCCGTTTGGCGAAGCTTCAGAAGGGGAAAGTGTGACGGCAGGCTGTTTCTTCGCCAAATTGCGGGCGTCCCACCGGGGCAGCGAGTGGACCGGGTAGCCCGGCCCAACTCATTTGGATCGCGCCGCCCAATTGCTCCTGTCAGTTCTGCTCCGGCGTATGTCGCACAACAATCTCACGTAGAAGTTCGCCGAGGGGTGTTCGGAAGTTCGCTTCCTCGGCTGTCGGAACGCTCTCGCGACGTCTGATGTGGCAATGAAGATGGCCATCAGCCGCTTTTCTGAGCAGTTGATTGAAATTGGCCATTTGCTGCTTGAAAGACTTTTGGCCTGGATATTGCGCAGCAAAATCAGCAAATGTGGTGAAGTTGCCCATAGCGGGCGGAATATGGTCCATGATCGCCCGTAAGAGCATCATCGTGGCCATGTGCGCCTCGCCGGCAGCGGTCACGTTCAGCTCTCGGCAGAGCACTACCAACCGGCTGAAATCATATGTCGTCCTGGGGAGTGCCTTTAATTCCCGGATCGTGTGCTCAGATACGAAGGATACAGCCGGCATCTTGACTGGCTCTGTCGTTCTCTCGGCGGCTTGCTCTTCGGCCTGGATATCTCGAACAGCGGCATCGATCAGGTGCAGGCATTGCACGATCTCGTCATTTTCAGGCTGCCGATGTGTGCCCCTGCCAGGTGTCGTAAAGGTGGGAATATTGATAAAGTAGGCGCTGCCTTCGCCCAGTGATTTTCGGATGATCTCCCTGGCTTCTGTCAAAAGTGCGACCAGTTTCGAAACCTGAGAAACCTCCCAGGGAGGATCCCTTCTGGCGAGAAATTGCCCCCGCCAGCCTTCGATCTGACGGCGGACCTGCTGTAACTTTTCGCTTTTGGTCATGCTTTCCTTGCAATTCAGGCTTACACTCCGTCGCAATATAAGGCTGTTTTTGTTAACGACTACAGTAACTAAGGACATTTCACGGCATTTTGTTTACGGGATAAACTCGTTCGCGTCGCGGTCCGACCGCAGGCAGTTTGTCCATGATGGAGCCTTGATGATTTCTCTGCCTTTGGCAGCCCCCTTGCAGCCTCCGTCATTTGCGGTCCGGAAGCGGCAATTCGTGCGAGCCCTCTGCGACAGTACCACCGGGAATGCCCCGAGCGGCCTTGCCGCACGGTATTTCTCATTGGCGCAACAAGACGCGGCCTTCGGGACGTCCGCGATGATCGCTGACCGCTATCGGTTCGTGACGCCGGAGGAGCTGCGCTCCGCCCTTGAGCAATTCTGCACCGACATCGGTGAAAATGATCCCGCGTCGGTTGCCCAAATGACACGTTACCGGGTCTTTGCGACCAGTCTCCAGGACTTCTGGAGCAAGAGAGAGGAGTTCTTCGCGCCGAATCCGGCCCGAGATGCAACGGGCGACGCGGCCGCTGCGTTCATGGCGGCGCAGAGCTTCGCCAGCCTGTTCGAGCATAACTCGAAAGCCGGCGGAACGCCGATCGCAGTCCCGTTGGTCGATCGTGTGATGCGGCGAGGTGCGCGGGGACTTTTCGATCTGGGCCGTGTGCAATTTGCGGAATTGGCGCAGATCTGCGTGGATTTGTGCGACTGGTTGACCCGTAGCGGCAAATCGGAAGTGACGTTGGTCGAGGCGCCGCTCGGCAATACGGTTCCCATCGCTGTGCTTCGCGAGGTCGCTCAGGCGCGCGGCATTCGCGTCACGGTTGTCGAGTGGGGGTGCCCTCGGAATGACCGGGCTCTAAATGGACGCACCGTTCGTGAGTCCGCTGAAGACCTGGCGTCCATGCCCGTGATGAAGGCCGCGAAATTTATCCTGTTCATCGACGACGCCATAACCGGCAGCCGTTTCAACAAAATGGCGAGGGCTCTCCGCAACGCGGTCGGTGAGAGCCGTTTCGGTGCTGTGGCGATATGGGTGCGCTTCCATCCGAAGGCCGGCCGCGGGACCGGGCAAATTCGGGACCTTCGGCGGGTTCGAGACTGGGCAAAGCACCATGGCATGCCCTTTGGCGAAATCAAACTTTCTGATCTTCCGCTGTTCAGTATAGACGGCGGAACACCAGTGTTTTTCCAGTCGGCACTAGCCTGGGGAGATGCAGCCCATACGGCCGGTAAACGCAAGGCCAACATACTGTTCCTGTTCATCGATCGGCTGAAGGCGATCACACGAGAATTGGGAGCGCCCGGCAACAGTCCCGCGAGGACGACGCTGATACGGGAGGTCTGGCGTCTGGACGTCAACGGGAACCAATCCCTCATATCCGCTGTGATCGCTGAAACGGTCAGTGTCCGGCTCATCGAGGCGCTGCCAGCGGACTTCTTTGACCAAATTCGTGATGCTGCCAAAACCGCATTCCCTCACGACTATCTGGGGCGTGCCATTGCCGGTGAGCCAGACCTGCGGAAAAGAACCGACTGGCTCGGCCGCTGCATCTACGACGCCGCCAGCCGATACATGGCCGATCATGAGGCCGTGTGGCTCAACCGTCCGGTTAATGATCTTCATAACGCAGGCTATGCGGCTGGGGTTGATAGTCCGCACCGTGACCATGATTATGGTCTCTACACGCTACCCATGGCGAAGGGGGAGGATGCCCTTCACCTTGAACTGGTCGATCTTGTTGTAAGCGCTGCTAAACAGCTGGCCCCTCGACCCTCTCCGTGACGGGTTAGGCTGCGCGATGGTTCATCTTGCACCCGCGTCTCTGCCGGTCTTCTGTACGAACTGAGCCTTTGCACGGTCTCTTCCGGCGGGTATTGCCACTCCCGCCCCAATGGGCAGGATATTGTGGAACTATTTCATTTCGCCTGACCGGCTTCGACGCTATTTTGCTGGCCCAGACAAGATGGGGTGAAGCATCTGACGCTCGACGGTTTTCTCACGGTCCTCGCACTTCTTGCGGCGCTCTATGCGGTGCTCAGCCCCGTGCAACGGATCAGGCTCTCCATGTCCTGGCGATCGCAACTGATCCTGGCGGTCCCCGCCAGTATCGCGATACTGGCGTTCGAACTGTTCGATCTCAATCCTCCGGCTTGCCCGTCCACTCTCGGCGGCATGTGCCGCTATCTTGAACTGGGGGCCGCAGATCCGGGCGTCCCGCGCAAGTTCGCCTTTCTGATCGCTTTCGCGTGGCTGATCGGCTCGGTCTACATTCATCGTGCGGCCCGCCCGACATTGCGCAGCCTTCCAGAGCTCACGCAGCTTGCGACGAGCCTTGTCGATGAGGAACAATATGACGACGCGATCAGGCTGGTCGAGCCGCATCTTGAGCTCATCGCTGTGGCAAGCCGCCGAAGAGCGAAAATCCAGCTGGCTCATGACCGACTGAAAGACTTCGGACCCGTCGACCCGCAGTCGTTCGCAGCTGTTGATTTCCACTGAGAAGTGACCCGGGTAGGGCGTAAATTTCCACTGAGAATTGACCCATGTTGAACTCGTCCCTGGCT
>NZ_MKWJ01000026.1:0-44157 GCF_001899725.1 Sphingomonas sp. 67-41 | reverse complement strand
TTCTAGCGCGGGTTCGATTCCCGCTACCCGCTCCAGCTTCTCCTTGATTCCGAAGACATTGCCGCGAATCGCGGACGACGCGCCATGCGCGGTTCCCATGTGCGATTAAATCAGACTATTGTGCTTGCCATGCTCCGCTGGCTCCCTGCGCTCGCCCTTCTGCTTGCCACCCCCGCTTTCGCCCAGATGCCGCATATGGAGGGCGGACGGCTGATCGTGGACGGCAAGCCGTTCCTGATCCGGGGGGGCGAACTGGGCAATAGCTCGGCCACCGACCGCGCGTGGCTCAGGCCGCACTGGCAGCGGCTGAAGGCGCTGCATCTCAACACGGTGCTGGCGCCGGTGACATGGGAGGCAATCGAGCCCGAGGAAGGCCGGTTCGACTTCTCCAGCCTCGACTGGCTGGTCGAGGATGCGCGGGCCAACGACATGCGGCTGGTGCTGCTGTGGTTCGGCAGCTGGAAGAACAGCATGTCGACCTATGTGCCCGCCTGGGTGAAGCGCGACGGCAAGCGCTTCCTGCGCTCGACCGGCGAGGATGGGCAGCCGCAGGATATCCTGTCGGTGTTCGGCATGGCCACGCGCGACGCCGATGCGCGGGCCTTTGCCGCGTTGATGAAGCATCTGAAGGCGATCGACGGCGACCGGCACACCGTGCTCATGGTGCAGGTGGAGAACGAGATCGGCTTCCTGCCGACCGCGCGCGAGCACGGCCCGCTGGCCGACGCCGCCTTCGCCAGGTGGAAGGGCGGCGAGGAGGGGTTCACCGCGCATCATTATGCGCGCTGGGCCAATGCGGTGGCCGAGGCCGGCAAGCGCGAATACGCGCTGCCGATGTACGTCAACGGGGCGCAGGGGCGGCCGGGCAAGCTGCCGGGCGAATATCCGAGCGGCGGCCCGCTCGCGCATCTGATGCAGATATGGCGGGATGCCGCGCCTGCGATCGATATGCTCGCGCCCGACATCTACTTCCCGAACTTCGCGGGCATCGTCGAGGGCTATACCGTGCCTGGCAACCCCCTGTTCGTGCCCGAGGCGAACCAGGCGGGCGATCCGCGCGCGCCGGCCAACGCCATGCGGGCGATCGGCAAACATGGCGCGATCGGGTTCAGCCCCTTCGCGATCGAGAACATTGCCGACAAGGACCGCCTGGGCAGCTTCTATGCGATGCTCGAGCAACTGACCCCGGCATTATTCGCGGCCAGGGCACGCGCGGGGTTCGCGCCGCCGGTGGGCTTCGAAGGCGCGGTCGACAGCGCACCGCAGACGGCGACGCTGGGTGGCTATGCGCTGACCGTCGGGTTCGTCGATCCCTGGACGCCGAAGGACAAGCAGGAGCCGGCCGAGCATGGCGGGATCCTGCTCTGGCTGGGCGGCGAGGATTATCTGGTCGCGGGCAGCGGAATCACGGTGACGTTCGGGCCGCGCATCGGCCTCGATACCGTCGAGGAGGGCAAGTTCGTCGACGGGAAATGGGTCGCCGGCCGGAAACTCAACGGCGACGAGACGCACCAGGGCCGGCACGTCCGCCTGCCGCCCGGGCAGTTCGGCATCCAGAAGATGCGGCTCTATCGTTATTGAGATCCGGTTGAGCCAAATCATATCTCGGGCGTTACGATCCGGATGGAAAGACTCTGGTTCATCACCAACCCCGGCTCGGGATCCACCACCAGGGCCAAATGCGATGCGCTCGAGGGCGTGTTCACGGAGCGCGGGCTGACGCTGGTCGGCCGCACCGAGTTTCCGGAGCAGAATATGCCCGCCGGGCCCGATCTCGATCGGGACGGGATCGATACCGTGGTGCTGTTCGCGGGCGACGGAACGATCAACGCTGCACTATCGGCGCTCAGGGCATGGGAGGGCAGCTTCCTGATCCTGCCGGGCGGAACGATGAACCTGCTCGCCAAGTCGCTGCACGATACGCTCGATCCCCGGGCGATCGTCCAGGCCGCGCACGACGAAGCCACCCGCATCGCCCTGCCCTATGTCCAGGCGGCCGGGCATCGTGCGTTCGTCGGGCTGATCATGGGGCCCGCCACTGCCTGGTTCCGCGCGCGCGAGGCGGTGCGCAAGGGGGCGTTCCGGCGGTTGTTCCAGGCGGCCCATGTTGCATGGAACCGCACGTTCGGCGGCAGCGGCATCCGCATCTCCGGCGTATCGGCGCTCGCGGGCCGCTATCAGGCGGTATTCGTCCGGCCCGAGAAGGGCGAACTGCACGTAGCGGCGGTGGACGCGCGCGACTGGAGCGCGATCGCGCAACTGGGCTGGGAATGGCTGACCGGGGATTGGGTCGCGGCGCATGCAGTGAGCGAGGGCCTTACCCGCGAGTTCGCCGCCCGCGGGAAGAAGCCGGTGCTGGCGCTGTTCGATGGCGAGCCGGTTCCGCTGGCGCCGGGAACCCCGATCACGGCGGGGATAAGCCGCAAGGCCTTCATCGCGACGCGCAAGGGGCCGGAATGACGCGGCTCTTCCATGTCAGCGACGTGCATTTCGGGCGGGAGGACCGCGCTGCGCTCGACTGGTTCGCCGCGCGGGTGCGCGAAGAGCAGCCTGACGCTGTGATCGTGACCGGCGACTTGACGATGCAGGCGCGGGCGAAGGAATTCTCGGCCGCTGCGCAGTGGCTCAAGGGCCTTGGCCGGCCGGTGACGGTGGAGGTGGGCAATCACGACCTGCCGTGGTTCAATCCCTGGGCGCGGTTCGTGGCGCCCTACCGGCGCTACCATGCGCTCGAACGGATGATCGAGCGGCCGCTCGATGTGAAGGGCGTGGCAGTGGTGCCGCTCAAGACCACCGCGCGCTTCCAGTGGCGGCTCGACTGGTCGAAGGGCTATGTCAGCGGCCGGGCACTGCGGGCATCGCTGGCATTGGTCGAAGCGGTGCCGCCGGGCGGGCTGGTGTTCGTCGCCTGCCATCACCCGCTGGTGGAGGGTGGCACGCGGACGACCTCGGAGACGCATTGCGGGGCCCAGGCCCTGGACGCGCTGGCCCGGGCGGGGGTGGATGCGGTGCTCACCGGCCATGTCCATGATCCGTTCGATATCGAGCGGCGGATCGGCGAGCGGACGGTGCGCCTGATCGGGGCGGGCACCTTGTCAGAGCGGGTGCGGGCGCGCCCGCCTTCGTTCAACGAACTCAGCGTGGCGGGCACGGGCTTCTCCACCCGGGCGCGGTTCATGGGCGAGGGGAGCGTGGCGCTCTAGGCGATGGCCCACTTGCGGTTTGCCGACTCCCCGGACATCCTGGCCGCAAGAAGGGGGAATATCCATGCGGTTCGGCGGGTCTTTGTTGTTGTGCGCGTTGGCGACGCTGTCGCCGGCACCTGCTCGGGCGCAGGGGTGTGAAGTGCACATCTGGCCCACCACCCGATTTGCCGCCACGACCAGCAGCATCTTCCTGGGTGGGACGATGGGCGGCACCCACAATGCGCCGACTGCCAAGGACAACCTCGCCGAAGTGATGTCGCCGGAGCGCCAGGCCGAGGTCTATCGATCGCTGGACTGGGCAATGCTGATGGCGAGCAAGCAGCCGATCGCGTTGGTCATCGAGCCCGCGATGGATGCCGTGACAGTGAAGAAGAAGGGGCCCCGCCTGGCGAAGGGCGGAGCGGCCTGCCACTATGAAATTATCATCCAGGGCATCGCCTATGGCGAGGATCCCGTTTGGGGCAAGGCGCTCGCTACCTCGATGATCCTGCGGAGATACGACGGTCAATCGGAGCAGGCGCGGGTCACTTGGATTCGGGGCAGCCAAGGCGTGAAGAAGTCGCTCAACAAGGAAGCTGTCGGCGTCGAGGAAGCGGCTTCGGTGATGAAGGAAGCGCTTGCGATCATTCTGGGGGAGCGTGTTCCGGTTGCTGCCAGAAAGCTCGGTTAGCTGCCATGTTGGGCGAGACAGTCTAGCGCTTCGAAATGTCCTGCCCGAACACCAGCAGATTGCCGTCCGGCGCCACCACCATCAGTTCGCGCTGGCCATAGATCTGGTCGACCGGTCCGTGGATGTCGCCATCGTTGAGCAGGTGCGCCTTGGGTCTCAGCTCGTCGGCGACCGCTTCCACATCCTCGACGTCGACATAATAGCAGAAGCGGCGATTGCCCGGCGGGGCACCGTCGTCGCCGACATTCTCCAGCAGGCGGAACGCTGCCTGTTCGCGCTGGACATACGCATAGTTGGACGTGCGGAAATAGAGCGTGAAGCCGAGCACCTCGGTGAAGAACCAGACGGCCTTCTCGAAATCCGGCACGTGCATGAACGGTGTAATGCGATAGAGATTGGCCATCGTCCGCCTCCCCCAAAGCCGCGCCCCATTACCGGAGCGGAACGATAGCGCAATCCCGATACGCAGTTAAGCGCGGAGGAACCTAAGTTCGGAACAGGCCCAGCGGCCCGCGCCCGCCCGTGCTCCAGGTCGACCAGTTGGGGAAGACATAGGGCAGGTCCGCATCGGCGACGCCGTGCCAGCGGGCGATCGCGCCGATATACTCCTCCTGCGCCACGGCGGGAACGAAGCGACCCTCGCTGCTCACATCGGTGGCGCCGCCGAGCACCGGGTCCGGATAGGCGCCGAAGATGCCGCCGGGCGCGACATTGCCGCCGACTACCAGATGGTTGCTGCCCCACGCATGGTCGGTGCCGTTCTGGGCATTGCCGCGATAGGTGCGGCCGAAGTCGCTCATCGTGAAGCTGGTGACGTTCTCGGCCATGCCGATCGCCTGCATCGCGCGGTGGAAGCCGGCCAGCGCCATGGCCAGGTCGCCGAGCAGGTTCGCATGGGTGCCGGTATCGTTGGTGCCGCCATTGGTCTGGCCCGAATGGTTGTCGTACCCGCCCTGGCTGACGAAGAAGGTCTGGCGGCCATGGCCCAGGCTGCCCCGCGCATCGATCATCCGGGCGACGCGCATCAGCTGGCGCGCGACGTCGCTGGTGAGCGCGGCGCCGGTGGCCGGGTTGACGAAATAGCCGTCGAGCGTGCTGTTCGCCGAGATGATCGTGTTGGCGGTGGTCGCCTGATCATAGCTGGCATTGATGGCGCGCGCGCTCGCCTCCGCGACGTCGCCCAGTCCGGCGGCCGAGGAGAAGGTGGTGAGCGCGGCGTTCTTGGCGTTGTTCGCCGCGTTGCTCATGCTCGAATAGCCCGAACGCATGAGCGTGCCGGTGGAAGGCAGCACCAGCGCCGAGCTGGTCTTGCCGATCACCGCCAGGTTCGAGCCGGCGATCGAGATCATCGACGGGACCGCGCTCGTGCCCATCCGGTCGGTCAGGCGGCCCATGAAGCCGTCGGTCGCGAAGTCGCGGGCGCGCAGGCCCTGCCAGTGCGCCTGCTCGTCCGAATGGCTGAGCAGGTTCATCGGGCGCAGATCGGCGCGCGACTGATAGGTCGCCTTGGTGAGCGGGGCGAAGAGGGTGCCGGCATTGAGGACGAGCGCCAGGCTGCCCTCGTCCCAGAGCGGGCGCAGCGCCGCCATCGCCGGATGGAGCGCATAGGGGGCGCCGGTGAGCGCGGTCAGCCGGTTGGCCGCGATGCCCACCGTGCCGCGCGAGGCGAGATATTGCGGGTGCCGGGCATCGGTGGGGATCACCATGTTCCAGCCGTCGTTCCCGCCGAACAGGAACACGCCCACCATCGCGCGATAGCTGCCGCTCGGCGCGGCGATGGCGGTGGTGCGGCCGAGCTGGCCGATCGCGGCGAGCGCGCTCGCGCCGGCGGTGACCTTGAGCAAGTCGCGTCGGGAAATCGTCATCGGTCCGGCTCCTCAGCGGTCGACCAGGAACATCGGGCTGGTCGCCGCGACGTAGAGCATCGTCTGGGCGCGGCGGCGCGCCTGGACATTCGCATCGGCATTGGTGATCGGCGTGGCAGCGGCCTTGAGCGCGTCCTTCTGCGCCTGATTCAGCGTATTGGCGAACAAGGTCAGGTCGATGCGCGACACCATCGTGTCGAGATCGGTGCCATAGGCTTCCCAGGTCGCCCACAGGGGCTGCGTCAGCGAGGACATGGGCAGGCCGGAATCGAGCGCATATTCGCTGCGATTGGCATCGCCCGAGACGGTCCAGTCATAGACGAAATTGTGCCAGCGCAGCACGTTGGACGTATTGAGCAGCTTCGAGGCCGGGCTCTTCAGCACCGTCGATCCGGGCAGCGGGAAGTCGTCCGGATAGAAGTTGAACACCGAAGGCGCCCGGAACACCGGCTGGCCGAGATTGGCATCGCGGGTGGTGAAGACATAGCCGTCGGTCGCAAAGCCGATCGCGCGGGCGAGCGCGGTCATCAGCAGCACCGGTTCCTTTAGCTTGCCGCCGGCGGCGGTGGGCGCCGCCCGCGCCTCGCCGTCGAGCAGGGTGGCGCGGACCACCGCCTTCATGTCGCCGCGCACGCCCTTGCCATTGTCCGCGAACGCCGCCGCCACGCGGCCGACATAGGCCGGGCTCGGATTGGCGGTGACGAGGTGGACGATCATGTGGCGCGCGACGAAGGGCGCGGTGGAAGCGCTGTTGAACGCGGCATCGACCACCGCCGCGACGCTGGCTTCCTGCGTGGCACCCGCGGCGACGGTGGCGCCGAGGAACTTCTTCTCGGTCGTGTCATAGCGCGATGCGACCTGGATCATCGGCTTGGAATAGTCGCGGGCATTGCCGTCGGTGATCGCGGCGCCGCCGACCCGGGCATAGGTCCAGCCGGTCAGCGCCTTGGCGACGCCCTTGATGTCGTCGGTCGCATAATTGGGAATGGCCGCGCCGCTGCCGTCGCGCTTCAAGCTGCCGTCCATGTTCAGCTGGTCCGGCCCCATCGAGAACAGCTGGAGCAGCTCGCGGGCGTAATTCTCCGACGGGCCCGACTTGTTGCTGTCGGCCATGTCGAGATAGTCGCCCATATAGCCGCTCATCGTCACCTGCTGGAGGATGTCGCGATAATTGCCGAAGGCGTTGGCGAGGAAGATCTGATTGAACGCGGCGATGCCCGCGGTCGAGTTCACCTCGGCTTCGGAAGCGACGATCATCTGGCCGAGCGCGAAGGCGGTGCGCTGGCGCAGCTGGTCGGACCCGGCGATGGCGTTGGCGTAGAAGCGCATCGCCACCGGCGTGCGGCTGAAATGGGCGCGCGAGCAGACCGTGTCGCCGCTCGCGCAGAAATCGCGGCGCACTTCCGTGGCGAGATCGGCGTAGGAACTGCTGGACGCGGCGAGCTGTTCGTCGACCCAGGCAGTGGCGCCGAGCTGCTTGATCCGGGCGATCAGATCGGGCGTGGGGCCGAAGCTCGCCTGCTTGGCGAGGCGGGCGGCGTCCCCCTCGGTGAACACGGCCGGCGTGGGCGTCGGTCCGGGTGTCGAGACCACGCCGCCGCCGCCCGACGACGTGCCCCCGCCGCCCGAATCGCAACCCACGAGCGCGAGCAAACCGAGCGCCGCGCCAAGCGCGGCCAGTTTTCGTTGCCGGAACACCAATTTTCCCCCGCCGCCGCGAGAAGTCGCGACCTGCGCGAATCTGCATAGTTTGCCGGCGGAATCCCAGCAACCTGCGGAAATACCTAAGACGGGCTTCAGCGCGATTGTGCCCGGCGCAAGGGCGCGGATCCGGCCGGTAGTTGCGCAGCCGCAACGGCGCGAACGGCGACGAGACGATCGGAACATGCGACGGAATGCGCAGTCCGACAGCGGTTGACTCTTCCGCAATCGTGTCTCATATTTCTGTTATGACAGAAATTACGGACAATGCTGTTCAGTTGCCGATCGCGGTGCAGCAGTTCGTGCTGCACTGGGGCGAGATGGGGGGGCAGTGGGGCGTCAACCGCTCGGTCGCCCAGATCCATGCGCTGCTCTATCTCTCGGACCGGCCGCTCAACGCCGAGGAGATCAGCGACACGCTGCGCATCGCGCGGAGCAACACGTCGAACAGTCTCAAGGAGTTGCTCGGCTGGAAGCTGATCCGCCGCGTGCCCGTGATGGGCGACCGGCGCGATCATTACGAGGCCGAGGTCGACTTGATGCAGATGCTCACGCGCATCGCCCAGGGCCGCAAGGAGCGCGAGATCGATCCGGCAGTGGCGGCGCTGCGCGTGTGCACCGAGGAAGCCAGGCGCGACGGCCGCATCTCGGACGTCGCGCGCGGGCGGATCGAGGCGATGCAGGATTTCGTCGTCACGATCGACGACTGGTACCAGCAGATGATGAGCGTGCCGCCGGGACGGCTGATGACGCTGATCCGGCTGGGCAAGCGGATCCTGAGCTTCCTTCCCAAGGGCAAGGCTGAATAGCGGCCCCCGGCCGCGGAAAGGGTGGCATATGGGCGTGGCAATCGGATATGCGCCTGGCGCGCTGGCCCGTTACGCCGACTGGCATCGAATGGGCGCGCCCTGCCGCGCCGACGACGACAGCCCCTTTGCCCGGCTGCTCGGCGCACGCTGGCTGTTCCTGCCGCCCGCGACGCGCCGCCGTTTCCTGCGCAAGATCGAGGCCGGGGCCTGTGTCTCCTATCTCGGCGAAGTCGCCGAATGCCGGATCAGCCGGGCGGGATGGCTGCTGGCGCAGGCCGCGCGGTTGATCGGCGCGCCGTTGCCGCTCGGCACGGACGTGGGCGTCTCGGCCAGCGTGAGCGTCACCGCCGATGCCGACGGCCAGGGGCAGTATTGGACGCGGCAATATGGCCGTGCACAGGGTTTTCCACAGGTTATCCACAGCGCCAAGCGCTTTGCCGGGCCGACGGGCATCGAGGAATATCTGGGGCTTGGGGTGGGCATCGCACTCCGGCTGGAGGAAGCGGGTGGCGCGCTCCTGTTCGTGAGCGATCATTATTTCCTGAAACTGGGCGGGCTGCGGGTGAAGCTGCCGGCCTGGGCGATGCCCGGGGCGTTGACGGTGGGGCATATGGATCTGGGCGGCGGACGTTTCCTGTTCAGTCTCGACCTGGTGCATCCTTGGCTTGGCGAGCTGGTCCACCAGCTCTGCGTGTTCGCGGACCCGGTGGAATGAGCGGGCGCGGCCCCATTGCCTGCTGCGCGGCGATCCTCGCCGCCGCCTTGGCCGGCTCGATCGGATTCATGCTCCTCGCGGGCAGTCTCGCCGGTGACCTGTTCCTGCTCTGCTTCTTCATCGCCCTGATTCTCGCATTCGGTCACCTGGTCTTCATTGCGCTTCCGATCTATCTGGTGCTGGTTGATCGATGGCCGCTGCGCATGTGGAATGCGGGTTTGGCCGGCTTTCTGATCGGTGCGATACCAATGTCGCTACTTGGCCTCGGTGGCAGGCCGGACCTGGAAGCGCTGCTCTCGGCGATATTGTGGTTCGGTGGTTCGGGACTGGTCGGCGGGCTGGCCTTTTGCGCGGTCCGCGGCGGAGACATTGTGGTGCCGGACGGCGCCGAATGAGCCGCATCCTCGTCATCGGCGGCTATGGCGGGTTCGGGGCGCGGTTGAGCCGGCGACTGCTTGCGGCGGGGCATGAGGTGCTGGTCGCCGGGCGGAGCCACGACAGGGCCGCGGCGTTCTGCGCCGGGCATCCCGGCGCCGAACCCGTTGTGGCGGACCGGACCAACGGGATCGGCATGGTGCTGGCGCGCGAACGGCCCGACCTGGTGATCGATGCGGCGGGACCGTTCCAGGGCAGCGGCTATACGGTGCCCGAGGCGTGCATCGCGATGCGCATCCCCTATCTCGACCTGGCGGATTCGCGCGATTTCGTGACGGGAATCGCGGCGCTCAACAAGGGCCCGGCGGTGGCGGTGCCGATCGTCAGCGGCGCCTCGAGCGTGCCGGCGCTTTCCGGCGCCGTGGTGCGTGCCCTGGCGGCGGGACTGCCGCAGGTCGAGCGCATCGACATCGCCATCAGCGCTTCGAACCGGGCAGTGGCCGGCCCATCGGTGGCGGCCGCGATCCTCTCCTATGTCGGCAAGCCGGTGCGCGTCTGGCGCGGCCAGCGCTGGATGCAGGCGACCGGCTGGCAGGACCTGCGCCGCGAGCGTTTCGCCATCGAAGGAGAGGCGGCCCCGCTCCGCCGCTGGATCGCGCTCGCCGAAGTGCCGGACCTGTCGCTGGCGCCGGAACTGTTGCCCGGCCGCCCCGCCACGACTTTCCGTGCCGGTACCGAGCTCGGGTTCCAGATGCTCGCCTTGTGGCTGCTGAGCTGGCCGGTCCGCTGGGGGTGGCTCCGGACGCTGCGCGGCGCGGCGCCCTGGCTGCACAAGCTCCAGCGGATCACCGCCTGGGCCGGGAGCGACCGATCGGCGATGTCGGTAACGCTGGTTGGGGCAGGTGTCCGCCGGCGCTGGACGCTGATCGCCGATCGCGGAGACGGGCCCGAAATTCCCACGCTGGCGGCCGAACTGCTCGCCGGGGACATTCTGGCCGGTCGCGTGCCGCCGGGCGCACAGGATGCGAGCCGGCTGCTGACGCTCGACCGGTTCGAGCCGCTCTTCGCCGGCCTGGCCATCCGCCATGCGGTGCGCGAGCATGCGGTCGATCCGCTCTACGCGCGGGCCATGGGTGCGCGCTTCGCGCGGCTGCCGGAACAGGTGCGTGCCATGCACGCGCTATGTGGCGATGCCGGCGCGGAGGGGGAGGGCGAGGTGCGCCGAGGCAGGGGCCTGGCCTGGCTGGTCGGGCGGGTGATGGGGTTCCCGCCGAGCGGCAGCTATCCGCTCCGCGTCGCCTTCGCGGCCAGGAATGGCAAGGAATGCTGGACGCGGGATTTCGGTGGCCATGCCTTTTCGAGCGAACTCGGCCAGGCGGGGCAGGGCGTCGCGGAGCGTTTCGGCCCGCTGCGCTTCGCCTTCGACCTCCCCTCGGATGACAAGGGGTTGCGGATGGTGCTGCGGCGCTGGAGCGCGTTCGGCGTGCCGATGCCGCGTTTGCTGGCCCCCCGCATCGCCGCGCGCGAATGGCAGGAGGATGGGCGCTTCCGCTTCGAGGTGGGGGTAGCGTTGCCGCTGCTCGGCGCGGTGGTCCACTATACCGGCTGGCTGGCGCGCCTCTAGCGCAGCCAGCGCGCCATTCGGGGATAGGCGGGGAGGCCCAGCGCGGCGGCCTGGTGCGGCTCGGCGGACATGCCGAAATATTGCAGCATCGGCGGCCCGGGCCCGGCGCCGCGGTCGAACGCGGCCGCCAGCGCTTCGCCGCCGCCGAGATAGCCATCGGCATGGAACAGCGTGCGCGTATCGATGCCGGCCGCGCGGGCAGCGGCATAGGACCAGGCGATCGCCGCCATCTCCTCGCCCGGATCGTCGCGGACCTCGCAGAGTGTCGGGCGGTCGGCGGGGTCGGTGACGGCGATATGGCCGGCCTCGTGGAGCAGGTCGCCGGGGTGAAAGGGCCGGGCCGGATCGAGCACCAGCCCGCCGCTGCGCACCTCGATGCCGGGCAGGAAGCTCTCGCCCTCGATCCTGCCCCGAGACACCGGGATCCCGATCTCGTCGAGGAAGGCCAGGATGCGGACCGTGTCGGGATGGTCGAGCGCCATGGCGCGAGGCTAGCCGCGGTCGGGGCCGGCGCACAAACGAAAAGGGCGGCCCGTCGCCGGACCGCCCCTTCGTTGTTCCGTGAAGAACCGCTTAGCGCTTCGAGAACTGGAAGCTGCGGCGAGCCTTGGCCCGGCCATACTTCTTGCGCTCGACCGTGCGGCTGTCGCGGGTCAGGAAGCCGGCCTGCTTCACCGGGGTGCGCAGGATCGGCTCGTACTTGGTGAGCGCCTGGCTGATGCCGTGCTTCACCGCGCCGGCCTGGCCCGAAAGGCCGCCACCCTTGACGGTGCAGACGACGTCATACTGGCCCTCGCGCTCGGTGATGCCGAACACCTGGTTGATGACGAGACGCAGCGTCGGGCGCGCGAAATAGACTTCCTGATCGCGACCGTTGATCGTGATCTTGCCGGTGCCCGGCTTCAGCCATACGCGGGCGACGGCATCCTTGCGGCGGCCGGTCGCATAGGCGCGGCCGAACTTGTCGAGCTCCTGCTGGCGCAGCACGGCCGGGGTCGACGGTGCGTCGAGCTGGCCGGCGAGATACGCCTCGGCGCGGGTGTCGGCCGAAGCCTGGGCCTCGGTGGCCACGGCCTGCTCGCCGGCGGCGATGGCGCCGAGATCGGAAAGGGACTGGCGGTTGTCGGACATTATGCGCCCACCTTGTTCTTGCGGCTCATGCCGGCGATGTCGAGGACCTCGGGGTTCTGCGCTTCGTGGGGATGCTCAGCACCGTTGTAGATGCGCAGGTTGCGCATCTGCTGGCGGCCCAGCGGACCGCGCGGGATCATGCGCTCCACGGCCTTTTCGAGCACGCGCTCCGGGAAACGACCCTCGAGCACCTTGCCCGCGGTGATCCCCTTGATGCCGCCCGCATAGCCGGTGTGCTTGTAGTACACCTTCTGGGCCAGCTTCTTGCCGGTGAACCGGATCTTGTCCGCGTTGATGACGATGACATTGTCACCGCAATCGACGTGCGGGGTGAAGCTCGTCTTGTGCTTGCCGCGCAGGACGTTGGCGATCACGACGGCAGCGCGGCCGACGATCAGGCCGTCGGCATCGACGATGTGCCACTTCTTCTCCACCTCGGCCGGCTTGGCCGACTTGGTGGTCTTCATCAGCGCCTTCATGGGCGAGACCTTTCGAGTATGAAACGCAAGCGCGCCACCCTTCCGGGCAGCGCGGTTGATGGCCCTCTGACGATTCGCGCGGAGAAAGTCAAGAAAAGCGCGGGTTTGCTGACGGGTACTGGGATACCATGGCCTAGTCGGCGGCCCGTTCCACGGTGAGCAATGTGACGCTGACCCTCTCCAGGCCGCCCGCCCGGATGCGCAGCGTCTTGCTGTTGCGGGTGATCAGCCCGGTGCGGGGATCCATGTCGGTCACGCGTTCGAACGCCATGTCGGCCGCATCGGCGCGGACGGTGCTGCGGAGCAGGCCGTCGGGCAGGGCGACGACGGTGCGCCGCCCCTCGAGCGCTATCGTGCCGCCATAGGCCGATTGGCCGGGCAGGCGGACCGGCGTGCTGCCGGGGGTTGTCGCCTCGTCCGCAATCACCGCCACCACGAGCGAGGCGAGCATCGCGCGCCGGCGTTCGACCGGCAGCGCGCGGAGCGGGGCCGCGATGCGCGCGGCGAGCTTCTCGCGTTCCGCCGGCGCCAGGGCATGCCGGGCGGCGGCCACTTCGGCGACACGCCGGCAGAAGCGCTCCCACAGCGCTGGCATGTCGTCGATCGCGACGACGACGCCCCGCGGATCGAGATGGAAGACGATCGTGCTGCCGGCAAATGCCCCGAACCCGGCTTCATAGGCAGCGCCGCTGCTGTCCGGGGTTTCGCCGATGCCGGCGCGCAGCGTCACTTCGGCGCGATAGCCCTTGTCCACGCGCGCGAAGCGGATATCGCGCTCCATGCGATAGGTGCGGGCGCCGTCGCGGCGTTCGGTCACCACGCGCCTCGGCGCATCCAGCGGCGGGGCGAAGGCGGCCGTGCTGGCCTGGAGGATGATCGCCGCGAGCAGCATCAGCGCGTCTCGCCTGCCACCCAGGCGGCCACCTGCTCGCTGGCAGTAGCGGTCCAGCTCTCGATCACCGGCAGTTCATAGGGATGGAGCGCAGCGATCCGATCGCGCAGGCGCGTGGCGAGCATCGGGCGCGTCTTGAACAGCACCGGCACTTCCTCCGCTCTCTCCAGCGCTCCGTGCCACAGATAGAGCGACGTGCAGGGGGCGAGGATGTTGGCGCAGGCGGCGAGATGCTCGTCGAGCACGGCTTCCGCCACCCGCTCGGCATCCGCGCGGGTGGCGAAGGTCACGTAGAAGAGCGCGAGCTCGCTCAAGCGGCAGCCCGGGCGCCGGCGACATGCGCGCCCCAGACGGTGGCGATCACCACCAGCGCGCCGGTGAGCTGGTGGAGCGCGGCGAGCCAGATCGGCACCCCGGCCATCACCGTGGCGATGCCGAGCAGGATCTGGGTGCCGAAGGCGCTGTGGATCGCGATCGAGGCGCGGCGGCTCGTGGCGCGCACCTTGCGCGCGAGCAGGATCAGCCCCGCCACCGCCACCCAGGCCCACCAGCGATGGATGAAGTGCACCACCGCCGGATCGGAGAAGAGGACATGGCCGAGGCTCTGGCCCGTCTGGCTGACGCCCGGGAAGAAATGGCCGTTCATCAGCGGCCATTGGTCGGTCACCAGCCCGGCATCGAGCCCGGCGACCAGCGCGCCGTAGAAGAGCTGGACGAACAGCACGAGCAGCACGCCGGTGGCGAGGCCGGTCAGCCGGGCGGGAGGTGCCATCGGGTTGCGGGCGAGCGCCAGCAGGTCGAGCGCGGTCCAGACGATGCCGCCTAGGGTGAACAGCGCGGTGAGCAGGTGCGCGGCAAGCCAGAAATGATCCACTGCGGTGCTGGTCTTGTTGAGCCCGGACTGGACCATCCACCAGCCGAGCGCGCCCTGCAGCCCGCCCAGCGCGAGCAGCGCGGTCAGCCGCCAGCCATAGCCTTGCGGAATCGCGCGCCGGACGGCGAACCAGACCAGGGGCAGGAAGAAGGCGAGCCCGATGACGCGGCCGAGCAGCCGGTGGAGATATTCCCAGAAGAAGATGTTCTTGAACTCGGCCAGCGTCATGCCGCGGTTCAGCTGCTCATATTGGCCGATCTGCCGGTAATGGGCGAACTCGGCCTGCCACTGTGCATCGGTGAGCGGCGGGATCGCGCCCGACAGCGGCTTCCATTCGGTGATCGACAGGCCCGATTCCGTGAGGCGGGTGATGCCGCCGATCACCACCATCAGCACGATCAGCGCCGCGACGGCGAACAGCCAATGGGCAAGGGCGCGCGGGCGGGCGGAAGCGGGGAGCGAAGTCATCTGCAGCACGTGGCGAGGTCTAGTGGCGATACGTGGCCAAGGCGAGTCCCGAT
Source organism: Sphingomonas sp. 67-41 (assembly GCF_001899725.1). Taxonomy (NCBI): domain Bacteria; kingdom Pseudomonadati; phylum Pseudomonadota; class Alphaproteobacteria; order Sphingomonadales; family Sphingomonadaceae; genus Sphingomonas; species Sphingomonas sp. 67-41. The sequence continues at coordinate 29,295 of NZ_MKWJ01000026.1, read as the reverse complement.
CCGGACCGATTTGACCATCGATAGGGGAAGGCAAATTGGCTTCGGCCCCCTTTGGAAGCGCGGGCAGGCGACCGGCTGGGTCAGACCTCGATCGGGTTCCGCTCCCATCCCCGCTTCCCATGCGCGGAAGCAATGAGGTTAATCATTTTTAGGGATTCGCCTTCGCTCTCCTTCCGCGCATAGTCCTGCCGGGCAAGACAATAACGGGGGAGCGGGATGACCCAGCGGTTGACACGGCGACAGGCCATTGGCGGGGCGGTGGCTGCCGGCGGGCTGGCGAGCTGGCCCGGCCTGATCGCGCTGGCGGCCGAGCCCGAGATCCTGTTCCGCGAAGTGCTGCTCGTCGACGGGACGGGCGCCGCGCCGCGCCTGGCCAATGTGCTGGTCGCCGGCGACCGGATCGTCGAGGTTTCGGCGCCCTCGGCCGCGGGCGGGGCGATGCGGATCGTCGCCGGCGAGGGGCGGGTGCTCGCGCCGGGCTTCATCGACATGCACAGCCATGGCGACCCGCTCGACGAGAGCTACGAGGCCTTTCTCGCGATGGGCGTCACCACGATCACGCTCGGCCAGGACGGCAGCGGCCCCCGGCTGGGCAAGGACCTGGATCCGCGCAGCTGGATGGCGGCCGCCGATCGGGCGGCGATCGACCTCAATGTCGCGCTGCTCTCCAGCCATGGCACGCTGCGGCGCGCGGCGGGCGTGCCGGATTCGGTCCGCCGCCCCGATGCCGCCGGGCTCGCGCGGATGGCGGCGCAGCTCGACGCCGAGCTGAAGGCGGGAGCGTTCGGCCTGTCCTATGGCCTGGAATATGTGCCGGGCATCTATTCGGAGACGCCCGAGCTGACCAATCTCGGCAAGGTGGTGGCGCGGTACGGCGGCGTGGTGATGAGCCATATGCGCTCGGAGAATGACGAGGATATCAAGGCCTCGATCGACGAGCTGATCGCTTCCTCGCTGCCGGCGCGGCCGCACATCTCGCACCTCAAGGTCGTCTTCGGCAAGGGCGAGGCGCGGGCGCGCGAGCTGCTCGCCTATCTGGCCGAGAAGCGCCGCCAGGGGATCGACCTGACCGCCGACCAATATCCGTACGAGGCCGGCTATACCGGCATCGCTATCCTCTTTCCCAAATGGGCGCTGCCGCCGACCGACTATGCCAAGGTGGTGGCCGAGCGGCGGCAGGAACTGCGCGACTATCTGGTGCAGCGCATGACCCGCCGCGGCGGGCCCGAGGCGCTGCTGATCGGCACCAAGCCCTATGCCGGCAAGACGCTGGCCCAGGCGGCGGGGGAAGCCGGGCTGCATTATGCCGATTTCCTGATCAGGATCGGCCCGCAGAGCGGATCAGGGGCGCATTTCACGCAGGACAAGGCGTTGCAGGACGTGCTGCTGGTCGATCCCCATGTCGCCTTCTCCACCGATGGCGGCCCGGGCATGCGCCATCCGCGCGCGACCGGCACCTATGCCAAGCTGGTCGAGGAATATGTGGTGCGCGATCGCAAGCTCACGATCGAGGAGATGGTCCGCAAGGGCACCGGCTATCCGGCCCATATCCTGCGCCTGGGCGATCGCGGCACGATCCGCGCTGGGGCGAAGGCCGACCTGATCCTGTTCGATCCGGCGAAGGTGAAGGCGCGCTCCACTTATGTCGATCCCTTCGCCAGGGCCGAGGGGTTCGACCTGGTGATGGTCAATGGGAAGCCCGCCTATGAGGGCGGCGCGCGCGTTGGGAAGAGCGGGCGGCTGCTCCGCGCGCGCTGATCACTTTCCGGGCCGGGCCGCCGCCTTGCACAGATTGTCGGTCGCCAGCGCGATGCGCGATTCCGGCATGTTCCGGTTGCCGGGATCGTTCTCGACGCCGCGCGTCTCGGTGTTGAAGGCGAGCAGGGTGCCCATGTGCTGGTCGGGGCACAGGCTCAGATAGGCGCGGAAGCCGTTCTGGTCGCCATTGTGCCCGACGATGCGGATGCCGTCGGTCCGGTCGAGGAAGAAGGACAGGCCGCTCCAGGTGGTCGGCGCCATCCGGCCCTGGGTGAAGTCCTCGCCCGCGTCGATCACCGGCCGCCACATCTCCTCGAGCGAGGCCCGCTTGAGGACCAGGTCGTATTCGGCGCCGCGCTTCGGGTCGCCGAGCAGGAAGGCGACATATTTCGCCATGTCCGGCAGCGGGGCGTTGAGCCCTCCGTTCGAGACGGTCACGCCGGTATCGACGTCGAACGGGGCGGGCACGCGCTTGCCGTCGCGGATATAATAGCTGTGGGCGCGGTGGGGCAGGAGATAGGGCGGGGTGCGGTCGAAATAGCTCGATCGCATGTCGAGCGGGCGCAGGATGTTCTTGTCGACATAGACTTCGAAATCCTCGCCCGAGAGCCGCTCGATCACCTGGCCGAGATAGACGATGCCGGGGTTGGAATAGCCGAACCTGCTGCCCGGTTTGAACTGTAGCTCGGTGTAGGGGATCATGGCCTCCAGCTGCTTCCAGCCAGGCGGCTCGAAGGGCTGCCATGCCTTGTCGCGCCACGGCCAGGTGCCGTTCCGGAAGCCGGCGCTGTGGCTCATCAACTGGCGGATGGTGATCTCGGCAGGATCGCCGAAGGGATCGTGAACGCCGGCGAGCTCGGGCACGTAGCGGATGATCGGATCGTCCAGCTTCAGCAGCCCGCGATCGCGCAGCTGCAGGATCGCGATGCCGGTCATCGTCTTGGTGATCGACGCCCAGTGATAGATGGTCCGCGCATCCACCGGCACATGCGCCTCGGCATCCTGCTCGCCGAGATGGTCGGCAACGATCGTGCGGCCGTCGCGGATCAGGTAGAAGCTGCTGCCGGCGATCCCGGCCTTGGCGACCTCGGCGCGGTGGAGGGCGCGGAAATCGGCCACTGCCTTGTCGAAGCCGCGATCCTGCGCCGCGGCCGGGGCGGCGGCGAGGGCGAGCAGGAGCAGGGCGGCGCGCCTCATGCCGGCCGCAGCGTGGTGCGCGATGCGGCGCGCGCGTCGACCGCGGCGCGGCTGAACGGCATGGGCTGCATCCGGCCGCTCGCCCAGTTGCGATACTGGTCGCGATAATGCGGCGAGCGCGGGTCGATCGACTGGCCGGGCAGGATCAGCATCAGCGAATTGTCCCAGGCGCCGACGTCGATCACCTGGAGATAGCTCGCGCCGCCGCCGACCTGCCAGCCCGGGCCGGAGCCGAGCCAGCGCGCCATCACCGTATAGCCGTCGCCGCCCGAGCCTTCGCCCTCGATCGCCGGGAAGGCGCGGGCGATGGCGGGGATGGCGGAGAGCGGGTGGCGCAGGCGGACCTGGTGGAGCGTGCCATAGCGCCAGGCGGCGGGATCGGGGCCGAGCTTCTCGCGGATCGCGGTCCAGCCGGCGGCCAGCGCCGCATCGAGCATCGCGTCGCGCGCCGCCACGGGATCGGGGCCCAACCGCGTGTCGGGCTTGGCCAGCGCGTCGAGCAGGATCGAAGGGGCGATGGTGTTGATCAGCCCCTTGGCGCGGGCCGGAACGATCGCGGCGAGCATGCGCTTGCCGGCCTCGCGCCACACTGCCTCGAACAGTGCGGCGGCGCCGCTGTCGCGATCGATCCGCGCATCCCAGCCGCGCAGCATGTCGGCCGCCGGCCTGGCCGCGGCCGAGGGCGCCGCCGGCAGGAGCGCGAGGAACTGGCGGGCGGGGGTCGAGAGCGTGTCGTGCTGGAGCGCGACGCTGTCGGCCAGGCTGTGCCTGGGTTGGGAGGCGAGCACTTCGGCGATGCGATCGTAGCGATAGGGATCGCGGAAGGAGAAAGCGGGGATGCGGTCGCGCGGCCAGTCGGCGGGCAGGTTGTTCTGGTTGGCCGAGGCGAACCAGCCCTTGGCGGGATTGTACGCGCTCGGCAGCGCCTCGAACTTGCGCATGCCGGTCCAGTCGTAGCGGCCGTCGCCCGGCACGGGGAGCAGCCCGTCGCCGCGCTTGCGCACCGGCACGAAGCCGATCACCTGCCAGCCGGTATTCCCGTCGACATCGGCATAGTGGAAGTTGGTGGGCGAGGGGTGGAGGGCGAAGGCCTTGCGCAGGCCTTCCCAGTCCCGGGCCAGGTTGATCGCGATCATCGCGAAGGCGCCGTCGCCGCCCGGCTGCATCGCGATGGTGGCGAGCGCAGTGGCGCGGCGCTTCTCCGGGTTCCAGGAAAGCACCGGGCCCTGCACCGAATAGCGCAGCGTCGCCGCGACGGGCGCGCCGTCCTTCACCGCGATCGCTTCCTCGACCTTGTCGAACCGCTTCCAGCCGCCGTCGTGGCGATAGCGTTCGGGATCGGCGGGGTCGAGCTCGAGGACGAACAGGTCGCCCTGGTCGATGTGGAAATTGGTGCGGCCAAAGGCGAAGCGATCGGTATGGCCCTGCATGATGCCGGGCAGGCCGGGCGCGCCGCCGCCGATCAGGTCGAGCCCCGGCGCGGTCAGGTGCGCGATGTGGCGCGGGCTGAAGCCGCCGATGCCGAGATGCGGATCATTGGCCAGGATCGGCCGGCCGGTGGCGGTGCGCGACGGCGACACCGTCCAGGCGTTGCTGCCGGCATTGGCGCGCTCGGCGGAAGCGGCGGCCGGGTCCTGGCCGGTGAGTTCGGCCCAGGGCAGGCCGTCGATGTTGAGCACGCCCAGGTCCGCCGCGCTCACCGCCGCGGCGTCGAGCCCGTCGGGCACCTTCATCGACCAGGCCGGGCGGAGCGGGGCGACGATCGCGTCGAGATCGAGCAACCCCAGGGCGGCGAGGCGGGCGCGGCGGATCTCGTCGTCGACATTGCCGCTCGAGGCTTCGCGGGCACGCACCAGGTCGCGCAGGTCCCAGCGGATCGGGACGATCTGGAGGATGCGATATTCGAGCGGCAACAGCGAGGGATCGGCAATCACTTCGTCGATGCGCGCATTGATGCCGGCGACATAGGCCTGGGCGCAGGCCAGCACATCGGCCGGCACCCGGCGCAGCTCGGCGTCGATGTCGCCGCGATAGTGGAACAGGCGGGCATTGGCGTCGTGCCTGGCGAAGCGCGCGCCGAACGCTTCGGCCAGCCGGCCCATCTCGCGGCGATGCGACAAGTCGATCTGGAACAGCCGGTCGCGCGCGACGACATAGCCCTGGCCGAAGAACGCATCGGGGATGGTTGCGGCGCGGATGTGCGGCGTGCCCCATTCGTCGTCGACAATTTCGATCGGCGCGCTCGCCCCGCGGACGCTCTGCTGCTTCGCGGCGACCAGCCGGGGTCTCGCCACGGCGGCGCCGGTGAGCAGCGCCGTGGTCGAGCTCAGCAGGAAGGCACGGCGGTTCAGCATTGGATATTCCCCGGATGGCGCTTTGGCGCTGAGGGTGGTCCGGGCAAATGCGGCTGTCCATCGGAACATAGGTTCGACGGACATAACCTGGGGCTATTGGGGGGGAGCCTGCCCTCGCCGCTCTTCCTCGTCATCCCTGCGAAGGCGGGAATCCAGAGTTATCTGGGACGCCGCCTTGCGACCCTGGATCCCTGCCTTCGCGGGATGACGGGAATGGTATAGGAAGCTCGCCGAACTTGACCTAGGCCCGCGCCCCGTCGGTCACCACCGCTTCGTTGTAGCGCAGCGCCTTCAGCACCGTGTCGACGATGTTCTCGGCATTCAGGCCGGCCTCGGCATATTGCAGCTCGGGCTTGTCCTGGTCCTGGAACAGGTCCGGCAGGCGCATCGTGCGCAGCTTGAGGCCCGCATCGATCAGGCCCTGGTCGCTCGCCATGGTGAGGACGTGCGCGCCCAGGCCGCCGATCGCGCCTTCCTCGATCGTCACCGCCACTTCGTGCGTGGTGAGCAGGCGGCGGATCAGTTCCTCGTCGAGCGGCTTGGCGAAGCGCAGGTCGGCGACGGTGGTGGAGAGCCCCTTGGCCTCGAGCGTGTCGGCCGCTCTCAGCGCCTCGGCCAAACGGGTGCCGAGGGAGAGGATCGCCACGGTCTTGCCTTCGCGGACGATGCGGCCCTTGCCGATCTCCAGCCGCTGCGGAACCTGGGGAAGCGCCACGCCGGTGCCGCCGCCGCGCGGATAGCGCAGCGCGATCGGGCCGCTGTCGTGCAGCACGGCGGTGTGCGTCATGTGGACCAGCTCGGCCTCATCCGCCGCGGCCATCACCACCATGTTGGGCAGGGTGGCGAGATAGGTGACGTCGAAGCTGCCGGCATGCGTCGCGCCATCGGCGCCGACCAGCCCCGCGCGGTCGATCGCGAAGCGCACCGGCAGGTTCTGGATCGCCACGTCGTGCACGACCTGGTCATAGGCGCGTTGCAGGAAGGTCGAATAGATCGCGCAGAAGGGGCGCATGCCCTGCGCTGCCAGCCCGGCGGCGAAGGTCACCGCATGCTGTTCGGCGATGCCGACGTCGAAGGTGCGGTCCGGATAGGCCCTGGCGAAACGATCCACGCCGGTGCCCGAGGGCATGGCGGCGGTGATCGCGACGATCCGGGGATCGTGCTCGGCGTCCTTGATCAGCTGGTCGGCGAAGACGTTCTGATAGGCGGGCGGGCCCGGGGGCGCCTTGGCCTGGGTGCCGGTGATCACGTCGAACTTCTGGACGCCGTGATATTTGTCCGCCGCCGCTTCGGCCGGGGCATAGCCCTTGCCCTTCTTGGTGACGACATGGACGAGGATCGGCCCGTCCTCGGCATCGCGGACATTCTCCAGCACCGGGATCAGATGCTCGAGATTATGGCCGTCGATCGGGCCGACATAATAGAAGCCCAGCTCCTCGAAGAGCGTGCCGCCGGTGACGAGGCCGCGGGCGAACTCCTCGGTCTTGCCGGCCGCCGCAGTCAGGCGGCGCGAGAATTTGCGGATCGCACGCTTGGCGAGGCTGCGCAGCCCCAGATATTCGGACGACGACACCATCCGCGCGAGATAGGCGGAGAGCCCGCCCACCGGCGGCGCGATCGACATGTCGTTGTCGTTGAGGATCACCACCAGCCGGTTGCCCGCGGCCTCGGCATTGTTCATCGCCTCATAGGCCATGCCCGCGCTCATCGCGCCGTCGCCGATCACCGCGATGCCCTTGCCCGGCTTGTCGCCCAGCTTGTTGGCGATCGCGAAGCCCAGCGCGGCGCTGATCGACGTCGAGCTATGGGCCGCGCCGAACGGGTCGTATTCGCTCTCGCTGCGCTTGGTGAAGCCCGACAGGCCGCCGCCCTGGCGCAGCGTGCGGATGCGGTCGCGGCGGCCGGTGAGGATCTTGTGCGGATAGCATTGGTGCCCGACATCCCAGATCAGCCGGTCGTCGGGGGTGTTGAAGACATAGTGGATGGCGACGGTCAGTTCGACGACGCCGAGCCCGGAGCCGAGATGCCCGCCGGTCGAGCCCACGGCCGAGATCGTTTCCGCGCGCAGCTCGTCGGCGAGCTGGCGAAGCTGCTTCGGATCGAGCTTGCGCAGATCCTCGGGCGTATCGACGGTATCGAGCAGCGGCGTGCTGGGTAGATCGGCCATCCGACTGCCCTTACTCCTCCGATTCCGGGAAGTCGAACCTTGCGCGTGTGGATTTTGCGTGCAGGCGCCGTGCAGGAAGGGCGATCAGTCGCAATCCGCGCACTTGCCGCGCACTTCGATCACCGGCCGCTCGGGCGAGAAGCCCATGTCCTTGGCGGCGGCGCGCACCGTCTTGGTGATCGAATCGTCGTCGATGTGCGTGGTCTGGCCGCAATTGTCGCAGACCAGGAAGATGCAGTCGTGCAGGCAGTCGGGATGGGTGTTCGCCATATAGGCGTTGGCGCTCTCCACCCGCCGCGCGAGATTGGCGCCGACGAACAGGTCGAGGATGCGGTAGACGCTGTTGGCGGCGACCCGGCGCCCCTCCGCCCGCGAGACGGCCTCGGCAATGTCATAGGCGGAGGCTGGCTTGTCGAAGCCCGCCAGCGCTTCGAACACCCGTTCGCGCATCGTCGTCCATTGCTCGCCGGATTTCTCCAGCGTCGCCTGGGCGGCCTTGGTCAGGTCGTTGCCGTGATGCTCGTGATGGTCGTGCGCGTGCATGGATATGATGTAGGCCCGCAGGCCCCTCGCGGCAAGTTCAGTAGGTGGCGCGCCGGTTGAGATCATGGCCCAGGGCGACGAGGCTGACGCCCACCAAAGTCCAGAAAATCTCGAAATCGCCATGCGGCAGCGACAATGCGCCCGCCATGATGCCGAGCCCGAAGGCGCCCACCACCGCGGGGGCCATATAGCCGTGGGACATCACGCCCTTGACCAGCGCAAAGGCGCCGAAGCCGATCGCGAGGGTGAGGCCGACCTCGTGGATCGCCGGGTTGAGCAGGCCGCCGGCCGAGGAAATCACGGTGAGCAATATGGTGGTCGTGACGCAGTGGACGAGGCACAGCCCGCTGATCCCGATCGCGATACGATCGAGACGCGCATCAATGCCGCCCCACAAGCGGGCCAACGGAAGACTCACCGGCATGGCGCGGATATAGGGCAAGCGAGTTAAAGATACAACATAACATGCGCACGAATCTCGAGCGGGCAGCGGCGCCGTGCAACCGGGCCGGGGACGCGCATCGGATATCGGGCACGGACGCCAGGTCCGGGGACTCGTTCAGCGAACCCCGTCATCCCCGCGCAAGCGCGGATGACCGAGGAAGATCAGATGCTTGCTTGCGTTTCCAGCCTAGCCCAGCAGGCCGTGCCCCCTGGCCCAGGCGAGGAACAGTTCGGGCCAGGCATGTGCGGGCCTGCCCAGGGTGCGCGGCCCCCAGCCGAAGCCATGGCCGCCTTGCTCGAACAGATGCGTCTCCACCGGCACTCCCGCCGCCTTCAGCGCGGCGCGCAGGGCGATCGTGTTCTGGATCGGCACGGTGGCGTCGTCCTCGGCATGGCAGAGGAAGCAGGGCGGCGTATGGGCACCGACCTGGCGCTCGGGGGAATGCTCGGTGGCCATGCCGGGCGTGGCTTCCTTGCCGATCAGCAGCGTGCGCGAGCCCATATGCGCGAAGCCCGGGTCCATCGAGACGACCGGATAGATCGGCGCTGCGACGATCGGGCGCGCGTCGAGGGCATCGGCGGCGTCGATGGGCGCATGGAGCTTGCGGCCGAAGCGGGCCGCGAGATCGGCGCAGAGGTGCCCGCCGGCGGAGAAGCCCATCGCGCCGACGCGTTCGGGGTCGACCTGCCACTCGGCTGCGCGAGATCGGATCAGCCGCATGGCGCGCTGCGCATCCGCCAGGGCGACGTTGCTCGGATCGCGCCAGGGGTCGCCGGGCAGGCGGTAGAAGAGCACGAAGGCAGTGATCCCGCGCGCGGCGAGCCACGGCCCCAGTTCATAGCCCTCCTTGTCGACCACGACGCGGGCATAGCCGCCGCCGGGAATGACGAGCATCGCGGCGCCATTCGGCTGGGTCGCCCGGAATATGTCGAGCCGCGGCGTGCGGACATGATCCATCGCGCGATCGGGAAAGCCCGGATCGGCACTGCGGACCGCGACATGATCCTGCAGCGCCCGGTCGAGCAGGCCCGGCGCTTCCCCCGGCCAGAGGTTGATGCTGGCATCGGGGGCGAGGGGCCCGTGCGGCACGGCCCTGGCGGCAAGCGGGAGCAATGGGCCGGCCAGGCCGGCGGCAAGCAGGTCTCGACGATCCATGACACCGGTGTACCCGGGCGGAGGCGCTGGCGGAAGGAAAAAGGAAAAGGCGCGGGTAGGCCGGGTGACGCTCTAGGGTACGCCACCCGGCCACGCCCGCACTCCCTATTTAGGGGATTTGCGGGCAGTTACCAGTGGCGTGCGTCCGGAAGCACCGGCCACACGCCGAATCATGCATGCCGACTCAGATAATGCGCCTGGGCGGCTTCGGTTGCGTTGATCGCGAGCAGCGAGCGCGCATCCGCCGCCGTCCGGACGCGGCCGGACCGGTCCGAGGCGGCATCGAGCACGCGGTCGAGCAGTTCCTGCCCCTCGTGCCACCAGCCGATGCCGCTGGCGGCGTTGAGGTGCCCCTGCGGGCCGGCGTCGACGAAGAAGCTGCCCCAGCCCTTGGCCAGCTCGCGGGCGCGATCGATGCCGATCCAGGGATCGTCGCGGCTCGCCACGGTGATCGAGGGGAAGGGGAGCGGCTTGGCCGGCGCGGGGGCGAAGCCGGCAAGCTCGGACTTCACCTCCGGCCGGTCGACATCGGCGGGGGCCACCAGCAACGCGCCCGCCACCGGCCAGCCAAAGGGCTGGGGCGAGAGCTCGGCCCACCAGGCGACGGCAAGGCAGCCCAGGCTGTGCGCCGCCAGCACCACCGGCGCCTGGGCGCCGCGGATCGCCTGGTCGAGCCTGGTCACCCAGGCGTTGCGGTGCGGCGTGTCCCACATGCCGAGCTCGACTCGGCTGGTATCGGGACGGGATTGTTCCCAGAGCGTCTGCCAGTGCGAGGGCCCCGAGCCACCGAGCCCGGGGACGGTGAGGACGATCGGGGAATGTTCGTCGAACGGAGCGAAGATACTCATTGCAATTGCACTCCAACGGGAGGGCAGGCCGGAGCTCCAATTTATTCCCATTGAATTAGTAGGCAATAAGCCTTGCGACGGAATGATGGCCAGTTGCGCCGGGCCGAAACGGACCTAAAGGGAAGCGCATGCCCAAGCAGCGTGCCGACCAGATGCTCGTGGACCGCGGCCTTGCCGAGAGCCGCACGCGTGCCCAGGCGCTGATCATGGCGGGGCTGGTGTTCGCGGGCGATCGCAAGGTGGACAAGCCCGGCCAGCAATTCCCGGAGGAGACGCCGCTCGACGTGCGGGGGCGCGACCATCCCTGGGTGTCGCGCGGCGGGATCAAGCTGGCGCACGCGCTCGCGCATTTCGGCTGGGACGTGACCGGGGCAGTGGCGATCGACGTCGGTTCGTCGACCGGCGGCTTCACCGACGTGCTGCTGAGCAACGGGGCGGCCCGCGTCTATGCGGTGGACAGCGGCACCAACCAGCTCGCCTGGAAGCTGCGCCAGGACCCGCGCGTCATCGTCCATGAGCAGACCAGCGCGCGGATCCTGACCGAGGCGCACATTCCCGAGTTGGTCGACCTGATCGTCTGCGACGCGAGCTTCATCGGCCTGGCCAAGGTGCTCGAAGTGCCGTTCCGCTTTGCCCGGCCCGGCGCCCGGCTGGCCGCGCTGATCAAGCCGCAGTTCGAGGCGGGGCGCGACGAAGTGGGCAAGGGCGGGGTGGTGCGCGATGCCGCGGTGCACGAGCGCGTCTGCCGCGAAGTGTCCGAATGGGTTGCCGCGCAGGGCTGGACCGTCGTCGGCGTCACCGCCAGCCCGATCACCGGGCCCGAGGGGAATGTTGAATTCCTGATCGCCGCGACGCGCGAAACATAACGGCAACGCTTGCGTTTCGGCGCGCTGCAACATAGCCCTTGCGCCCACAGGATCTAACCGGAGGGCGCGTTGAGGGAAATCGCATCGAAGGGGCAGCTGAGGCTCGCCTATCTGCGATGGGCCGTGGTCACGGTGCCGTTCATTCTGCTGCTCGGCTTCACCTCGGCGCGCCTGGCGCCGTCGGGCAGCGCCAACCCGTGGTTCGCCCGGCTGGCGAAGCCCGCGATCATGCCGGAGGAATGGGTTTTCCCGGTCGCTTGGACCGCGCTCTACATATTGATGGGGCTGGCGCTGGCGATGATCATCAATGCGCGCGGGTCGACGCTGCGCGGGCCCGCGCTGGTCGTCTTCGCGGTGCAGATGGTGGCGAACCTCGTCTGGTCGCCGGTCTTTTTCGGGATGCACCAGGTGGTGCCGGCGCTGGCGATCCTCGGCGCGCTGTTCCTGCTCGCGCTGATCACCTTCGTGCTCTTCGCCCGCATCCGCGCCTTCGCCGCGGTGCTGCTGATCCCGTATCTCGCCTGGATCGCGTTCGCCGGCATGCTCCTCTATCAGATCCACCAGCTCAATCCGGACGCGGGAAGCCTTGTATCCGCGCGTCCGGCTGACGAAATACAGATCAAGTGATCGCGCGAGGAATTTGAAATGCAGACCGACAACCGCCTGTTCGACGATTTCGTGAAGTTCGTGAACGGCGCGGCGGGCACGCTGGCCGGCGTCGCCCGCGAGACCGAAGGCGCCGCGCGCGAGCGCGCCCGCGAATGGATCGGCGGGATGGACTTTGTTTCCCGCGAGGAATTCGAAGCGGTGAAGGCCATGGCCGTGGCCGCGCGCGACGAGAACGAGGCGCTCCAGGCGCGCCTCGCCGCGCTCGAGGCACAGCTGGGCGGCGCTGCCAAGCCGGCGGCCGCGCCCAAGGCGCCGAAATCGCCTAAAAAGCCGGCAGGACAAGCATAAACACCTTGTCCACAGCTTTTGCGCAGGGTTGTGAACCCCGCGCTTGTGCGGGCCCGATGCGGTTGGCAGATTCTGCCCAAGCAATCCGGCCCCAGTGGAGAAACTGATGCTCGACGAAGCGGAATTCGACCGCGACGACGCAGCCCCTATCGACATGCTCGAAAGTTATTTCGCCGCGCATGGCTGGACGCACAGCCGCGAAGAAGACGAGATCGTGGCGAAGGTGAAGGGCAGCTGGACGGAGTATGAGCTGCGCGCGATCTGGCGCGAGGACGATGGCGTGCTCCAGTTCCTCGCCTTTCCGGACATCCGCGTGGCCGACGAGCGCCGCATGGCGGTCTACGAGACGATCGGCCTGGTCAACGAGCAGCTCTGGATCGGCCATTTCGAGCTCTGGTCGCAGAGCGGCATCCTGTTGTTCCGCCACGCCGCGCTGATCGACGGCGAGGAGCCGACGCTCAGCCTGGCCCAGGCCGAGCTGCTGGTGGAGAGCGCGATCGACGAATGCGAGCGCTTCTACCCCGTGTTCCAGTTCGTGCTGTGGGGCGGCAAGACCCCGCAGGACGCGCTGGCCTCCGCGCTCATCGAAACGCAGGGCGAGGCGTGAGCGCGGTGCCCCCGGCCAGCCTCTGGCTGGTCGGCTGCGGTAACATGGCGGGCGCGATGCTCCGCCGCTGGATCGATGCGGGAACGGTGGACCCCGCGCGGGTCTTCGTCGTCAACCGCCAGGACCGCGCGCTGCCCCAGGGCGTGCGCCAGGGCAGGGCCTTCCCCGACGGTCCGCTGCCCGATGCCGTGATGCTCGGCATGAAGCCGCAGCAGATCGATGCGGTGGCCGAGGCGCACGGCGCGCGCATCGCCAGGGTGCCGCTGCTCATTTCCATCCTCGCCGGCGTCGAGCTGGCTTCGCTTGCGGGCCGGTTCCGGGCAGGGGGCATCGTCCGCGCGATGCCCAATTTGCCGGTCGCGATCGGCAAGGGCGTGGTCGGGCTGGCCGGCGATCACAGCGCGCCGGTCGACGCGCTGATGCGGCCGCTCGGGCTGGTCGAATGGGGCGACGAGGCGGGGCTGGACCGGCTCGGCGTGCTCGCCGGCTGCGGGCCGGCCTTTGTCTATCGCTTCATCGATGCGCTTGCGGCGGGCGGGGTGTCGATCGGGTTCGGCGAAGAGCAGGCGCTGCGGCTCGCCGTTGCCACGGTGGAGGGGGCGGGGCTGCTCGCCGCCCAGGCCGAGCTGCCGCCCTCGGCGCTCGTGGAGCAGGTCGCCAGCCCGGGCGGAACCACGCGCAAGGGGCTCGACGTGCTCGACGCGGACGACGCGCTCGCGGCGCTGCTGCGCGCCACGCTCGGCGCATCGGCGCGTCGCAGTGCCGAAATGGCCGCCGCGGCCCGGCGCTGACCGGAACGCGCATAGCCTCCCTTCGTTGTTGCGGCGACGGCGTAACATCGGAGTCGAGGGCCATGACGACCACCACCGCCACGCGCGACAGCAAGGGCCGCTTCACCGGATCGAAGCGGACGAGCACCACCCACAATCTCGGCGTGATCGCCGGCGCCGCCGCTGGCGGCATGGCGCTGGGCATGCTGGCGCTGCTCGGGCGCAAGGCCGTGGTGCAGGCGCCCAGCCTGCTCGCCGGCAATTGGGACGAGGCGCTCGCCACCGAGCACGAGGCGGTGCGCAAGGTGTTCGGCCAGATCGAGGCCACGGACGAGCATTCCTCCACCCGGCGCAACCTGCTGCTCGCGCATCTGAAACATGCGCTGATGAAACATGCGGTGGAGGAGGAGAATGTGATCTATCCGGCGCTGCGCGAGGCCGGGCAGAGAGATGCCGCCGATCAGCTCACCAAGGAGCATGGCTATGTGAAGCAGCATCTCTACGAACTGGAGAATATGCCCACGGCTTCGCCCGACTGGATCGCCAAGGTCCGCCGGTTCCGCGCCGAGATCGAGGCGCATATGGAGGAAGAGGAACTGCGCCTGTTCCCGATGCTGCGCGCCCAGCTGAGCGACGAGAAGAACAAGGCGCTGACGCTGGCGATGAACCGGGAAGGGTTCAAGGTGGCGTAAGGCTGGGGGGCGTCCGCTCGCACGACGACGCGATGCTTCCATCACGCGCGCAGGCGACGAGCTCGAACTTGTCGTCCGGCATAGCTTGTCTTGATCTCACATGCCAAAGGTGCCCGCCGCGTTCGCGGCGAAGCTGATCCGGGTTCGGACGGGAGCAGATGCTCCCGGACCTTGGGCAGTGACGGACAGAGGCAAATCCAAGCCGATGAGCCAGCAGGGTAGCGGGCGCGGGGAAGCTCCGTAACTGTGGCGATACGGGCAGCGCCGCTCCGCGCTACCAGCGATATTCCATGGCGACGTCGCAACGGGCATACCGGCCGCCATATAGCCGCATGATCTCCCCCGAATGCTCGAAGCCCAGCTTCTCGTAGAGATGGATGGCAGCCGCGCATTTGCGGTTGGTCAGCAGATAGAGGCGCTCCATGCCGATCTCGCGGGCGCGATCGAGCGTCGCGGCAAGGAGGAATTCGCCGGCCTTGCGGCCGCGCGCCGCCTCGCTGACACCCATCTTGGTCAGTTCGAAGACGCCCTCTTCGATCTTGATCAGCGCACAGGTGCCGACCACTCCGGAATCGGGCGTCTCGACGAACAGGATCTCGCCGCCGCGGTCGATGATCAACTCGCGCGGGCGGGTGAGGATCTGGACGTCATTCTCCTCCAGGGTGAACATCGCCTGGACCCATTCGGCATTGATGCGGTGGAAAGCCTCGGCGAGATCGTCCGAATAGGGCCGGATATTCAGCCCCTGCGGGATGTCCCGCACGCGGGCATCCAGAGACTGCCGGTCGAGCGCCGTCTCGATCTGGCCCACCTGGTCGAGGAACGACCCGTTCAGGTCTGCGCAGAGCTGTTTCACGGCCGCATCCACGCGCGGCCATATCATCGGCTTGGCCCGTGCCATCATCGCTTCGCCGGCGCTCGACAGGCGGATCGTCTTCTGGCGAAGATCGGCTTCGTCGCGGGTCGTCTCCACCAGCCCCATCTCGACCAGTCCCGCAAGCGTGCGCGTGACGACGGGTTGGCTGACGCCCAGCGCCTCCACTGCTTGTCCGACCGTGAGCGGGCCATAGCGATCGATCGCCGCGAGCATCGGGAACTGTGCCGGCTGGATCGGCAGTCCCACGTCGCGCAGGACGCGCCCCGCGCCCGCCTGCAGGCGTTCGGCGAGGCGCTTCAGGCGGCTTCCGAGAAACAGGTCGCCGAGATCTTCGAGCACGTCCGCCATCGTTCGGGCCTCATCAATATAGCAAGATATATATCATGCTATATTGATGAGGCGACTGCAAGCGCGCGCCGGCCGTCCTGGATGGAGGACCGATATTGTCCAAGCGGGATCCGCCCCGAGCAGGTCCGGGGCGGCGGTGAGGAAGTGGCCGCGGCCGGCGCGCGGCCTCGTGCAGCTCGTGCGGTTCAGCGGCCCAGCGCCGCCACCCGCTGGCGCTCTTCCTCGGGCACCAGCCCTTCGAGCACTGCCCAGAAGCCGCCCACCGCGCCCTGTCCGGCACTCGAATAGGCGTTGGCCATCTTCTCGCGCAGCGCATCGAACAGCTCGCCTTCCAGCTTCGCCCCCGCGGGGGTGAGCCGCAACAGGCGCTGGCGCCGGTCGCGATCGCCGGTGCGGGTCTCGACGAAGCCGCGATCGGCCAGTTCGGTCAGCACCCGGCCGAGCGACTGCTTCGTGATCGCCAGGATCGCCAGCAGCTCGCTCACCGTCAGGTCCGGCTTGCGGGCGATGAAATAGAGCGCGCGATGATGCGCGCGGCCCAGGCCCTGTGCCGCCAGCCCCGCGTCGATCGAACGCGTCAGATGGGCATAGCCGAAGTAGAGCAGCTCCACGCCACGCCGGATCTCGGGCTCGCGCAGGAACAGCGGGGAGGCAGGAATTGGGGCAGCCATGTTGACGCTTTCTGCCACCGCGCCTAACCCGCTGCAAGCCGGTCCGGCAGAGTCGAAGGCGAGTGCTATGCAAGACACCACCACCCTGGATTTCGAGTTCGAGGCGCATCCCAATCCGGTCAGCGACGGCGACCGTGCGGCGGTGCTCGCCAATCCGGGTTTCGGCAAGGTGTTCACCGATCACATGGCGGTGATCAAGTACAGCGCCGACAAGGGCTGGCACGATGCGAAGATCCTGCCGCGCGGCCCGATCCAGGTCGATCCGGCGACCGCGGTGCTCCATTATGCGCAGGAGATCTTCGAGGGGCTGAAGGCCTATCGCCTGCCCGATGGCGGCGTGTCGCTGTTCCGTGCGGACGAGAATGCCCGCCGCTTCCGCGAATCCGCCGAGCGGATGGCGATGGCGCCGCTGCCGGACGCGCTGTTCCTGGACTCGATCCGCGAGCTCGTCCGCATCGACCAGAAATGGATCCCGGAGATCGAGGGCGGCTCGCTCTATCTGCGTCCGTTCATGTTCGCGAGCGAAGTGTTCCTGGGGGTGAAGCCGGCCAGCGAATATCTCTACATGGTGATCGCCTCGCCGGCGGGCGCCTATTTCAAGGGCGGCGCGCCGTCGGTGACCCTGTGGGTCTCGGAACATTATACGCGCGCGGCCCCCGGCGGGACCGGTGCGGCCAAGTGCGGCGGCAATTACGCGGCCAGCCTGGTCGCGCAGAAGGAAGCGATCGACCAGGGTTGCGACCAGGTGGTGTTCCTCGATGCGGTCGAGAACCGCTATGTCGAGGAGCTGGGCGGCATGAACGTGATGTTCGTGATGGACGACGGCTCGATCGTCACGCCGCCGCTGGGCGGCACGATCCTGCCCGGCATCACCCGCGATTCGCTGATCACCCTGGCACGGTCGCAGGGAATCGAAGTGCGCGAGGAGCGCTATTCGATCGACCAGTGGAAGGCCGATGCCCAGAGCGGCAAGCTGCGCGAAGCCTTTGCCTGCGGCACGGCCGCGGTGCTCACGCCGATCGGCAAGGTGCGTGGCCGCGGCTATGAGTTCATGATCGGAAACGGCGGACCGGGCATCCTTACCGAGAAGCTCAGGGGGGAATTGGGCGGCATTCAGCGCGGAACCGCGCCGGACCCGCATGGCTGGGTTGAACGGCTGCCCTAAGTCCCTATAAGCGCGCTTCCCGCTGGGGCGTAGCCAAGTGGTAAGGCAACGGTTTTTGGTACCGTGTACCGAAGGTTCGAATCCTTCCGCCCCAGCCAATCGATCAAATGCCGATGCGCGACGGCCGGCTGCGAAGGGCCTTCATGCCGCACCTTTCGCAAGGGCGCCGCGCCGCCGAGCCGGGTTCGGCGCGAGCAGCCGGGCAGGCGCGCGCCCCGACAATGGCCGTTCACGGGCCGGTGCCGTACATCCGCTCCCGCTCGGGAGCGGATGCTTCGCTCTTCATTCGATCACCGGTCAGCGTTGCAGCCGGCAGGCCTTGGGTGCGTTGACCGGATTGCAGCGCGCCTCGCCGCCGCCCGGCAGCCGCACGACATAATTGGTCCCATAGGCGTTGCCCGGCTTGTAGAAGTCGGTCGAGACGATCTGGGCGCCGCTGGCAAAGGCCCGGTTGGCGCGACCCGGGTCGTCCACCTTGGCCTCGTAGGTCTCGATATCGGCGCGGGCGCGGACGAGATATCCCTGCTTCACGCGTTCGGGGATTTCCCGGGCGCGGACATCGGCATTGTCGAGCAGAAGGAACGCGGCATAGCTCTGCCCCGGCGTGGCACGCAGGAACGCCGCGCGACCCTCCAGATTCTCGCGCCCGGCATGGTAGGCGGCCAGCGCCTTGGGATCCATCGCGGTCAGCAGCAGGAAGACGAACTTGCCGCGCGACTTGGCGAGCGTGGGCCAGTTATGGGCCAGCACGCCGGCTTCGAGGGTGGGATGGTGCCCGCGGACATCGTCGGGGATCACCAGCTTGTCGCGGCCGATCTCGCGGAAGATCGACTGGTCCATCTCGTCGAACGCGGCGCGATCGAAGGCAAGCGGCGGCGTCGCGTTGGGGAATATCGGCAGGGCATCGCTCTTCGCCTCGACCAGGATGAAGATCGGGGCATGGTCCGGATGGGCATCCGACCAGGCGCGAAGCTGCTTCAGGCAGCGCGTGAACAGGTTGCAGCTGGAGCGCACGTCGAGATCGGCGACATGGAACACCTTGAGGCCCGGCTTTTCCATGTCGGTGGCGTCATAGGGCAGCATCTGGCTGTCCTTCACGCCCTTGGCACGCAGCGCCGCAAGACCCGCGGGCCGCGCGTAGCGGCCACCCTGGGGATCGTTGTTGATATCGATCTCGAGGCTGCGCATCCCGGCGTCGAGCTGGTCCGTCAGCGTGGTGTAGCGATAGTTCAGCCCCTCGCTCATGCTGGTAAAATTGGGGTGATATTCCTGCCAGTCCGCCTTCATCTTCTCTGGCATGGCCTTGGCGAAGGCGGCCAGTTTCGGGCCGAGCAAGGCATCCACCATCGCCAGCAGCTGCGGGTCGACGCCCTGCGCGTAGCTGTTGTGGGTGCCGATCACCTGGATTTCGTTGAGCCGCACTTCGTCGGTGCGGGGCGCTTCCTGAGCGGCGCCGCAGGTGGCGATTGCACCGGCGGCGCAGGCGGCAATCAGGCCGAGGCCGGTCGCGAATTTCTTCATGTCGGGTGTCCTTGGTGGATCGGGGCGTGCGCATCCCTCCCGGCTGAATGGCCGGGAGGGGCGAAGGCGCGTCAGAAGTTGATCTTGGCGAAGGCGCCGAGCGTCCGATAGGCGTTCGGCGAGGTGTAATGGAGCAGGCCGAGCGGGCCGTAGATCTGCCACCCCGTGGAATAATAGGTGTTCAGCAGATTGCGGGCATAGACGCCGAACTCGACCGCGCCATCCACCTTGGCCAGGCTGATCCGGCCGTTGAGCAGGCCATAGCCCGGGATCAGCGAGTACGTGGAATTGGGCGTCTTGGTGCCGTCCGGGTTGCTGACCGGCGGGGCAAGGATATCGCCCAGCATCGCGCCCGTCACCGTCTGGGTGCGGCTGCGATAGCCATAGTCGAGATGCGCCTTGAAGTTCAGCCCCGCGCCGATCTCGTCGGCATAGTCCATGGTGACGCTCGCCTGCCATTCCGGCGCGTTCGTAAGGCGCGTGCCGGTATAGTTGGCGGTCGGGCTGGCGACATAGTCGGTGAACACGGCGTCGGTGTAGGTCACCGAGCCGCCGAGCGTGACCTGGCGCGCGGGCTTGATCGCCAGCGACGCCTCGACGCCGCGCGAGCGCAGGCCCGGCGCGTTGCCGATCGCCGAGGCCAGGATGAACCCGCCGACACCCGTGCTCACCGGAGTCAGGATCGTCGCCTGGAAATTGGTGAACTTCGACGCGAACGCATTGATGTTGAAGCGCACGCGGCGATCGAACAACTCGCTCTTCAGGCCGATTTCCCAGCTCTTCACGGATTCCGGATTATAGGGATCGTAGCGGTTGCCGACAAAGGCGACGCCGCCCGGCTTGTAGCCCGTGGCATAGCTCGCATAGAGCATCACGTCGCGGCTGATCGTGAACTGCGGCGCGATGCGATAGGTGAAGCGGCCACCCTTTTTCGATCCCGATCGGAATGCCTCGGTCGGTCCGGAGCTGGTGGCGACGAAGACGGGCGAATAGCCGGTGATCGGAACCGGATCGATATTGATGTAGCCGATCGTCTGGCGGTTCCAGTCATAATTGTAGCGGCCGCCAAGGGTCACGCTGAACTGGCGGGCCGGGGTGATCTTGACCTGGCCGAACGCGGCCGCCGTCTCGTTGGCGGCGTCGAACAGTACGGCGTTGCCCAGCATCGCCTTGGTGATGGGATCGAATGCACCGGTCAACGCGTAGAGCGTCGGCGACGGAACGCCGGCGGGCGAGAGCAAAGGCGCGCCGAGCGTGCCCCATTGCAGCTGGGTCTGCCTGGCGTTCAGCTTGTTGTAGAAGGCGCCGACCAGATATTCGAACGTCCCGCCCGCGGGCGAAGCGAAGTGGATCTCCTCGCTGAACTTGTGCGTCTTCAGCCGGCCCGAGTTGAACGGGATGAAGGCATAGATGTTGCGGGGCAGCAGATCGGCGGGCGTGTCGTTATCGAACGTCGTTTCGCGATAGGCAGTGATCGACGTCAGCGTGTGCCGGCCCATCTCGTAGTTCACATGGAGCGAGCCGCCCTTGTTGGTCGTGGTGTTGTGGCCCAGCGAGCCATCGGCGCTGTCGGCATTCTCCGGCCCCGGGATCACGCCGAGGGCGATCTGCGCCGCGGTGAGCGCGGCGGCGGGCGCATAGGTCGAGCCGGCCGGGCCGCCCACCGGCACGCGGATGGCGGTGTCGATATGGTGGGTGTACTCGCCGGCAAGGACCAGTTCGAGCGCGGGGGCAGGCCGGAACAGCAGCTTGCCGCGCACGCCCCATTCGCTGACCAGGCCCAGATTGCGGTCGAGCACGACATAGCGGCCCTTGCCATCCTGGCCCAGCGCGAAGGCGGACAGGCGAAGTGCGGCCTGATCGCTGATCGGCACGTTGAGGGTCAGGTTGGCATTGCGGTCGTTGCGCTCGCCATAGGCGGCATAGGCAGTGCCGGAGAATTGACCGATCACCGGCTTGTTGGTGGTGATCGCGATCACGCCCGAGGTGGAATTCTTGCCGAACAGCGTGCCCTGCGGGCCCATCAGCACATCGACGCGCTGGATGTCGGTGAGGCCGATCAGGCCATTGTCGCGCTGGGCGTCCATTACGACGTCGTCGACGACGACGTTGACCGACTTGGCGTTGGAGAAATCGAACGAGGTGCTGCCGACGCCGCGGATCTGGAAGGCCGCGCCCTGCGTGGGGTCATATTGCACGCCGGGCACGACATATTGCAGGTCGGTGAGCGAGGTGAAGCCGCTGTCCTCCAGCGTCTGGCCGCTGACCGACGTGATCGAGATCGGCACCGATTGCGCCTTTTCCTGGCGGCGCTGCGCGGTGACGACGATGTCGGCAAGGCCGGTGTCCGCGGACGCCTCCGATGTCTGCACGGGAGCAGCGCTATCGTTCTGGGCATACGCTTGTTCAGTCATACCGAAGCCGCACGCAATCGTCGCCGCGCTGGCCATCAGCACGCGAAGCAGGTCGTTCTTCATTCGCAATCCCCCTGGAAGTACCACCGATTCGGCGGGATACGAGGGTCGCCCTAGGGTTTTCGCATGACAGGGAAATTACATTTGTTCAGTTGATGCGCCAGGGTTCGTGCAGGGCGTTGAATTTGCTTCCTTCGCCAGGATCCGCAGTGAAGCCAGGGTGATCAGCGCTGCGGCGAGACTCGGGACCAGCAGCACCGGCGCGAACGTCTGTTCAGGCGCGGGCATCGCGCGCGGATCGAACCCCAGGGTGCGATAGCCGGTGAACAACAGGCCCGAAGCGGCGGCCCCGCACAGATTGAAGGGCAGGTGGAATCCGGCATAATGCGCCGCGGCGCGCTTCCCCGAGGGTGCGTCCGCGGCATCGAGCCGTGCGCCCAGCAGCATCCGCAGGGCCATGAAATCGATCGCGGAGGTCAGGCCGAAGGGTATGGTCCACAGCATCAGCGCAGCCGGGGAACCAGCCGGCAGCATCGGCAGGGCGAGCGCCAGAACCAGATTCGCCCAGAGCGTCAGCCGCAGCAATGTGTGCGGGCTCAGATTGGCGGCGATGCGCATCGCCGCCAGAATGCCGATGGCGGCACAGATCGTCTGGACGAGGATCCCGGCCGGGGCCCAGCCGCGCAGCCCCAGGCCATCGTTGACCGTGTAGAAATAGCCTGTCGTGGTGATCGCCGCATGCGCGCCATTGAGCGCGAACAGCGCTGCCAGCCGGCGGTTGTCGCGATTGGCGAACAGCAATCGCAGCGGGGCGAGCAGGCCGGCGAGCCGCCACCTGCCCGGCGTGGCCGCACGATCCGGCACCAGCGCGATGAGTGCGGCATGCAGCACCAGCGCCCCGCAGGCGACGAAGATCATGATCGCCATGAAGGGCGAGGACCAGGCGGGGACCTGCAGCGCGCCGATCGCCGAGAAGCCGATGCCCCCGGCGATGCCGAACAGGGTTCGCGTGCCGAATATCCGTCCGCGGGCCTGGCCATCGCGCGCCGCTTCCAGCGCCCAGGCGCCATGCGTGACGTTGCACAATGCCCAGCCGACCACCGATGCGACCAATGCGATCGCTAGCGAGGCGATCGAAGGCGCGGCGCCGTGCGCGAGCAGCGCGGCGGTGCCGATCAGCACCAGGGCCGTACCCAGGATCATCCATAGTCGTCGTCGCCCGAACCGGCTCGATCCGTGATCGCCCATCGATCCCGCGAGCAGCTCGGCCGGGATCGGCGCGAAGTTGGCGAGCAGCACCAGCCAGCCGACGACGCTCACCTGGAGCCCGAGCTCGCCGGAGAGATAGGGCGCCAGGAAGACCCGCCGGGCCAGGTCGTAGCCGGCAAAGGCCAGCGAGGGCAGCGACAGCACGACGAGGCGCGTGCGCGATAGTGTTTCCCGATCCGCCATCCCGCGCACTCCGGCACGGCGCCTATCAGCGGGTTATGCCGTTTCGATGACTCCGCGCGCTCAGCGGGGCGATCGCATGCGCCAGGCTTCGAGGGCGGCGAAGGCGCGCATATAGTGCGTGCGATCGGGTATCTTGCGCGCCATGCCGATCATTCCCATGCCGAAGGCGGCGATCGACAGCACCTGCGCAGCCGCGCGATCGAAGCCGGCTCCGATGCCGATCCCCATGGGCGCCATATCGCTCGCCCGCCAATTCTCGCCGCGCCGGCGCCGCATGTCGAGCGCATGGGGCAACAGGCTGGGCTCGCGGGCGCTGGCAAGCGCGATCATCGACGTCGCCTTGACCAGGTCCTGGATGCTGGTGTCGTTCGGCTGCCCGCCGTCATGCCCGGCGCGAATATCGCTCCGGCGGCTGTGGAAACGGGCGATGACGGCGTGGAGCCCCGCCACGACCAATGCCGGGCGCCCCCCGAAATGATAGACGACCGTGGAAGCGGGCACGCCTGCGGCCAGCGCGACCGAACGGTGCGTCACGCTTTCTATGCCTTGCGAGACGATCAGGTCGGCGGCGCTGCCCGCGATCCGCTGGCGCTTCGCATCTCCTTCCTGTGTCGTGGGCGGCACATCGGCGTCGAGCAAGCCGATCAGCGAAGCGATCGTTCCGCTCTCCCCGGCATCCGCCCCGGGGAATATGCCGCCGGCAAAACGCCGGAGGCACAGGGAGCGCAGCAGCGCATATTTCGGGCTGTCGTCGGCGCCGAGCGAGAAGCCCGCCTCGTCGAGCACATAGCCGAGTGCCAGATCGGCCAGCGCCGCATCCCCGAATATGAGTTCGGCCCAGAACCGGCCGGCATCGTCGAGCCAATGCTCGAGCGCGGGCAGCCGATCGGGCCGCAACGCCCGATCATGGACCAATTCGATGAGCAGAACGACGTGGCGCCGTTCCCGGGTCACCCATTCGCGCAGGGCCAGTTCCGCCATCGCGGCGCGTGCGGCGGTATCCGGAGCGCCAACCGCGTCCGCAAGGGCGCGCCATTTCCCGAAGAACGCCAGATCGCTGGCATGCGCCGCCTGGGTCACGCCTTCGAGCAACTGCTCCTTGCTGCCCATGCGCGTCGAGATCACCGGTACGCTGACGCCGAGGCTGGTTGCGAGCGGCCGCAGCGTCAGTTCGGCAAGGCCGCCGGACGCAACAAGGTCCAGCGCCTGGTCGACGATCGCACCGACTGAAATACCAACGGGAAGAACGGATCGATTCACTGGCACGGCACGCATCTATCGCAATCGCATCTTCCGGTCACGATTCGCGTGGCGCAGTTGCGCGATCGGCGTGCGCGGAATCCCTGGGGCCCGGGATTTTTTGGGGCCGAGGCTAAACGATCGCGAGATTCCTCCGATTTGGATGTGAAGGGGCGGCGTGTCGTGCTGTCCGGGTTGATGTTTGGGGGAACGGATGGTTGCGATCTTCACGGGCGCCGGGACGGGATTCGAGCGCGGATCGGGGAGCGTGCTGGGCGGGTCGGGGTTGCTGGGCTCGGCGAGCTTCGGGCGCAGCGGCGAGCAGGTGTTCCTCAACGCGGCGAACGGCAATCTGCTGATCAACCGTCAGGACGAGTTCCTGGTGGGGCGGGGTCCGGATGCGGGGGTGGGCCGGACCTATAACAGCCTGGGCAACCAGAGCGACGACAATGGCGACAACTGGCTGCAGAGCACGGACCGGCGGGTGTTCGGGCTGACGGGGACGCTGAACAGCTGGGGGAGCACGATCAAGCGGCGCTCGGGGGACGGCAGCGAGATCAGCTATGGCTGGGACGGCACGAGCTATGTCGCGACCGACGGGGCGGGGAGCTTCGACCGGCTGAGCTACAATGGCGCGAGCTGGACCTGGACGGACGGGGACAGCCGGGTCACCGAGAGCTATGCGGCCTATGGCAGCTATTGGCGCATTACGTCGCAGAGCGACACCAGCGGCAACAGCCTGACCTTCGGCTATACCGGCGACAAGCTGACGACGCTCACCACCGCCAATGGCGAGACGCTCACCTATACGTGGAGCGGCAACCATATCAGCGCGGTGGATTCCGGCGACGGCACGCTGACCCGCTATTATTATGACGGCTATGACCGGCTGAGCCGGGTCGATATCGAGCTGACGGGCGGGGGCAGCGTCTATTCGACGAGCTACACCTATCATGGCAGCTCGAAGCTGGTCGCGTCGATCAGCGAGACCGACGGATCCTATATCGCGATTAGCTATGACGGGTATAACCGGGTGATCAGCCTGGCGCAGACGGTTGCTGCCGGCGTCACGCGCACCACCACGCTCTATTATAGCGCGGGCTATACCGACGTCACCGATCCGACCGGCGCGGTCACGCGCCTCGAATATGCCAATGGCAATTTCGCGGCTCCGGTCGAGGTCTGGGGCTCCGGCAATGTCGACCGGCAGCCTGCGACGATCGATGGCCATGCCGCCACGCAATTCACCGTGCAGGTAACCGGGAACTGGACCGGCATCTCCCACGGAATCAACGCAGCCGCGGGCGAGACCATAACCTTCGGGCTCACGCTGCAGGCCGTGGGCGTCTACACGACCCAGGATCTCGGCCTCTATGGCGATGCGGAGGGTTGGGGTAGCGCCAACATATCCTCGGCGCGGATCGTTTCCGGTCCCGGCCAGATCGAGCAGCTCGAGGGCGGCATATGGCGTGTGTCAGGTCTTTCGAGCACGACCGGCACGCGGGTCGAGATCACCCGCACCTTCAAGCAGGCCCAAACCGGCGGGGCCTATATCTATGTCGACAATCCCGGCGGCTACCGTGCCGGCATGTCGCTCGTCGTCGCCGATGCGGAGCTCACGCGCAGCATGACGGCGGTCGATCCCGGCACCATGACCGGGGGGAGCTGGTATATTGGGGGCGTGAGCCGAGCCCCGGCCGGGACGCTCGATGGCTCGCCGGCCTATCAATATACCGTGACAGACAGTGGCTGGGCAGGGACGGCGATCTGGCAGCGGGTAAATGCCGGCGACCGGATGAGCTATTCGATCAGCCTGCAGGCGGTATCGGGTGGTGCCACTTCGCAGACGCTCGGTCTCTGGGGAGAGAGTTCCGGCTGGGGCCTGCCCGCCGACAGCACCGCGCGGATCATTTCCGGGCCGGGTACGCTCAGCCGGACGGCGGGCGGTCTCTGGACCGTCGACGGGCTTTCGACGTCGCAGGCCACGCGTATCGAGATCGTCCGCACCTATGACCGGGCGGAAGTTTCCGGCAGCTATCTCTATTTCGACTATCCCGGTGGCTTTCGCGTCGGTCAGACTCTCATTGCGGGCGCGCCCTATGTCGTGCGCCAGGCTGGATATGATGCCCAGGCCAGGCAGCTGACCAAGATCACTACCGCCTATGGCACGGCGCAGGCGCAGACGGTGCAGTTCGGCTATAACGCCAATGGCGACCTCACCAGCGTGACGGACGGGCTGGGGAATACGACCAGCTATACCTATGACGCGAACGGCAACCAGCTGACGGCGACGGACCGGCTGGGGAACGTGGTCACGCGGACCTATAGCGCCACGAACCAGCTGCTGACCGAGACGCGCACGGGCTCGGACAAGGACAGCGCGGCGGCCGCGCATACTACGCGCTATGTCTATGACAGTGCCAATAGGCTGGTCTACACGGTCTCCGCCGAAGGGCAGGTCACCCGCAACTGGTATGACGGCTACGGCCAGCTCTACTTCGTCAGCGAGTTCCCCGACCATCGCTACGATCTGAGCGGTCTCGCCGCAAACCAGGCGCCGAGCCAGTCGCAGCTCGACGGCTGGTGTGCGGGGCTCGGCGACACGGCGAGCTCGCAGGTCACGTACATGCTGCGCGATGCGCGGGGGAACCTGACCCAGCGTCTGCGTGGCTCGGCCAACAACAACTATGCCTCGTACAACGGCTGGGGCGGCTACACCCACGAATACTACACCTATGATTCCGCGGGGCGGCTGCTCAGTTCGGTCGTGGCCGGGCAGAACACGCAATATTATGTCTATGACGGGCTGAACCGGCTGGTCTCGCAGACCGACGTCAACGGGGGGACGACGAGCATCGTGTTCGCCGATACGGCGACGCAGACGGTGATCACGCTGGCGAACGGCTTCGTCCAGACCTCGACCTACAACAAGGCCGGCGAGCTGATCAGCTTCACCGAGAGTGGCGACTTCGTCGAGGGCGGCACCGCGCAATATGGTTATGACAAGAATGGCCGGCTGCGGATGATGGCCGACGCGACGGGCCGGAAATTCTATTATCTCTACGACAAGGCCGGCCGGAAGGTGGCCGATATCGTCGAGAATGGCGAGACCACCGAGTATCGCTACGACGCCAATGGCCGGCTGGTCGCGACCGTGCATTATATGCTCTGGACCAGCGGAATGGCGCAGATCGCCGACCTCAATTCCAATGTTGATATCGCGTCGGTCCGGCCCAATCCCAATGGCTCCGACCTGTGGACCTGGTCGGTCTACGACAAGGAAGGGCGGCTGATCGAGGCGATCGAGGGCGACGGCTCGGTCACGGCGTATGAATATGACGCGTCCGGCCGGCTGGTGAAGACCACCAGCTACGCGAACAGGCTTGCCGGCTGGCAGATTGCCGGCTTCCAGGCGGCGGCGCCCTCCGGCCTGGTACTGCCGGCAAGCGACGTCAAGGACAGCGTCGCGCGGATCTTCTACGACAAGGACGGTCGCAAGATCGGCGCACTCGATGGCGAGGGCTATCTCACCCGCACGATCTACGACGGGTCGGGGCGCAAGGTGCAGGAGATCGCCTATGCCAACATCACGAGCGCGGCGCTGCGTGCGTCGGGCACCCTGCAGAACCTGATCGACAGCGCCGGGACCAGCGCGAACGACCGCTCGACACGCTATGTCTATGACGGGCAGGACCTGCTGCGCTTCACGATCGACGCGCTGAACCACGTCACCGAATATGTGTACGAGGATAGCAGCTGGCTGTGGAGCGCTTTCGGGCCGGTCCGGCAGACGACCCGCTATGCCGGCGCCATCGGCGCACTCTCGAGCTACAGCTATGCGAGCGTGAAGAGCGCGGTCGCCGCGCTGGCGAGCGATCCCGCCAATCGCACCAGCTATGCAGTCTACGACAGCGCCGCGCGGCTGGCCTATTCGATCGATGCCGGCGGCGCGGTGGTCGGCTACAGCTACGACAGCCGGGGCCAGATGGTCCGCAAGGTCGAATATGCGACGCTGCGGCCGACTTCGTCGCTGCCGAGCAAGGGCGACATGGACAGCTGGGTCGCCAGCTATCCCACCGCGAACGACCGCGTCACGCGCTATTATTACAGCGCGCGCGGCGAGCTGCGTTTCGCCATCGATGCGGAAGGCTATGTGACCCGCACCGACTATGACGCGGAGGGACGGGTATCGGCGACGCTGCGCTGGGACAATGCCGTCTCGGCCAATGACGGCTGGACGATCGCCACCGTCAGCAACGCTCAGAGCGGCGACTATACGGTCTCCAATAGCTATTATGATGTGAGTGGTCGTCTCACCCTAACCACCAACAATGCGGGGCTGTGGCATCGCCATTACTATTACGCCAACGGCTTGCTGGCCTGGGACATTCTGTCGGAGGGTGGTCAGGACGACAGCCGGACCTATTATGTCTACGACGCGGCGGGCCGGAAGGCGGCGGAATATGCGGCGCACGGGACGGCCGAGCAGGCGATCACGACCTATACGTATAACGGCCTGGGCGACCTGATCGCGGTCAGCGATCCCAACGCGCATACGACGTCGTTCGAATATGACCATGCCGGGCGGGTGATCCGCCAGGCGAATGCGTACGGCTCGCCGACGGTGTTCGAATACAACGCGTTCGGCGAAGTGACGCGCACGATCAACGCGCGGGGTTTCAGCACGTACAGCGAGTACGACCAGGCGGGTCGGGTGACGTCGGTGGTCGATGCGCTGAACTACACGACGACGACGCGCTACACAGCGTTCGGGGAAGTGGCGTCGGTGACGCGCGGCGCGGCGGTGACGAGCTTCGGCTATGACAAGCTGGGCCGGGCGGTGACGGCCACCGATGCCGAGGGCGGGATCGAGACGAGCGGCTATGACGCGTTCGGCAACCGGATCCGGTTGGTGAACAAGCTGGGCGGGATCACCGACTATAGCTATGACCGCCGCGGGCTGCTGGCCGAGGAAAGGGTCCAGGCGATCCTGGACGGGAGCGGCAACGTCGTCACCGCCGCCTTCTCGCGCAACCGCTATGAATATGACGCGCGCGGCAATGTGGTGCACCGGATCGAGGCGTACGGCCTGGCCGAGCAGCGCGACAGCTGGTTCGAATATGACAAGGCGAACCGGCTGACGTCGAAATGGGGCGAGGCGGTATCGGTGGGGCTGTCGCAGGCCATGGCGACGCCGCGGGAATATTATCGCTACGACACGCGCGGCAACCTGGTCGAGACGATCGACG
>NZ_MKWJ01000025.1:0-317942 GCF_001899725.1 Sphingomonas sp. 67-41 | reverse complement strand
GCGCCTTTGAACCGAAATGGCGCGCCCGGAACGATTCGAACGTCCGACCCTCAGATTCGTAGTCTGATGCTCTATCCAGCTGAGCTACGGGCGCGCTGTGGAGGGGTGCCTTTAGAAGCGGTTTTCGGATCGCGCAAGCCGTTGCGTGCAGTTTTCCACAAGCATAAGGCGCTGACATGCGATTTATTCTGCTGCTCAGCTTCGCCGGGCTCGCCGGCTGCACCCAGGCGACGGGTCGATATCCCTCGCTGCTGCCCCGCCCCATCGAATCGACGAGCCTTGCCGAGCCCGAGCGGCCGGTGCCGGTCGCGACGCCCGATGCCGCGCTCGACAAGCGAATCGCCGAGATCCGCGGGGCGCTGGATGCAGGCACCAAGGCCTTCACCGCCGGTGCCCAGGATGCCGAGGCCAGGATCGCCGTCTCGCGCGGCCTGCCCCAGGGCTCCGAGGCCTGGCTGCAGGCGCAGGTAGCGATGGGTCAGCTCGCCGAGCTGCGCCGCCCGGCCGTGACCGCCCTGTCGGACCTGGACGCGCTGGCGACCCAGCGCGGCGTCGACGGCCTGCCGCCCTATCCCGCGCTCGATGCCGCCCTGGCCGATGCCGACCGGGCCGCTTCCTCGCAACAGGCAAGGATCGATTCGCTCGAAGCCGCGCTGGGCGGCACCGGCCGCTAGTCAGTTCCCCGCCAGCTCCGGGTGCAGCACCCGGAGCACGGGCATCACCGAAGCATAGTCATCGGTCCAGGGTTCGAAGCCGGGCCAGGACTGAAGCCGCCGCCAGCCGCCGCCGCGGGCCACCAGCCGGTCGAGCATCGCCTGGTCATGGCTGAGCGCGATCCATTCCGAAGCCGATTCGGCCTCGGGCTCGATCTGCTCCACCTTCGTGCCGCCGCCCGGCTGCGGGGTGGCGACGAAATGCGGCTCCGGCTCATAGGACAGCCGCACCGCCTTCCAGCCGCCATCGTGCGCCGCGGCGGACACCACGGGCGCCAGCGCCATGAACCGGTTGGAGATGTGGACGAGCAGCAGGCCGTTCGGCGCCAGCACCCGGCCATAGGTGGCGAAGGCCTGGCGCGTGAGCAGGTGCATCGGCACCGTATCCGACGAGAAGGCGTCGAGCGCGAGCAGGTCCAGGCTGGCGCTCTGCGTCTCGGTGAGCCGGACGCGCGCATCGCCGATCGAGATGCGCGTCTGGGGCGCGCATTGCCGCAGGAAGGTGAACTTGCCCGAATCGCGGGCGAGATGGACGATCGCCGGATCGATCTCGAAGAAGCGCCAGCTCTGGCCGGGCTTGGCATAGCAGGCGAGCGTACCGGTGCCGAGGCCGACCACGCCGACGCGTGCGGCCGCACCATAGAGGTCGGGCAGCGCCTGCATCGCCTGCCCCACGCCCGATCCGGGCACGTAATAGGTGGTCGGCCGCGTCGAGAGCGCACCCTTCAGCTGGATGCCGTGCAGCGTGGTGCCGTGCGCGAGCTGGCGCTCATTGTCATAGTCGGTGACGGTGTAGACGCCGAAATAGCTGCGCGTGCGCGCATCGGTGAGCGAGAGCTGGATCGAGCGATAGCCGCCGAACAGGATCAGCCCGCCCGCCAGCGCCGCCAGATAGGCCGGGCGGCGCCCGACTGCGAACAGGCCGAGCAGCGCGACGAGCACGAAGGCGATCTGCTCGTGCATGATGCCGAGGAGGTTGCCGGGATTGACCGCGCCGAGCCAGACCAGCAGCACGACGAGCGCGACCAGCGTGATCGTCTTGCCCCGCGTCCCGTGCCGCCAGAAATCCCCGATCGCCGACAGGAGGAACATCTGCGGGCAGAGCGCGCCCGCCGCCAGCACGAGCAGCGGATATTCATAGGTCCAGTCGAACAGGATCGGCGCGATCAGGCCGGCGAACACGCCGCCGAGCACGCCGCCCACCGACATGGCGAGATAGAAGCCGGTGAGCCGGTCCGGCGCCGGCCGCAAGGCATACATGCGGGCATGCAGCGTCACCGAGACGGTGAAAAGCAGCAACAGCCCGATGACGGCGTTGAGATAGGCGAGCTGCTGATGGCCGGCGATCAGCGTCGCGCCGAACATCAGGATGATCACCGGCGCGAACTTGGTGAGAATCTCGGGCAGCACCGCATTGTCGCGGAAAGCGACCGAGAAGCTCAGCAGATAGAGGCCGAGCGGCAGCACCCACAGCATCGGCACCGCCACGATGTCGGTGGTGAGGAAGGTGGTGGTCGCCAGCATCAGGCCCGAGGGGACCAGCGCCAGCGCGATCCAGTGGAACACCCGGCGCCAGGGCGGCGCGGGCGTATGGTGCGCGACATGCGGCTCGTCTTCCGCCCGGCGCGGCAGGCGCGCGGCACAGCCGGCAACGAGGAGCAGGACCAGCACGTAACCGCCGGTCCACAGCCAGCTCTGTCCCTTGAGCGCCAGATTGGGCTCGACGATCAGCGGATAGGCGATCAGCCCGCCGAAGCTGCCGATATTGGAGGCGGCGTAAAGGGCATAGGGATCCCGCCCATGGCTGGCGATGCTGTACCAGCGCTGGAGAAGCGGCGCCTGGGCCGAGATGGCGAAGAACAGCGGGCCGATCGAGGCGACGAGCAGCCAGGGCACCCAGAGCGCCGGCTCCGCCTCGCCGGGCAGTTCCATGGCGATCACGCCGATCGGCAGCCAGAGCGCCGCTACGAGAAGCACGGCGAGATGGATCGTCGCCTGGGCCCGTGGCGGCACCCGGCCGAGCCAGTGCGCATAGGAATAGCCGCCGAGCAGCAGCGCCTGATAGACCAGCATCGCGCTGTTCCACACTGCGGGCGCGCCGCCCAGCTGGGGCAGCGCCATGCGCGCGACCATGGGCTGAACGAGGAAGAGCAGGAAGGAGCCGGCGAGGATCGCGGCGACGAACAGCCAGCGCGTGGTGCGCGTGCCGGCCTGCGGCGTCACGTCGTCGATTGCATTCTCCATCGCCTCAGGCCTCCGCGCCGCTGTGCAGCGATTCGGCTTGCCGATGGATGAACCGCGGGCGGAAATTCAGGAAGTTCGGGGCATGGGGGCCCCGATTTCCCCGTCCGGAGTCTCCGCTCCGCTCGGACGAGGCAAGCTGCAGGATGTGCGACACGATCATGCAGGGGACGCAAGCAGAGGAAATCCCGCTAGTAAAGGGTGCGCCGGTGCCCGAGCGCCGATATGCCCGGTGTCCTACCCGGCGGGTCGCGCGATCCGATAGGTGATGTGCGGGTTCAGCCAATCGGGCGCCTGCGGATGGATGAAGTCGTCGGCGGGCGCCCGCACCATGCCCAGACGCTCCATCAATCCCCAGCTGCGGGTGTTGCCGAGCACCGTCATCGCCGCGACCGTCGGCACATCGAGATTGGCCCAGGCCCAGTCGAGGCTGGCCTGCGCGCCCTCGCGGGCATAGCCCCTGCCCCAATGGGCCGGAGCGAAGCGCCAACCGATCTCGACTTCGCCGAATAGCGGCGTGCCCTCCGGACCGGGCTTGAGGCCGCAAAAGCCCAGGAAGGCACCATCCTCCTTGCGCTCGACCGCCCAGAAGCAATGGCCGTGCGCGTCGAGCAGGGCGTTCTGCCGCGCCATGGCCGCGTCCGCCGCTTCCGGAGACAGGGGCGGGCCGAGATACTCCATCACCGCGGGATCCCGGCCCATGGCATGCCAGGCCGGGCGATCGCTGTCCCGCCAACGACGCAGGATCAGGCGTTCGGTTTCGATCATCGGGGGCGCTCCAGCATATAGACGATCATCGCGCCCACCGGGTCCTCCGCGGAATAGCCGCGGAGGCGGAAATCGAGATCCGCACGGCGCCGCATGCCGAGCCGTTCCATGAGTCCCCAGCTGGCGGTGTTCCCGATGGTGGTCCAGGCGCCGATCGCAGACGTGTCGAGATTGGCCCAGCCCCAGGCGATGCTCGCCTCGGCGGCCTCGCGGGCATAGCCCTTGCCCCAATGCGCCTCGGCGACGCGCCAGCCGATTTCCGGCATTCCGGCGACGGGCGCTTCGGAGCCGTAGTTGCTGGCGATGCGGATGCCGCAACTGCCGACCAGTTCGCCGGTGTCGCGCAGCACCGTGGCCCAATAGCAGAAGCCGTAGCGGGCCTGATCGTCGAGCCGGCGCGCGAACATGGCATCGATGTCCGCTGGCCCCTTCAGGCCGCCGAGCCGGGCCATCATCGCAGGCGTGTTGACCAGCGCCTCGAACGCCGGGCGATCCTCGGGCGCCCAGGGGCGCAGGCGAAGGCGGGCGGTCTCGATCATGCCGGACGGTCGATCGCGTAGACGATCATCGCGCCGAAGGGATCGCCGGGCGCATAATCGGGGTGCCGGAAATCGAGATCGGCGCGGCGGTGCATGCCGAGCCGCTCCATCAGCCCCCAGCTGCGCCTGTTGCCGATCACCGTCCAGGCGGCGATGCGCGGACGGTCGGTATTGGCCCAGCTCCAGGCGATGCTTGCCTCCGCTGCCTCGCGCGCAATGCCCTGTCCCCAGAATTTCTCGCCGATGCGCCAGCCGATCTCCAGCTCCTCGGGCACCGGCGTGTCGGGATGGCCGCCGATGCGCACGCCGCAGACACCGGCCATCTCGCCGGTCCCAAGGAGCTCGACCACCCACATGCAATGGCCGTGGCGCTCCTGCTGGGCCATCATCCTGTCGATGATGGCATCGTGCTTCGCCTGGGGCACGGGGCCGCCGAAATGCGCCATCATCGCCGGCGTGTTGGCGAGAGCATGGAAGACGGGCTTGTCTGCCTCGCGCCAGGGGCGGAGGAGAAGGCGTTCGGTGGCGATCATCCGGCGAGCAGCCTTGCCGCCAGCGGCGCGTGATAGGTGAGCATGCCCGAGCAGCCGGCGCGGCGAAAGGCCATCAGCGTCTCGAGCACCAGCGCGTCGCGCTCCCCAGCCCCGGCGGCGGCGGCGGCTTCGATCATCGCATATTCGCCGGAGACCTGATAGGCGAAGACCGGCACCTGGAACGCGTCCTTCACCCGCAGGATGATGTCGAGATAGGGCAGCCCGGGCTTCACCATCACGCTGTCCGCGCCCTCGGCCAGGTCGAGCGCGACTTCGCGCAGCGCTTCCTCGGCATTGGCCGGGTCCATCTGATAGGTCTTCTTGTCGCCCTTGAGCAGCCCGCGGCTGCCGACCGCGTCGCGGAACGGGCCGTAAAAGGCCGAGGCATATTTGGCGGCATAGGCCATGATCTGGACGTTGACATGGCCATTGGCCTCGAGCGCGCCGCGGATCGCGCCGACCCGGCCGTCCATCATGTCCGACGGGGCGACGATGTCCGCCCCCGCCTCGGCCTGGAGCAGCGCCTGGTCGACCAGGACCGCGCTGGTCTCGTCGTTCAGGACATAGCCCTGGGCGTCGACGATGCCGTCATGGCCGTGCGCGGTATAGGGATCGAGCGCCACGTCGGTGAGCACGCCGATCTCGGGCACCGCATCCTTGATCGCGCGGATCGCCCGGCACATCCGATTGTCCGGGTTGAGCGCCTCGCGCCCGTCATCGGTGCGCAGTTCCCGCGGCGTGTTGGGGAAGAGCGCCAGGCAGGGAATGCCGAGGTCGCGGGCCTCGCGCGCGCGCGCCACGATGTCCTTCAGGCCCCAGCGCGAGACGCCGGGCAGCGATGCGATCGGCTCTTCCGCCTCGCCTTCCGTGACGAAGAGCGGCCAGATCAGGTTCGCCGGGGTGAGCAGGGTTTCCGCATGCAGCCGGCGGCTCCATTCGGAAGCGCGGGTGCGGCGGAGGCGGAGCGCGGGATACTGACTCATGGCCGCGCTGATGCGCCCTCAGCAATTGGGTTGCAAGCGTCCCGCGGGCTCGGTGGCGGCGAGCGCCTCCTCCTCCACCGTGGCGGGCTCGGGCGGCACTTCGAGCACTTCGCTGCGCCAGCGGCCATAGCGATAATAGAGCGCCGCGAGCGTCAGCGAGCAGGCGGACCCGATCGGAAAGGCCAGCCACAGCGCGTCGCTGCCGAACCAGCGCTGGCCGAGCACCGCGAAGCCGAAGCGGATCGGGAAGAGCGTGATCGCCAGGATGACCAGGGGCGGCACGGTGGCGCCATTGGCCCGCACGGTGGAGAACAGCACCATGGTCGCGCCGAACATCACGAAGGTCCAGCTGGCAAGCAGCTGGATGTGGCGGGCGATCGGGATCGCCGGACTGTCGCCGCCGACGAACAGCGCCATCACCGGGCGGTCGAACAGCAGGATCGCGACGATCACGACCAGGGTGATCGCAGTGTTGTAGACCAGCCCGGAGCGGGTGATGGCGTTCACCCGATCCCACCGGCCCGCGCCGATATTCTGTGCGGCCATGCTCGACACGGCGACGCCGATCGCCATCGCCGGCATCTGGATATAGGTCCAGAGCTGCTGCGAGACGGCATAGGCCGCGGCGGTGTCGACGCCCAGGCGGTTGACCAGCCCGATCATGGTGAGGCCGGCAGTGGACATGACGAGCATCTGCGCGCCCATCGGCAACCCCTTGGCGACGATGGTGCGGACCAGCGCCCGTTCCGGGATCAGATAATGCAGCTCATGACCGCGCAGCCGCACCGGC
The DNA here is from genome assembly GCF_001899725.1 of Sphingomonas sp. 67-41. Taxonomy (NCBI): domain Bacteria; kingdom Pseudomonadati; phylum Pseudomonadota; class Alphaproteobacteria; order Sphingomonadales; family Sphingomonadaceae; genus Sphingomonas; species Sphingomonas sp. 67-41. The sequence goes on along the minus strand of NZ_MKWJ01000025.1, from coordinate 311,375 downwards.
AAGTCGCGCCAATAGACATAGAGGAGCAGGCCGAAGGACGAGACCAGCCCGGCGATCAGCGTCGCGGTGGCCGAGCCGGCGATGCCCATGCGGGGGAACGGGCCGATGCCCTGGATCAGCAGCGGGTTCAGCCCCGCGTCGATCGTGACGCTCAGCACCATGAACCACAGCGGCGTGATCGAATCGCCGGTGCCGCGCAGGCTCATCTGGATGAGCACGCCGAGCATGCTGAACGGCAGGCCGAGGAAGATGACGCGCAGATAGTCGCGCGCCATGTCCTGCGCCTCGCCGGGGGTGGCGAGCAGGCGGAGGATCTGCGGGGCGAACAGCCAGCCCAGGATGGCGATCACCACGGCGCCGCCCATCACCAGCCCGATCGCCGAGCCGAAGGCGCGCCGCGCCGCCTCGACGTCGCGCCGGCCCATCGACTGGCCGATCAGGATGGTCGCCGCCATGCCGAAGCCGAATACTGCCGAGAACATCAGGAACATGATGATGTTGGCGTTGGCCGTTGCCGCCAGCGCCTGTTCCCCAAGGAAGCGGCCGACCCAGATCGAGTTGATCGAGCCGTTGAGCGACTGGAGGATGTTCGAGCCGAGCGTGGGCAGCGCGAACAGCAGCAGCGTCCGGCTGATCGGGCCCTGGGTCAGGTCGTGGCGTTGGGGGGGACCGGCCATGGCGCTCGCTCTGGTTGGAGTCGGCGGAAAGGACCTCCCGCCTCCCCTCACCAGCACCGGGCGGCGGTCAGGTCAAGCCGTGCGGGCGCTCCGGCGGCGCATGGCCCAGAGCGCGACCATGCCCAGCGCGAACAGGCCGACCGCCTCTTCCGGGATCGGGCTGGGGTCGCCGCCGCCCGGATTGGTGGTACCCGGCGGCGTATAGGTGCCGGTATAGGTGCCGAGATGGAACTCGCCGTTCTGGACAAGGCTGCCGAACACCGCCGAGCCCTGGATGTAATTGCCCGTGGTCGCTGCCGCGTTCGGCGCGAGCACCGATCCGCCCCAGGCGGTGGTGGCGTTCAGCGTCTTCGCGTCGGGGAAGTTCCAGATGACGTGCTGGCCCAGCCCCTGGGTGCCGCCCAGGAAATTGTCGTTGAGCGTCACGTTCGCGCCGCTGACGTTGACGATCGCAGTGTCCGCCCCGTTCAGGTTGAACTGGATCTCGCCGATCCTGTCGAGATCGGCGGCGCTGATGTTGAACACCGCCACGCCGCTGGCATTCGGCACTGCGTTGAAGGTGCCGCGATTGCCGGCGATCGCCAGGTTGCTGTTGGCATCGAGCCCGCCCAGCGTGCGCGACAGGTCGGTAAGGCTGCTGGTGAGCAGGCTGCCCTGCTGCTTCAGATTGACCGAGAAGGCCGGATCGCTTGCCGACAGGCCCGACTGCACCGTGTTCTGGTTGACGTTGGTGTTGGCGATCGTGCCGCCGACCTTCACCGTCTGCGCCGGGCCGTTGAGGTTGAAGCCGCTGTTGACGTTGCCGCCGATCACCGCGCCCGAACCGTTGTTGAGGTTCTTGGTCGAGCCGTTGACGTCGCCCACCACGGTGAGGCCGGGCACGCCGAGCGGGCTCGGGGCGGGATTGGCGATCTGATAGTTGGAGGAATTGCCGTTGAGGTTGCCGCCGACGAAGGTCCGTCCCTCCACTTCCGAGGAGGAAGTCAGGTCCCCGAGCACGACCAGGTTCCAGGTGCGCAGCGCATCGAGCCCGGCGATGGACTGGGCGGACGCGGGCACGGCGGCGAACAGCGCCGCTGCGGCGACGCCGGCGGAGAGCAGGAAGCGGTTCATGGCGACTCCGAGGGATTGACGACTCGGAGCTTGGTTAAGGGCACGGGGCGCCCGGAAGATATTGAGAAGCTTGGTTAACGGCGTCCCGATTCGGGAGGTTCGCCGAAATGAGTATTGCCGCCCGGTTCCGTCATCCCACCCACGCGGGATGACGGAATAGAGGTCAGCCCAGTCGGGCCAGCGCTGCCAACAGCCGCTCGGCCTCGGCGGCCTTTTCGGCATGGTCGGCCCGGGCCTTCTCGACTGCCTCGGGCTTCGCCTTCTCCACGAAGCTGGCATTGCCCAGTCGGCCCGCCAGGCCATCGCGCTCCTTCTCGGCCGCGGCGATCGCCTTGGCCAAGCGGGCACGCTCGGCTTCGAGGTCGACGACGTCGCCGAGCGGCAGCACGAAGGTCGCTTCGTCGACAATGATCTGGAGCGAACCGGCAAACGACATGTCCGACGACTTCACCGCACTCCCGATGCCTTCGATCAAGGCATAGACACCTTCATTCTCATCGAAGATGCTCTCGACGCGGGCTAGGCGCCGCAGCGCGCTCGCGCTCCGGGCGAGGCGGGGGCGATTCTCCGCTGCCTGTTGAGATACAAACAGGTCCAGCTTGGCCGATGGCGGCACGTTCAGCTCGGTCCGCGCCGCGCGGATCTCGCTCACCAGCCGGATCAGCCAGTCGATCTCCTGCGCGGCCGAGGGATCGAGCGCGCGGGCATCCGCCATCGGCCATTTCGCCACGATCAGTTCGTGATCGCGCGGGCCCATCTTCGACCAGAGTTCCTCGGTGATGAAGGGCATGAACGGATGGAGCATGACCAGGATCTGGTCGAGCACCCAGCCCGCCACCGCGCGCGTCTCTTCGACACCTTCCGCGCCCTCGCCCTGCAGCACCGGCTTGATCAGCTCGAGATACCAGTCGCAGAACCGGCTCCAGACGAACTGGTAGATGGCATTCGCCGCCTCGTCGAAGCGCAGGTCGGCCAGCGCCAGGTCGATCGCCTGCACCGTCGCCACCGTCTCGGCGACGATCCAGCGATTGACCGCGAGCTCGGCCGCGGGCGGCTCGAGCGTGGTCGACGCGCCGATGCCGTTCGACTGGGCGAAGCGCGCCGCGTTCCATAGCTTGGTCGCGAAGTTGCGATAGCCTTCGATCCGGCGCTCATCCATCTTGATGTCGCGGCCCTGGCTCTCCATCGCAGCCATGAAGAAGCGCAGCGCATCGGCGCCATAGCTGTCGATCAGCCCGAGCGGATTGACGACATTGCCCTTGGACTTGGACATTTTCTGCCCATCGGCCGCGCGGACAAGGCCGTGGAGATACAAGGTCTTGAAGGGCACTGCTTTCATGAAATGCAAGCCCTGCATCATCATCCGCGCATCCCAGAAGAACAGGATGTCGAAGCCCGAGATCAGCACGTCGTTCGGATAGCGCCCGCCGAGCGTGGGATCGGGGTTCTCCGGCCAGCCCATCGTCGCGAAGGGCCAGAGCGCGGAGGAGAACCAGGTGTCGAGGACGTCATTGTCCTGGGTGAGCTTCACGCCCTCCCCGGCCTGCGCCTGGGCTTCGGCCTCGCTCTCGGCGACATAGATGCTGCCGTCCTCGGCGAACCATGCCGGGATCCGGTGTCCCCACCAGAGCTGACGCGAGACGCACCAGGGCTGGATGTTCTCCATCCAGTTGAAATAGGTCTTTTCCCAGCTCTTCGGCACGATCCTGGTCGCGCCGGAGCGCACCGCCTCGATCGCCGGCCTAGCCAGCGTCGCGGCGTCGACATACCATTGGTCGGTCAGCCAGGGCTCGATCACGTCGCCGGAGCGGTCGCCGAACGGCGTCGCGATCGTACGCGGCTCGGCGTCGTGCTCGACGCCTTCCTTGTCGACATGCGGGATCAGGAAGCCTTCTTCCTTCAGCCGCGCGATCACCTGCTTGCGCGCGTCGAACCGGTCGAGCCCGAGCAGTTCGGCGGGGATCAGCCCGTCCGATGTCTGGGCAATGCGCGCCTTTGCATCGAGCATGTTGAGCATGTCGCGCGCCTCGATCCCGGCCCGCCTGCCGACCTCGAAGTCGTTGAAGTCATGCCCCGGCGTGATCTTCACCGCACCCGAGCCCAGCTCGGGATCGGCATGCTCGTCGGTGACGATCGGGATCAGGCGGCCGGTGATCGGCAGCCTGACCATCTTGCCGACCAGATCGGCGTAGCGCTTGTCCTCGGCGTTCACGGCGACCGCCATGTCGGCCAGCATCGTCTCGGGGCGCGTGGTGGCGACCTCGATATGGCCCGATCCGTCGGCGAGCGGATATTTCAGGTGCCAGAAGCTGCCCTTGACGTCCCTGGTCTCGACTTCGAGGTCGCTGATCGCGGTGCCCAGGCCCGGATCCCAGTTCACCAGGCGCTTGTCGCGATAGAGCAGGCCCTGCCTGTGCAGCTCGACGAACACCTTGAGAACGGCCTTGGAAAAGCCCTCGTCCATGGTGAAGCGCTCGTCGGACCAGTCCATCGAGCAGCCGAGGCGGCGGAGCTGCTGGGTAATCTCGCCGCCGCTCTCCTCCTTCCACTCCCAGACCTTGGCGACGAACTCCTCGCGCGTGAAGTCGGTGCGCTTCTGCTGCCTGAGGTTCATCTGGCGCTCGACGACCATCTGGGTCGCGATGCCGGCATGATCGGTGCCGACCACCCAGCGCGCGTCCTTGCCCTTCAGCCGCGCATGGCGGACGAGGATGTCCTGCAGCGTATTGTCGAGGGCGTGGCCGATATGGAGGCTGCCCGTCACATTGGGCGGCGGGTTGACCAGCGTCCAGGGATCGGCGCCGTCGCGCGCGGGGCGGAACAGGCCATTGGCTTCCCAATGCCGGTACCAGCGGGATTCGAGTTCGGCGGGGTCGAAGGTCTTGGGCAGTTCGGACATGCCCTGCCCTTAGCGATGTGTAGGCTATACACACAACCCATCGTCATCCCCGCTCGCACGGGGATGACGAATTGCGGATGGGTCACCTCGCCGCGGCGGTCCCCGCGTCCTGCTGCTTGCCCGTATACCGGTCCAGCCAGCCAAGCACCGTGCCATACCATTGCATCGAGTTCTTCGGCTTGAGCACCCAATGGTTCTCGTCCGGGAAGACCAGCAGCTTGGAGGGGATGTCGCGGCGCTGGAGCGCGGTGAAGGCGGCCAGGCCCTGGGTATAGGGAATGCGGAAGTCCTTCTCGCTGGTGATCACCAGCTGCGGGGTCTTCCATTTATCGACATGGTTCACCGGGTTCCACTTCTCGAACGCGGCGGGATCCTCGAAATAGGCCTTGCCGCCATGTTCCCACTCGTCGAACCACAGCTCCTCGGTCTCATAGGCCATGGCGCGGGCGTCGAACACGCCGTCATGCTGGACGATGCACTTGAACCGATCGGGCCACTGCCCCTCGATCCAGTTCATCATATAGCCGCCATATGAGGCGCCGAGCGCGCAGGCATTGTCGGCATCGAGGTACGAGAACTTGTCCGTCGCGGCCTTGAGGCCCTTTTGCAGGTCCTCGAGCGGCCAGCCGCCCCAATTGTTGCGGATCGCGTCGGTGAAGGCCTGGCCATAGCCGGTGGAGCCGTGGAAATCGACCGCGACCACCGCATAGCCGGCGCCGGCGAACACCGCCGGGTTCCAGCGATAGGACCAGCTGTTGTTGCTGCTGCCCTGTGGCCCGCCATGGACGATGAAGGCGATCGGCGCCTTCCCGCCCGCGGCCAGGCCGGCCGGACGCACCGAATAGCCCCAGACGGTGTCGTTGTTGGCACCGGCGAAGCTGAAGCGCTCGACCTTGGGCAGGTCGATGCCCGCCAGCTTCTCGGCGTTGACCGAGGTCAGGCGGGTGCTGGCCTTGCCCTTGAGCTGGTAGAAATCGTCCGGCGCGGTGAGGCTGTTCATCGAATAGACGATGCCGCCCTTGGTCGGCACCACCGCGGTGACGTTGCCGAGCTGGGTGAGCCGGGCGACCTTGCCGGTCTGCGGGTCGACCGACCAGATCGGGTTCTCCTGCGTATCCTCGGCAGTGACGTAGATCGTCCTGGAATCCGGCGCCCAGGCGATCGAGCCGACCGAGCGGTCCCAGGCCTGGGTTAGCGCCCTGGTCTCGCCGGTGGCGAGGTTGCGCAGCTGGAGGACCTGGCGATCGGCCTCGTACGTGGCGCGCGCCATCGAGAAATAGGCGAGCCACTTGCCGTCGGGCGAGACGGTGGGGAGATTGTCCATGCCCTCGTTCGCCTTGGTGAGGTTCACCGGCGCCGAGCTGCCGTCCGCCGGCGCGGCGAAGATGTCGAGATTGGTCGACTTGGCCTCGATCCGGCCCGCCTCGCGCAGGGCGAAATAGACGGTCTTGCCGTCGGCGCTCCAGGCGACTTCCTCACCGCCGCCAAAGGGCTTGGAGGGGCTGTCGCCGATCAGGCCGCCTTCGATGGCGACTCCGTTGCCCGTCGCGCCGTCCGGGCCAAACGGCAGCACGAAGAGCTGCGAGCGCTCGCCGTTGCTCCACGTATCCCAATGGCGCACGAAGAGCTGGTCATAGGTGCGGCCCGAGCCGGCATTCGGGTCCTTCTTGACCATCGCGGGCTCCAGGCTGGGCGCACCGGGCTTGCGATCGGCCCAGACAAGCAGCTTGCTGCCGTCGGGCGAAACCTTGAAGCCGTTGAACCCGCCCGGGATATGCGTGAGCCGAGTCGCGGTGCCGCCGGTGATCGCGATGCCCCAGACGGCGTCCTCGCCGCCCTTGTCCGACTGGAACCAGACGGTCTTGCCGTCAGCGGAGAATTGCGGGCTGGTTTCGTTGACATCGGCTTCGGCAACGAGCTTCTCGGGCTTGGCGCCCTTCACCGTCAGGTCGAGGCGCCACAGGTCGTAGCGGCCCCGGTTGGCGGCGAGATCGGTCTCGCGCTGCTGCCAGACCAGCCAATGGCCGTCGGGCGAAACTGCGGGGGCACCGACGCGCGACAGGGTGGCGACGTCCTGGATGGTGAGGTCACGCGCCAGCGCGGGCGCAGCGGTGGAAGCGAGCGCGACGCCCGCGAGCAGGATGTGCTTCATGCCGGCTACGATAGCCGGAAGGTTGCAGGCGTTACAATCGTCCGCACGCGCGACGGGCGGCCATTTTCGGCACCCCGGCGTTCGCCGGGGCGGGTGCCATGCGCCGAAATGGAAGACGGGCTTATTGCCGCCCGGTGATTCGCGAGATCTCGCGTGCGACCATTTCCTCCACCAGCCGCGGCAGATTGGCGTCGAGCCAGTCGCGCAGCATCGGCTTCAGCATCTCGCGCACCATGCCCTCGAGCGTGTCGGTGCCGGTCACCTCCGGCTTGACCACCATCCGCGACAGCGCTTCGAGCGGGCCGCGAGTCGCTTCGGCGGCACGATCGGACAGGATCGGGTCGGCGGGCTGCTCGGCAGCTCCTTTCGGGGCGGCTTCGGGCGGCGTCGGGGAACCCATCGACATCGGGGTCGGCGTCTCCACTCTGTCTTCGTCGACCGGCTGGCTCAGCTCGAGCACTTCGTCGATGGCGGCGGATTTCTCCGCCACCGTCGCCGCACGTCCGCCGCGGCGCGCACGCGTCGCGATGGCAGCATCGCCTTCCTCGGCGATGATGCGCTTGATGGAGGAAAGAATCTCCTCCATCGACGGCTCGCTACTGATGTCCCCCATCAACCGGCTACTCCTGAAAGCCCCGGAGGCGCGTCATCAGGGATTTTTACGGTTAATGTCAACAGGCCGCGTCGCATCGCCGCGCTGAAGCACGGGATCGAGCGAGGTGGTGGTGACGGCCGGCGTCTGCGCGGGAGTCTGGTTGGTGCGGGTGCCCACCGGCTGCGGTTCGGGATCGTCGTTGCGATCCGACCAGCGATTCTTCACGCGCTTGTAGTTGACGTCCGGATCGTAGAGCGGCCCGCCGTCAAGGTTAAGATCGCGTGCCTCGGCCCGGCCCATCGCCGCCAGCAGCGTGAAGCCGGCGACATAGGCGTCGCGCTCGGCGGTGACGTAATTGACCTGGCTGGTCAGCAGTTCCTGCTCGGCGTTCAGGATGTCGAGGATCGTACGGGTGCCGACGCTGTTCTCGGCGCGGACGCCTTCCAGGCTCAGCTTGTTGGCATCCACGGCGACCCGCGACGATTCGATCACGCGCAACGCCGACTGGTAGTTGGCATAGGCGGAGCGCACCTGGGCGATCACGCCGCGCTCGGTGAGCGTCACCGTCTCCAGCGCCGAGGCCCGGCGCGCCTGGGCCTGGCGAACCTGCGCCGCCGGAAGCCCGCCCTGGAAGACCGGCAGCGTCAACTGCGCGCCGATGGTGTTCGAGATGCCGTTGGGGTTCTGGCCGCCCAGCGTACGCGCTTCTTCGCTGAGCGAGCCCAGGTAATTATAGTAGCTGGAGCCGGCGGTCAGCGAGACCTGCGGCGAACGACTGGCCCTGGCTGCCTTCACGTCGAACGCAGTCGCGTCGCGCTGCTTCTGCGCCGCCTCGAGATTGGGATTGTTGCTGATCGCGGCCTGTTCCGCATCCTGCACGTCGCCAGGCAGATTCGGCAGCGCCGGCGGCTGCGCGAGCACGCCCGGGGGGGCGCCGACGACGCGGATGTAATTCTCGCGCGAACCGATCAGCCCGGCCTCGGCAGTGCGCAGCTGACTCTGGGCGAGCGCGAGACGCGCTTCGGACTGCGCGACGTCGGTGCGCGTGAGATCGCCCACTTCGAACCGATCGCGGGTCGCCTGGAGGTTGACCTCGAGAACATGGACGTTCTGCTGGTTGAGGCGGACGATCGCCTCGAAGCGCAGCACGTCGACATAGGCGGTCACCGCATCGGTGAAGAGCTGCGCTTCGATACCACGCAGGCTGGCATGGCCAGCATCGACGCGAGTCTCCGCCGCACGAACCGAATTGCGCACTCCGCCGCCCGAATAGATCGGCACCGAAAGATTGAGGCCCAGGCGAGCGGTCCGAGTCGGGCCGGCAAGCGGGCCGGCAAGCGCGTCGCTATTATAGATGCTGTCGCTCAGCGAACCCGTGCCGTTCACGCCGGGACGGCCGGCGGCCCTGGCGATCGGCACGTTCTCGTCATTGGCGCGCTGGTTGGCGCGCTCCGATTGAAGGCCCGGATTGGTGTTGTAGGCAAGCACCAGCGCGTCGCGCAGCGTGGTGGTCGGCTGCGCGGTCTGGCCCGGTGCGCCGGTGCCCACCCCCTGCACGGGAGTGTCGGTGCCGGCACGCGTCGTCGTGGTCTGCGCAGCGGCAGGCACGGCGATCGCGACAAGGCTGGCGCCCAGAAACAGAGAGGAAATTCGCATGAGCCTCTTTCAGATCAGAATTGAAAGGTTCGTAGGCGCTCGAAACCAGGAAGAACTGCACATTCGATATCGGCGAAATCGACGAGGCCGAAGCCCCCCTCGGTGCGACGGCCCGCCGCAAGGCGCGTCACGCCGCGATCCAGGAGGCCGGTCACCACCCGCCCGTCGGGCGCGAGCTGATCGAGCAGCGCGGCGGGAAGCGCCTCGACCGCGCCGTCGACGACGAGCAGGTCATAGGGGCCTTGCGCGGCATGGCCGGCGGCGAGCGGCCCCTCGACCAGCTCGACATTGGCATAGGCGGCGAGCGCGGTGCGCGCGAGCGCCGAGAGGCCGGGCTCCTCCTCCACCGCCACCACCGAACCGGCGAGACCGGCGAGCAGGGCCGCCGCATAGCCGCCCGCAGCGCCGATCAGCAGCACCTTGTCGGTCGGGCGGATTTCGGCGGCGGTGAGCAACCGCCCCGTTGCGAGCGGCAGGTTGTGGCTGCGCCCCCCGGCGAGCGGCAGCAGCGTGTCGCGATAGGCGATCGCGCGATGCGCCTCGGGAAGGAAGTCCTCGCGCGGCAGGCGCGCCATCGCCTCGACCACGCGAGCGTCGTTGACCGCGTTGGTGCGCAGCTGGCTGGCGACCATCGCATGGCGCATCACATCGAAGCGGTTCGCCTCGGCAGGCGCGGAATCTACCGTAAGAGCCATCATTACCCCGGCTATCTGGCACAACCGTGTTAGCTGTGCAATACACTGATTATGTAGGGCGGCTTGTATCCCCTTCGCAACCCTTCGCCAAGCAATGCGCGCAGCTATTTTTGCACTGCAATGTTGACATGTCGGCAGCAGCCTGCGCATTGCCGCCGCTCGCTCCGAGGCCCGATGGCGGAGTGGTGACGCAGAGGACTGCAAATCCTTGCACGCCGGTTCGATTCCGGCTCGGGCCTCCACTTCTTCTTGCGGCATCACCACTTCATTGCCCGCGTCCCGGCGCCGGCATTCCCGCCGCATGTGTGTCTTTCCCGCAACTCATCGATCGAATCGCACGGGCCATCGACACCATACCGGCCCGGATGCGGAACAAATCGCGATTCATTGCCGTTGGTCCCCCGATTATCGGGAGACGAGGCATGTATGATTTCGGCATCCGACACGCCCTAACCGGCTATCGCGTCGCGTACCGTCCGGAGCAGGAGAATTACTGTCCGGGCTGTGGCAGGTCGCATTGGGTGATCGGCCGGCTCACGGCGGAATGCGCCTTCTGCGCCACTGCCCTGCCGCTGATGGTGGGCGGGAGCACCGGCAGCGGGCTGATCCGTCAGCGGGGCGTGACGGCACTCGCCGCCTGAACCCGCTGCCGGCGCGCGTGCTTTCGCGGGCCGGCGCTCCGCGACTTTCCCTGTCGGGCGGATCGCGCGGGCTGTTGCCGCCGCCGTCGCGGGCGAGGCGCCTTGGGCTTGCAGCATGGCGACGAGCCGCTATGCCGCCGCTATGACCGGCGCTCAACTCACGCTCTACAATTCGCTGACCCGCGGGCTGGAAACCTTCCAGCCGCTCGATCCCGAGCGCGGCGTGCGCGTCTATTCCTGCGGGCCGACGGTCTACAACTACGCCCATCTCGGCAATCTGCGCGCCTATGTGTTCACCGATACGCTGAGCCGCGTGCTGACCTGGAAGGGATATGCCCTCACCCATGTGATCAACATCACCGATGTCGGCCATCTGACGTCCGATGCCGATGTCGGCGACGACAAGATGGAGGCGGCGGCCCGTGCCCAGGCGAAGAGCATCTGGGACATCGCGGCCCACTATACGGCGGCGTTCAAGCAGAACATCGCCGACCTCAACATCCGCCAGCCCTCGCGCTGGTCGGTCGCGACCGACCACATCGCCGAGATGATCGACTTCGCCGAGAAGATCGCGCCCGAGCATTGCTACGCGCTCGATTCGGGCCTGTATTTCGACGTGACCACCGTGCCCGATTATGGCCGCCTGGCCGGCAATCAGGACGACGCCGCCGAGGGGCGGATCGATCCGGTGGCCGGCAAGCGTCACCCGCAGGATTTCGCCATCTGGCGCAAGTCGCCGCCGGGCGAGCAGCGCCAGATGGAATGGGACAGCCCATGGGGCAAGGGGGCGCCGGGCTGGCACCTCGAATGCTCGGTGATGAGCATCAAGTATCTGGGAGCGCCGTTCGACATCCATACCGGCGGCATCGATCACCGCGAAATCCACCACCCCAACGAGATCGCGCAGAACCAGGCCTTTTGCGGGTGCGGCGATTCGGGGGCGCATTTCTGGATGCACAACAACTTCCTGGTGGATCGCCAGGGGAAGATGAGCAAGTCCAAGGGCGGCTTCACAACGCTCCAGTCGTTGATCGACGCCGGCGTGCATCCCCTCGCCTATCGCTTGATGTGCCTTTCCGCCCAGTATCGCAGCGAGCTGGAATTCTCCGCCGAGAACCTGGCGGCGGCGCTGACCCGACTGAAGCGGCTCGTGATGACCGTGACTGCCCTCAAGGCCCGGGCCGAAGGCGAAGGCATTGCGCCGGAGGCCTGGCTCGCTCGGCTCGACGAGGCGGTATCGGACGATCTCAACACGCCCAGGGCGCTGCCGGCGCTCGACGACCTCCTCGCCGAGAAGAAGCTGTCGCCCGCGGATCGCCTGGCTGGCCTGGCGGCATTCGACGCGGTGCTGGGCCTGCGGCTGCTCGACCTGACTCGCGAGGCGCTCCGCATGCGGCCCGTGAGCGCCACGATCACCGTGCAGGAGATCGAGGACCGGCTGGTCGAGCGCAAGGAAGCGCGGCTGGTGAAGGATTTCCAGCGTTCCGACACGATCCGCGACGAACTCGCCGCCGCCGGCGTGGAAGTGATGGACGGCGACGCGCTGGGCTGGGACTGGAAACCGGTGCTCGGCGAATAGGCGGGCGCAACTAAGGCCTTTGAACCCGGGCCGGCCACGCGCTAGCCTTTGATCCATGAAGGCCGTACTCCCCGCCCTCGCCCGCCCGCTGGTGGAGCCGCAGCTCCCGCCGGGGCTCGACGTCCATTGGTTCACGAGCACCGACGAAGCGGTCGCGCTCGTCGCGGATGCGGACATCGGCTGGCTCGACAACAACGATCCGCGCGAATGGGCGCGCGCGGTGGCGGCTGCGAGCAGGCTGCAATGGCTGTCGACCATCTATGCCGGGCTCGATGCGCTCGATACGAACCTGCTGCGGACGCGCGGCACGCGCGTGACCAACGGCAGCGGCGTCAATGCGCATACCGTCGCCGAATATGCCGTGATGGGGGCGCTGGTCGCGGCCAAGCGCTTCGACCAGGTGGTCCGCGCCGCGGATCGCCACGAATGGCCGACCGATGCGCCCGGCAAGCTCGAACTGTTCGAGAGCAAGGCGCTGGTGATCGGCTATGGCACGATCGGGCGGCTGATCGGCGAACGCCTCGCGGCATTCGGCGTCGAGGTGACCGGCGTCACCCGTTCCGGCGCTGCAGGTACGGTGGGCCCGGATGCCTGGCGCGCGCTGTTGCCCGAAACCGACTGGGTGTTCCTCGCCGCGCCCGCCACCCCCCAGAGCCGGGCGATGATCGGCGCCGAGGAGCTGGCCGCGATGAAACCCTCGGCCTGGATCGTGAATGTCGGCCGCGGCGAGCTGATCGACCAGGATGCGCTGATCGAGGCCTGCGCCAGGCGGCGTATCGGCGGCGCCTTTCTCGATACGGTGACGCCCGAGCCGCTGCCGCCCGAACATCCCCTGTGGAGCACGGCGAACGTCATCCATTCGATGCACCTCTCCGGCCGCAGCCAGACGCGGATGTTCCTGCGTGCCGCCGCGCTGTTCGTCGAGAATGCCCGGGCATTTGCGGAAGGGCGCCCGCTCAGGAACGAAGTCGACCTCGCCGCGGGATATTGAAACCTCCCTGCCCCTCCGAGTTTCGCTTGCATCGGGCGCCGTGCGGCGATTAGTTAGGCAAATGCCTAATCAAATCGACGCCGCATTCGCTGCCCTGGCCGACCCCACCCGCCGCGCGGTCGTCGAGCGGCTTGGCGACGGTCCGGCCAGCGTGAGCGCGCTCGCCGCCGGCTTCACCATGGCGATGCCGAGCTTCCTGCAGCACATCCGCCTGCTCGAGGGCGCCGGCCTGGTGCGCACCGCGAAGCAGGGCCGGGTACGCACCTGCACGCTGGAGCCGCTTGCCCTCGCCGCGGTGGAGCAATGGATCGTCGAGCGCCGCCGCACGACCGAGGCCCGCTACGACCGCCTCGCCCATTTCCTCGACGCGCAGGACAAGGAGAACGACCATGGCTGAAGCCGTCCACGACAAGTTCGTCATCGAGCGCCGTTTCAGGCAAGCCCCCGCCAGGGTGTTCGCCGCCTTCGCCACCGAAGAGGGCAAGGCGCGCTGGTTCTCGGGGCCGAACGAGGCCTGGGAAATGGTCGATCGCCACTTCGATTTCCGGGTGGGCGGCACCGAGCACCTGGAAGGCCGCTGGAAGAGCGGCACGGTCACGCGCTTCGACTGTTCCTATCACGACATCGTGCCGGATGGCCGCATCGTCTATGCCTATCGCATGAAGCTGAACGGCAAGCCGATCTCGGTGAACCTCTGCTCGATCGAGTTGCTGCCCGATGGCGACGGCACCCGCCTGCTCCACACCGAGCACGGCATCTATCTGGACGGCTATGAAGACAATGGGTCCCGCTTCCACGGGATCGGCCTTCAGTACGACAAGCTGGCCGAGACATTGCCGGGCTGACGGCTTCGTTGCGTCAGGGCGGGCATTCGTCGCGGAACGCTATGCTCGCCGCGCTCCGCACGCGAGCACGGCCTCCGTCCCTTCCCCGGGTTCAGGAGGACCGCCATGCCCGTTGCCGCTCGCCCCATCGTCTTCGCGCCCGCCTTGCTGCTCGCTGCGACCGCCTGTTTCGCCGGCGCCTCGGACAAGGCCGCCGCCAATGCCTCCGAAGCGGGGGCCGCGCCGGCGCAGCAGGGCGTATCCATCACCGGCGACGTCCAGGCACCGGCGGGCGCGCGGATGGAAGGTGGCAAGGTTGTCGCCTGCTCCTCGCCCTATCAGAGCTGCAAGACCAAGATCGAGGCGCCACTGCGGCAGGCCGGCGGCTCGAGCTGGGCCTATGAACTCAAGCTGCCCGATCGCGGGCCATGGCAGCTCATCGCATGGCAGGATGCGGATGGCGACGACGAAGCCTCTCCGGGCGATTATCTGGGCATTGCCCGCGACGGCGCCGAAATCTCGGCCCCGGCCAGTGCGGTGCGCATCGCGGTGAAGCTGGTCGCGGGAGACCAGGCGGCCGCCAAGGCTTCCAACGGCGACATTCCAGGGCTGGCGGGAAGCTGGTCGCAGTCCTCGACTGCCACGGAACTGGTGATCGGTTCCAAGATCAAGTTCCAGCCGAGCATGGCGACCGGCTATGGCACCAATCTGGGCGGCACCTTCGGCCCCGGATCGGCGACCAACACCACGATCGTGACCGAGTCCATGCCGGTGACCGTGCGGCGCCAGATGACCCTCGTCATCCGCCGGGACGGCACCTTCACCTGGCGGATCACCAAGATCCAGCCGGAAGGCAAGAGCTGCACCAAGACGATCAATCAGGAGAAGCTGGGCCGCATCCAGACGGCGGGCGGCAAGATGACCTTTGCGATCCAGGGCGGCAACGAGAGCTGGAGCGGGTGCGGCAAGGGCGGCTCGGGGACGATCTCGCCGCGTAGCGAGACATATGGCTACAGCAATGCAGGCGGCGGCCTGCGGCTGACCGGCCCGGGCGGCGTGAACTGGGCGTTCCGCCGCGGTTGAGCGATTTACCCTGGCGGGGAAATTTTTCGCTTGCACGATTTTACCCCGCCGGGGTAAGCCGTTCGGGCTATGACGACACTTGCAGGCACCAAGATTCGCCGCTTCCGCGAGGAACGCTCTCTTACCCGCGCCGCGTTCGGCGCGTGGTTCGATATTCCGGGCTCCACGGTCCAGGGCTGGGAGAAGGACGGCAAGCGCGCGAACGCCAAGGTGATGAACCTGATCGCCGCGCACGGCATCGCCGGCGCCGCCGACTGGAACGTCACCGTGCGCGATGCGGAGAACGACATGCATGCGAGCTGGAGCCCGTCGAGCTGGAAGGCGGCGGAGGCGCGCCAGCTGCCCAATTACCCCGATCAGGGCGCACTCGATGCAGCGACGACGCAGCTCACTTCCTTCCCGCCCCTGGTCTTCGCCGGCGAAGCGCGCGAGCTGACCAGCGAACTGGCCAAGGTTTCGCGCGGCGAGGCATTCCTTCTCCAGGGCGGCGACTGCGCCGAGAGCTTTGCCGAGTTCCACCCGAACAACATCCGCGACACGTTCCGCGTCATCCTCCAGATGGCGGTAGTGCTGACCTTCGCCTCGAAGCTGCCGACGGTGAAGCTCGGGCGCATGGCCGGCCAGTTCGCCAAGCCGCGTTCCGCCGATACCGAGACGATCGGCGGGGTGGAACTGCCCAGCTATCGCGGCGATAACGTCAACGACATCGCCTTCACGCCCGAGGGTCGCACGCCCGATCCGCAGCGGATGCTGCAGGGCTATTCGCAGTCCGCGGCGACGCTCAACCTGCTGCGCGCCTTTGCGCAGGGCGGCTATGCCAATCTGCACCAGGTCCACAAATGGACCCACGACTTCATGGGCCGCAGCCCCTGGGCCAAGAAATATGCCGATCTGGCCGACCGGATCGGGGAAGCGCTCGACTTCATGGCCGCCTGCGGCATCGATGCGGACAGCGTGCCGCAGCTCAAGGCGACCAATTTCTACACCAGCCACGAAGCGCTGCTCCTGCCCTATGAGGAAGCGCTTACGCGCCAGGACAGCCTCACCGGCGACTGGTACGACACCAGCGCGCACTTCCTCTGGATCGGCGACCGCACCCGCTTCGAAGGCTCGGCGCATGTCGAGTTCCTGCGCGGCATCGGCAATCCGATCGGCATGAAGTGCGGCCCCAGCCTCGAGCCCGACGCACTGCTGCGCCTGCTCGACGCACTCAACCCCAGCCGCACGCCGGGGCGGATGACGCTGATCACGCGATATGGCCATGACAAGATCGAGGCCGGCCTGCCCAAGCTGGTTCGCGCGGTGAAGCGCGAGGGACATCCGGTGGTGTGGAGCTGCGATCCGATGCACGGCAACGTGATCAAGGCGGCCAATGGCTACAAGACCCGCCCGTTCGAGCGAATCCTCGCCGAAGTGCGCGGCTTCTTCGCGGTGCATCGCGCCGAAGGCACCTTCGCCGGAGGCATCCATGCGGAGATGACGGGGCAGAACGTCACCGAATGCACCGGCGGTGCGATCGACATCACCGAACAGGGCCTCGCCGATCGCTACCACACCCATTGCGATCCACGTCTCAATGCGGGACAGAGCCTGGAACTTGCCTTCCTGTTGGCTGAAATGCTCAACGAGGAAATGGCGGAACGCCGCAAGGCCGCCGCTTGATCAATTGTTGCGGAACACATCCGTAATTTAGCGGATTTACATCGCTGTCAGCATCTTGGATGGACTGCGCTTTACGCGGAGTTTTAGTTGGCAACGGTGAGGGAGCGTCTGCCAGAGAACTGGGCTGCGTCGGTACGTCCGGCGCTAATGCTGTTTGCGGGCGCCTTGATCGGTTGCATTAGCTGGGCCCTGTGGCATCGCTTCACCGGCAGGAATCCTCCGATCGGCATCGCCATCGGAGTTTCGGTCAGCGGACTGATCCTGAGCAGCACCCGGCTCTGGCCGCTGCTCGCGATCGCCGTGCTCGCCACATATGAGATATTCGAGCCCCAATATCCGCTGGTGGCCAAGCTCGCCGCGGCGATGGGCCTGGCATTCGGCGCGCTGCTGACGGCATCGATCATCCGGCGTCGCGGCGTCCGGCCCACCGAATTGCTCGATCCGCGCTCGATCCTGTGGGTATTCGTCGCGGCGTTGGCCGGATCGCTGCTGGCGGCAGGGATCGTCGCACTCGGCACCATCGCGGCAGGGCGGCCGACCATCTTCGTCGAGAAGTTCGCACAACAGGGGCTCGGCATGATCCTGGCGGCGCCGTTCGTGCTCGTCTGGGCGACGCCGCTGCGCGAACGCTGGTCGGCCCTTCGATGGGCCGGCTTCGTCGTCACCATGCTCCTCTGCGGAATCGTGACGACGGCCGTCTTCCTGCTTCCGCGCGAGGATCCCGTGGCCTGGGCGATCTTCCCGCCGCTCGTACTCGCCGCCCTGGGCTGGCACCTGCGGGGCGCGACTACCGCCATGGCCATCTGCGCGGTGATCGTGTTGTTGAGCACCGAGATCGCCACCGGGCCGTTCGCGCTCGCTGCGCCCGGGAATCGCGTGCTGCTGGCGCAGATGTTCGTGGCGGTCACCTGCGCGACCATCGTCCTGCTCGCCGCCCATGCGGACGAGCGCCACGCCGAGGACAAGCTCCGCATCGCCGCCAGGCGGATCGAAGTTTCGCGGCGCAACCTCACCAACATGGCGCGCGACGCCGCCACCGCGGTGGCGATCCTCGACCGGGACATGCGCTATGTCGCCACCTCGCAGCGCTATGTCGCCGATCATCGCCTGCCCGAGGGCACGGCGCTCGAGGGGCGCAGCCACTTCGAGGTCTTTCCCGATTGCTCCCCCGAGCGCCGCGCGATGCTCGCGCGCGTGCTCGACGGCGAGCAGCTCTCGGGCTACGGCGATCCGCTGCGGCATCCCGATGGCAGCGTCGATTATGTGCGCTGGAGCCACCGCCCCTGGTATGACGAGGACGATCGCATTGCCGGCATCGTGCTGGCGAGCGAGATCGTCACCGCCGAGATGGAGGCGCGCCGCAAGCTGGAAGAGGCCGAGCGCCGCTATCGCGCCGTGTTCGAGCAGGCCGGGGTCGGCGTGGGCCGGCTCTCGCTTCAAGGCGTGTTCCTCGAAGTCAATGATCGGATCTGCGAGCTCACCGGCCATCCTCGCGAAGCGCTGATCGGCGAAAGCTGCCGCAAGACCAGCACCGCCGAGGAGTGGCCCGCGACGATGGACGGGATCCAGGCGCTCGCGCGCGGCGAGGTTGCCTATTATTCCGACGATCGCATGGTGGTGACGCATGAAGGCGCGCTGCGCCCCGTGCATTGCACCGCCAACCTCGTCCGCTCCGGCGACGGCACCGAAGACTATATCGCCGTCGTGCTCCAGGATATCTCGCCGCGCATCGCCGCGCAGCGCGCGCTGGAGGAGAGCGAGAAGCTGCTCCGGCTTGCCCAGGAAGCCGCCGGCGTGGGGGTGTGGGAGATCGACCTGGTGCGCGGCGGCTCGCGCCACTCCCCGCAGAGCGCGCGCCTGTTCGGCCTGGAATGGCACGAGGGCGAGTATCGCATGGCCGATGTCGCCGATCGGCTCGGCCCGGAACAGGTCGCCGAACTGCGCCGGGCGATCGGCAGCGCCAGACGGGTCAAGGGCCCGCTCGACATGACGCTGCGGCTGGCAATGCCCGATGGGGAGGCGCGCTGGGTGACGCTGCAGGGCCGCTACGACCCGCATGACGGCCAGCCGCGGCTGCTCGGCCTGGTGATCGACATCACGCACGACATGGAAGCCGATGCCCAGCTGCGCGAAGTGCACGAGAAGCTGCTCCGCCTCGCCCGGCTGAACGCCATGGGGGCAATGGCCTCGACGCTGGCGCACGAGCTCAACCAGCCGCTCGCGGCGATCACCAACTATATCGAGGCTTGCCGCTATCTCACGCGTTCGCGCGGCGAGCCGGACCACGACATCCTCGATGCGCTCGATCATGCGCGGGTGCAGGCGCTGCGAGCCGGCGACATCATCCGCAAGATCCGCTCCTTCACGGTGAGCGGCGAGATCGTCCAGGCAAGCTTCGACCTGAACGCGGTGATCTATTCGGCCAGTGCGGCGGTGCGGCAGCTCAAGATAGCGCAGGGCGCGCGGATCGACTGCGATTTCGACCCCGCGCCCGCCAATCTGATCGGCGACGCCCTCCAGATCGAACAGGTGCTGAGCAATCTGATCCGCAACGGCGTGGAGGCGACGACGGGTCGCGCCCGGCGCGAAGTGAGCGTGACCACTCGCGTCGGGCCGGAGGAAGTCGTCGTCCAGATCGCCGATAGCGGCGCCGGCCTCAGCGAAGCGATGCTCGACAATCTGTTCGAGCCCTTCCGCACCACGAAGGAGAGCGGCACCGGGCTCGGCCTGCCGATCTGCCGTACGATCGTCGAGGCGCATGGCGGGCGGCTCTGGGCCGAGAACGGCCCGGGCGGCGGGGCGATCTTCAGCTTCGCGCTGCCGATCGCGGAGACGCGCGAAACCGCCCCGCTCCATGACGAAACATACTGAAACACCCCTGCAAGACCGGCCTTCCAGGAGCGACCTCAGCCGGCGCCTTGCCCCTCTGTGCCGCCGGCTCCCCAAACTACGGGGCGGCCGGACTGCAACCTCCGGCCGCCCTGGCCTTTCTCAGCCCGGCCAAGCCCTTCTCAGCCCGGCGCGTGGCAGACCGCCTCGATGTTGAGCCCGTCGGGATCGCGCACGAAGGCCGCATAATAGTTCGGGTGATAGAGCGGCCTGAGCCCCGGGGCCCCGTGATCGCGCCCGCCCGCCGCCAGCGCCGCCGCATGGAAGGCATCCACCTCGGCGCGCGTGCCGGCGCGAAAGGCGATGTGCGTCCCCTCGCCCACGCGCTCATTGTCGCCGATCCAGAAAAAGGGATCGTCACCCCTCCCGAAGCCATGGGCGGTGCCGCCTGAGCCATTCTCCTGCGCCGGCACGGTCATCAGCAGCGTGATGCCCAGCGGAGCCAGGGTGGCCGCGTAGAATTGCCTCGAGGCCTCGGCGTCCGAAACCGCGAAGCCGACATGATCGAGCACCTGCCTGTTCCTTCCTGCTCAGGGATAGAGATCGACGATCTCCGCGCCCTCGCCTTCCGCCGCCAGCAGCAGCATGCGGTGACAATGTTCGGGATTGCGCTCGAAGCAGAGCAGCGCGCTCGGCCTTTCCACGGCCAACGCCCGCATCATCGCCGCCTCTGCCTGCGCCTCGGGCAGATGGAGCTGCCCGGCATAGACCTGGCGCAGCGTCTTCACATCGCCCTTCTTGGCGGCATCGCGGCCGAGCTTGGGCGTGCCCAGATTCTTGAGCAGCACATAATCGATCCCCGCGGCCTTCAGGCTCGCGGCGAGGATGTTCTTGGAAAAACCCGGCCGCCGCGAGAGCGGCACCGCGCGCACGTCGATCACCCGCTCCACCCCGGCCTTGCGTAGCGCGGCGATGAACGCGTCCATCGTCGTCGCCTCATAGCCGATGGTGAAGATCCTCATGCGGCCGCCTTCTCTCCCCGGAGCGCATGGACCGCGCCCCAGGCGATCAACGCCTGGCCGACGAAATAGGTCGGCCAGACCAGCAGCTGCGGGATCGGCGAGCCCGCCAGCGGGCCCATGCGCAGGAAGATCAGCCAGTCGGAGACGAAGAACAGCAGCGCCCCCGCCGCGACCAGCGTGCCCAGCCGGCTGAGCATCGCCGAAGCGGTCATCAGCGCAAGGCCGAACACATAGACCGCGAGCAGTTCGGGATTGGGCAGCGTTCCGAACACGTACCAGGCGAACACCGCCACCGCGGCGGCGACCGGCGGGGCGATCCAATTGGCCGCGGGAATGCGGGGGTGGCGCAGGTACAGATAGCTCGCCAGCAAATGGCCGGCCATGAAGGCGACCGCGCCGGTGGTGAGCCCGTGCAGTTCGAGCAGCACATCGCCCAGCGCGCCGAGCGCCAGCACCGCACCGATCATCCGCCCGTCCTGGTTCACTGCCTTGCCGCGCGCCCAGAACGCGAGCAGGCCGACACCGGCCCCCTTCCAGACGATGGCGGCGATCCCGCCGGCCTCCAGCCAGTAATTGGCATAATAGCTTGCGCCGGCGACAAGGGCGGCGGCGAAGAGCGGTTCGATGCGGGAACGGTCCATGCCCCCTTGATGCCGCGTGACTGGCGCTCTGCCAAGCATGGCTCTATCGGAAGCCGATGCACGACATCCACATCATCGGCGGCGGCCTGGCCGGCTCGGAAGCCGCCTGGCAGCTCGCGAACAAGGGTTTCCGGGTCCGCCTCTCCGAAATGCGCGGCAGCGGCACCATGACCCCGGCGCATCAGACCGACGGGCTCGCGGAGCTGGTCTGCTCGAACAGCTTCCGTTCGGACGATGCGCAGAACAACGCCGTCGGCCTGCTCCACCAGGAGATGCGCGACCTGGGCTCGCTGATCATGGCCGAGGGCGACCGGCACAAGGTGCCCGCCGGCTCGGCCCTGGCGGTGGATCGCGACGGCTTCTCCGCGGGGGTGACCGCGGCGCTGGCGGCCCATCCGAACATCGAGATCGTCCGCGAGCGTGTGGACGCGCTGCCCGAGGCCGGGCCGACGATCGTCGCCACCGGCCCCCTCACCGCACCGGGTCTGGCCGAGAGCATCGGCACCGCGACCGGCAAGGACCAGCTCGCATTCTTCGACGCGATCGCGCCGATCGTGCATCGCGAGAGCATCGACATGGAAACCGCCTGGTTCCAGTCGCGCTGGAACAAGGTGGGACCCGGCGGCACGGGCAAGGACTATATCAACTGCCCGATGACCAAGGAGCAGTATCTCGCCTTCCACGCGGCCTTGCTCGCGGGCGAGAAGACCGAGTTCCGCGAATGGGAGAATGTCCCCTATTTCGAAGGCTGCATGCCGGTCGAGGTGATGGCCGAGCGGGGAGTCGATACCCTGCGCTTCGGGCCGATGAAGGGCGTAGGGCTCGACGATCCCAGAACCGGGCGCTGGCCCTATGCGGTGGTCCAGCTGCGGCAGGACAACGCCTCCGGCACGCTATGGAACATGGTCGGCTTCCAGACCAAGCTTAAATATGCCGAGCAAGTTGCTCTTTTCAGGACTATTCCTGGGCTTGAGAAGGCCGAGTTCGCGCGCCTTGGCGGGCTGCATCGCAATACTTTCATCAAGTCGCCCGAGCTGCTCGATGGCGAACTGCGCCTGAAGAGCGCCCCGCATATCCGCTTCGCCGGACAGATCACCGGCTGCGAAGGCTATGTCGAGAGCTCGGCGATCGGGCTGCTGGCGGGGCGCTTCGCGGCCGCGGAGCTGGCGGGCGAGGCGCTGGCGCCGCCACCGCGCGAAATGGCGCTGGGCGCCCTGCTCTCGCATATCACCGGAGAGGCGGAAGCCGAAACCTACCAGCCGATGAATGTCAATTTCGGGCTGTTCCCGCCGATCCCGGGCAAGACCAAGAAGGCGGACCGCAAGCAGATGTATACCGGCCGCGCCCGCGAGGCGATGCAGGGCTGGATGGCTCAATCCTCGTTGTCGCCCGCTTCCTGACGCGGCGTTCCCGGCGCCTGCGTCCTCGCCGGGGCGCAGGCGCAGCGCGGCTTGGCATTGCGCTTCACCGCGGTAGTGGCGAACTCGGCGCGGGTGAGCGTGCCGGACTTGTCCTTGTCGGCGCCCTGGAAGCGCTCCACCGCCTTCACCGACCATTCCTCGAAGCTCAGCTTGCCGTCGCGATCGGTATCGAGCTTGGCGAAGAGCTTGCGGCGCAGGGCGAAATATTCGTCCTTGGCGATCGTGCCGTTCTTGTCCTTGTCGATACGGTCGAAGCGCTTCTGCTCGCGCGTCCTGGCCGTGGCGCTGGGCGGCTCGGCCGGGAGATCCTGCTCCGTTCCGGATGCAACTGCCTCTTTGGGTGCCGGAGGAAGCCTGGTTTCGGTGCTCGCACTGCCCCGGAACAGGAACAAACCGGCAACGACCAGCAACAACGCACCGCCCGCACCCACCAAATAGCGCCACATCACCTCTCTCCCCCTAGAGGATTCGAGGCTAGCCCGATGCCGCGGTCAGCGTCCAGTGAGGCGGTGCCAGAGCAGCCGGCCCACCCGGGCCGGCGCGCCCGCCGGCTTCGGCGTATCGGCTAGATCCAGCC
Source organism: Sphingomonas sp. 67-41 (assembly GCF_001899725.1). Taxonomy (NCBI): domain Bacteria; kingdom Pseudomonadati; phylum Pseudomonadota; class Alphaproteobacteria; order Sphingomonadales; family Sphingomonadaceae; genus Sphingomonas; species Sphingomonas sp. 67-41. The sequence continues at coordinate 288,318 of NZ_MKWJ01000025.1, read as the reverse complement.
GGGCCCTGTGCGCGAGCGCACCGAGCGCGCGCGCCGGGCGGCTCCAATGTGCCCGGCCGGCGGCGTCCAGCAGCGGGCGGGCGATGTCGCGCGCGGTGGCGCGCTCCTCCCCGGCCTGCAGGTTGTGCGCGAGGTCGGCCAGTGCCCAGCCCTGCCCCGCCGCCGACAGGGGATCGCCCCTGCTGCCGAGCACCATGCCCGCGGCGACGAACAACTGCCCTCGCCCCTCGCCGAAGCGACGCATGGCGTCGGCATCGAGAGTCTCCTCCTCGATCAGCACTTCCCAGCCATGGACGATCGGCACCAGCGACGCACCGGTGATGCCGTGACGCAGCACCTCGGCCTGGAGCGCCTTGAGCACCGGCTCGGCAGGCGCCGGCGCGTAGTCGAGCTTCTCCAGCGCCTCGCGCCACCAGGCGAGCCGCATCTGGCCGAGCGCGGGCTCGCGCGTGGTGCGCAACAGCCGGGCGAGCGCGTCGTCGAGCGCGAGCAGCGCCAGCAACCCTGCCCGGCGCGCGACCGGGGCATAGGTGAGGATCAGATCGCGTTCCGGATCCTCCACGATCCCCGTCATGCCGGCCCTCCGCTGCATAAGGGTAGCGTTAACCATCCGGATTTATACGTAATTAGCGACAATTGATCCAAGGTGCCTCGTTGATCGGGGACGGGGGGCCCTTCCATGCACGAAGGACGGCTGAATTTGGCGACCGCGCGCGCCTTCATGGGCAGGCTTGCGCGCGACGTGCGCGCCAACACGCTTGCCATCATGACCATGGCACTGATCCCGCTGGCGGGCATGGTGGGCGGCGGCGTGGACATCAGCCGCATGTACATCGTCAAGACGCGCCTGCAACATGCTTGCGACGCGGGTGCGCTCGCCGGACGCAAGGCGATGGGCGGCGGCGTGTGGAACTTCAACAATTATTACGCCCGCACCCAGGCCGAGAAGTTCTTCGATGCGAACTACAATGCGTCCGCCTATGGCGTGACCGCGCGTTCGCGTGCCTTCTCCGAGAATGCCGGCAAGGTGAGCGGCACGGCATCGGCCGACCTGCCGATGACGCTGATGCGCATCTTCGGCAAGACCAGCGAGACGCTGTCGGTAACCTGCGACGCCGAAATGCGCCTGCCCAATACCGACGTGATGTTCGTGCTCGACGTCACCGGATCGATGGGCAGCAAGGCAGTCAGCACCGACTCCGACACCAAGATCAATTCGCTCAAGACCGCGGTGAAGTGCTTCTACGAGATCGTGGCGCGGCTCGACACCGATGCAAACTGCACCACCGGCTCGCCCAGCGGCGGCACCGGCAGCCAGGTCCAGCTCCGCTTCGGCTTCGTGCCCTATTCGACCAATGTGAACGTGGGCAAGCTGCTGCCGACCAGCTTCTTCGCGAACAGCTGGGACTATCAGTCGCGCGTCAAGGTCGGGATGGACTGGAGCGCCTGGCGGGACAATCGCTACCACAGCAAGAGCGGCGGCGCCTGTGTGGCGCAGGCGAACACCTCGACCGCGCAATACCAGTCGAGCGCGACAGGGCGGAGCGGCAGCAATGCCTGCCTCGAACAGGTGCGCAACTATGTGCCCCAATGGAAATACGCGCAGATCAACACCTCGATCAGCGGCCTCAAGAACGGCACGCAGTGGAACAACAGCTTCGTCCTGCCGCTCAACAATGACGGCTCGAACCGATCGATCGGCTGGGACGGCTGCATCGAGGAGCGACGGCCAACCGTCAGCCAGTCGAGCTATTATCCGATCCCCAACACCGCCTATGACCTGAACATCGACCTGATGCCGAGCCAGGGCGACAGCAAGACGCTGTGGGGGCCGGCGCTTCCCGATCTCATCTATGCCCGGAGCATGACCAGCAGCTGGTCGCAGCTCAACACCGCCGAGACGACCACCACCGACAATTACTACAACTCGATCCCCTATTACTGCCCCGCCGAGGCGAAGAAGCTGCAGCAATGGCCGAGCGCCGATAGTTTCGACAATTATGTCGACAGCCTCTATCCCACCGGCAATACCTATCACGACATCGGCATCCTGTGGGGCGCGCGCTTCATGTCGCCGACGGGCATCTTCGGAACGGAGAACGCCTATACTCCGCAGGGCGGCGAGATCGAACGGCACATGATCTTCATGACCGATGGCGACGCCGTGTCGGCACCCTGCGACTATACGGCCTATGGCGTCGGCTATTTCGACAGGCGGACCACTTCCGACGTCGGCAGCGCGTCCAGCTGCGGCAGCGAACGCCAGTCGTTCGACGATCAGGTGAATGCCCGCTTCACCGCGCTGTGCACCGCGGTCAAGAACAAGAACATCACGCTATGGGTGATCTCGTTCGGCAGCGGCTCCAACGCGACGACCGAGAGCCGCCTGCAGACCTGCGCGAGCGACGGGCGCTATTTCACCGCCCGCAACTCGGCGGCCCTGCAGCAGACGTTCAAATCGATCGCCGACCAGATCTCGCAGCTCAGGCTTACCAAATGATGCGCTTCCGTTCCTTCCTCCTGCGGGCCCGGCCCCTGGCGCGCGACGCGCGCGGCGTGACCGTAGTCGAATTCGCGATCGTGGCGCCGGTGATGGGCCTGTTCCTGCTCGGCGGGTTCGACATCGCGCACACGCTCTACATGCGCGCGGTGCTGCAGGGCATCGTGCAGAAGACCGCGCGCGATTCCACGCTGGAGGACTCCGGGGACCCCGAGGTCCAGTCCCGGCTCGACGGCGCCGTGGTCGCCCAGGCCAAGGCGCTGGCGAACAACGCCGTAGTGGCGATCACGCGCCGCAACTACCGGACCTTCTCCGATGCCTCGGCGGCGCGGGCGGAAGCATGGACCGACACCGACCGCAACGGCACCTGCAACAATGGCGAACCCTATGAGGACGCCAACCAGAACGGCACCTGGGACAAGGACGGCGGCAATGCCGGCCAGGGCGGCGCCAAGGACGCCGTGCTCTACACGGTGAAGGTTTCCTATCCGCGCTTCTTCCCGATCTACAACTTCATCGGCGGATCGAGGACCACGACAGTGACGGCATCGACGGTTCTCAAGAACCAGCCCTTTGGCGACCAGGGCAGCTATGGCACGCCGACGGTCCGGTATTGCTCATGATCCGCGCCCTTCCCCACCTCGCGCGCCTGCGCCGCCTGGGCGACGACACCAGCGGGCTGGCGCTGCTCGAGTTCGCCTTCATCCTGCCGATCGTGCTGACCCTGAGCCTCGCCGGCGCGGAGATGACCAACTACATCATCACCAAGATGCGCATCAGCCAGATCGCCCTCCATCTGGCCGACAACGCCTCGCGCATCGGCACCGGCAGCCAGCTTCAGGCCAAGACGATCAGCGAGATCGACATCAACGACCTGCTGACCGGTGCGCAGCTGCAATCGGGGGAACTCGACCTGTTCACCAACGGCCGGGTGATCATCTCGGACCTCGAGCCGATGGCCAATCCCAATACCAGCGGGAAGTACAAGATCGTCTGGCAGCGCTGCAAAGGCGCGGTCACCGGCTTCTCGCCGCAATATGGCAATCTGAAGGATCCGACCACCACGACGTCCAACATGGATGGCATGGGCCCCCAGAACCGGCAGGTGATGGCACCCGATGGCGGCGCGACGATGTATGTCGAGGTCTATTACAACTACAAGCCGCTGATCAGGACTTCGCTCACCCCCGCCGGCACCATCTCCGAGATCGCATCGATGATGGTTCGCGACCGGCGCGACCTCAGCCAGATCTACAATGTCGAGAACGCTCCCAAGGCAGCGTGCTGATCGCATGAAAAAGGCCGGGGTCTCCCCCGGCCTCTTCCGTATCCGATCCGATCCCGCGGGGCGCGGCCCCGGTATCAACCCCTGTAGGTCACCTTCTTCACTGCCGCGACCACCTTGTCCGCAGTGATCAGCGCCAGCTTCTCGAGGTTCGCGGCATAGGGCAGCGGCACGTCCTCGTTGGTCACGCGCAGCACCGGCGCGTCCAGATCGTCGAAGCCCTGCTCCATCGCCACGGCGACGATCTCGGACGAGATCGAGCAGACCGGCCAGCCTTCCTCGACCACCACCATGCGGTTGGTCTTCTTCAGGCTCTCGAGCACCGTCGCGGTGTCGAGCGGGCGCAGCGTGCGCAGGTCGATGACTTCCGCGTCCACGCCCTCTGCCGCCAGCTTCTCGGCGGCTTCCAGCGCGACGCCGACGCCGATCGAATAGCTCACGATCGTCACGTCCTTGCCGGCGCGGACGATGCGCGCCTTGCCGATCGGCAGCACGTAATCGTCGAGCTTCGGCACTTCGAAGGTGCGGCCGTACATCAGCTCGTTCTCGAGGAACACGACCGGGTCTTCCGAGCGGATCGCCGCCTTGAGCAGCCCCTTCGCATCCTGTGCGTCATAGGGCGCGATCACGATCAGGCCGGGAACGCTGGCATACCAGGGGCCATAATTCTGCGAGTGCTGCGCGGCGACGCGCGAAGCGGCGCCGTTGGGGCCGCGGAACACGATCGGACAGCGCATCTGGCCGCCGGACATGTAGTTGGTCTTGGCCGCGGAGTTCACGATGTGGTCGATCGCCTGCATCGCGAAGTTGAAGGTCATGAACTCGACGATCGGCTTGAGGCCGCCCATCGCCGCGCCCGAGCCGAGGCCGGCAAAGCCATATTCGGTGATCGGCGTGTCGATCACGCGCTTGGCGCCGAACTCCTCGAGCAGGCCCTGGGTCACCTTGTAGGCGCCCTGATATTCGGCGACTTCCTCGCCCATCACGAAGACGCGCGGATCCTTGCGCATTTCCTCGGCCATCGCATCGCGCAGCGCCTCGCGGACGGTCGTCTTGACCATCTCGGTGCCTTCCGGGATCGCGGGATCCTTGACGGTGGCCGCCTTTTCGCTGGCGAGCTGCTTGGTGCCGCTATCGGCCTTTTTGGGGCCGCCATCCTCGCCGGCGGCAGGCTCCGCAGGAGCGGGCGCCGGGGCCGGTGCGGCGGCGGGCGCCGGTGCGGAGGCATCCTCGCCCTCGCCCGCGATCGTAGCGATCACGGTGCCGACCTTCACATTGTCGGTGCCCTCGGCGACCAGGATCTTGGCGATCGTGCCCTCGTCGACGGCCTCGAACTCCATCGTCGCCTTATCGGTCTCGATCTCGGCGAGGATGTCGCCCGACTTGACCGTGTCGCCTTCCTTGACGAGCCACTTGGCGAGCGTGCCCTCCTCCATGGTGGGCGACAGCGCCGGCATCTTCAGTTCGATCGCCATCTCAGTAGGACTCCACCAGCACGTCGGTATACAGTTCGGAAGGATCGGGCTCGGGCGTCTGCTCGGAGAAGTCCGCCGCCTCGTTCACGATCTTGCGAATCTCCGCCTCGATCGCCTTCAGCTCCGCCTCGGTGACCTTCATGTCCTCCAGCTCGTGCTTCACCTGCTCGATCGGGTCCGACTTGTCGCGGACCGACTGGACCTCCTCGCGGCTGCGATACTTGGCCGGATCGGACATCGAGTGGCCACGATAGCGATAGGTCTTCATCTCGAGGATGATCGGGCCCTTGCCCGCGCGGACCCAGGCCAGCGCCTCCTCGGCGGCACCGCGGCAGGCGAGCACGTCCATGCCGTCCACCTGGATGCCGGGGATGCGGAAGCTCTCGCCGCGCTTGTAGAGCTGGTCTTCCGCCGACGAGCGGTTCACGCTCGTGCCCATGGCGTACTGGTTGTTCTCGATCACGTAGATGATCGGAAGCTTCCACAGCTCGGCCATGTTGAACGATTCATAGACCTGGCCCTGGTTCGCGGCGCCGTCGCCGAAATAGGCCATGGCGACGCCACCATCCTCGTTATACTTGTGCGCGAACGCCAGGCCGGTGCCGAGCGCAACCTGCGCGCCGACGATGCCGTGCCCGCCGTAGAATTTCTTCTCGGTCGAGAACATGTGCATCGAGCCGCCCTTGCCCTTCGAGATGCCGGCGGCGCGACCCGTGAGCTCGGCCATGATCACCTTGGGATCGATGCCATAGGCGAGCATGTGGCCGTGATCGCGATAGCCCGTGATCACCGAATCCTTGTCGCCGTCGAGCGCCGACTGCAGGCCGACCGCAACCGCTTCCTGGCCGATATAGAGGTGGCAGAAACCACCGATGAAGCCGAGGCCGTAGAGCTGGCCCGCCTTCTCCTCGAAGCGGCGGATCAGGAGCATCTGCTTGTAGAACTCGAGCAGTTCCTCCTTCGAAGCCTGGTAGCGCTGCGGCTCTTCGGGCCGCTCGCGATTGGTCTTTGCGGGTTCAGTCGATTTGCGAGCCGGTGCTTTGGCCACGATCAGGAAATCCTCGTCCGGGGAGGGGGAAGGCGGGTGCCTATAAGCGCGTTTTCGCCCGCCGCGCAACTAACGCGGGAATGCGCGTGCCGTTCAGTTGACGCCACGGCAATTGCAGTCTGCGCAACCAGGGGTGCAGATTGCGTACGCTGCAATGCAGCGTCCAGAGATCAGCGCCCGGCGGGTGCCGGCGCATGCTTCTGGAGGGGGATCACGACCTCGTCCGGGCGGACGACGTTCAGCTGCTTGCGCGCCAGTTCATCGGCCAGGTCGGGGTCGACCCCACGCTTCTTGTCGAGCAGGTCGACGCGATTCTTGAGCGCGGCCCGCTGCTTGTCGAGCCCGGCATATTCCGCCTTCTTCTGCTCATACTCCACCTTGGTCTGCTTGGTCTGCATGATGCCGGTCGGCCCGAGCACGGCGTTGTAGCCGAAGAAGCCGATGGCGATCAGCGTCAGCGCGGGCAACCCGGCCCGGCGAAGCAAGGTCTGGAACGGAGAAGCGTTACGCGAGCGCATCTGGTGTTTTTCGCTTAACCACGCGCCGCACGCAAGGCCCGTATTGGTGCGGAGGCGCGAGTCGTCCCCTGCCCCCCTGCGGGCAGCTTGCGCCGGGCGAGAGCGTCAGAATGCCAGGCGAACGCGCGCGACCACGCGATCTCCGTCATGGCCCAGGTCTGCGAACGGCGAGGCGCTCGTCCGCCGGGCGAAGTCGGTGCCGACATAATCGAGGCCGATCGTGAAGGGGAATTGGCTGTACTCCAGCCCCAGCCGCCAGTCGGTATAGTCGCCCAGGGGCCTGAGCCGGGCGGCGCGCACCGGATCGTCCGTGCTTCCCGTGCTGCGCCCCAGCGTCGCGGATACGGACAGCGGCGTGGCCGGGATGCCCGCATCGGCCGACGCGAACAGATAGAGATTGTCCCCGCCGATGGCGCGCTGGCCCGGCGCATAGACCGCACCGGCGCCGAGCCGGAGCGGCCCCAGCGTATAGCTGCCCCGGGCACCCAGCTCGACATAGTCCATGCGCTCGCGCGCGCCGGCGAACAGATGCGCAGTCACATGCCCGCGCAGCCGGAACGGCCCGGCATCGGTCGCCGCCCCCAGTTCCAGGTCCGCCACGGCATCGGCATCGGCGTGCCTCGGCGCATTGCGCGTGCTGACGATCCGGACGGACGCGTCCGCCGCTCCGATCGCGACCAGCGCATCGGCAGAGGCCACTGCTCGCCCGCCGCTCCAGCTCAGGCCACGGCGGCTCTCGTCGGTTGCCAGCTCCACGCCACCGGAGATGTCCTGCGCATGCGCCGCCGCGCCCGAGAAGATTGCGAACGCCGCTGCCGGCAATGCGATTGCCCGTCTCACCCTCATGTCCCGCGGTTCACTCCCTTCGGTTCGATCTCGGCCTTCAGCATCGCCGTGTCCTCGTCCGCGATGGTCAACAGGCGCATGCGGATATCGTCGGCGCGTCGGGCGATTTCCTCCGTTACCGCATTCTCGCTCGCACCGCACCAGCCGGGGCGGCTGCCTTCCAGGATCGCCCTATGCTCGATGCTGCGATTCGAACGCAGTTTCTCGCCGGATCGTGCCTCGCGCTCGACGCGCAGATGCGCGCGCCAGGTACAGCGGAGCGTGGACGGCATGCCGGCCTTGGTGGCTGCGCCGACCTGCCGCCGAACGAGGACGACGCGCGCGCGATAATGCGTGTCGATCCGCTCGCCGGCATGGTCGAAGCTGGTGCGATGCTCCAGGGTGGAATGGACGGATCCCGGGGCTGCAAGCGCCAGCCCGATCGCGAGAACAATGCTCATGGCTCATCTCCGTGCGGCGCACCGGCTCCTGTCGGCCGGTGTCCCCCCGCGGATGGACAAGCAGGCGCCGGGCCGCAACCGCTGGGACCGGGCAGAAACACTTCCTCACGATAATCGCGCGGATTCGCTCGCGCTGCGGCAATCGGCGCCAGCCGGCCTGCCGTGGCGATGGATGCCAAGGCGCACGAGATAGCCGCCCCCATTCTTCACCGCCCTCCCCCAACCGTCATCTTCGCCAAGGCGAGGACGACGATCGGGAGGCGAGCGCACCGCTTCCGCGAACGGGAGGGAGGGCAGCCTTACTTCTTCAGCACCGAACGCCCGGCATAGACCGCAGCGTCGCCCAGCTCTTCCTCGATGCGGATCAGCTGGTTGTACTTCGCAAGCCGGTCCGAACGGGCCAGCGAGCCGGTCTTGATCTGGCCGCAGTTGGTGGCGACCGCGAGGTCGGCGATCGTCGCGTCCTCGGTCTCGCCCGAGCGGTGCGACATCACCGCGGTATAGGAGGAGCGCTGGGCCAGGCTGACGGCTTCCAGCGTCTCGGTCAGCGTGCCGATCTGGTTGACCTTCACCAGCAGCGAATTGGCATAGCCGCCCTCGATGCCGCGCAGCAGGCGCTTCGGGTTGGTGACGAACAGGTCGTCGCCGACCAGCTGGACCTTGCCGCCGAGCAGGTCGGTCAGCGCCTTCCAGCCTTCCCAATCGTCCTCGGCCATGCCGTCCTCGATCGAGAAGATCGGATATTTCGCCGCCAGGTCGGCCAGGAACGCCGCGTTCTCGGCCGACGACAGGGTCTTGCCCTCGCCCACCATCCGGTAGGCGCCGTCCTTGTAATATTCGGTGGCGGCGCAATCGAGCGCGAGCATCACGTCGTCGCCGGGCGTGTAGCCGGCGGCCTCGATCGACGACATGATGAAGTCCAGCGCCTCGGTGGTGCTGGCGATGTTCGGGGCGAAGCCGCCCTCGTCGCCCACGCCGGTGGCCAGGCCCTTCTCGTGCAGCTTCTTCTTCAGCGTGTGGAAGATCTCCGAGCCGCAGCGCACCGCCTCGACGATGTTCTCGGCGCCGACGGGAACGATCATGAATTCCTGGAAGTCGATCGGATTGTCGGCATGCTCGCCGCCATTGATGATGTTCATCATCGGCACCGGCAGGACATGGGCGTTGACACCACCGACATAGCGATAGAGCGGCAGCCCCCGCGCGTCGGCGGCGGCCTTGGCGGCGGCCAGGCTGACGCCGAGGATGGCGTTGGCGCCCAGGCGGCCCTTGTTCTCGGTGCCGTCGAGCTCGATCATCGCGGCGTCGAGATCGGCCTGGTCCTCGGCCTCCATGCCGACGACTTCCTCGAAGATCTCGCTGTTCACTGCTTCGACCGCGGCGTCGACGCCCTTGCCGAGCCAGCGCGACTTGTCGCCGTCGCGCTTCTCCACCGCCTCGTGCGCGCCGGTCGAGGCACCCGAGGGCACTGCGGCGCGGCCGAAGCTGCCATCCTCGAGCATCACGTCGACCTCCACGGTGGGGTTGCCCCGGCTGTCGAGAATCTGGCGGGCATGGATGTCGATGATTGCGGTCACGGAACGGTCTCCCTAGGTATGGCAGTGAGGGCGCGACGCGGCCTCTAACGGCAACGGATGGAACTCGCAAACGTGGCCGTGGTTGTTTCGCAATGGGCATGGAGGTTTTTTGGCATGGCTGACGAAACGACGGGTGATACGCTGAATGCTCCGGCTGCGGCCGAGGGTGGCTCCGCGACCAACAAGCTGCGCGAGGAAGCGAGCAAGCTCGGCAGCCAGGCCGCCGAGCGCGCCCGCGCGCTGGCCGGCGAGGGCAAGGAAAAGGCGACGGGTGCGCTCGACGAAGTCGCGAGCATGATGAAGTCGGCGGCCAACGACGTCGATGCCCGGCTCGGCGAGAATTACGGCAAATATGCCCGCTCCGCCGCGGACGGCATTTCGAACTTCGCGGAAAGCCTGCGCGGCAAGGAAGTGGACGATCTGGTCGCCGACGTCACGGCCTTCGTGCGCAAGAGCCCGGCGGTGGCGGTGGGTGTCGCGGCGGGCCTGGGCTTCGTGCTCGCGCGCCTGATCAAGTCGGGCGTGGACGCCGCGTCCGACGCCGGCGACAGCGACAAGTCGTAAGCGGCGAAGCGGGGGGTGGACGCGCCACAGCCTGACGAGAAGGGCATCGGCGAGCTGCTCCAGCAGCTCGCCGAGGACGGCAGGGCCTATGCCGATGCCGAGCTTGGCTATTATCGCACGTTGCTGCGCGCGAAGCTGCGTGACGCGCGCGAGATGCTGTGGATGGGCGCGGTTGCGCTCGCCCTCGCCCAGGCCGCGGCAGTGGCGCTGGTGGTCGGGCTGGTCCTCACCCTCGCCCCGCTGGTCGGCCCGGGACTGGCGACGCTGATCGTCGTCCTGGCGTTCCTTGCGATCGCCGGGCTGATGGGCTGGCTCGCCTGGACCCATGTGAAGCGCATCTTCAAGGAAAGGCCGTGAGCGAGAATCCGCACGACGTCGACGCCGCAAGGGCGCGGATCGCGGCGGCCCGGGCCCGGCTGTTCGGCACGCTCGGCCAGGTGCAGGAACGGCTGCGCCCCGCCAATCTGGCGCAGGACGCAGTGGAGACCGCCGCGCAAGGCGTCGCCACCGTCGCGCGCAAGGGTGCGGAGGCGGTGCGCAGCCGCCCCCTCGCCGCCGCCGGCATCGCCGCTACCATCGGCCTCGTCATGGCGCGCGGCTGGATCGGCGACATCCTCTCCAGGCGGCATGAAACTCGCGACCCGGCCACGGGTTTGAAGCACAAAGGCAAGAAAGGATCCTCCTGATGAGCACCAATCCCGCGAACGAGCAGGGCGAAAGCCTGGCCGAGAACCCCTATGTGCTGGTCGCCGGCGGCGTCGCGCTGGGCGTGCTGATCGGCATGCTGGTTCCGCGCAGCCGGAAGGAGCGCGAACTGCTCGAAGGCACCGGCCGCCAGATCGCCGGCAAGGTCACCGGCACCGTCCAGGCAGTGAAGGAGGCCGGCAAGGCGGAGTTCGACGCGCTGCTGCCCAGCCGCGACGACGCCAAGGAACGCGTCACCTCCCTGTTCGGCAATCTCGTCGATGCCGCGAAGGGTGCAGCGCAAAAGGCTTGAGGCCGGCGCCCCCCCTTCCTAGAGGCCTCTATAAACCAGAAAATGCTTTCGGAGGCCCAATGAGCAAGCTGCATCTCGTCTTCGGCGGTCGCGTGACCGATCCGCAGACGCTTGATTTCGTCGATCCGTCCAAGCTGGATGTCGTCGGCATCTATCCCGACTATGCCAGCGCCGAGAATGCCTGGCGCAGCGCCGCCCAGCGCACGGTGGACGATGCCGAGATGCGCTATGTGGTGGTGCACCTGCACCGCCTGCTCGAGCCCGATCTCAAGGGCTGAGCCGCGGGCACGGTGGAATTCAGGCCTTGCGCCAGTTCCACTGGAAAAGCGGCCGGGCCAATATCAGTCCGGCCGCGAAGCCGCCGATATGCGCGGCGGCGGCAATTCCCACATTCGCGGCCTGGAATGCCAGCCCGGTCATCAGGTTGATCGCCACCCAGGCGGCGGCGAGCCATGCGACGTGCACCGCGCGTGCCGGAATGGGCCCGATCGGCTTGGCGCGCGAGCGGCCATAGAGCAGCGAATAGGCACCGACGATCGCGGAAGCCGCGCCGCTCGCGCCGATCATCGGGCGTACCGACTGCGGATCGGCCAGCCACTGCGCGCCCGCCGCAGCATAGGCGCCCACCAGATAGAGGATCAGCACGCCCCAGGGCCCGATCGCCTTCTCCGTCTCCCGGCCCGTATAGGCGAGCATCAGGATATTCATGCCGAGATGGAACAGGCCGGCATGGAGCAGCGTCGCGCTGAGCGGAGTCAGCAACGCCGGGACCATGGTGAGCCCTTGCGTATCGACCGTACCGGTCAGGCGCGCGGGAATGAAGCCGCCGAGCACGGCAGCTTCGATCTCGCGATGCGTGAACAGCACGAACAGACTGACCAGGACCGTGACCAGCACGATCCAGGACGTGGCCGTAATCCGGCGCAAATCCATCGTCAGATGAATTCGATCTGCGACACCAGATAATAGCGGTCGCCGGCAGGAACCGAGACCTCGACCTCCTCGTCCACCTTGCGCCCGATCAGCGCGCGGCCGATCGGCGAGTTGTACGAGATGCGGCCCTTGCTGACATCGGCCTCGGTCTCGCCGACGATCTGGTACTTGATCGGCTTGTCGTCCTCGTCGAGCAGCGTCACCGTCGCGCCGAACACGACCTTGTCGCCCGAAAGCTCGCGCGGATCGATGATCTGGGCACGGCTGAGCTTGCCCTCGATATCCGCGATCGTGGCTTCGTTCTGGCCCTGCTGCTCCTTGGCGGCGTGATATTCGGCATTTTCCGACAGGTCGCCGTGCGCGCGCGCCTCCTCGATCGCATCCACGATCAGCGGGCGTTCGATTTTCAGGCGCTTCAGCTCCGCGGTAAGCTTGTCATAGCCTTCCTGAAGCATCGGCATCTTGTCGACCGTCGCCATCCACCAAGTCCTTCAAAACGCCCCGTCCCACAAGCGCCCCCGGGGGAACGCCCGCACATGGATACTGATGGGGGAAGATCAATTGTGCGAACGCGAATAATAAGCCTGCCAATGCCGCACTGCAAGGCTAGGAAAGTTATCTTCGAGCCGAAGCTGGAATAATCGGTCCGGCTCCCCGTCGAAACGCGGGGAGCCGGAGGGATCGGATCAACCGCGCGAGGCGTAGAAATCCTGGAGCGGCCGCACGTCGAGGCTGTGCCTGGACAGCGCCTCGATCGCCCGTGCCGCCGCTACGCTCGCCTGCGCCGTGGTGAAGTACGGGATCTTGAGATTGAGCGCCGAACGCCGGATGTCCGACGAATCCTTCAGCGACTGCCAGCCTTCCGTCGTATTGAAGATCAGTGCGATATCGCCGTCCAGGATGCGGTCGACGATGTGCGGACGGCCCTGCGCCACCTTGTTGACGCGCTCGACCCTGATGCCCTCGTTCGTCAGATAGTCGGCGGTGCCGCCGGTGGCGACAATGGTGAAGCCCAGTTCGGCGAGCAGGCGCACCCCCGGCAGCACCACCGGCTTGTCGGTATCCTTGACGCTGACGAACAGCCGGCCCGTGCCGGGCAGCACCGTTCCCGCGCCCAGCTGCGCCTTGGCGAAGCTGGTCGCGAAGTCGAGATCGATGCCCATCACTTCGCCGGTCGACTTCATCTCGGGCGAAAGCACCGGATCGACGCCCGGGAACTTGTTGAACGGGAACACCGCTTCCTTGACCGCGATATAATCGATGTCGCGGTCGATCTTCGGCAGGTCGGCCAGCTTCTCGCCCGCCATCACGCGGCTGGCGATCTTCGCGACCGGAATGCCGATCGCCTTGGCGACGAACGGCACCGTGCGGCTGGCGCGCGGGTTCACCTCGATCAGGTAGACCTCGCCGTCCTTCACCGCGAACTGGATGTTCATCAGGCCCTTGACCTTGAGCGCCCGGGCGAGCGCCTCGGTCTGGCGCTCGATCTCGGCGACGATCTCCGCCGGCAGGCTGTAGGGCGGGATCGAACAGGCGCTGTCGCCCGAATGGACGCCGGCCTCTTCGATGTGCTGGAGCACACCCGCGACGACCACATCGGTGCCGTCCGCGATCGCGTCCACGTCCACTTCCACGGCATCGCGAAGATACTGGTCGATCAGCACCGGCGAGTCGCCCGAGACCTGCACCGCGGTCTGGATGTAATCGTCGAGCTGCTGGGTCGAGTCGACGATCTCCATCGCGCGGCCGCCGAGCACATAGCTCGGGCGCATCAGCACCGGATAGCCGATCCGCTCGGCGATCTTCACTGCCTCGTCGCGCGTACGCGCCAGGCCGTTGGCCGGCTGCTTGAGGCCGAGCTTCTCGACCAGGTCGGCGAAGCGCTCGCGGTCCTCGGCCAGGTCGATGGCATCGGGGCTGGTGCCGAGGATCGGGATGCCGGCATCCTCCAGCGCCTTGGCGAGGTTGAGCGGGGTCTGGCCGCCGAACTGGACGATCACGCCGACCAGCTCGCCCTTCGACTGCTCGACGTGCAGGATCTCCAGCACGTCCTCGGCAGTCAGCGGCTCGAAATAGAGGCGGTCCGACGTGTCATAGTCGGTGCTCACCGTTTCGGGATTGCAGTTGACCATGATCGTCTCATAGCCCGCGTCCGCCAGCGCGAAGCAGGCGTGGCAGCAGCAATAGTCGAACTCGATGCCCTGGCCGATGCGGTTGGGACCGCCGCCCAGGATCACGACCTTCTTGCGGTCGCTCGGCGCTGCCTCGTTCTCGGGCTCGCCGAAGCTCGGCGCCTCGTAGGTCGAGTACATGTACGGCGTCTTCGCCTCGAACTCGGCCGCGCAGGTGTCGATGCGCTTGAACACCGGGCGGACGCCCAGCTTGTGGCGATGCGCGCGCACGTCGTTCTCGGTAACGCCGCCGGTCATCGCCTTGACGACTTCGCCGATCAGCCCGGACGACTTGGCCATGGCATCGGCGCCTTCGCGCAGGTTCGCCGATTTGAGCGCGAGGAAGGCGAGGCGCTTGTCGCTGAAGCCCATCGCCTTGAGGCGGCGCATGCCGGCGGCATCCTGGGGAAGCCCCTTGTCCATCACCTCGGCCTCGGCCGCGATGATCTCCGCCAGGCGCTCCATGAACCAGGGGTCGTACTGGGCGACCGCGCAGACTTCGGCGACGGTGAAGCCCTCCCGCAGCGCCTGGGCGGCGATCAGCAGCCGGTCGGGCGAGCGCACGGCCAGCGCCGCCTCGATCTCGTCGCGGCGGGCACCGGCGAGCTTCTCGACATTGTTGAAGCCGCTCAGGCCGGTCTCCAGGCCGCGCAGCGCCTTCTGCATCGATTCGTGGATGTTGCGGCCGATCGCCATCACTTCGCCGACCGACTTCATCGCGGTGCCGAGCGTGGCTTCGGCGCCCTTGAACTTCTCGAAGGCGAAGCGCGGGATCTTGGTGACGACATAGTCGATCGTCGGCTCGAACGAGGCCGGAGTGGCGCCGGTGATGTCGTTGTCGATCTCGTCGAGCGTGTAGCCCACCGCCAGCTTGGCAGCGACCTTGGCGATCGGGAAGCCGGTCGCCTTCGATGCCAGCGCCGACGAGCGCGACACGCGCGGGTTCATCTCGATGACGATCAGGCGGCCATCCTTCGGATTCACTGCGAACTGCACGTTCGAACCGCCGGTTTCCACGCCGATTTCCCGGAGCACCGCGATCGATGCATTGCGCATGATCTGGTATTCCTTGTCGGTCAGCGTCAGCGCCGGGGCGACGGTGATCGAATCGCCGGTGTGGGTGCCCATCGCATCGACATTTTCGATGCTGCACACGATGATGGCGTTGTCCTTGCGATCGCGGACAACCTCCATCTCATATTCCTTCCAGCCGAGGAGCGACTCCTCGATCAGCACCTCGGTCGTCGGCGACAGGTCGAGGCCGGTCCGCACGATGGCGATGAATTCCTCGCGGTTATAGGCGATGCCGCCGCCCGAGCCGCCCATGGTGAAGCTGGGGCGGATGATCGCCGGCAGGCCGACATGCTCGAGCGCGGCCAGCGCCTCGGCCTCGCTATGCGCGATCGCCGAGCGGGCGCTTTCGAGCCCGATCTTGGTCATCGCGTCCTTGAACTTCAGCCGGTCCTCGGCCTTGTCGATCGCCTCGGCATCGGCGCCGATCATGATGCAGCCGAACTTCTCCAGCGTGCCGTCGTTCGCAAGCGCCAGCGCGGTATTGAGCGCGGTCTGGCCGCCCATCGTCGGCAGCACCGCGTCGGGGCGCTCCTTCTCGATGATCCGGGCCACGATCGCGGGCGTGATCGGCTCGACATAGGTGGCGTCGGCCAGTTCGGGATCGGTCATGATCGTCGCCGGGTTCGAATTGACCAGGACGATGCGATAGCCCTCTTCCTTGAGCGCCTTGATCGCCTGCGTGCCCGAATAGTCGAACTCGCAGGCCTGGCCGATCACGATCGGACCGGCGCCAATGACGAGGATGGAGGAGATGTCGGTGCGTTTGGGCATCAATACTATCCTTGCGCAGCAGCAAGCATGATCTGGGCGATTGCCAAAACCAAGCCCGCTACGCCTGCGATGTTTCCTAGAAGTGGTGACCTTAGGAGGCGCATTACCTCGGGCCACTGGGGATCAGGCGCTTCGACTAGGGTCTCTGCCGCCGAAATAAGTGCCAATGCGTTCGCCTTGCGAGTGTTAGATAGCTTAGAGCCATCGATTTCTGCACGGATCTCGCCAAGAAGGCGGTGAACCCCTTCCCTTTGGGCAACCGTCAGGTTGTATCTTCCTGTCCATCTCGAAGAATCAACCACGACCGGAATAGAATTCGACTCAACAGCGTCAATCCCGCGGGCCGAGATTTGAAGGAGTCTCTGCCCAGAAGCCCGGTAATTTTGACGCGTGATGATCAGACCTGCGGTTTCAAGGTCATCAGCCAGCCCACGCAGATATTCCAAACTATCGTGAGAGAGCTGGGTGCCGTCACTTAATGTTGTAAGAGTGCAGAACCGATGCGGGGAATTGAAAACCCTTTCGTAGAGAAACTTCAGCAGCGCCCGCTGGTCCTCAATTGCACTCACCGCCGCATCATCCCCACGAACCGCTCGAACAGATACAGGCTGTCCTGCGGCCCCGGGCTGGCCTCGGGGTGATACTGCACGCTGAACGCCGGGCGGTCGGTCAGCGCGATGCCCGCATTCGAGCCGTCGAACAGCGACACATGCGTCTCGCGGGCATTCTCGGGGAGCGTCTCGCGTTCCACCGCGAAGCCGTGGTTCATGCTGGTGATCTCCACCGCGCCGTCTTCCAGCCGCTTGACCGGATGGTTGGCGCCGCGATGCCCCTGGAACATCTTGGTCGTCTCGGCGCCCACCGCCAGCCCCAGCAGCTGGTGGCCCAGGCAAATGCCGAACAACGGCTTGCCGGTCTCGAGCAGCTGGCGGATCACCGGCACCGCATATTCGCCGGTCGCGGCGGGGTCGCCCGGGCCGTTCGACAGGAAGAAGCCGTCCGGGTTGAACGCCATGATCTGTTCGTAGGTCGCCTGCGCCGGCAGCACGGTGACCTTGGCGCCGGCCTGGACCAGGTTGCGGAAGATGTTGCGCTTCGAACCATAGTCGAGCGCGACGACATGCGGCCGCGTGTCCTCCTGGCCGCCCTCGCCATAGCCGAAGCCCAGCCGCCAGACGCCGCCTTCCCAGCCGAAATGCGTCTCGGCGGTGACCGTGATGGCAAGGTCCATGCCCTCCAGGCCCGGCCAGGCGCGTGCTATCTCGAGCAGCAGCGGAATGTCGAACTTGCCCTCGGCCGAATGCGCGATCACGCCGTTGGGCGCGCCGGCCAGGCGGATGCGGCGGGTGAGCGCGCGGGTGTCGATGCCCGACAGGCCGATCCGCGCATGCTTCTTCATCCAGGCATCGAGATGCTCGGTCGCGCGGAAATTGCTCGGCTCGGTCACGTCCTCGCGCACGATCATGCCCAGCGCATGGGGATCGTCCGCCTCGACATCGTCGGGGTTCGCGCCGACATTGCCGATATGCGGGAAGGTGAAGTTGATGATCTGGCCCGCGAACGACGGGTCGGTCATGATCTCCTGATAGCCGGTCATCGCGGTGTGGAAGCACACTTCGCCGACCGCCTGCCCCTCGGCGCCGAAGCCCCGCCCCCAGATCACGTCCCCCGACGCCAAAACCAGAACGCCGGTAGCTCCGGCAGGCATGGGCGTAGGCGTGGCGTCGGCCATTTAGGGGTGGCTCTCCATTTGAGGTGCAGCAATGTCGCTAAGTGCCGCCCGCTAGACCCCTACCCCCCTCGCGTCAACCGGTTCGCGGGTCTATTGCGGGCAATTCCCGATTCACGAGAGACGAAATGATCCGAGACGATATCAAGGCAGCCCAGATCACCGCCATGAAGGCCGGCGACAAGGGGACCCGCCAGGCGACCAACCTGATCCTGAGCGCGATCAAGAACCGCGACATCGAAGAGCGCACCAGATCCGTCCAGATGGACGACGACGCGATGGTGATCGAAGTGCTCCAGAAGATGGTGAAGCAGCGCCGCGAATCGATCGAGATGTTCGAAGGGGGCGGCCGCCAGGACCTGGTCGACACGGAGAAGGCCGAAATCGCGGTGATCGAGCGCTTCCTGCCGGCGCAGATGAGCGACGGGGAGACGACGGCGGCGATCGAGGCGATCAAGGCCGAACTGGGCGCTTCGGGCATGAAGGACATGGGCCGCGTGATGGCGGAGCTGAAGGCGCGCCATGCGACGACGCTGGACATGAGCAAGGCGAGCGGCCTGGTGAAGGCGGCGCTCTCCTGAGGTGAGCCTTACCCCCGCCTTTCTGGACGAGCTCCGCGCCCGCACCCTGCTCTCCGGCCTCATCGCCAAGACGGTGAAGCTCCAGAAGGCGGGACGGGAGTTTCGTGCCTGCTGCCCGTTCCATAACGAGAAGACGCCGTCCTTCTACGTCAACGACGACAAGGGCTTCTACCATTGCTTCGGCTGCGGCGCGCACGGCGATGCGATCCGCTGGATGACCGATCAGCGCGGCCTGCCCTTCATCGATGCGGTGAAGGAGCTGGTCCAGGCGGCCGGCATGGAAATGCCCGAGCAGGATCGCCGCAGCGCCGAGAAGGCCGAGCGCGCCAAGGGGCTGCACGAGGCAATGGAGGACGCCGCCAGGTTCTTCGTCGAGCGCCTCCACGGCATCGAAGGCGCCGAGGCGCGCGCGGTGCTCAGGAAGCGTGGGATCAACGACGAAACCGCCAGGGCCTTCGGCATCGGCTTCGCGCCCGATTCGCGCGGCAAGCTGAAGGACGCGCTCAAGGGCTATGGCGATCCCATGCTGGTCGAGGCCGGCCTGCTGATCTCGGTGGAGAAGAAGGACCCGTACGATCGGTTCCGCGGCCGACTGATGATCCCGATCCGCGACGTGCGAGGCCGGGCCATCGCCTTTGGCGGGCGCATCATCGGCGAGGGCGAGCCGAAATATCTCAATTCCCCCGAGACGCCGCTCTTCGACAAGGGGCGCACGCTCTACAATCTGGATCGCGCCCAGGCCGCGGCACGCAAGTCCGGGCGGATCATTGCGGTCGAGGGCTATATGGACGTGATCGCCCTCGCCCAGGCCGGTTTCGGCGAGGCGGTGGCGCCGCTCGGCACCGCGATGACCGAGCATCAGCTCGAACGGCTGTGGCGGATAGCCGATGTCCCCCTCCTCTGCTTCGACGGCGATTCGGCCGGGCAGAAGGCGGCCCTCCGCGCTGCGCATCGCGCCATGCCGATGCTCGAGCCGGGGCGCAGCCTCGCCTTCGTCACGCTGCCCGATGGGCTCGATCCCGACGATCTCGTCCGTGCCCAGGGACCCGCCGCCTTCGAGGCGCTGCTCGGCAAGGCGCGGCCGCTGGTCGATCTGCTCTGGGACAGCGAGGTTGCCGCCGAACCGCTCGACACGCCCGAGCAGCGCGCGGGCCTGAAGCGCCGTCTTGGCGAACTTGCCGGGGGGATCAGCGATCCGAATGTGAAGCACGAGTATCTCGCCGAGTTTCGCGAGCGCACCGATGCGCATTTCGGGCGCGGGCAACGCGGGTTCGAGGCGCGAGCCCCCCGTGGCCCCGGTGCGCCGGCGGCGCGCGGGAGGCGGGACAAGCGCGGCAACTGGATCCCGCCCGAGCCGCCGCTCACCCAGCGGACCCGCTCGGTGCAGGCCGGCGGGCTCGACCCCATCCTCGCCAAGGCGGTGCTCGCCGGGCTGATCCGCCACCCCGCCGAAATCGCGCGCCACATGGAGGTGCTCGGCTCCCTGCGCGGCGCATCGGGCGCGCTCGGCAAGCTGTTCGAGGCGGTGGTCGACGTCGCGCTCGAAGACCGGCAGCTTGATCGTGCCAAGGTACTCACCATATTGGCGCGGTCCGGTTTCGATCAGATGGCGAGCGAGCTGCTCCGGGCCGATACCCTGCCTTTCTCCTTCACCCGGCCCGAAGCCGAGGAAAGGAAAGCGCGCGAAGACCTGAACGAGGCGATCGCGGTGATGGTGGCGCGCCCCGCGGTGGACGCGGCGCTGGCAGAGGCAACGGCCGCGATGCTCGAGCGTTTCGACGATGCGGCGTTCGCCCGGCAAACGGCTCTGCTCCGGCAGCGCCAGGAGCTGGAAACGCGCCTCGCGAATCTGATGCTTGCGGACGACGAGAATTTCGAGGATTAGGGCGGCGTATAATTGCCGCCATCCAAGTTTCGAGGATTTGAATGGCCAAGGCGAACATGGCGGACGTCACCGACACCGGCGAGGCGGGTGACGCGCCGCTGATCGATCTCAACGAAGGCTCGATCAAGAAGCTAGTCGCGCGGGCGAAGAAGCGCGGCTACATCACCGTCGACCAGCTCAACGAGATGCTGCCGCAGGACCAGATGTCCTCGGAGCAGATCGAGGACGTGATGGCGGCGCTCAACGACATGGGCGTCAACGTGGTCGAGAACGAGGAAGCCGGCGAGGACGCCGAGCCCGAGGACGACAGCGCCGACGACGCCGATTCGAACGACGGCAACGACGATTCGGCGCCGGCCTTCGAGACCAAGAAGAAGGAAACCGTCGATCGCACCGACGATCCGGTGCGCATGTACCTGCGCGAGATGGGCGCCGTGGAGCTCCTGTCCCGCGAGGGCGAGATCGCGATCGCGAAGCGCATCGAGGCCGGTCGGGACACGATGATCCTGGGCCTGTGCGAGTCGCCGATCACCTTCAACGCGATCATCGGCTGGTCCAACGCGCTCAACGAAGGCACGATGCAGCTGCGCGAGATCCTCGATCTCGACGCGATGCTCTCCAAGGGGCCGTCGGCCGAGCAGGTCGAGGGCGCCGAGGACGACAATGGCGAGATCAGCGAAGCCGCCGCCGGCCCCTCCTACAAGGAAGAGGAAGAGGTCGAGGAAGTCGCCGAGGAGGAAGACGAGGATTCGATGACCGAGCGCCGCGCGCCGCGGCCTTCGGACGACGAGGAGGAGGACAATACCCTCAGCCTCGCCCAGATGGAGGAGACGCTCAAGCCGCAGGCGCTCGAGAAGTTCGCCAACATCACGTCGATCTACAAGAAATTCTCCAAGATGCAGCTCCAGCGCCTCGATGCGATGGCTGCCGGCGGCGAGCTCGTCGCCTCGGACGAGAAGAAGTACCAGAAGCTGCGCGAGGAGCTGACGGCCGAGGTCGAGTCGGTCCAGTTCCATCAGCAGAAGATCGAGTATCTGGTCGACCAGCTCTACAGCTTCAACCGGCGCCTCACCGCGCTGGGCGGTCAGATGCTGCGCCTTGCCGAGCGCCACAAGGTGAGCCGCAAGGATTTCCTCGACCGCTATGTCGACCATGAGCTCGACGAGCAGTGGCTGCAGTCGGTCCAGGGCCTCGACAAGAAATGGGCGGCCTTTGCCGCGAACGAGGGCGGCGCGGTCGACCGCATCCGCATCGAGATCGCCGAAATCGCCCAGTCGACCGGCATGGCGCTCGGCGAATTCCGCCGCATCGTCAACATGGTGCAGAAGGGCGAGCGCGAGGCGCGCATCGCCAAGAAGGAGATGGTCGAGGCCAATCTCCGCCTCGTGATCTCGATCGCCAAGAAGTATACGAACCGCGGCCTGCAGTTCCTGGACCTGATCCAGGAGGGCAATATCGGCCTGATGAAGGCGGTCGACAAGTTCGAGTATCGCCGCGGCTACAAGTTCAGCACTTATGCGACCTGGTGGATCCGCCAGGCGATCACCCGCTCGATCGCCGACCAGGCGCGCACGATCCGCATCCCGGTCCACATGATCGAGACGATCAACAAGCTGGTCCGCACCAGCCGCCAGTTCCTCCACGAGCAGGGCCGCGAGCCCACGCCCGAGGAAATGGCCGAGCGCCTGAGCATGCCGCTCGAGAAGGTGCGCAAGGTGATGAAGATCGCCAAGGAGCCGATCTCCCTCGAAACGCCGATCGGCGACGAGGAAGACAGCCATCTGGGCGATTTCATCGAGGACAAGAACGCCGTGATCCCGGTGGATGCCGCGATCCAGGCGAACCTGAAGGAAACGGTAACCCGCGTCCTCGCCTCGCTCACCCCGCGCGAGGAGCGCGTGTTGCGCATGCGCTTCGGCATCGGCATGAACACCGATCACACGCTCGAGGAAGTCGGCCAGCAGTTCTCGGTCACCCGCGAGCGAATCCGCCAGATCGAAGCCAAGGCGCTGCGCAAGCTCAAGCACCCGAGCCGTTCGCGGAAGATGCGTTCGTTCCTCGATCAGTGATCCATCGCTGAACGCCGTGCAGAAGTTCGGAATGGGGAAGGCATCGCCTTCCCCGTTTTCGTTTCGGGTAGGAAATAGATGTCACCAATCCGGATGGATTGCCTGTCCTGATCTCGACCCGCCGGCACCGGAGCTATAGCCTCGCGCCATCTTCCATCAGCGCGAGGTTCGGCATGTCTACTTTGTCCGTGCAGGTTGCTCCCTTCAATCCCGGGGAAGTTCATGTGCGCGTCTGGACCTATGTCACGCCGGGGCCGAGCTTCGAATGGAATGGCACCGCCACTTCGGGGAGCCCGGTCAATGAGAGCTGGGCCGATCTCGAGCCGGGGCATTATGCCGTCACGATTTCCTGGAGCGAGGGCTATCAGAACGTCGCCTCGGGCATTGCCGGCAACCAGATCGTCTACAACGGCAATTATCTCTATTATCAGGTCCTCGGCAGCCCGGCGGACGGCAATGGCGTGTCCGCGGTGTTCGGGCTGGTGATCTGACCCGCCGCCACCCAGCGTATCGCGCCGCCGGGAAGGCGGATCGGTGCATGGCCGTAACTATCGGGCTATTTGCGGATACTATCGGATCGCCTCGGAACTTGTTTCTGGGGCGTTTCCATTTCCTGCGCGGGATGGCGCGGGAACATGTGGTTTATCCACAGTAAATTCCGGATTCACCGCGTCTTTACGTGCTTCGGTATACCCCGGAGTTGCAAGACCTAACCCGTCGGCATGAAGCCGTCAGGAGATGCGGGGGCTTATGCCGTTTGATTCCGTACAAGTTGCGCGATTGGGCGGGGCGTGGGGCTCGATGGGGGCGCTTATCGCCTCCGACGGCAGCGCCCACCACCCTTATCTGCAGCGCCTCGCCCGCAACGAGGAGCCGCTGCGCGACCTGTCGGACGCGATGCATCATATCTGCCTGCTCCATGGCCGCCATCCCGGCGTGATCGACCATGCGCTGGGCCATGCCCGCCTCGGCATCGAACGCGACTGGCTGGAAGTCGCCGCCGACGCCTTCGTCATCGAACGCGCCTATCTCGTCCGCATCGTCGCCTCGGCGGGCCCGATGCCCAGCACGCCGGGCCATGCCGAGACCGAGGCCGCCACCGCAGCCCAGCGCCATGCGATCGACATGCTCGCCCAATCGGATCGCGCGGGCTGCGCCACCGGCGCGGCGATCGCGCTGGCGATGGACTGGGCGGTGATCCGCGAGGCACTGGATGCCGCCGGCGAGCGCCTGGGCCTCACCCCTCCCCCCTCGCAATTGCCGCTTGCCGAGGAGACGGTGACCGTGGTCGACACATTGGTGCGCGAAGGCATGCTCGAACGGGCCATGTTGTTCGGCGCGCAGCAGCTCTTCGCCCAGCATCGCGGCCTGTGGGACCTGCTCGAGGCCCGCGCCTCGGCGCGCGACAAGCAGTAACTTCCCCACACCGATCTTGCGCGAGACGGCTTCGCCCCTCTAAGCCATGGCGATGCGCTTCGAAGGCACCCAAAGCTATGTCGCGACCGAGGACCTGAAGGTCGCGGTCAATGCCGCCGTCACGCTGCGGCGTCCCCTGCTCGTCAAGGGCGAGCCGGGCACGGGCAAGACCGTGCTCGCCTATGAGATCGCCAAGGCAGTGAATGCCCCGCTGATCGAGTGGAACGTCAAGTCGACCACCAAGGCTCAACAGGGCCTGTACGAATATGACGCGGTCGCCCGCCTGCGCGACGGCCAGCTCGGCGATCCGCGCGTCCACGAGATCGCCAACTATATCCGCAAGGGCAAGCTGTGGGAGGCGTTCACCGCGCCCAAACTGCCCGTGCTGCTGATCGACGAGATCGACAAGGCCGATATCGAGTTCCCGAACGACCTGCTCCAGGAGCTCGACCGGATGGAGTTCCACGTCTACGAGACGCAGGAAACCGTCCGCGCCGCCGAGCGCCCGATCGTGGTGATCACCTCGAACAACGAAAAGGACCTGCCGGACGCGTTCCTGCGCCGCTGCTTCTTCCACTATATCAAGTTCCCGGACCGCGAGACGATGCAGGCCATCGTCGACGTCCATTTCCCCGGCATCCAGAAGATCCTGGTCTCGAAGGCGATGGATATCTTCTACGAGATCCGCGAGGTCCCGGGCCTGAAGAAGAAGCCCAGCACCAGCGAACTGCTCGACTGGCTCAAGCTGCTCCTCCACGAGGAAATGCCGCTCGACGTGCTGCAGAACAAGGACCCGACCAAGGCAATCCCGCCGCTCCACGGCGCGCTGCTCAAGAACGAGCAGGACGTGATGCTGTTCGAGCGGCTCGCCTTCATGGCGCGGCGCCAGCAGGGCAAGGCCTGATGCCCTATACCGGAAGCTGCGCCTGTGGCGCCGTCACCGCCACGATCGGCGGCGAGCCGGTGGCGGTGCGCCAATGCTGGTGCCGCCGGTGCCAGCGCGTCGCCGCCGGCTCGGCCACCACCAATGCGATGTTCGCGACCGACGATATCGTGCTCACCGGCATACTTTCGAGCACCAGCTACGTCGCCGACAGCGGCAACACGCTCACGCAGAGCTTCTGCGGCGCCTGCGGCACGCCGGTGATGGGCCAGTCCTCGGCCCGCCCGCAATTCCGCACGCTGCGCCTGGGCCTTCTCGACGATGCCCAGGGCCTGGCGCCGACCGTCGCGATCTGGACCGACGAGGCCCCCGCCTGGGCAAGGATCGATCCGATGCTGGAAACCTTCCCGCGCCAGCCTCCGGCACCCGCGCCCAGGCCCGAATAGCCGAGCCAATCAAGGTCCTCCGCAAGCTGTTCGGCGGGGCCTGACGGAAGACTATCCGCATCGCGCTCCATTCGGCGCCGATCATAGTTAACCCTTCCTAAACCACTCCGGGTTACGGACCGCTTGGGGGGGACCTTGTATGGGTCCCGAGTATGTGTCCGCGTATCGCGTTTCCCGTGCTGCTCGCCGCCGCGCTGTCCGCTGCGGTGCCTGCCGGTGCGCAATCCCTTCTCGACTATGTCGGCGAATGCGTGCCCTTCGCGCGTGCCGCTTCCGGCATCCAGATCTATGGCGACGCCTGGACCTGGTGGGGCCAGGCCGAGGGCCGCTACCAGCGCGGCCGCGTGCCCAGGGTGGGCGCCGTCCTGGCCTTTTCGAAGAGCGCGCGCCTGCCGCTCGGCCATGTCGCGGTGGTGAGCCGGATCGTCGAGAAGC
The DNA here is from genome assembly GCF_001899725.1 of Sphingomonas sp. 67-41. NCBI lineage: Bacteria > Pseudomonadati > Pseudomonadota > Alphaproteobacteria > Sphingomonadales > Sphingomonadaceae > Sphingomonas > Sphingomonas sp. 67-41. The sequence goes on along the minus strand of NZ_MKWJ01000025.1, from coordinate 262,675 downwards.
GCGTGCTGATGATCACCCATGCCAACTGGTCCCGCTTCGAGGGCGAACGCGGCCATGCCGAGCAGGACGTGACGCTGTTCGACGTGTCGGAGCGCGGCGATTGGAGCATGGTCAAGGTCTGGTACCGCGATCGGGGCGGCCTGGGCAGTTCGATCTACCCGGCGCACGGCTTCATCTATGGCACGCCCGACCGCGATGCGCCCGCCACGGTGCGCAAGGCCCGCCCCTCGGCCGAGCTGACCGCCAGGCAGCCGGATTATGTCGGCTCGCTGATCGACGCCTATGCATCGCGTTGAGCTTGCCGGAAGCTGAGCGGCGAGGCATCTAGCAGAGCATGACCGGGGGGGATCTGCGCGCGAATCGGCGCTGGTGGTGGGCGATCTGCGCGATCGCGGTTGCGGGCCTGGCGCTGCGCTTCGTCTGTTCGCTGGGCGACCTGTGGTTCGACGAGGCCTGGTCCGCGTCGCAGGCGCGCGATGCGCTGACGCCGATCGGCGTCTTCATCGGAATCAATCACGACAACAACCACCATCTCAACTCGCTCTGGATGCAGATGGTGGGCTTCGGCGCCTGGCCGCCGCTCGTCCGCCTGCTCTCGATCCTGAGCAGCAGCGCGGCGATCCTCGTGGCCGCCAGGATCGCCGAGCCGCGCGGACGGATCACCATGGTGGCGACCGCCCTGCTCTTCGCCTTCTCGCCGATGCTGGTGACGATGGGATCGGAAGCGCGCGGCTATGCCGGCATGTCGCTGGCGATGCTGATCGCGATCCTGTTCATCGATCGCTGGCTGGCGGGCGACCTTGGCTATCGCCGCCCGACCACGTTCGCGCTCTGCTTCTTCCTCGGCGCCTTGTCGCAACTCACCATGATCTTCGCGGCCGTCGCCCTGGTCGGCTGGCCCTCCTTCGTGCTGTGGAAGCGCAACGGCTTCCGAGCGGCGGCGCTCGAGATCTTCCGGACCTTCTGGCTGCCGGTGCTGGTGCTGGCGGGCGTGCTCGGCTTCGTGCTCGCCGCTGGTCACTTCGCCGGCACCGGCTTCCGTTTCGGGCGCTACGATCCGTTCGACTTCATGATGTACCTGAACGGCACCACCACCGCGATCGGCTATACGATCGGCCTGCCCTGGAAGGACATCTGGCCGATCGTGCTGGTGCTGGTGCTGCTCGTCCTGGCGCCGCGCTGGGGCGCATCGCGCATGGCGCTGTACCGGCTGGCGATCTTCGCCTTCCCTTTCCTGCTCGCCGTACTGCACGCCGGCAATGTCGGCCATGCCCGTTACTATATGCCTGCCCTGCTGCCGCTGCTGCTGATGCTGGGCGAGATGATCGGCTTCGGACTGGAGAAGGGCGACTGGCGGCGGATCGCGGCAGGGATCGGCCTGGCCGCGATGCTCGGCGGAAGCCTGTGGTGCGATTATGTGCTGGCCGTGGACCAGCGCGGCGATCCGGGCGGCCCGGTGCGCGAGATGATGGCGCGCGCGCCCGAAGGCACGACGATGCTGCTCGATCGCGACACCGGCCAGGCGGCCACCGACGTCGCCGCCGCGCGCCGGAAGTACAAGCTCAAGGTGATATTGGGCCGCTGCGATCCCCAGGCGCGCTTCCTGCTGGTCGACCGGTTCCTGGGCGAGGCGTTCCCGGCGGACGCCGATCGCTGCGGCGGCCATTTCGCGCTGATCGCCCAGCATCGCATGCGCAGCCTTTCGGGCACAAACTGGAACCTGTACGAGCGGCGGAGCCAACCCTAAGGAAAGCGGATGTTCCTTTCCTTCCTCGACGAGCTGCGTGCCGCGGGCATACCGGCCAGCCTGAAGGAGCATCTCGTGCTTCTGGAAGCGCTCGACCGCGACGTGATCGAGCGTACGCCCGAGGCCTTCTACTATCTCGCCCGCGCCACCTTCGTGAAGGACGAGGGGCTGCTCGACCGGTTCGACCAGGTCTTCGCCAAGGTCTTCAAGGGCATCGCCGCCAGCTATGGCGTCGCCCCCGCCGCGATCCCCGAGGAATGGTTGCGCGCGATCGCCGAGAAGTTCCTGTCCCCCGAGGAAATGGCGAAGATCCAGTCGCTCGGCTCCTGGGAGGAGATCATGGAGACGCTGAAGCAGCGGCTCGAGGAGCAGCAGGGCCGGCACGAGGGCGGCAACAAGTGGATCGGCACCGGCGGCACATCCCCGTACGGCAATGGCGGCTACAATCCCGAAGGCGTGCGCATCGGCGGCGAAAGCAAGCACAAGCGCGCGCTCAAGGTGTGGGAGGGCCGCGAGTTCCGCAATCTCGACAGCACCCGCGAACTGGGCACCCGCAACATCAAGGTGGCGCTGCGCCGCCTGCGGCGCTTCGCCCGCGAGGGGGCGGCCGACGAGCTCGACATCGACGCGACGATCGAAGGCACCGCGAAACAGGGCTGGCTCGACGTGCACATGCGCCCCGAGCGGCACAATGCCGTGAAGCTGCTGCTCTTCCTCGACGTCGGCGGATCGATGGATCCGTTCATCAAGCTGTGCGAGGAGCTGTTCTCCGCCGCCACCAGCGAGTTCAAGAACCTGGAGTTCTTCTATTTCCACAATTGCCTGTACGAAGGCGTGTGGAAGGACAATCGCCGCCGCTTCCAGGAGCGCACGCCCACCTGGGACATCCTCCACAAATATGGGCACGACTATAAGCTGGTCTTTGTCGGCGATGCCTCGATGAGCGCGTACGAGATCACCCATCCGGGCGGCTCGGTCGAGCATTTCAACGAGGAGGCGGGCGCCGTCTGGATGCAGCGGGCGCTGAACGCCTATCCCGCCGCGATATGGCTCAATCCGATCCCGCGCGAGCAATGGGGCTATACCCAGTCGGTGAAGATCCTGCGCGAGCTGCTGGGCGACCGCATGTACCCCCTCACCCTGGCCGGCCTCGACGAGGCGATGCGCGAGCTCAGCCGCAAGCGCTGAGCGCCCGGGTCATTCCCTTTCCGTGCGCGGCTTCGAATCCTTCACGATCTGGCGCGAAATGGTGCTCATCTGAGTCACCGACGTACCGTTCGGGCGCACCTTGTAGAGCCCGGCGAGGAAACCGCGGTCGATGCCCGTCATCGCAGGCGGCGGCGCGCCCTGGGGATCGAACAGCGTGAGGATCGTGTTCGCCTCCACCCCTTCGCGGGGCGGGCGGGCCCCGGCCAGCGTGCGCATCGCGACATAGTCCGAGATCTGGGTCAGCGTCTTGCCGAGCAGGGCATCGGCATCGAGGACCATGATCGACTGGAGCACCGCCTGCTGGGTCTGGAGGTCGACGAGCGAGGCGCCATAGACCCGCAGCGTCGGCGGGCCGTCCGACTCGGTCTGGCGGGGCGCCTGGCCGTTCTCGTTGCGCACCTGCACCGCGCTCCACACATGCACCGGCCCCTCGCGCATCGCCCGGCTCATTTCCTTGGCGCTCACGCCCAGGAACAGGCCGCTGAACTTCTGGCGGAGCTTCCTGACCACGGCATCGGCATTGTCGGCGACCATTATCACCAGGTTGGGCTGGCACCTGCCCTCCGCTCCGGTTCTGATCCCGGCCTGCCGGGCATCGTCGCGAATGCGATCCTCGACCAACATGGCATATTGCCGCGGCAGGCCGAGCACGAACGGGCAGACCGGGTCGACGAAGCGCGCGAGCTGCCCCTCGGTGCTGGTCACCACCTGGCGGACGAACTTGCGGGCTTCGCGCGGCGGAACGCCCTTCTGCCCGCGAACCACGATGCTGGGATCGTCGGCGGGCTTGTCCTGCGCCTGCGCCGTGCCGGGGGCAGCGATCGCCAGGGCGAAACCGATCAGGGCCATGCGCACGCTAACTCACTCCCACCTCGCTCCCGTCAAATCGGGCGTGCCATCGATATAGCATCCCTCTGCCCCGCCGGTGAAGCCCGCTAGCGCGGCCGACCCGTCACCATCGTGCGCGAGATCCGATAGGCCTGGTCCCCGCCCTGCGCATAGGGATCCCGCAGCCGATAGAGCCCCGAGAGCAGGCCCAGGTCCATATCGGTGATCTCCGCCGGCGGCGGCGCCACCGCGGGGTCGAACAGCGACAGGATCGAAGCGGCTGCGATCGATCCCTTGTCGGGCGGCCGCGCGCCCACCAGCGTGCGCATCACGGCGTAATCGGCGATCTGGCGTACCGATTTGCCTTGGGCGGCCCGCTTGTCCATCACGATCACCGAATTGATCGTGACTGCCTGGGTCTCGCTCTCGAAGATGGTCGGGAAATCGGGATCCTCGTCCCCGGTGGCGACATTGCCCATGTCGTCCCGCGTCACGACCAGGCGCCAGGCATGGATCGGCCCCGCCTTGAACGCATCGCGCAGCGCGCCCTCGTCCAGATCGGCGAAGGCGGCATTGCGGCGCTTGCGCATCGTTTCGATCAACGCGTCGGCATTGTCGGCGAACACGATCATCAGGTTCGGCCGGCATTTCCCCCTGGCGAGGCGAACCGAGCTGGCCCCGGCGACGATGCGGAAACGCTCGTCGATCGGCGCCCGGAAGCGCTCGGGCAGGCCGAGGACGAGCGGGCAGACCGGATCGACGAAGCGCGCGAGCTGGCCGCTGTCGCTCTCGAGGACCTGGCGGAGATAGCGCCGGGCCTTCCCGATCGGCTCGGGGCCCTTGCCGGTTACGACGATGCCGCCGTCCTGCGCCGGTTTGGCATCCTGTGCCGGAGCCAGGGGCGCGCCGGCCATGGAAAGCAGCAGAAGCGAGGCCAGGCAAAACGGCATGCGCATAGAGTCGATCCTTCCCAGGCCTCTCCGTGTCGAATGCGCCGGCTGAACCGATCTCTCGCGGTATGGGCGTATCGCGCGCGGCCGGGCCTGTCCATCCGGCAGCTTCGGGGCCCGATGCTAACGGGGTTTCTTCGCCGTTCCGGTTTCCCGGGCGTCCCGCACGATCCGATCGGCGATCGTGCCGGCCTGGCTGCCGAGCGGGGCATTGGCCTGCATCTGATAGATGCCCGTAAGGAAGCTGCGATCGACCTGAGTCAGCCCCTCTGGGACGACGGCATCCCCGTCGAACAGGGTCAGGATCGTATCGAGCCGTCCGCCCTCCTTGGGAGGGCGCGCGCCGGCAAGCACGCGCATGGCGACATAGTCGGCGATCTGTCCCACCGACTTCTCGTCGATCGCATTGACGTCGATGACCACCACCGCGGCATAGGTGGCCTGCTGCGTCGACAGCGAGATGCGCGAACCGGGGTCTATGCCGCGGAAGCTGCGCAGGCCATCCGGGCCTTGCGCCCCGGGCCTGCCGCTCTGGTCGAGCTCCTCGGACACCCGCCAGGCGCGCACCGGCCCCTCGTCAAGGGCGGTGCGCTTGTCGTCATAGGCGAGGTCGCGGAAGAAGCCGTGATATTTCTCGCGCAGCTGGGCAATGATGGCGCCCGCATCCGCCGCGACGATCACGAAGACGTTCGGATAGCATTTCTCGTCCCGATCGACCTGGGCACCGACCTCTGCGGAGACCTCGCGGAACCGCTTGACGATCGCCTTGGCATAGGGCGGCGTCAGCCCCAGCACCACCGGGCATACCGGATCGTTGAAGCGCGAGAGCTGATCCTTGGTGGTAGTGACGATCCGCTCGACGAAGCGCCGTGCCTCCTTCCGGGGCCCCTGCTTGCGGCCTTCGACAAGGATGCCGCCATCCTGGCCGCCTTCGGGCACCTGCTGTCCCTGCGCGACGCCGCCGGAAATCGTGGCGAGAACGAAGGCGAGACCGATGGCCAGCTTGCGCATGCGTTTCCCCAGCATCAAACCAAAAGCGTTGCGGGGCCGCGTGACGCGAACTCAGGGCGCAGCCGCGCCGTGGAATTCAGAGTCGGTCGACCGCCCGATGGAGACGCCGGAGTATCGCGCCGTCATGCGCCTGTCCATTGGCCGCTTCGGCGGCGAGCGCCATCAGCCGGACCGCGCCGAAACTGGCCGAAAGGCCCTTGAGGCGCAGCGCCGCCGCCGCCCAGCCATCGGGACTCTCGGCGGTCTTCATGGTCTCGAGGCACCTCTGCACCCCGTCGTGAAAGGCTTCGCGCAGCTCGGCGATCAGCGCGGGCTCGTCGCCCACCGCCGCCGCCAGCGTCGCATCGATTGCACCCGGATCGTACGCCATGATCCGTCCCTAGCCGGATACCGTTAATAGCGCGTTTCCATGCCGCTGTTGGTACGACGCCGAAATGTGGTAAATGCGCGTCATGATTGGGGGAAAACCTGCCGAACCGCTGCCCGCGAACGAAGACGCGGAGGAGCTGGTCCTGTCCGAAACCGTGGCGCCCGCACGGATCGCGCCGGCGCTCGCCGCCGATGACGTGATCGAGGAAGAGGAGGAGGCGCCCCGCCGGGCCGGCTGGATTCTGCCCGCTCTCGCGATTCTCGCGGTGCTGGGCTGGTTCGGCGCGATGGGCTGGCTGCTGCGCGGCACCTTCGCCGCGCCGATGGCGCCCGCCGGGCTCGTCCAGCTGATCGCCGCGCTGTGCGTTCCTCCCGCCCTGGTCGGCATCCTCTGCCTCCTTGCCCTGCGCACGAGCCGCGCCGAGGCCCAGCGCTTCGGCGCCAGCGCACGCGCAATGCGCGCGGAGGCTGCCAGCCTCGAGCGCGTCGTCGCCACGCTCTCGCGCAAGATCGAGGAGAATCGCGCGGCGCTTGCCGAGCAGACCAACATTCTGATCGCCATGGGCGAACGCGCCTCCGAGAAGCTTGAAAGCGCCGCCGGCAGCGCCGCGCAGCATGCCCGCTCGATCGACGCCAGCACGCGCCATCTCGGCGAATCGGCCGCCGATGCCGAGCATCGCGTCGCCGTGGTCCTCGCGTCGCTGCCCAAGGCGCATGAGGAGATGCGCGGCCTGTCCGACCGAGTCGATGCCGCCGGCCTGCTCGCCGGCGAGCGGGCAGCCGCCCTCGACACCCAGCTCTCCGCGCTCGCCGAACGCGGGCGGGAAGCCGACCAGATCGCCGGCGGCGCGGCCGACCGGCTCGCCGCGCACATCGCCCGGATGGAAGCGACCAGCCAGACCGCCAGCGCGCGGCTCGAAAGGGTCACCGGCGAGATGTCGACCCAGGTCGATGCCGTGCTCGATCGCGCCGCCAATGCCGTCGACGAGGCGCGCAAGGGCATCGCCACCCAGGGCGAGGCCATCCTCGCCATGCTGTCCGCCAACCAGGCCGCACTCGACCGCGCGGGCCGTGACAGCGCCGAGGCGATGGGCGCGCGCATGGCCGCGATCGAGGAAGCGATCGGCCGCATCGGCAACCGTCTCGCCGAGGAGCAGGGTCGCGGCGACATGCTGTTCGAAGGGCTGGCCTCCGGCGTCGATCGGCTCGATCGCGCCATGGAAGGCCTGCATGCCGCGGGCACCGAGCGAACGGGGAACCTGGCCGCATCGATGAGCGCGCTGCATGGCTCGGTCTCGGCGATGACGGTGGCGCTCGACACCGGCGACCAGACCGCGCGCAGAGTGATCGGCACGTCCGAGGACTTGTTGACCGCGCTCGACGCCTCGGCCCGCGAGATCGACGAGACCCTGCCTGAAGCGCTCGCCCGGCTCGATGCCCGGATCAACGCGAGCCGCCAGGTGGTCGCCGCTTCCAAGCCCGAGCTGCTGGCCCTGGTCACCGCCGCCGAGAGCACGCACGATGCGATCGAAGCCATTGCCGATGTCGTCGGCCAGCAGCGCGACACGCTCGCCAAGACCCAGGCTTCCCTGCTCGAGACCCTGGCCACGGGGGGCGAGCAGGCCGAACAGCTGGGCGCGATGGTCGACGAGACCATCGCCACCACGCGCCGTTTCGCCGAGAGCGCGGCGCCGCAACTGGTCGAGGCGCTGGTGAGCGTCCGCGAGACTTCCAGCGCCGCCGCCAGCCATGCCCGCGAGACGCTGTCGGGCATCGTGCCTCATGCCGAGCGGGCGATCGAGGAAGCCGCGGGCGATGCGCTGCGCCGCGCGATCGACGCCTCGATCCGCCGCCAGCTCGCCGATCTGGCCGAGACGACCGAGGCGGCCGTGGTCGCGGCCACGCGCGCCTCCGAGCGGCTCACCCAGCAGATGGTGGCCCTGGCCGATACCACTGCCCAGGTCGAGGCGCGGATCGCCGAGGGCCGCAAGGAGCGCGAGGATTCGGACAGCGACAACTTCGCGCGTCGCGTCTCGCTGCTCATCGAAGCGCTCAACTCGGCTTCGATCGACATCACCAAGGCCTTCTCGGCCGATGTGACCGACAGCGCCTGGTCAGCCTATCTGAAGGGCGATCGCGGCGTCTTCACGCGCCGCGCGGTGCGCCTGCTCGACCCCTCCGAAACGCGCGACATCCACCGGCTCTACGAGGAAGACGAGGATTTCCGCGACAACGTCAATCGCTACATCCATGATTTCGAAGCAATGCTCCGGCAGATCCTGGCGCTGCGCGACGGATCGCCGATGGGCGTGACCCTGCTCTCGTCGGACATGGGCAAGCTCTATGTCGCGCTGGCCCAGGCGATCGAGCGGCTGCGGACCTGATCCGCGGTGCGGCACCCCGGATTGGGGATTCCGGCAAGTCTGCGAGACCAGCGTTCGTCATCCCTGCCTGCATGGGCCTGCCTGCATGGGCCTGCCTGCATGGGGATGACGGGGTTTGCCGATCGGGCGTGCCCCTAGGCCCCGTTCCCCGGCTGTAGATGGGCCCACCAATCGAGCATATCGGTGGTGACCCAACCGTTGCGGTAGTTCAGGTAGAAGATCGCGAAGAGGATCGTCGCCACGATCGTCGTGCGGAATGCGATGCGCTTGGCCCTGAACTCGTGCGGGGCGCTCGGCGCCTGGCCGGGCACCAGCGCCACGCCGGCCTCCTCGCTCGTCTTCACCCCGAACGGCAGGACGAGGAACACCGAGAAGGCCCAGAAGAGGAAATAGATGGCGAGCGCGGATTTCCAGGGCATGGGATGGTGATAGGGCGCAGCCGGGCAGAACGGAAGCGCCATCCGCATGCCCGCTCCCCGGCGAAGGCCGGGCCCAGCCGCAATGTCCTTCGACAGGCGCACCCGCCTCACCCGCCAGCCCGATACCGGGATCCGGCCCCTACCGGGGAACAGATACGGTGTTGGCGGCCGGGCCTATTGCTCGATGATCAGCACATCGACGACGGGCTTCTTCCCCGTGAAGCGCACCGCGGCACGGCGCACGCCCAGGCGCAGCGACTCGCGCAGCTTCTCGATATCGCCCTTGCCGTCCTTCTTCACCGCCTCGCGCGCGGCATCCACCGCTTCGTCGATGAAATCCTCGCGGTCCTCCTCCACCGGGATGCCCTGGAGGCGGATCTGGGGCTCGCCGGAGAGCTTGCCGTTGCGGATCGCCACCGCGACGCTGATCTGGCCATAGAGCGCGATGCGGCGGCGCTCGTTGATCGTGGTGCCGTCCGCCGGCAGGATGATATCGCCGTCGAGCACGAGCCGGCCCACCGGCGCCTCGCCGATCTTCTCGGGGCCGTCCGGCGCCAGGCGGACGATGTCGCCATTCACCTGGCGGATCGCCTTGGGCACGCCCTGCTCGAGCGCGAACCGGGCTTGCTCGTACATGTGGCGAACTTCGCCGTGCACCGGCACGACGATCTCGGGCCGGATCCACTTGTACATCTCGGCGAGTTCGGGGCGGCCCGGGTGGCCGGAGACGTGGATGAAGGCCTGGCGATCGGTGATCAGTTCGACACCCTTGGCAGCGAGCGTGTTCATGATCCGCCCGATCGCGATCTCGTTGCCTGGGATCTGGCGCGAGGAGAACACCACCGTGTCGCCTTCGTGCACCTTGAGGACATGGCTGCCCTCGGCGATGCGGTTGAGCGCGGCGCGCGGCTCGCCCTGCCCGCCGGTGGCGACGATCAGCACCTTGTTCGCCGGCAGGTCCATCGCGGTCTCGAAATCGACCGTATCAGGGAAGTCGCGCAGATAGCCGGTCTGCTTGGCGACGCGCAGGATGCGGTCGAGCGAGCGCCCGGCGACGCACAGCTCGCGCCCGGTGTCGCGGGCGACTTCGCCCAGGGTCTGCAGGCGAGCGGCATTGGAAGCGAAAGTGGTGACCAGCACCCGGCCCTTGGCGGCGCCAATGACCTGATCGAGTCCTTCGCGGACGGCGCCTTCCGAGCCCGAGGCCTCGGGATTGAAGACGTTGGTGCTGTCGCAGACCAGCGCGAGCACGCCCTTGTCGCCGATCGCAGTCAATTCCGCCGCAGTCGAGGCGCCGCCCAGAGCCGGCGCGTCGTCCAGCTTCCAGTCGCCGGTGTGGAAGACGCGGCCATAGGGCGTCTCGATGAGGACGGCATTGCCCTCGGGGATCGAATGGGCGAGCGGCGTATAGGTGATGCGGAACGGCCCGAGGTTGAACGGCCCCTCCTCGTCGACGATGTTGAGCTCGACCTTCTCCTCGATGCCCTCTTCCTCCAGCTTGCCGCGGATCAGGCCCGCGGTGAACGGCGTGGCATAGAGCGGCACGCCCAGATCGGCGGCGAGATAGGGCAGCGCACCGATATGATCCTCATGCCCATGGGTAAGGACGATGCCGAGCAGATCCTCTATACGCTCCTCGATGAACTGCAGGTCCGGCAGAATCACGTCGATGCCCGGATAATCGGGGCTGCCGAAGGTGATGCCGCAATCGACCATCAGCCATTTGCCCTGGCAGCCATAGAGATTGACGTTCATGCCGATCTCGCCGGAGCCGCCCAGCGCGAGGAAGAGAAGTTCGTTTTCTGGAGTCACGTTAGTCCTATGCTCTGTTCGTCGCCCGGGCGGAAGCCGGTATCTCGGGCGGCGGAGGCGCTGCCGGCGGTGCGAGACCCCGGCCCGTGCCGGGGCGGCGGCTATCTACTGGCGCGTTCCCACAGCATCGCCAGCCCCTGGATGGTGAGATCCGCCTCGAGCGCATCGAACACATCGGTGTGTTTCTCGAACAGGACCGCAAGGCCGCCGGTGGCGATCACTTTCACGGGGCGGCCGATCTCGGCCTTCATCCGCGCGACCAGCCCTTCGATCATCGCGACATAGCCCCAATAGATGCCGATATGCATCTGGTCCACCGTGTTGCGGCCGATCACGCTGGCGCTCTGCGGCGCGGTGATCGCGATGCGCGGCAGCTTGGCCGCCGCGGTGACCAGCGCATCCAGCGACAGGTTGATGCCCGGCGCGATGATCCCGCCCTTATAGGCGCCGCGATAATCGACCAGCTCGAACGTGGTGGCCGTGCCGAAATCGATGATGATCAGGTCGCCGGGGTGCCGGGCATGGCCGGCGATCATGTTGAGCGCGCGGTCCGCGCCCAGGCCCTGGGGCTCCTCCACGTCGAGCGGGAATCCCCATTCGGCCTTGCCCTGCCCCGCGATCACCGCGTCGGTCTTGAAATATTTGCTGCTCAGCACCTGGAGGTTGTGCAGCGCGCGGGGCACCACCGTGCCGATGATCACGCCGGTCACGTCGGAGCGTTCATAGCCCTCCAGGCCGAGCAACTGGCTGAGCCACACCGCATATTCGTCCGCCGTGCGCCGCGGATCGGTGGCGATCCGCCAGCGGGCACGAACCTCGCCGCCTTCGAGCAGGGCGAAGACGACATTGGTGTTGCCGGCATCGATCGCGAGCAGCATGGCAGGGCCTCTCAGAGCAGGAACACGTCCGCGGCATGGATGACATGGCTGGTGCCGTCGGCCAAGCGCAGGATGAGCGCCCCTTCGCCGTCCAGCCCGCCGAACAGTCCGTCCAGGCTGGTGCCGTCGGCAAGACGGGCAGTCAGCGCGGTGCCGAGCGGATGGGCGCGGGCAAGCCAGCGCTCGCGGACCGGGGCGATCCCCTCGCGCCAGCGCGATACCCAGCGGGCGAAGCTCTCGGCCAGCGTCTCCGCGAAAAGCTGCGGGTCGGGCGCCGGGCCATGGGCGGCGAAGCTGGTCGTCGCGCGGTCCAGATCCTCCGGATGATGCGCAAGGTTCACGCCGAAGCCGAGGATCACCGCATCCCCCACCCGCTCGAGCAGGATGCCGGAGAGCTTGGCGCCGTCGACCAGCAGGTCGTTAGGCCATTTGAGCATCGGCACGAGCCCGAACACGCGCGCCGTCTCGTCCAGGGCGACGGCGGCGACCAGCGCCAGCGTGGCGGGCGAAGGCTCGCCCGGCCGGGTGCGCACCAACGTCGAGACATAGAGATTGCCGGGCGGCGACCGCCAGGCACGGCCCTGGCGGCCCTTGCCCGCGCTCTGCCGCTCGGCCCGCAGCCACAGGCCCTCGCTCGCCCCGTTCCAGGCGAGCTCGGCCATGTCGGCATTGGTCGATCCCGTCTCGGCGACGGTCCGGACAATCCCGGTCAGAACAGCGCCTTTGCGGCCGCGCCGGTCCAGACCTCGAGATAGCCGAGCAGCGGCCAGCCCAGCGGCGAGATCACCACTGCGGCAACCGCCAGCAGCGCGCCTTCGACCGGATCGGTGCGGCCGCCAAAGGCCGGCGCCGGCTCATCGAAATACATCACCTTGACGATGCGGAGATAATAATAGGCGCCGATCGTCGAGGCGGCAGCGGCCACCGCAGCGAAGACATAGAGGCCCGCATGCACTGCCGCCAGGAACACCTGCAGCTTCGAAAAGAAGCCGAGCAGCGGCGGGATGCCGGCAAGGCTGAACATGAAGATCGCCAGCGCCACGGCCAGCCCAGGCCGCGTGCGCGACATGCCGGCCAGGCTCGAGATCGTCTCGACCGGACGACCCTCATGGTCGCGCATCTGCAGCACCACTAGGAAGCTGCCCAGCGTCATCACCACATAGATCGCGACATAATAGAGCACGCTCGAAACGCCCGCCTCGCCGCCGGCGGCAAGGCCGACCAGCGCGAAGCCGACATTCGCGATCGACGAATAGGCGAGCAGCCGCTTGATGTTCTCCTGGCGGATCGCCGCGATCGAGCCGAAGAGGATCGAGGCCAGCGAAGCGAAGATCACGATCTGGCGCCAGTCGGCGATCGCCGGGCCCATCGCATCGATCGCCACGCGCGTGGCGAGTGCGATCGCCGCGACCTTGGGCGCCGAGGCGAAGAAGGCCGTCACCGGGGTCGGCGCGCCTTCATAGACGTCCGGCGTCCACATGTGGAACGGCACGGCCGACATCTTGAAGGCAAGGCCCGAGAAGACGAACACCAGGCCGAACAGCAGCCCGATCTTCTGGTCGCCCGACGCATAGGCATCGGCGATCCCCGAGAACAACGTCGTGCCCGAGAAGCCATAGACCAGCGAGATGCCGTAGAGCAGGATGCCCGAAGCCAGCGCGCCGAGGACGAAATATTTCAGGCCCGCTTCCGCCGAACGCGTGTCGCGGCGCATGAAGCTCGCCAGGATATAGGCCGAGAGGCTCTGCAGCTCGAGGCCGACATAGAGGCTCATCAGGTCGCCCGCCGAGACCATCATGCCCATGCCCACCGCGGAGAGCAGGATCAGCACCGGATATTCCGGGCGCAGATCGTCGCCCGAAGTCTGCTGGAAGAAGCGCGGCGCGATCAGGATCGAGACGCCGGCGGCCAGGAAGATCAGCGCCTTGGCGAAGGCGGCGAACATGTCCGGACGATAGAGGCCGCCAAAGGCCTCGCCCCCGGCCGAAGCCGGGCCGGCCAGCGCGATGCCCGCGCCGACCAGCACCGCGATCGCGGTCCAGCTGACCAGCTTGGTCGACTGGGCGCCGCCCCATGCGGCAACGAGCAGGAGGAGGACGGCGCCGATAGCGAGCACCAGCTCGGGCAGCGCCATCATCAGTTGCAACGAATAGTTCATTAGTGCGCCTCCCCGTGCGCGGAGGCTTCTGCCGGAGCGCCCTTGGGCGCGTGCGCAGCAGGGGCAGCGGCGTGTTCGCCATGTTCAGCGGCGGCAGGCGCGGGCTTGCCGACGGTCGGCGCCGAGTCTCCGGCGGGCGCGGCGCGCTCGAGACGCGCGACCAGCTTCTGCACGTCGCCGCGCATCGGCTTCATGAAGCTCTCCGGATAGACGCCCATCCAGAGCGTCACCGCGGCCAGCGCGCCGAGCATGACGAACTCGCGCAGGTCGAGGTCCGGCATCGCCTTCACATCGTCCTTGGTCAGGTCGCCGAATGCCACCCGGCGGTACAGGTACAGCATGTACGCCGCACCCAGGATGATGCCGGTGGTGCCCAGCAGCGCATAGAGCGTCGAGACCTGGTAGAGGCCGGCAAGGCTCAGGAACTCGCCGATGAAGTTGCTGGTGCCCGGCAGGCCGACCGAGGCCATGGTGAACAGCAGGAACAGCACGGCATAGCGCGGCATGTTGATCGCAAGGCCGCCATAGCGGTCGATCTCGCGGGTGTGCAGCCGGTCATAGATCACGCCGACGCAGAGGAACAGCGCGCCCGAGACCACGCCGTGACCGAGCATCACCATCATCGCGCCCTCGACGCCCTGCGCGTTGAACGCGAACAGGCCGAAGGTGACGATCGCCATGTGCGCGACCGACGAATAGGCGATCAGCTTCTTCATGTCGCTCTGCACCAGCGCCACCAGCGACGTGTAGATCACCGCGACGGCCGACAGGGCGAAGACCAGCCAGATGAACTGGGCCGAAGCCTCCGGGAACATCGGCAGCGAGAAGCGCAGGAAGCCATAGCCGCCAAGCTTCAGCAGCACGCCCGCCAGGATCACCGAACCGGCGGTCGGCGCCTGCACGTGCGCGTCGGGGAGCCAGGTGTGGACCGGCCACATCGGCATCTTCACTGCGAACGAGGCGAAGAAGGCCAGCCATAGCCATGTCTGCACATGCGGCGGGAAATCATGCGCCATCAGCGCCGGGATCGACGTCGTGCCCGTGGTCAGGATCATGTAGAGGATCGCGATCAGCATCAGCAGCGAGCCGAGCAGCGTGTACAGGAAGAACTTGTACGACGCGTAGATGCGATTGGCGCCGCCCCAGATGCCGATGATCAGGAACATCGGGATCAGGCCGCCTTCGAAGAAGACGTAGAACAGCATCAGGTCCTGCGCCGCGAAAGTGCCGATCATCAGCACTTCGGTGGCGAGGAAGGCCGCCATATATTCGGGCACGCGCTTCTCGATCGAGCGCCAGCTCGCCCCGATGCAAATCGGCATCAGGAAGACCGAGAGGACGATCAGCAGCAGCGCGAAGCCGTCGATGCCCAGCGCCCAGGCGAACTCGGCGCCGCCGATGCCGAACAGGCGGACATGCTCGACGAACTGCCACTGCGCAGCGCCGTCGCCGGTCTGGAAATTGGCCCAGAGCAGGATGCCGAGCGCGAGGTCGACAAAGGTGGCGGCAAGCGCCAGCCAGCGGGCCGATTGCGCGTTGACGAACAGGCAGGCGACCGCGGCGAACGCGGGCACCGCCAGCATGACGGTGAGGATCGGGAAGCCGCTCATCGCGCGATCACCCAGGTCAGCGCGGCAGTGAGGCCGATCAGCATGATGAAGGCATAGGCGTAGACATATCCGGATTGCAGCCGGGCAGCGCCGAAGCTGCCGAGCTGGACGACCTTGGCGGCACCGTTCGGGCCGAACCGGTCGATCGTGGCTTCGTCACCCTTCTTCCAGAACAGGCGGCCGATCGCGAAGGCGGGGCGCACGAACAGGAAGTTGTAGAGCTCGTCGAAATACCATTTGTTGAGCGAGAAGAGGTACAGCGGGCGGAACGCCTCGGCGAATTTCGCCGGGAAGCTCGGCGACACGATGTACGCGCCATAGGCGATGGCCAGGCCGCTCAGCATCGCGAAGGTCGCGCTGAGCTTCACCCATACCGGCACCTCGTGCATCGCGTGCATCAGATGCTCGTTGAAGGCGATGGCACCGCGCCAATAGCTTTCGCCCGCGCTCGGCTCGATGAACGCGCCGTGGAAGACGAAGCCGGCGAAGATCGCGCCCAGCGTCAGCAGCACCAGCGGCACCAGCATCACCCAGGGGCTCTCGTGCGGGTGATAGCCCGCCGTGCCCTCGGGATGGTGGCCGTGCAGGATCTCGTCCGCGGTCGGCGCATGGTCGCTCGCTTCGGCTTCGCTGTCGTGATGATCGTCATGGCCATGGCCGTGATGATCGTGGACCGCGTGCTGGATATGCTCCGAACCCGCCCAGCGCGGCTTGCCGTAGAAGGTCAGGAACACCAGGCGCCAGCTGTAGAAGCTGGTGAGCAGCGCGACGAACACGCCGACCCAGAAGGCGCTGGTCTGCCCCGCGGCATAGCTCGCCTCGATGATCGCGTCCTTCGAGTGGAAGCCGGCGAAGCCGAACGCGGTGTTGCCGAAGATGCCGGGGATGCCGACGCCGGTGATGGCGAGCGTGCCGAACAGCATCGTCCAGAAGGTGACCGGGATATGCTTTCTGAGGCCGCCATAGAAGCGCATGTCCTGCTCATGGTGCATCGCGTGGATCACCGAGCCGGCACCCAGGAACAGCAGTGCCTTGAAGAAGGCGTGCGTGAACAGGTGGAACATCGCCGCGCCGTACGCGCCGACGCCGGCGGCGAAGAACATGTAGCCGAGCTGCGAGCAGGTCGAATAGGCGATGACGCGCTTGATGTCGGTCTGCGTCGTGCCGACGGTGGCGGCGAAGAAGCAGGTCGCGGCGCCGACAAAGGTCACCACGCCCAGCGCGACCGCGCTCTGCTCGAACATCGGCGACATGCGGCAGACCATGAATACGCCGGCGGTCACCATGGTCGCGGCGTGGATCAGCGCCGACACCGGGGTCGGGCCTTCCATCGCGTCCGGAAGCCAGGTGTGCAGGCCGAGCTGCGCCGACTTGCCCATCGCGCCGACGAACAGCAGCAGGCAGAGCACGGTCATCGTGTCGAAGCGGTGACCCAGGAAGCCGATGGTCGAGCCGTGCATGTTCGGCGCGGCGGCGAGGATCGTCGGGATGTCGATCGTGCCGAACACCAGGAAGGTGCCGAAGATGCCGAGCATGAAGCCGAGATCGCCCACGCGATTGACCACGAAGGCCTTGATCGCGGCGGCGTTCGCGCTCGGCTTGCGGAACCAGAAGCCGATCAGGAGGTAGGATGCCAGGCCCACGCCTTCCCAGCCGAAGAACATCTGGACCAGGTTGTTGGCCGTCACGAGCATCAGCATCGCGAAGGTGAAGAGCGACAGGTAGGCGAAGAAGCGCGGCTGATCCGGCTCCTCCGACATATAGCCCCAGCTATAGAGGTGGACGAGCGCCGAGACGCTGGTCACCACCACGAGCATCACCGCGGTCAGGCTGTCGACGCGCAGCGCCCAGTCGACCTGCATCGAACCGCTCAGCATCCAGGTGAACACCGGCGAGATCGTCGGCTCGGCACTGCCGCCGAGATACTGAAGGAAGATCGGCCAGGAGAGCGCGCAGGCAATGAACAGCGACCCCGTGGTGATCACCTTGGGGAACGTGCTGCCGAAGGACTTGTTGGCAAGCCCGGCCACGACTGCCGCGAGCAGCGGCAGGAATACGATGAAATGGATCGCCGACATCAGCCCTTCATCCGATTGACGTCTTCGACCGAGATCGTGCCGCGGCCGCGGAAGTAGATAACGAGAATGGCGAGACCGATCGCGGCCTCACCGGCAGCGACGGTGAGCACGAACATCGCGAAGACCTGGCCCACCAGGTCTCCCAGGGCGTTCGAGAACGCCACGAGGTTGAGGTTCACGGACAGCAGGATCAGCTCGATCGCCATCAGGATGACGATGAGGTTCTTGCGGTTCATGAAGATGCCGAGCACGCCCAGCGTGAACAGGATCGCGCTGACGACGAGATAGTGCGTAAGGGTGATCACAGCTCGACCCCCTGCCCCACGGGATGGTTCACGTTGCGGGTCGCGTCCTTGGCGCGGCGTTGGACCTGGCGGCTGATCTTCTGCGGCTTGACGTCGGTGCGCGGACGCAGCGTCAGCACGATCGCGCCGATCATCGCGACGAGCAGCACCAGGCCGGCGCCTTCGAACACGAACAGGTAGCGGGAATAGAGAAGCTGGCCGATCGCCTCGATGTTGGGCACCTTGGCATCGACCGGCGCGACGCGGCGGCCGAGCTGGAGCGCACCGGCGCTATAGGCGCCCACCGCGATCAGGATCTCCGCGACCAGCGCGACGGCAAGCGCCACGCCCACCGCGGCATAGCGCATCACCCCGGCGCGCAGCTCCGCAAAGTCGATGTTGAGCATCATGACCACGAAGAGGAACAGCACGGCGACCGCGCCGACATAGACGATGACGAGCAGCATCGCGATGAACTCGGCATTGGCGAGCACCATCAGGCCGGCGGCGTTGAAGAACGCCAGGATGAGCCACAGGACGGAATGGACCGGGTTGCGCGACAGGATCGTCATGGCGCCGGAGGCGCACACAACGAATGCGAACAGGTAAAAGGCGAGAAGCTGGATCACGGAATCGGATGGCCCCTGTAGATTGGCGTGCGCTTAACGGTACGGTGCATCGGCGGCAAGGTTCGCGGCGATCGCGCGCTCCCAGCGGTCGCCATTCTCGAGCAGCTTCTCCTTCTGGTAGATCAGCTCCTCGCGGCTCTCGGTGGCGAACTCGAAGTTCGGGCCCTCGACGATCGCATCGACCGGGCAGGCTTCCTGGCACAGGCCGCAATAGATGCACTTGGTCATGTCGATGTCGTAGCGCGTGGTGCGGCGGCTGCCGTCCTCGCGCGGCTCGGCCTCGATCGTGATCGCCAGCGCCGGGCACACCGCCTCGCACAGCTTGCACGCGATGCAGCGCTCTTCGCCATTGGGATAGCGGCGCAGCGCATGCTCGCCGCGGAAGCGGGGCGAGATCGGGTTCTTCTCGTACGGATAGTTGATCGTCGCCTTGGGCTTGAAGAAATACTTCAAGGTCAGGGCGTGCGCCTTCACGAACTCCCAGAGAGTCCAGGTGCGGATGAAATGGGCGACGTTCATCATTTGGTATCCAAATGTTTGGCGTAGCAAATCGCTAGACCGTAAAGGCTGTTCAATTCGCCCTGCCACTCGTTGGGCGGCCGGGATTCCAGCCTGAATTCTATCCGGGTGACGGTCGTGGATCGAGATAAGGGAGATGTCTCGAAATTGAGCCATTGCTTTCCAGTGGCCACACCGCCCTCGAAGGAGGAATAGTCCGCATAGATGCGCAGCGGGATAGCCGCATCTCCCAACGGCAACCTTCGGTCTTTCGACCGAAATCGGATCGCACGGGCCGCATGATCGAAATCGGCTGTCAAGGCGACCGTCGCGCCATCGCGAAGCAAGACCTTGCAATCGAGATTCGACACGCCGCTCGTCATCGGCATCGCGGGTACCGCGAGGGGAGAATCCTGCGGTTTCTCCTGCATCAGAAGCGCGGCGAGCATCAGCATCTCAGAGTCCCACTCGCATCAGCATCAGATACCCGGAGACCAGGAACACGAAGAGAAGCGACAGCGGCAGGAAGATCTTCCAGCCCAGGCGCATCAGCTGGTCGTAGCGATACCTGGGCACCGTGGCCTTCACCCAGCTGAAGCAGAAGAAGAAGAAGCACATCTTGGCGAGCAGCCAGATGATGCCCGGCACGTAATAGAGCACCGGAATGTCCAGCGGCGGCAGGTAGCCGCCCCAGAACAGCGTCGCATTGAGCGCGCACATCAGGATGACGTTGGCATATTCGCCCAGCCAGTAGAGCGCGAAGGCCATCGACGAATATTCGGTCTGATAGCCCGCGACGAGCTCGCTCTCGGCCTCGGTCAGGTCGAACGGCGCGCGCTGCGTCTCGGCCAGCGACGAGATGAAGAACACCACCGCCATCGGGAACAGCAGCGGATTGGCGAAATAGCCGTTGACCCAGCCGAAGATCGCCGCCCCCTTCTGCGCCTCGACGATGCCGCCGACATTGAAGGTGCCGGCCCAGAGCACGACCGAGATCAGCACGAAGCCGATCGAGACTTCATAGCTCACCATCTGCGCCGCGGCGCGGATCGCCGAGTAGAACGGGTATTTCGAGTTCGAGGCCCAGCCCGCCAGGATGATGCCATAGACGCCGAGCGACGAGGCCGCGAGCACGTAGAGCAGGCCGACATTGATGTTCGACAGCGCCACGCCCGCCTGGAACGGCACCACCGCCCACACGATCAGCGCCACCGTGAAGGTGATGATCGGCGCGAGCAGGAACAAAGTCTTGTTGGCGCCCGACGGGATGATGGTTTCCTGCAGGAAGACCTTCAGGCCGTCGGCGAACGACTGGAGCAGGCCGAGCGGGCCGACCACGTTCGGGCCACGGCGCAGCGCCATCGCCGCCCAGATCTTGCGGTCGACATAGATGATCATCGCCACGGCGAGCATCAGCGGCAGCGCGATGACCAGGATGCCGACGATCGTCGCCACGAACCACGCCCATTCGAAGGGCAGGCCGAGCCATTGGAAAAACGGAGTCATTCTGCGGCCTCTGCGAAGTCTTCGCCGTGGATCAGCTCGGCCGAGCAGCGCTGCATCGTCGGCGACGCACGGCAGATGGCGTTGGTGAGGTAGAAATCGGCGATCGGATAGCCGAGTTCGCCCTTGGCCTTGGCGGCCAGCTTGGGCGGCGCGAAATCATAGCCGGCCAGGCCTTCGCGGCCCAGCGCCGGCACGTCGCCCGCCATCTCGGCGCGCAGTTGCTCGAAATTGTCGAACGGCAGCGTGTGGCCGAGGCGATCGGACAGCGCGCGCAGGATCGTCCAGTCCTCGCGGGCGTCGCCCGGAGCGAACACCGCCCGGTCGGCGCGCTGCACCCGGCCTTCCAGGTTCACATAGGTGCCCGGCTTCTCGGCATAGGTGGCGCCGGGCAGGATCACGTCCGCATGATGCGCGCCATTGTCGCCATGATGGCCGATATAGACCTTGAAGCTGTCCTTGAACGCGTCGAAATCGACTTCGTCGGCGCCGAGGAAGAAAGTGAGCTTCGGCGCAGCGGCGACGATGTCGGCAATGCCGCCCCTCTGCGCATAGCCGAGCATCAGCCCGCCCATGCGCGCGGCAGCGGTGTGGACGACGTTGAAGCCGTTCCAGGCGCCTTCGGTTTCGGTGGCGGGCCGCTGGAAAGCCTGGGCCATCGCCAGCGTGGCGCCCTGCCCTTCCTTGAGCGCGCCCGGGCCGACGATCAGCACCGGCTTCTTCGCCGCGTCGATCGCCTCTGCCGCACGATCCGGCAGCTTGCCCAGGATCGACAGGTCGTTGCCCAGCCACTCGACCTTGTAGGTCAGGTCGGTCTCCGGCCCGATCGCGAAGACCTTGGCGCCCCTCTTGATCGCCTTGCGCACGCGGGTGTTGATCAGCGGTGCCTCGAAGCGGAGGTTCGAGCCGACCAGCAGGATCGCGTCCGCGTCCTCGACGCCGGCGATCGTCGTGTTGAACGCCACCGAGCCGAGGTTCGACACGTCATAGGCGAGGCCGGTCTGGCGGCCTTCGAGCAGATCCGAGCCCAGCGCCTTCACCAGCGCCTTGGCGGCATACATCGTCTCGCAATCGACCAGGTCGCCGGCGATCGCGGCGACGCTCGCGCCGGCCTTGCTGGCGGCAGCGGCAATCGCGTCGAACGCTTCGTCCCAGCTCGCTTCGACCAGCTTGCCGTCCTTGCGGACATAGGGCTTGTCGAGGCGGCGGCGGACCAGCGCGTCGACATGATAGCGGGTCTTGTCGTGCGCCCACTCCTCGTTCACGTCCTCGTTGATGCGCGGAAGCACGCGCATCACCTGGCGGCCGCGACTGTCGAGCCGGATATTGGTGCCGACCGCGTCCATCACATCGATCGACAGGTTCTTCTTGAGCTCCCACGAACGATATTCGAAGGCGACGGGCTTGTGGGTCAGCGCGCCCACCGGACAAAGGTCGACGGCGTTGCCCGAAAGCTCGCTCTTGAAGGCCTTTTCCAGATAGGTGGTGATCTGCATGTTCTCGCCGCGATAGATCGCGCCGATATCCTCCACGCCGGCCACTTCCTCGCCGAAGCGGACGCAGCGGGTGCACTGGATGCAGCGGGTCATGATCGTCTTGATGATCGGACCCATATACTTCTCGGTCACCGCGCGCTTGTTCTCGGTGTAGCGCGAGTGGCCGCGGCCATAGGCGACGGACTGGTCCTGCAGGTCGCACTCGCCGCCCTGATCGCAGATCGGGCAATCGAGCGGGTGGTTGATCAGCAGGAACTCCATCACGCCCTCGCGCGCGGCCTTCACCATCGGCGAATCCGTGCGGATCTCCTGGTTGTCGGCGGCGGGCAGCGCGCACGAAGCCTGGGGCTTGGGCGGCCCGGGCTTCACTTCGACCAGGCACATGCGGCAATTGCCGGCGATCGACAGCCGCTCATGATAGCAGAAGCGCGGGATCTCCTTGCCCGCGGCCTCGCAGGCCTGGAGCACGGTGGCGCCCGCGGGCACCTCCACTTCGATTCCGTCGACGGTTAGCTTCGGCATTCTAGTTCGTTCCCCGCGCGGCCGAACCGCGCATCTTGTAGAGTCCCTCGGCGAGCACGCCGTGAATCTCGGCACCGCTCAGGTTCAACTTCTTCTTGCCCGCGCAAGCGTTGATCGCCGGCACGATCCGCTTGAAGGCCGCCGCCTCGGCAGGCGAGCGCCGCGCGCTGCGCACGAACGCGTCGCTGGCCGCCGGATCGCGCCCCGCCACGCAGGCGCCGAGCGCGCTGCTGCTGGCCGCGCCGTCCGTCACGGCATTGGCCGGCGCCGGCACGGCCGGGCTGGCGAGATAGAGCTGCTCGATCAGCGCCCAGCGCACGAAGCGCCCGCCGGCGCTGATCTCTTCCGCCCGCGCCCCGCAATTCGCTTCGGCGAACAGGCCCAGCACCTCTGCGGAAGGACGTTCGCCCGGAAAGCCGAGCGCGACCATCTTGCCCGCGTCGCGCGGTTCCTTCGCCACCGCACAGGCGGCCAGCGCATGCAGCCGCGCCTCGCCGGCAGTGCTGACGGCCCAGGCGGCATCCTCTTCAGGCCGATGGAGGCGCACATCGCCCTGGGCCGACATCTGGCCCATGTCGGCGCCCCAGGGCGTCTGGGCGTGCGCACTCGCGCCCGCAAAGACGCAAAGGGCTGCAGCCAGGGCGAGGCACTGCCTCATCGTGCGGCCATGCCCTTGCGATAGGCCCACAGGCCCTCGGCGACGCCGGCGCGGAGCTGCGCCTTGCTGAAGCCGATCTTGGCGCCGTTCGGCGTGCAGCGGCCGACCGCGGCTACCACTGCCGGGAATGCCGTCCGCTCCTCGGCCGAGCCCTCGGCCGCACGGACCAGCGCATCGGCCGCAACCGGATCGCGCGTCACGGCGCAGCTGGCGAGGTCGTACTGGACGAGGCTCGGATCGCCGCTGCCCTGGAAGGGCGCCGGCTCGCTGGTCAGCGGCGCCGGGGCAGCCGCATAGGTCTCGGTATAGAGCTGCCGGGCGATCGCGCCGCGAACGATCTCCTCGCTGCGATCGCGGCCGATCATCGCGCCGCAACTGGTCTTCTTGTCGGCCAGCTTCTTCGCAGCGTTCTTCGATTCCCCGCTGCCGATCTTCGCGTCGAGCAGCGCGGTGGCACCGGCGCGATCGGCATCGACCGCGCATTTGCCGAACACCGCCGGCCCTTCGCCGGCCGGCGTGCTGCGACGCGCGGCGACCACATCGTTGCCGAAACCACCCGGCGCGATGTCTTCCTGCGAACCGCGCGACTGCGCGGCGGCAGTGCCGGCACCGCAGACGAGCGCGGCCGAAGCCGCAAGCATCATCATGGCCTTGGTCATTCCGCTGCCTCCTGCATGCCGGCACCTGCCTGGCGTTCGTTGATCCGGCGCTCCAGCTCCGGACGGAAATGGCGGATAAGGCCCTGGATCGGCCACGCCGCGGCATCGCCGAGCGCGCAGATCGTGTGGCCCTCCACCTGCTTGGTGACCTGCTGGAGCGTGTCGATCTCGCTGATGTCGGCGTCGCCGGTGCGCAGCCGCTCCATCACGCGCCACATCCAGCCCGTGCCTTCGCGGCACGGCGTGCACTGGCCGCAGCTCTCATGCTTGTAGAAGTAGCTGAGCCGGCTGATCGCGCGGACGATGTCGGTCGACTTGTCCATCACGATCACGGCCGCGGTGCCCAGGCCCGAGCCGAGCGCGCGCAGGCCGTCAAAGTCCATCGGGCAATCCCTGATCTGCGCCGCCGGCACCAGCGGCACCGAGGAGCCGCCCGGGATGACGGCGAGGAGGTTGTCCCAGCCGCCGCGGATGCCGCCGCAATGCTTCTCGATCAGCTCGTGGAACGGGATCGACATGGCCTCCTCGACCACGCACGGCTTGTTCACATGACCCGAGATCTGGAAGAGCTTGGTGCCCTTGTTGTTCTCGTTGCCGAAGCTGGCGAACCATTCCGGGCCGCGCCGCAGGATCGTCGGCACGACCGCGATCGATTCGACGTTGTTCACCGTGGTCGGGCAGCCATAAAGGCCCGCGCCCGCCGGGAAGGGCGGCTTCAGGCGCGGCTGGCCCTTCTTGCCCTCTAGGCTCTCGAGCATCGCGGTCTCTTCGCCGCAGATATAGGCGCCGGCGCCGCGATGGACGAACACGTCGAAGTCATAGCCCGACTTGCACGCATTCTTGCCGAGCAGGCCGGCGTCATACGCTTCCTTCACGGCCGCGAAGAGCGTCTCGGCCTCGCGGATATATTCGCCGCGGATGTAGATGTACGCCGCGCGCGCGCGCATCGCGAAGCCGGCGATCAGCGCGCCTTCGATCAGCTTGTGCGGATCGTGGCGGATGATCTCGCGGTCCTTGCACGAGCCCGGCTCGGACTCGTCGGCGTTGATCACCAGGAAGTTCGGGCGATCCGGGCGCGGTTCCTTGGGCATGAAGCTCCACTTCATGCCGGTCGGGAAGCCCGCGCCGCCGCGGCCGCGCAGGCCCGACGCCTTGATCCTGTCGATGATGGCGTCCTGTCCGATCGCCATCAGATCCTTGGTCTTGTCCCAATCGCCGCGCTTCTGGGCAGCCGGCAGGTTCCACGGCTGGAAGCCGTAGACATTGGTGAAGATGCGGTCCTTATCCGCGAGCATTTATCGGCCCTTCCCCACCATGTTCTGAATGAAAATGTACGCGAGCACTGCGAGCCCGAGCACGATTGCGATGCCGACCAGCTTGAAGGCGATCTTCAGCGCCCAGCCGAGCACGACGATGCCGCCGATGATCGCGAGGATGACGAAGACGAGGTTCTTGGTCTCGGGCTTCATCACCATTCCCCCCGATAATCGTGGTTCCCGGTCTCCATCGCCGCCAGGTTGGTCGGCTCGCCGAGCGGCTCCACGGTGTGGCGGCCGGGCTCCTGCGTGCCCGTCTTGGGGCTCTCGCCCCGCGCCAGCGCGTCGAGGATCGCCAGCGTGCGATCGTAGTCGAGATCCTCGTAATTGTCGTCGTTGATCTGGACCATCGGCGCCGAGGAGCAATTGCCCATGCACTCGACCTCGGTGAGCGTGAACAGCCCGTCCTCGGTGGTATGGCCCTTCTTCATGCCGCGCGCCTTGCAGGCGGCCATCACGTCGTCCGAGCCGCGCAGCATGCACGGCGTCGTGCCGCAGACCTGCACGTGATAGCGGCCGACCGGCACCAGGTTGAACATGGTGTAGAAGGTCGCAACCTCGAAGATGCGGATATAGGGCACGCCGAGCTCGCGCGCGACGAACTCGATCGCCGGGATCGGCAGCCAGCCCTGGGTGTTGGTCTCCGCGCCCACCTGGCGCTGGGCCAGGTCGAGATAGGGGATGCTGCACGAGAGCTGCCGGCCCGCCGGATAGCGGCCCATGATTTCCTGTGCCTTGACGGCATTCTCCGGCGTCCACTGGAAATTGCTCCAGCGCGCGCGGACCTCCGCTTCATCGGGGAGTTGGGGTGCGTCAGCCATTCTTCTTCTCGTTCTCACAGGCGCTGCGACGGCGGCGGCTCGCGATGAAAATCGGGATCAGCGCCGCGTACACCGGGATCAGCGCCACGAAGGCGTTGTTGTTGTGATGCTCGCCATTGCCCGAGACCCGGAACATCAGCACCAGGACCAGGCCGGCGGCCATCGCCGTGAAGGCGATCGCGAGCAGCATGAGCGTGCGGCGGTTCATCGGATGAACTCCACCCGATCGACCAGGCCGTCCGCGAAGGAATAGACCGACATGACCTCGAAGGGCTCGCTCTCGGGCGAACGCGCGACCTTCTCGTGGAGCACCACGGTGTCGCCCAGCGCATAGCTGCCCAGGATATCGGCGCGGTTCAGCGGGAACTCGGCGAACATCGCCTTCAGCCCCGAGCGCACGCCTTCCCTGCCCTCGCGCAGCACCGCGCCGCGATAGCCCGCCTCGCAGGCCCCGTCGGTCATCAGCGCCACATAGGCATCGGCATCCTGCGCATTGTAGTGCGCGATCATCTCGTGCGCGATCGCGATGCGGTCAGCCATGACAGCCCTCCCGTTCACGCGAAGGCACGAAGCTCCAGACGGCGGCATAGACCAGCGCGCTGATCAGCGCCGTGACACAAAGCATCAGGACAAGGCCAAAGCCGTCCATCAGGCCGCCTTCACCACCCAGCATGAAGTAACCGATGAGGGTGAACATGATCCACACCGCATAGGAGACCATGATAGCCGGCAGCCGGTTCAGCCGCTGGTCCGCGCCGAGCCGACGCAGGCAGAGGAACGCCGTGGCGAAAATCGCCCCGCCCTGCGCCGCGAAAAAGGCCAGCATCAGAAAGAGGCCGATCGCGCCGCCCATCACCGGTCGCACTCCCCGAACACGATGTCGAGCGCGCCCAGGATGGCGGTGATGTCGGCGAGCATGTGGCCCTTCGACATGAAGTCCATCGCCTGGAGATGGCTGAAGGCGGTGGGGCGGATCTTGCAGCGATACGGTTTGTTGCTGCCGTCCGAGACCAGATAGACGCCGAACTCGCCCTTCGGGCTCTCCGTCGCGACATACACGTCGCCCGCGGGCACGTGATAGCCTTCGCTGAACAGCTTGAAGTGGTGGATCAGCGCTTCCATCGACTGCTTCATCTCGCCGCGGCGCGGCGGCGCGATCTTGCGGTCGAGGGTGAGCACCGGGCCCTCCGGCATCTGCTGGAGGCACTGCTTCATGATGCGCGCGGACTGATAGACTTCCTCGACGCGAACCATGAACCGGTCATAGCAGTCGCCGCGCGTGCCGACGGGGATGTCGAACTCGACCCGGTCGTACACGTCATAGGGCTGCGACTTGCGGATGTCCCAGGGGATGCCCGCGCCGCGGATCATCGGGCCGGAGAAGCCCCAGGCCACCGCGTCCTCGCGGCTCACCACCGCGATGTCGACATTGCGCTGCTTGAAGATGCGGTTCTCGGCGACCAGGCTGATCGCGTCGCCGAACAGGCGCGGCAGGCGCGTGTCGAGCCATTCCGCGATGTCGGTCAGCAGCTTGAGCGGCACGTCCTGGCGGACGCCGCCGACGCGGAACCAGTTCGAGTGCATGCGCGCGCCCGACGCGCGCTCCAGGAAGTTCAGGCAGTCTTCGCGGATCTCGAACATCCACAGGTTCGGCGTCATCGCGCCGACGTCCATCACGTGCGAGCCGAGGTTCAGCATGTGATTGCAGATGCGGGTCAGCTCGGCGAAGAACACGCGCAGATACTGGCCGCGCAGCGGAACCTCGAGGTCGAGCAGCTTCTCCACCGCCAGCACGAAGCTGTATTCCATGCCCAGCGGCGAGCAATAGTCGAGCCGGTCGAAATAGGGCAGCGCCTGGGTGTAGGTCTTGTACTCGATCAGCTTCTCGGTGCCGCGGTGGAGCAGGCCCACATGCGGATCGATGCGCTCGATGATCTCGCCGTCCAGCTCGGTCACCAGGCGCAGCACGCCGTGCGCCGCCGGGTGCTGCGGTCCGAAGTTGATCGTGTAGTTCGCGATCTCGGTGTCGCCCTTCTCCGGCTTGCCGCCGTCGATGACGCCTTCGATCTCGTCGAGATAGTCAGCCATTACGCTTCACCCTCCGGCGCCTTCTTCGCGCGCGGCTTGCGGGGTTTCTTGACCAGGTCCGGATCGGCGGGCGCCGGGCCGGCCTCGGGACCGGCCTTGCCGGCGCCGGTATCGGCGGTGCCGTCGCTGGCCTTGGGCTTGGTCACCTTCGCCTTGGCCGGCTTGGCGGCGGGCGCGGGCTTGCCCGTCTCGTCCGCGGTCAGCGGTGTCGGCGCGCCCTTGGCCTCGGGCTGCGGCTTGGGCGCAGGCGCCACAGGGGCAGCCGCCTTCTCGTCGCCCGGCAGCACGTATTTCGCGCCCTCCCAGGGGCTCATGAAGTCGAAATTGCGGAAATCCTGGGCCAGCGTCACCGGCTCATAGACCACGCGCTTCGCCTCTTCCGAGTAGCGCAGCTCGACATAGCCGGTCAGCGGGAAGTCCTTGCGCTGCGGATGGCCGACGAAACCATAGTCGGTCAGGATGCGGCGCAGATCGGTGTTGCCCGAAAAGAGCACGCCGTACATGTCGTACACTTCGCGCTCGAGCCAGCCCGCCACCGGCCAGATCCCCGTCACGGACGGAACCGGCTTCTCCTCGTCGGTGCTGGTCTTCACCTTGATGCGGTGGTTCCGCGTCAGGCTGAGCAGGCAATAGACCACTTCGAACCGCTCCTCGCGGTCCGGATAGTCGACGCCGGCGATCTCCATGAGCTGCTGATATTCCAGCCCCGGCGTGTCGCGCAGCAGCGTGAGCCCCTCGACCAGGCGGGCGCGGTCGAGGACCAGGTTCACTTCGCCCACGCTGTCCTCGGCGAACAGCAGGATGCCGCCGAGCGCCGCCCCGGCCGCCTCGATCACGCCTTCGTTCGAAGCGAAGCGCGGCGCAGCGGTCTTCACCGCGCTCATCGTTCGATCGTCCCGACGCGGCGGATCTTGCGCTGGAGCTGCATCACGCCATAGAGCAGCGCCTCGGCGGTCGGCGGGCAGCCCGGGACATAGATGTCCACCGGCACGATCCGGTCGCAGCCGCGCACGACGCTGTAGCTATAATGGTAATAGCCGCCGCCATTGGCGCAGCTGCCCATCGAGATGACGTATTTCGGCTCCGACATCTGGTCGTAGACGCGGCGGAGTGCCGGGGCCATCTTGTTGCACAGCGTGCCGGCCACGATCATCACGTCCGACTGGCGCGGCGACGCACGCGGCGCGGCGCCGAAGCGCTCCATGTCGTAGCGCGGCATGTTGACGTGGATCATCTCGACCGCGCAGCAGGCGAGACCGAAGGTCATCCACCACAGCGAGCCGGTGCGGGCCCATTGGAACAGTTCCTCGGTCGAGGTGACCAGGAAGCCCTTGTCGCCGATCTCGGCGTTGATGTCATTGAGGAAGCCGACGTCCGGGAGCGTTCCCGGCGGCGGCGCGCCGATCAGGCCGCTGCCCGGCAAAGGCGACGACGACGGGGTGAGTTCTACTCCCATTCGAGCGCTCCCTTCTTCCAGGCGTAGACGAGGCCGAGCGTGAGCTCGGCGATGAAGATCATCATCGAGATCCAGGCGGTCCAGCCCAGCGAGAAGACCGAGACGGCCCAGGGGTACAGGAACGCCGCTTCGAGATCGAAGATGATGAACAGGATGGCGACGAGGTAGAAGCGCACGTCGAACTGGCTGCGCGAATCCTCGAAGGCCGGGAAGCCGCACTCATACTCGCTGAGCTTGGCCTCGGTCGGCTTGTGCGAACCCGTCAGCCGGCTGACCAGCATGGGCAGGAACACGAAGGCGCTGGAAAGCGCGAGAGCGACCCCGAGGAACAACAGGATCGGCAGATATTGTGACAGGTCGACCAAGGGCCTTCTCTTCTCGCGGATGCGGAATCTGAGGGGGCTTCTAGGACTCACTTCCCCGGGACGCAACGCCTCGACGGGTGAGAATGACTCGCAAGAAGAACCGGTTGTGGATGCCTTGTCCCCGAAGCCTTCCGAAACGGCGCTCCGGGCGGCTCCGGCACCGCGCAAACCGCACCGCAGCGGCACAATCGCCGGTTGCCAGCCGGTGACTTATATGCACAATACACCAGCTATTGTGAAATATTGTGAACGGGGGTTTCTTCACATGATCGCACGGAATCTGCTGCTCGGAATCGGACTGGCCATGGCGGCCTGCCCGGCCATCGCCCAACCGGCCACGGCGACGAAACAGGCGGCGGCGCTCGACGAGCGCGAGATCGCGGGCTTCCCGCATGCGCGGCTCTATCGGATCGCCGGCGAGGCACGCCGCCCGGTGGTGGTGATCCTGCCCGGCGCCGAGGGTGGCGACGAAGCCGGCCGCCGCTTCGGCCCCACCCTCGCAAGGCTCGGCTATGCCGCGGTGAGCCTGCCCTACTATTCGCCCAACTGGGGCAAGTTCGCCCCGGCACCGGCGTTCCCGGACCTGCCGGGCAGCTTCATCGACATCCGCGTGGACCAGCTTGCCGATCTCCGCGCGGCGCTGGCCAAGTTCCCCGGCGTCGATGTCGAGCGATTCGGCCTGTTCGCCGGCTCGAAGGGGTCGGAGTTCGCCTTGATCGCGGCCAGCCATTATCCCTGGATCGACGCCGTGGTCGCCTACACGCCGTCCGACCTGGTGTGGGAAGGCTGGGGCCTGGAAATGCTGAAAGCGGAAGGCACGCGCTCTTCCTTCTCCTTCGGCGGGAAGCCGCTCGCCTTCATGCCCTATCGCGGGTTCGTTGCGGGGTTGCAGGCCGGGCCCGCCGCCGATCTGCGCGCCATCCACGAGAATGGCCGCGCCGATCACCCCGATCGCGAGGCCGCCGCCCGCATTCCGGTCGAGGAATATCGCGGCGCCCTGATGCTGATCACCGGCGATGCGGATCGCCTGTGGAATTCGGGCCGGATGGCGCGCAACATCGTCGCGGCGCGCAAGGCGAAGGGACTGGAGACCCAGGCGCTGATCTATCCGGATGCCGGGCACGACCTGGGCGGCGGATCGGCGGAACCGCGTGCAGACCCGCGCGGCGGCGGCACGCCGGAGGCAAACGCCAAGGCGCGCGCCGATGCCTGGCCCAGGATGGTGGCCTTTCTGGCCACGGCGCTCCGGCCCTAGACCGGAAATCCAGGCAAGCCCTTGAAACTGCCTCCGCCATCCCCGCCTTCGCGGGGTGACGGAGAAAATATCGACCCGCCGCTCAGCGCAGCGAGTTCGCCACCAGCTTGTGCAGCTTGGAATGCAGCACGTCGTTGGCCGCGAGATACTGGTTGCGCTCGCGCGACAGGTCCTGCCCGCGATAATCGGTCACGAAGCCGCCCGCCTCGCGGATCAGCAGCATGCCCGCCGCCACGTCCCAGGGCTTGAGGTTCGATTCCCAGAAACCGTCGAACCGCCCCGCGGCGACCCAGGCAAGGTCGAGCGCCGCCGAGCCCAGCCGGCGGATACCGGCTACTTCGGGCGCCACCGCGCCAAAGATGCGGCTCCATTCGGCAAAGTCGCCATGGCCGAGGAACGGAATGCCCGTCGCGATCAGCGCTTCGTCAAGATGACGGCGCGCCGAAACGCGCAGACGCTGATCCTGGAGCCAGGCGCCACGGCCCTTTTCCGACCAGAAGCTCTCGTCGGTCAGCGGCTGGTAGATATAGCCGTGCGTCACCTCGGGCTTGCCCTGGGCGCCGTGCGGATCCTCGACCGCGATCGAAATGCAGAAATGCGGGATGCCGTGCAGGAAGTTGCTGGTTCCGTCGAGCGGATCGATGATCCAGCGCGGCTTGTCCGGATCCCCGGCGATCTCGCCCCGTTCCTCGACCAGAAAGCCCCAGTCCGGCCGCGCCTTCTGGAGTTCCTCGATCAGCGTGTCTTCGGCGCGCTTGTCGGCGAGGCTGACGAAGTCCGCCGGGCCCTTGCGGCTGACCTGGAGGTGCTGGACTTCGTTGAAGTCGCGACGCAGGCGGGGCCCTGCCTTGCGGCAGGCGCGCTCCATGACGGTGATGAGGCCGGAATGGGAAACCAAGTCAATGCTCCAAAACCCCTCTCCCATCGGGAGAGGGCGGGGCCCATCGCGTCAGCGACGGGAGGATGCGGGTCGAGGGCAGTCCGATACCGCCCTCACCCAACCTTCTCCCAAGGGGAGAGGGCTTCAGTCCGCGCGGCGGACGTAGGTCTGCTCGTACACGTCGACGACGATACGCGTGCCCGAGGCGATGTGCGGCGGCACCATGATGCGCACGCCATTGTCCAGCACCGCCGGCTTGTACGACGACGACGCCGTCTGGCCCTTCACCACCGCATCCGCCTCGACGATCGTCGCTTCGATCGTGTCGGGCAGCTGCACGCTGATCGCCTCTTCGTCATAGAGTTCCATGATCACGTCCATGCCGTCCTGCAGGAAGGCGGCGGCATCGCCGAGCAGGTCGCGCGGCAGCGTGGTCTGGTCGTAGGTTTCCTTGTCCATGAACACCAGGCTGTCGCCCTCGGGGTACAGGAACTGGAAATCCTTGGTGTCGAGGCGCACCCGCTCCACCGTTTCCGCCGAGCGGAAGCGGACGTTGTTCTTGCGGCCGTCGCGCAGGTTCTTGAGCTCGACCTGCATGTACGCACCGCCCTTGCCGGGCTGCGTATGCTGGATCTTCACGGCACGCCAGATGCCGCCTTCATATTCGATGATGTTGCCGGGACGGATGTCCACGCCGCTGATCTTCATGGTCAAGACCTACTGGAACTGAGAAAGAGCTGAGCCGGCGCCTTTAGCCGCGCGCGAGGACTTGGGCAAGCCACCCCCGCCCTTCTCCGGCCGCGCCGGAGGAAGCCGGGGTCTCGTGCCGCATGCTGTCCGATCTGCCGCACGAGATCCCGGCTTCCGACGAGAGGACGGATCACGGCCCGGCATTCCGCAGCAGCGGATAGGGATTGACATTCTGTCCCTGCCACCAGCCCTCGCCCGGCCGCATGCGCTTGATCTCGAAGTGGAGATGGGGCGCGCCGCCCGCCGCACTGCCGCTATCGCCCACCGCCGCGATGCGCTCGCCCTGGCGCACCGGCTGCCTCTCCTCCACCAGCCAGCTGTCGAGATGCGCGTAGTAATGGATCGTCGCACCGTCCCGGGTGCGGATATAGAGGGTGTGCCCGCCGTTCACGCTGTCGAAGACCTTCTCGACCGTGCCCGATGCCGCGGCGAGTACCGGCGTACCCCGGGGGGCCATGATGTCGATCGCATGATGCGCGCGCGATCCGTTGCCGCGGCTCTGGCCCCAGCTGTCGCGGAGCTGGCTCGCGGTCACGCCTTCCACCGGAATGATCAGCTCGGTGGAATCGCCCGAGCCGGCAGGGGCCGCGTCCTGGGGCCCGGCAAGCTCCGGCAGGGCGATCGGCGCGGCGGGCTGCACCGTGACCCGCACCAGCGACAGGAACCCCATCGCCAGCAGCGCCAGCAATGCGCCCAGGCCCCAGCCGGCCCGCTTCGCCCAGAGCCGCATGGCTCCTATTCCCGGAACACCGCCCGGGTGCCCGGCCTGACCATCAGTGCGAGCCGCGCCGCATCCCAGTTGGTCAAGCGGATGCAGCCATGGCTCTCGGTGCGGCCGATCAGCTGCGGTTCGGGCGTGCCATGGATGCCGTAATGCTCCTTGGAAAGGTCCAGCCACACCACCCCCACCGGGCCGTTCGGTCCCGGCGGCAGCATCGCCGGGTCACTGCCCTTCTTCGCGTCCCAGAACAGCTTGGGGTTGTAATGGAATTTCGGATTGGTGTCCGCCCCGTTGATCTTCCAGGTGCCGATCGGCAGCGGATCGTGCGCGCTGCCCATGGTCGCGCTGAACTGGGCGACCAGGCGTTCCCGCCTGTCGTACACCTTGAGCACCTTCTCGCCCTTGTCGACCACGATGTGATCGGCCTCGGGCACCTTGGCCTCGACGTTGAGCATGGCGAGCGTCCGCCGCCATTCCGGCTTGATGTCCGCCGGATAGTCGCGCGAGGCCGGGAGCGCGTTGGGGAAGACGAACTCCGCACCCGGTGCGATCCTGGCGCCGCCCGGATTGAGCTCCACCAGCACCTCGGGCGTGGTGTGGAACATCTCGGCCAGCTTCTCGAGCGGGCGCGTATAGGCAAGCGAGGGCAGCTTCGCCTGTTCCTCGGGGTCCTTGGGAATCGGATTGACATACGGCCCCCGGAGCGTGTCGGCATCGAGCGTCAGCCGACGGACCGGGCGCAGCGAGGCATAGGGCGCAAGCGCGCGCAGCGTCGCCGGGTCGAGCTTGCCGGTGGCCGGCAGCCCGCGCGCGGCCTGGAACCCCTTCAGCGCGGCCGTGAGCGACTGGCCCTCGCGCCCGTCGAGAATGCCGGGCGAGAAGCCGAGATGATCGAGGATCACCTGGGCATGCAGGACCGAATGATCGAGCGGCGGCCTGCCGGAAGTTCCCGCCTGCCCCGCCGCGGCGGGACCGACGGAGGCACAGGCGAGACAAGCTGCTAGTCCGAGAAATTTCCGCACCGAAACAAGCTCCTGCAGATGACGTTCCGCAAGAACAACGGCTGGAACTCCGAGTGTTTCCGCCTTCCCGGCTCTTCCCCGGGGCGACGAATGGGGTCAGGCCAGCATCTCGGCGAACGCCTTCACCGCGGCTTCCTCGTCCCCGCCCCACACGGCATTGGACACCGCGAGGAAGTCCGCGCCCGCCTTGACCAGCGGCGCGGCGTTCTCTGGCGTGATGCCGCCGATCGCAACGCAGGGCAGCTCGAACAGCGCCGACCACCAGCTGAGGATCACCGGCTCGGGCCGATGCCGGGTCTCCTTGGTGGCGGTGGGGTAGAAGGCGCCGAACGCGACATAATCCGCCCCCGCCTCACCCGCTTCCATCGCCAGGTGGCGGCTGTCGTGACACGTCACCCCGATCTGCACCTGCGGGCCGAGCACCGAGCGCGCCTCGCGCGGATCGCCGTCCTCCTGGCCCAGATGCACGCCGTCGGCGCCCAGCCGCTTGGCCAGGCTCACGCTGTCGTTGACGATGAAGGCGACATCGGCATCGGCGCAGATCTTCCGGAGAGGCTCGGCAAGGCGGGCGGCCTCGTGCTGGTCGACGCCCTTCACTCGAAACTGGAACGCCGCCACGGCGCCAGCACCGAGCGCGCGCTTCAATCGCTCCGGAAAGGAGCCCCCCACCTCGAGCGGCGAGATCAGGTAGAGCTGGCAGGGCGGGCGGCGCACGTCCTGTTGGAACTGCGCGGCGAAATTCGGGTCGAGCGGCGGCAGGCCGTCTTCATCCAGGTCGATCATCGCTGGAGCCTTAGCCCAGCTTTCAGCGCTTCACCACTGCCAGCAGGAAGCCGTCCCAGCCCTTGTCGCCCACCGTCTGGATCGCGGTGGCGTCGAGGCGGGGCTCGGATGCGACCGCGTCGAACAGCGCCCGGGTGCCGATCACGCTGCGATCGGTGCTGTCCGCGTCGAGCACCCCGCCGCCCCGGACCACATTGTCGACCACGATCACGCTGCCCGGCCGGGCGAGCTTCAGCGCGGCGTCCAGATAGGCGACGTTGCCCGGCTTGTCGGCATCGATGAACACGAGGTCGAACGGCCCCTCGCCCGCCGCAATCATCGCCGCGAGCGTTTCCACCGCCGGCCCGACCCGCACCTCGCAGCGATCGCCGAGCCCGGCCCGGGCCAGATTGGCCCGCGCCACTTCGGCATGATGCGGATCGAGCTCGAGCGTCACCAGCTGCCCGTCCTCGGGCAGGGCGCGGGCAAGGCAGATCGTCGAATAGCCGCCCAGCGTCCCCACTTCGAGGATGCGGCGCGCGCCGGTCATCCGTGCGAACAATTCGAGCATCCGGCCCTGCGCCGCCGATACGTCGATCGCCGGCAGCCCGCCCTCGGCATTGGCGGCAAGCGCGGCGTCGAGCACCGGGTCCGCGCCGATCAGCTTGCCGGCGATATAGCCATCCACTGCGGTCCAATCCTGGGTCATGCCTCGCTCCCTCGTCTCGATTGCGCCCGCCGCTAGCCCGCTATCCGCACGCCGCCCACGGGCCGCGTCTCGACATGGGTTCGAACACCGCGATCAGCGGCCGGCCTAGCGCAGCGCGACCGGCCTTCCCCGTGCCGGCGCGGGCCCGCCCAACATCGCCATGGCGAGCCCGGCCGGCACGGGTCGGCGATCGATCATTCCTCGTTCTTGTAGATGCGCACCAGCTTGTCGAGCATCGCCAGCGCCTCGTCGCGGGGGCGCTGGAAGGTGTTGCGGCCGATGATCGAGCCGTTGCCGCCGCCGTCGCGAATGTCGCGCGCGTCCTGGTAGACCGCGTCGGCGCCCTTGGCCGCGCCGCCCGAGAAGACGACGATGCGGCGGCCGGCGAAGCAGCTCTGCGCCACATGCTTCACACGGTCCGACTGCGCCGACCAATCGGTGCCCTCATAGACCTTCTGCGCTTCCTTCTGCTCGATATGCGCGCTCGGCAGCTTCACCTTGATGATGTGCGCGCCGAGCAGCGCCGCCATGTGCGCGGCATAGGCGCCGACATCGAGCGCCAGCTCGCCGTCCTTCGAGAGCTTGCCGCCGCGCGGGTAGGACCAGATCACCGTGGCGATACCGACCGAGGCAGCCTCCGCCCGCAGCTCCTTGATCTCCTCCATCATGCCGAAGACGTCGTCGGCGCCCGGATAGATGGTGAAGCCGATCGCCGAGCAGCCGAGCCGCAGCGCATCGTCGACGCCGCCGGTGACGGCCTGGTCGATCGCGGTCGCCCAGCTGTTCGAGCTGTTGACCTTGAGGATGGTCGGGATCTGGCCGGCGAAGCTGTCCGCACCGGCCTCGATCATGCCGAGCGGCGCGGCATAGGCGCTGAGGCCCGCGTCGATCGCCAGCTGATAATGGTAGTGCGGATCATAGGCCGCGGGGTTCACCGCGAAGCTGCGCGCCGGGCCATGCTCGAAGCCCTGGTCCACCGGCAGGATGATCAGCTTGCCGGTGCCGCCCAGCTTCCCCTGCATCAGGATGCGGGCGAGATTGGCCTTCACGCCGGGATTGTCGGACTCGTAATTGGCGAGGATGGCTTTGACAGCGGGCGTGATCGACATGGATTTTCCCTTGTTCGTGTAGTGCTGAACGAGCCCCTATCGCCCGGTTTCGCAAGCGAAAAGCCTGACAACGCTGCCACGCACGGGCTTTTCCAGCAAGGCTACGAACGGGCCCCTGGGCCATGCTTGACGCCTCCTCCTGCCCGCGACAGCATGAAGCCGGGCAACAGGGGACGAAACATGGGGATCTCTTCGCTTTCCAGGCGGCTGGCGCTCGCCGCGCTGCCGCTGGCACTGCTCGGTGCCGCACCGGCCCCGCAGCCGATGTTCGCGACAGTCAAGGAGGGTCAGCCGGCACCGCCATTCACCTTGCGGCTGATCAATGGCGGCAAGATCTCGTTCGACGAACTGCGCGGCAATGTGGTCGTGCTCAATTTCTGGGCGACTTGGTGCGTCCCCTGCCGCACGGAACTGCCGACGCTCGATCGCTATTACGAGCTGCGCAAGGACGCCGGCCTCCGCGTCTATGCGGTCACGACCGAGGATTCGCTCAAGCCCTATCAGCTCAAGAAGCTGTTCGACGTGATGCACATCGAGCCGGTCCGCTCGATC
Organism: Sphingomonas sp. 67-41; assembly: GCF_001899725.1. Taxonomy (NCBI): domain Bacteria; kingdom Pseudomonadati; phylum Pseudomonadota; class Alphaproteobacteria; order Sphingomonadales; family Sphingomonadaceae; genus Sphingomonas; species Sphingomonas sp. 67-41. Next base: position 225,167 of record NZ_MKWJ01000025.1, on the reverse strand, counting down.
AAGGGCCCCTATGACGTGCTCGGAGGCGCGGTGCCCACCAATATCGTGATCGATCGCAACGGCGTGGTCCGCTATGCCAAGGCCGGTGCCTTCACGCTGGAGAGCCTCAACACCTTGCTGGTGCCGCTGCTCAACGAGAAGGCGAAATAGCGCCGCTCAGCGCATCGTCACCAGGCTCGGTACTTGCCGGGCATAATAGCCGTTCTGGTGCTATCCCTTCGGAAGTCCCGTAAAATACATGGAATAGGGGCACCGGCAGGCGCCCTTTCCCGTTCAGTCGCGCGTACGATGCAGCGCGGCGACGCCCGGCAGCTCCTTGCCTTCCATCCATTCGAGGAAAGCGCCGCCCGCCGTGGACACGAAGGTGAAGTCGCTCGCCACGCCGGCCTGGTTGAGCGCTGCCACCGTGTCGCCGCCGCCGGCGACCGAGACGAGCTGGCCTTCCTTGGTGAGCGCCGCCGCGGTCTTGGCGAGGCTGATGGTCGCCGCGTCGAACGGCGGCGTCTCGAAGGCGCCGAGCGGGCCGTTCCACACCAGGGTGCGGCAGGTCTTGAGCACGTCCGCCAGCGCCTCGGTCGCCGCCGGGCCGATGTCAAGGATCATCTCGTCGGCCGCGACTTCATGGACGTTGACGGTGCGCAGGCTCGGCGGGTTGGCCGCGAATTCCTTCGCCACCACCACGTCATAGGGCAGATGCACGGTGCAGTTCGCGCGATCGGCCGCGTCGAGGATCTCCTCGGCGGTGCCGGTCAGGTCGTGCTCGCACAGGCTCTTGCCCACATCGACGCCGCGCGCGGCGAGGAAGGTGTTGGCCATGCCGCCGCCGATGATCAGGTGATCGACCTTGTCGACCAGGTGCTTGAGCACGTCGAGCTTGGTCGAGACCTTGGCGCCACCGACCACCGCCGCCACCGGATGCTCGGGATTGCCCAGCGCCTTGTCGAGCGCGTCGAGCTCGGCTTCCATCTGGCGGCCGGCGAATGCGGGCAGCTTGTGCGCCAGCCCCTCGGTCGAGGCATGGGCGCGGTGCGCCGCCGAGAAGGCGTCGTTGACATAGAGGTCGCCCAGCGCGGCGAGCGCCTCGACGATCTCGGGCGCGTTCTTCTCTTCGCCGGCGTCGAAGCGGGTATTTTCCAGCAGGGCGATGTCGCCCTCGCCCATCGCGTCGATCGCCTCCGCCGCGCCGTCGGTGTCGATGAAGCGCACTTCGCGGCCGAGGACATGGCTGAACGGCCGGGTGACGAGCGACAGGCTCATCTCCGGGTTACGCTGGCCCTTGGGGCGCCCGAAATGCGCGAGGACCACGACCTTGGCGCCCTTGTCCGCCAGCTCGGCGACGGTCTGCACCGCGGCGCGCAGCCGGGTGTCGTCGGTCACCTGGCCATCGGCCATCGGCACGTTCAGGTCCTCGCGGACCAGCACGCGCTTGCCGGCGATGTCGCCGCCCATGACTTCGGAGATGTCGTCGAGCGTCTTGAAGGGGCGGGTCATATCGTCCTCACAAATCGAGCGCTCGCCCCAACTCCGTCATCCCGGCGAAAGCCGGGACCTCAGGAGATGGAGCGAGCAGAGTGCCTCACGAGATCCCGACTTTCGCCGGGATGACGGCTCAGGCCGTCAGCTTCGCCATCGCGCTGGCGGTGTCCACCATGCGGTTCGAGAAGCCCCATTCATTGTCGTACCAGCTGACGACGCGCACCAGCTTGCCGTCGATCACTGCGGTCTCGAGGCTGTCGACGGTCGACGAGGCCGAAGTGTGGACGATGTCGATCGAGACCAGCGGCTCGTCCGTATACCACAGGATGCCCTTGAGCGGGCCGCTCTCCGACGCCGCCTTCAGCACCGCGTTCACTTCCTCGACGGTGGTGTCGCGCTTCGGCGTGAAGGTCAGGTCCACCAGCGAGCCGTCCGGAACCGGAACGCGGATCGCCGAGCCGTCGAGCTTGCCCTTGAGCTCGGGCAGCACCTCGGCCACGGCGCGAGCGGCGCCGGTGGTGGTCGGGATGATGCTCATCGCGGCGGCACGGGCGCGGCGCAGGTCCGGGTGGATCTGGTCGAGGATCTTCTGGTCGTTGGTATAGGCGTGGACCGTGGTCATCAGGCCGCGCTCGATGCCGATCGTGTCGTTCAGCACCTTGGCGACCGGCGCCAGGCAGTTGGTGGTGCACGACGCGTTCGAGACGATCGCATGGCCGGCCTCGAGCTTGTCGTGGTTCACGCCGAACACGACGGTGAGGTCGACATTCTTGCCCGGAGCCGAGATCAGCACCTTCCTGGCGCCGGCATCGATATGCTTCTGGGCCGAGGCGCGGTCGGTGAAGAAGCCCGTGCACTCCAGCACCAGCTCCACGCCATTCTCGGCGTGCGGCAGGTTGGCGGGGTCGCGCTCCTTGGTCACCTTGATATGCTTGCCGTCGATGACCAGATCGTCGCCCTCGGCGGTGACGGTGCCCGGATACTTGCCGTGCACGCTGTCGCGCGAGAACAGCCACGCATTCGACTTGGCATCGGCCAGGTCGTTGATCGTGACCAGCTCGAGCCCGCTGTCGGGACGCTCGAGGATCGCGCGCGCCACCAGTCGACCGATGCGCCCGAACCCGTTGATCGCAACCTTCGTCATGCCTGTTCTCCGTTCAACTTGTCGACGATCCGCGGCACGATGGCTCCCGCGGTGAGCCCGAAATGCTCGTAGAGCTTCAGATAAGGGCCCGAGGCGCCGAATCCATCCACGCCGAAATTCAGCCCGTCCAAGCCGGTATATCGCTCCCAGCCCAGCGTCGCGCCGGCCTCGATCGAGACCTTGAGCGCATGCGCCGGCAACAGGTCGCGCTTGTACTGCGCATCCTGCGCGTCGAAGCGCTCCCAGCACGGCATCGAGACGACATCGGCGCCGATGCCCTGGGCTTCCAGTTCGTCGCGCACGGCGACGGCGATCTCGACTTCGGAGCCGCTGGCGATCAGCACCACCTGGCGCGGCGCCTCGGCCTCGCGAATGGCGTAGCCGCCGCGCGCCGAGCGGTTCTCGGCGGCCTCGGTGCGCAGCTGCGGCAGGTTCTGGCGGCTGAGCGCGAGCAGGCCCGGGCCGTCCTGGCGCTGGAGCGCGAGTTCCCAGCATTCGGCGGTCTCGACCACGTCGCACGGGCGATAGACGTCGAGATTGGGGATCAGGCGCAGGCTGGTCAGGTGCTCCACCGGCTGGTGCGTCGGGCCGTCCTCGCCCAGGCCGATCGAATCGTGCGTCATCACATAGACGACGCGCGCCTGCTGGAGGGCCGAGAGGCGGATCGCCGCGCGGGCATAGTCGGCAAAGACCAGGAAGGTACCGCCATAGGGGATCACGCCGCCGTGCAGCGCCATGCCGTTCATCGCCGCCGACATGCCGAACTCGCGGATGCCGTAATAGACGTAGCGGCTGGCGTAGTTGTCCGCGCCGAACGTGCCCAGGCCCTTGGTCAGCGTGTTGTTCGAACCGGTCAGGTCGGCCGAGCCGCCGACGGTGTCGGGGATCTGCGCGTTGATCGCCTCGAGCGCCATTTCGCTCGCCTTGCGGGTCGCGACCTTCTGCGGCGCGGCCAACAGGCCCTGGATATGGTCGGCCATCGAGAACCAGGCCGGCAGTTCGCCGCGCATCCGGCGCTCGAACTCGGCGCGATCCTCATGCGCCGCGAGGCGCTGCTTCCACGCGGCGTGCGGCACGGCGCCGCGCTTGCCCGCCGCCAGCCAAGTCTCGCGGATATCGCCCGGAATCTCGAAGGCCGGGTGGTTCCAGCCCAGCGCCTGCCGGGCAGCGGCGACTTCGTCCGCGCCCAGCGGCGATCCGTGCACCTTGGACGAGCCCTGCTTGTTGGGCGCGCCCTTGCCGATCACCGTGCGACACTGGACGAGCGAGGGCAGCGCGCTGGCAAGCGCTTCGTCGATCGCGCGGGCAATGTCCGCCCGGTCATGGCCGTCGCATTCGACGACCTGCCAGCCCGAGGCACGGTAGCGCGCGGGAATGTCCTCGCTCGACGAGAGCGAGACCGCGCCGTCGATCGTGATCTTGTTGTCGTCCCACAGCACGATCAGCTTGCCGAGCTTCAGATGCCCGGCAAGACCGACCGCCTCGTGGTTGATGCCTTCCATCAGGCAGCCGTCGCCGGCGATCACCCAGGTGCGGTGATCGACCAGGCCGTCGCCATAGATGGCGTTCAAATGCCGCTCGGCAGCGGCCATGCCGACCGCCATCGCAAAGCCCTGGCCGAGCGGGCCGGTAGTGCATTCCACGCCCGGCAGCTCGAAATTCTCGGGATGGCCGGCGCAGGGGCTGCCGATCTGGCGGAAGTCGCGAATGTCCTGCAGCGTCGGCTGCGCATAGCCGGCGAGATAGAGCGTCGAATAGAGCAGCATCGAGCCGTGCCCGGCCGAAAGCACGAAACGATCGCGGTCCGCCCATTTCGGGTCGGCCGGATCGAACTTCAGATACTCCTGGAACAGCACCGTGGCCACGTCGGCCATGCCCATCGGCATGCCGGGATGCCCCGAATTGGCCGCCTCCACGGCGTCCATCGACAATGCCCGGATGGCATTGGCGCAATCGGCGAAGCTTGCGGTCACTTGGAGTCCCCTGATGCTGGCGCGGACGCCTTTGGTCACCTTGGACCGCCACGTCAACCGCCTCGACATCCCGAAGGGCGGGCGGACTCGGGCCGGCGCGGCTCCGGTCCGCCTCGTCGAACCCGCCCGGCAGGCGTTGCCATTCAGGGGTTGCTAGGTTCGGATGGGGTGCGTAACGCTTGCGGCATGGCAAGTACGCCCGCCGATCGTATCGAACAGGCCCTCGTCCGCATCGAGAAAGCCGCCGCAGCGCGGGCCTATGCCTGCGAACGGATCACCCAGCGCCACGCCAAGCTGCGCGCCCGCATCGAGGATGCGGTGAGTTCGCTCGACGCGCTGATCGCGCGCGAAGCCGGGGCGGAGCAGGACTGATGGCGGATATCGACATCTCCGTCGCGGGCCGCAGCTATTCGGTCGCCACCCGCGAAGGCGACGAAGGGCATATTCGCCACCTCGAAGCGATCCTGCAACGCCATGCCGACACCGCCCTGCGCGCGTCGGGCGGCCTGAACGCCGAGCGCACGCTCGTCTATCTCGCGCTGATCCTCGCCGACCTGCTCGACGAGACCGAACGCAATCCGCCGGAGGGCGTCTCGCCGGTCCTGCTGGAGCGCATCGCCGATCGGCTGGAAGCCGTTGCCGCGGCGCTCGAAGAGGATGCAAGCGAGGCATAGGCCTCGTGCCTCCGTCGCCCCCGGCTTTCGCGGCGCTGGCGCAAGGAGGGTAGTTGCGGGAGCGCCTTCAAGCCCCTACATCCGTCCATGGCGGGCACTGCCCGGTACGAGCCATAGCAATTATCCCTGAGGCTATTCATCATCCATGGGGGCTGTCCCTGTGCGGATCCTGGTCCGCGGCATATGGTCCCCACCTGACGTAACGGGCGTCAGTGGATATTCTGGCAAACGGCCATGGCGGTCCCGCCACCGCTCCCCTAGAAGCGTGGCATGATCGACAAGCTAGCCCTGCGGGCACAGCTCCGCGCCGAGCGCGACGCCTTCGCCATCGAAGCCAGCGAAGCGATCCTCGCGCCCGAGGCGTTCGTCGATCGCCTGGCCGCCGGGGCCACCGTCGCCACCTATGTCGCCATCGGCAGCGAAGCCGACCCCACCCAGCTCGCCGCCGCCGCCGCGGAGAAGGGTTGCGCGCTCGCCCTCCCCTTCGTCGTCGATCGCGCCGCGCCGATCCGGTTCCTGGCATGGCGGATGGGCGAGCCCCTGGCCGACGGCCCGTTCGGCCTGCGCCAGCCACGCGCCGACAGCCCGGAAGTGGCGCCCGACGTGATCCTGACGCCCCTTGTCGGTTTCGACGCGCGCCTCAATCGCCTCGGCCAGGGCGCCGCGCATTACGACCGCGCCTTTGCCCGCTATCCCGATGCCTGGCGCGTCGGCGTCGCCTGGGCGATGCAGGAAGTGCCGGCCGTCCCCTCCGACATCTGGGACGTGCCGCTCCAGGCCGTGATAACCGAGAAAGGCATGACATGGCACGCGGGGGCGTAGCGCCGAGCTGGCGCAAGCCGGCGGGCGCACTGGGCATCGTCGCCTGGATTCTGGCGTGGATCGTCCTGGTGGCGAGCTTCTCGCACTGGATCGGGCAGCTGCACGTGCTCGCCCAGCTGCCGATCTACGTGGTGACGGGCATCGTCTGGATCCTGCCGCTCGGCGGGGTGCTGCGCTGGATGGAGACCGGGCGCTGGCGCCGCGCCTGAAGGCGCATGGCGCGAGTGACGGGGCTCGAACCCGCGACCTCCGGCGTGACAGGCCGGCGCTCTAACCAACTGAGCTACACCCGCATCCGCGCACGAGAATGGACCATGGTCGCCACGGCATCGGTCCCCCGGGCTCCGCACGAGCGGCGCCTTTCCGGTCCGGCAATGGGGAATGGCGCGAGTGACGGGGCTCGAACCCGCGACCTCCGGCGTGACAGGCCGGCGCTCTAACCAACTGAGCTACACCCGCTCTCTCGAAGCGAGGAGGCGGGCACTAGACGCGAGATTCGGGGGTGTCAACCGGATTGGTCGCGACTTTTTCGCCGGAGCGGACGATTATCCACAGGATCGTTCACCAAGGTCCCGTGCTCGAAGAGAAAACCGGCGATGTCCGGCTTGCCCGCCGCGTTCACCACCGTCTGGATGATGATCAGCAGCGGCACCGCGAGCAGCGCCCCGGTGGTGCCCCACACCCAGCCCCAGAAGCTCAGCGAGATCAGGATCATGATCGGGCTGATCGTCAGCCGGTGCCCCACGATCAGCGGCGTCACCACATTCGCCTCGATCAGGTGGCAGGCGATCATCACGATCGGCGGCACGAATGCCCAGCCCAGGTCCGGAAAGGTCATCAGTCCGCCCATGGCCAGCAGCAGCGCGGCGAAGACCGGGCCGAAATAGGGGATATAGTTGAGCAGCGCGACGATGCCGCCCCACATCAGCGGCGTCGGCATGCCGATCGCCCAGAGCACGCCCGCCACGATCAGCCCCAGCGTCAGGTTGATCAGCGTGATCGTGCCCAGATAGGCCGAAGTATCGTCCACCACGTCCTGGATCACGCGCGCCGTCGCCATCGCGCCGCCGAAGCTCGCGCGGCTGGTGATCGCGTTGCGCCGCAGCCGGGTCCAGCCCGACAGGAAGAAATAGATGACGAGGATGGCGAAGAACATCTCCACCAGCGCCGAGGGAGCCGAGGTGGCGAACAGGTCGATCAGCGAGCGCGGCGGCGTGGCGGCCATCACTTCGGGCTGCTTCATCGGCGCCGAGGCGAAGTTCATCACCGTCTTGTTCACGAAACTGTCGAGGTTGGCGTAGAACTCGATCAGCGGCTTCAGATTCTCCTGGATCTGCGGGATCTTGGCGGGAAGATCGCGGATCCACTGCCAGGCCGGCACCACGATCGAGGCCAGCGCGACATTCGCCGCGATCAGGAACAGCAGCACACAGATGAACGCCGCGATCGGCGCGGGCACGCGGTGGCGCTCCAGCCATTCGAGCAGGGGCACCAGCGCGATCGCGATCACCAGCGCGGTGGTGAGCGGCAGGAAGAACACCGCACCCGCCTGCAGCGCGAACGGCAGCGCCAGCAACAGGCCGATGCCCGCCATGAGCGCCAGCGCCGCCATCAGCCGGTCCCGCTTCTGGCCGTCGCCCATGCTTTCCTGGCTCGATGGCCCCAGCAGGGGCACCCTTGCCGATCCGGACGACGCGCCGTCATCCAGGGGTTCGCCGCCGATGCTGCCGGGTCGATCGCTCACTTCTGCCCTTCCCTTTCGCGGCCGACCCTAGCGCGGATTGCAACGGATGTAATCCCGGCTAGTCTGATCGGGATGGGCGAACACATACTGGTCATCGACGAGGGCACCACCTCCACGCGCGCGATGTTGTTCGCGCCGTCGGGCAAGTGCCTGGGCAGCCACAGCGCCGACCTTGCCCAGCATTATCCCGGCCCGGGCCTGGTCGAGCATGATGCGGGCGAGATCTGGCGCCGCTCCCTCGAATGCGCGATGGCCATGGTCCAGCAGGCCGGCGGCGCCCAGGCGATCGCCGCGATCGGCATCACCAACCAGCGCGAGACCATCGTCTTCTGGGACAAGACCACCGGCGAGCCGCTGGCGCCGGCGATCGTCTGGCAGGACCGCCGCTCGGCCGCGATGTGCCGGGCCTGGCGCGAAGCGGGCGAGGAAGCCGGCGTCCAGGCGCGCACCGGGCTGCTGCTCGATCCCTATTTCTCCGGCACCAAGATCGCCTGGGCGATGCGCAACTGGCCGCAATTGAAGGGCGTCGGCAATCGCCTCGCCATCGGCACGATCGAGAGCTGGCTGGTGTGGAAGCTCACCGGCGGCCTGCACGTCACCGATGCCACCAACGCTTCGCGCACCCTCCTGATGGGGCTGGGCTCCGGCGGATGGAGCGACGGGCTGCTCGACATGTTCTCCGCGCCGCGCGACGCGCTGCCGGAGATCGTCGATTGCGCCGGCAGGTTCGGCACCACCAGATTGTTCGGCGGCGAAATCCCGATCTGCGGCCTGGCCGGCGATCAGCAGGCCGCGACGATCGGCCAGGCCTGTCTCGAGCGCGGCGACACCAAGGCGACCTATGGCACCGGCGCCTTCGTGCTGACCAACGCCGGCGGCACCCCGCCCTCCTCCAGGAACCGCCTGCTCGCCACCGTGCTCTGGCAGCTTGGCGGGCGGCGCACCTATGCGATCGAGGGTTCGGTATTCGTCGCGGGCAGCCTGGTCCAGTGGCTGCGCGATTCGGTGAAGCTGATCGAAACCGCGCAGGAGACCGAGGCGCTGGCCCGCTCGGTCAAGGACAATGGCGGCGTATACCTCGTCCCCGCCCTTAGCGGCCTTGGCGCGCCCTGGTGGGAACCGGAAGCCCGCGCCGCGATCTCGGGTCTCAGCTTTGCCGCTACCCGTGCCCATATCGTCCGCGCTGCGCTGGAGGCGATGGCGCACCAGAGCCACGACCTGAAGGCCGCCTTCGCTGCCGACGGCGCCGACTGGTCGCGCCTGCGGATCGACGGCGGCATGGTCACCAACGACTGGATCGCCCAGGATCTGGCCGACATCCTCGCCATCCCGGTGGACCGCCCCGATTTCGCCGAGACCACCGCGCTGGGCGCCGCGATGCTGGCGGGCGTGGGCTGCGGGATGTTCGCGGACCTCGAGGAAGCGGCCCGGATGCGCGGCGCGGGGCTGACCTTCGAGCCGAGGCTGGAGCCGGACAGGCGCGAGGCCCGCCTCGCCGGGTGGAGAAGCGCAGTCACTTCGGTCGTCGCGCCCGCGAAGGCGGGGATGACGGTGGCCCAGCCGGGATAGCGACGGGGGGCGGCGAGGCGGCAACCTACCCCAGGAACACCCGCACATATTCCTCCACCGGGCGGCGCAGCAGCGTCTCGTTGACGAAGAACGGGATCGACCCCTTCTCCCATCGCCCGATCCGCACGCCGGCGGCACGGCCGCGCTCGAACGCCGCTTCGGCAAGTGCCTGCGGCATCTCCAGCCGGTAGATGTTCGAGGCATCCGGATTCGGCACGCGCTTCACCTTGCCGCCATGCTCCAGCGCCGCGAACAGCGTTTCGGCGGCGCCATGCGCCGTGGCGATGCTCTCGGGAAAGCGTTGCAGCCCGTCGAGCGCAAGCAGGGCCGGTGCCCAGCCCTGATAGATCAGCCCGCCATAGAGGTGCCGCCATTCGCGCGCCTTGGCGATCGTCGCCGCCGGCCCGGCCAGCACCGCGCCAAACGGCGCACCCAGATATTTGTAGAGCGAGACATAGACCGTCTCGAACGGCGCCACATACGCCTTGCGGTCGAGCGAAGGCGGCGCAAGCAGCAGCCGCGCCGCGTCGAGGTGCATGCGCGTGCCATGCGCCGCCGCCAGCGCCGCGATCTCGGCGATGCGCTTCGGCGGGATCAGCTGCCCGTCGAGCCGCCGCACGGGACTCTCCAGCGAGATCGCGCCGACCTTGAGCGCATAGGGGCCCTTCTCGGCGGCATCGAACGCCGCGACCAGTTCCTCCTGCGTCGGCGCCACGCGCCCTGCGCCCAGGGGCACCAGGTTGATGCCCGCCAGCCGCTGCGCCATGTTGCTCTCGTCGCGATAGAGATGGCTGTCATACTGGCAGAGCGCATGCGGCGCCTCGCCGCACAGCACCCGCAGTGCGACATTGTTGGCGAGCGTGCCCGTCGGGAAGAAGGCGCAGGCCTCCTTGCCGAGATAGGCCGCAAAGGCCCTTTCCAGCGCCTCGACCGCGCCGCCGTTGAGATAGCCGTCGCGCACCGATCCGCTGCCGGCCAGCGCCGCCAGTCGCGCCGACATGGCGACCGGGTCCGGAGGCGCGGAATCGCCGACCAGCCAGACGCTGCGCGCATCGGCCGGAGGAAAGACCGGGGCCGACTGCCACCTTGCCGCCCGGGCCAGCGGCGGCATGGCCATGGCGGCGGCGGCGAGCCCCAGGAACGCGCGGCGATCGGAATGCATCGGGTGTCTCCCTTCGGATGCCGATCCTAGCAAGCGCCGCTCCTTCCGCCAGCGCCATTGCGCCTCAGGCGGTGGTCTCTCCGACGAACAACGCCCGCAGGTCCTTCTTCAGGATCTTGCCATTGGCGTTGCGGGGCAGCGTATCGGCCGCGAAGCGCACCTGCACCGGCACCTTGAACGCGGCCAGCCGCTCGCGGACGAAGCCCTGGAGTTCCGCCTCGCTCGCGCTGGCGCCCGGCGCCATATGGACCACCGCCACCGGCTCCTCGCCCAGGATCTTGTGCGGCACGCCGATCAGCGCCGCGTCCATCACCCCGGGAAAGGCGTAGAGCACGTCCTCCACTTCGCTCGAATAGATGTTCTCGCCGCCGCGGATCACGATGTCCTTGGCCCGATCGACGATATAGAGGAAACCTTCCTCGTCGAGCCTGGCCAGGTCGCCGGTGCGCACCCAGCCGTCGACAAAGGTCTCCGCGGTCGCCTCGGGCTTGCCCCAATAGCCCTTCACGATCATCGGCCCCCTGGCCCAGAGCTCGCCCACTTCCCCGACGGGAAGCTCGCGATCGCCCTCGACGGTCATGATCTTGAGGTCTGCGGTCGCCACCGGCTGGCCCGCGCTGGTCGGCCGAGTGAGATAGTCCTCGCCGCTATGCTGGGTTACCGTCGCCATCGTCTCGGTCATGCCCCAGCCATTGCCGGGCAGCGCCCCGAATTCCTCATAGATGCGCTTCACCAGCTCCGGGGCCGAGGGCGCGCCGCCATAGGAGATCGCCTCCAGGCTGGAGAGATCGTATTTTTCGCGCGCCGGATGCTCGAGCAGCTGCCAGGCGATCGTCGGCACGCCACCGGTGAAGGTCACCTTCTCGCGCTCGATCAGCCCCATCGCCTGCTCGGCGTCCCAGCGGCGCATGAACAATATGGTCTGCCCCGTCGCGATGCCGGTCATCAGGGCGGCGCTGCACGCCGTGACGTGGAACAGCGGGATCACCAGCAGGCCCACCTTGTGCGGGATCACCGCCGGCGGCACCTCGCCCCGGCGCAGCATCGCGCGCGCCGCGCTGTATCCGCTCGACAGGATGTTGGTGCAGATGTTGCGGTGCGTGCCCAGCGCGCCCTTGGGGTTTCCCGTCGTGCCGCTGGTGTAGAAGATCGTCGCATCGTCCTCGGGCGAGACCGCCACCTGCGGGAAGGGAATGTCGGGCAGGCCGGCCCAGTCCTTCCGCGTGCCGATCAGCACCTCCAGGCGGCTGGCGTTGCCCCCCAGCTCCTCGTCGCAGCGGCTCACCACCACGCGCTCCAGCGCGGGCAGCTGCGCGTAGCAATCCTTCAGCCGCGCATGCCGCTCGGCATCGACGAAGAGGATCTTCGCGCCCGAGTCCTTCAGCCCATATTCGAGCTCGCCGCCCGTCCACCATGCATTGAGCGGCACGATGATCGCGCCCAGGCTGGTCGCCGCGAAGAAGATCGTCGGCCATTCGGGCAGGTTGCGCATCGCCAGCGCGACGCGGTCTCCCTTCCCCACCCCCATCTCGGTCAACCATTGCGCGAGGTGGCAGACCGCGCGGTAGTTCGCGTCATAGGTGACCCGCTCGTCCTCATAGATGGTGAAGACGCGGTCGCCATAGAGCCGCACCAGCTGCTGGAGCACGCCGAGCGTGGGCGGCGCGTTCTTCCAGATCCGCGTCGGCACGCCGCGAATGTCCACCTCGTCCATCTCGAAGCGCGCGCCCGGCGCGGTAAGCGCGGCCTTCACCTGCGCCAGCGACATCGCCGGCCAATTGGGGTCGAGCGGGACGATCGGTTCGGGGGCCAAGGCGATTCTCTCCAATCTATGTGCGTTATGTTTCTAGAATGTTGGGTTTGGCACCGGATGCCGTACCGTAAACAACGTTAGTGTTGATTCATCGCGCGCTCAAGGCAATAGGGGAACCGCATCCGCGCCAAGATGCGAGTCACTGGTTTCGAATGAGAGGTATGCCAGCCGCATGACGATTGCCAAGCCCGAAAACCAGGGTTTCGACGCGGCCCGGCTGGCCCGGATCGATCCGTACCTGAAGACTCGCTATCTCGACTCGGGCAAGCTCCCGCACGCGCAGCTGCTGATCGCGCGCGGCGGCGAGATCGTGCATTTCTCGCATCAGGGCGCGGCCCGCGAGGGCGGCGCGCCGGTGGACGAAACCACGATCTTCCGCATCGCCTCGATGACCAAGCCGGTCACCAGCCTCGCCTTCATGATGCTGGTCGAGGAAGGGCTGGTCGCGCTCGACACGCCCGTCCACCACGTCCTGCCCGAGCTGAAGGGGCTGGGCGTGTTCAAGGCGGGGGGTGGCGGCGTGCCGTTCCAGACCCTGCCCACCGACGAGCCGATGCGCATGGTGGACCTGCTCCGCCACACTTCGGGCCTCACCTACAGCTTCCAGAACCGCACCAATGTCGACGCAGCCTATCGCGAGGGCAAGATCGAGAACTGGCACGGCAACCTGACGCTCGACGAATTCGTCGCGGCGCTGGGCGGCATTCCGCTCGAATTCTCGCCGGGCGCCGAATGGAATTATTCGGTCTCCACCGACGTGCTCGGCGCCGTGGTCGAGCGCGTCTCGGGCACGAAGCTGGGCGACTTCTTCGCGCAACGCATCTTCGTGCCGCTCGGCATGCACGACACCGGCTTCACCGTCCCGGCGGACAAGATCGATCGCCTCGCCGATTGCTGGGCGATGGTCCAGGGCAAGGGCCGGGTGATGTACGATCGCGGGGCCGAAAGCGCCTGGTCGAGGGAGCCGCGCCTGGTCTCGGGCGGCGGCGGGCTCGTCTCCACGGCGCTCGACTATCACCGCTTCTGCACCTTCTTCCTGAACAGGGGCGAGCTGGACGGCGTCCGGCTGGTCAGCCGCAAGACGATCGAGCTGATGACGGTCAACCATCTGCCCGGCGGCTCGGACCTGCACGCCATGTCCAAGTCGCTGTTCAGCGAGACCACCAATGCCGGCACCGGCTTCGGCCTGGGTTTCGCGATCACCATGGATCCGGCCAAGGCGATGATGCCCGGCTCGCCCGGCGAATATTATTGGGGCGGGATGTTCTCGACCGCCTTCTTCATCGATCCCGTCGAGCGGCTCTCGATGGTCTTCATGACGCAGCTTTCCCCGTCCATGCTCTACCCGATCCGGCGCGAGCTGAAGACGCTGATCTATTCGGCACTGGCGGATTGAAGTGCCCTGCCCGCCCTTTCCTCGTCATCCCCGCGAAGGCGGGGATCCAGAGCCAAGGCCGACAAAGTTTGTGACCCCGGATCCCCGCCTTCGCGGGGATGACGGACAAGAGATAAATCGGAGAAGCAAGCAATGACCTCCCCCATCACCACCACTCGCCAGGGCGACGTCCTGATCATCACTTCGGACAATCCGCCGGTGAACGCGCTGGGCGCGGCGGTCCGCCAGGGCATCCAGGCGGGCATCCAGGAAGCCAAGGGCGATGACGGCATCAAGGCCGTCGTCATCACCTGCGCCGGCAAGACCTTCTTCGCCGGCGCCGACATCACCGAGTTCGGCAAGCCGATGCAGGAGCCCTCGCTCCCCGTGCTGGTCGACGAGATCGAAGCGCTCGACAAGCCGGTGATCGCCGCCGTCCATGGCACCGCGCTTGGCGGCGGCTGCGAAGTCGCCCTTGCCTCGCACTATCGCATCGCCGTCCCCTCGGCGAAGTTCGGCCTGCCCGAAGTCAAGCTCGGCATCCTGCCCGGCGCCGGCGGCACCCAGCGCATGCCGCGCGTCGCGGGCGTCGAGGTCGCGCTCGAAATGGCGACCAAGGGCGATCCGATCTCGGCCGAGCAGGCCAAGGCCGCCGGCCTGGTCGATCGCCTCGCGACCGAGGGCAATCTCCTCGCCGATGCCGTCGCCTTCGCCCAGGAAGTGATCGGCAAGCCCGTGTCGCGCTCGTCCGAGCGCCCGGTCACCGTCGATCCGGCAGTGTTCGAGGGCTTCCGCGCCAAGAACGCCAAGCGCTTCCGCGGCATGGACGCACCGAACACGATCATGGACCTGATCGAGCAGACCGCGGGCAAGCCCTATGCCGAGGGCGTCCAGGCCGAGCGCATGGGCTTCATGAAGCTGATCATGGGCACCCAGTCGGCGGCGCTGCGCCACATCTTCTTCGCCGAGCGCAAGGCGGCGAAGATCGACGGCATCGCCGAGGACATCGCGCTGCGCGACATCAAGCGCGTCGGCGTGATCGGCGCCGGCACGATGGGCGGCGGCATCTCGATGAACTTCCTGTCGGCGGGCATTCCGGTCACCATCGTCGAGATGGCGCAGGATGCGCTCGACCGCGGCACCGGCGTGATGCGCAAGAATTACGAGGCGACCGCCGCCAAGGGCCGGATGACCGCCGAGCAGGTGGAAGGCGCGATGGGCCTGCTCAACCCGACGCTCGATTTCGGCGCGCTCGGCGAATGCGACCTGATCATCGAGGCCGTCTATGAGAATATGGACGTCAAGAAGGAGATCTTCGGCAAGCTCGATCAAGTAGCCAAGCCGGGCGCCATCCTCGCCTCGAACACCAGCTATCTGAACATCGACGAGATCGCCGCCGCGACCAGCCGCCCGCAGGACGTGCTCGGCCTGCACTTCTTCTCGCCGGCCAATGTGATGAAGCTGCTCGAGATCGTCCGCGGCGCCAAGACCGCCGACGACGTGCTCGCCACTGCGATGGCCGTGTCGAAGAAGATCAGGAAGGTCGCCGTCATCGCCGGTGTCTGCTACGGCTTCATCGGCAACCGCATGCTGATGCCGCGCCAGATCGAGGCGAACAAGATGCTGCTCGAAGGCGCCACGCCCGAGCAGATCGACAAGGTCCATGTCGCCTTCGGCATGCCGATGGGCCCGTTCCAGATGGCCGATCTCGCCGGTGTCGACATTGGCTGGCACCGCGACCCGAACCGGATCGAGAACATCCGCGACGCGCTCGCCGCCGAGGGCCGCTGGGGCCAGAAGAAGAACGCCGGCTTCTACGATTATGACGAGAAGCGGAACCCCTCGAACTCGCCGCGCGTCGCCGAGCTGATCGCCGAATGGCGCGAGAAGCTGGGCGTGCCGCAGCACGAGATCACCGAGGAGGAGATCGTCGTCCGCACGCTCTACACCATGGTCAACGAAGGCGCGCTGATCCTCGCCGAGAAGATGGCCCAGCGCGCAAGCGACATCGATGTGGTCTGGGTCTATGGCTATGGCTGGCCCCCGTATCGCGGCGGCCCGATGTTCTGGGCCGATACCGAGGGCCTCAAGAAGATCGTCGAGGGCCTTGAGAAATACGGCTTCGAAGTCGCCCCGCTGCTCCGCGAGAAGGCGGAGAAGGGCGAGAAGTTCAACAAGTGAGCAAGATCTCCCTCTCCCGCTTGCGGGAGAGGGCCGGGGTGAGGGTGCGAGAGAGCGGCGAGCGAACCGCCTGAGGCACCCATTCACCCTCACCCAACCCTCTCCCGCAGGCGGGAGAGGGCTTTGGAGAAGAAAATGAGCGAAGACCTCGACCAATTCCGCGCCGAAACCCGCGCCTGGCTCGAAGCCAATTGCCCGGCCGAGATGCGCACCCCGCCCACGTCGGACAGGGAGACCACCTGGGGCGGCCGCAATCCCGAATATGCGCATCCCGACCAGAAGGTCTGGCTCGATCGCATGGCGGCACGCGGCTGGACCGTGCCCGACTGGCCCAGCGAATATGGCGGCGGCGGCCTGAGCGCGGCCGAGACCAAGATCCTTCGCGAGGAGCTGAAGCGGATCAAGGCGCGCAATCCGCTCAACTCCTTCGGCATCTCGATGCTCGGCCCGGCGCTGCTGAAATACGGCACCGAGGCGCAGAAGCTCGAACATCTCCCGAAGATCGCGCGCGGCGAAATCCGCTGGTGCCAGGGCTATAGCGAACCCAATGCCGGCTCGGACCTCGCCGGCCTGCAAACTTCGGCGGAGGACAAGGGAGATCGCTTCCTGGTCAATGGCCAGAAGGTGTGGACCAGCTATGCCGACAAGGCCGACTGGATCTTCTGCCTCGTCCGCACCGACAAGCGCGTCAAGCAGGCCGGCATCAGCTTCCTGCTGTTCGACATGGCCTCGCCCGGCGTCAGCACCAAGCCGATCCTGCTGATCAGCGGCAATTCGCCCTTTTGCGAGACCTTCTTCGACAATGTCGAAGTGCCCAAGGCCAATCTGCTTGGCGAGCTGAACAAGGGCTGGGACGTCGCCAAATATCTGCTCGGCCATGAGCGCGAGATGATCTCGGGCTTCGGCCTGGGCGGTACGGGCAAGGACCCGCTGGTCGAGGCTGCGCGCAAGGGCGCGGACCCGATCCTGCGCGCCCAGATCGCGCTGTTCCAGGTGCGCTCCAAGGCGTTCACCGCGATGTCGGAGAAGTTCATCGACGAGCTGAAGGCCGGCAAGGCGCATCCAGCCCAGCCTTCGATGATGAAATATTACGGCACCGAGCTGAACAAGGCCCGGCACGAGTTGCAGATGGCCGCCGGGGGATCGGATGCGCTGGAATGGGAAAGCGACGCCAGCCACCAGGGCGCCGCCGCCCGGACCTGGCTGCGCACCAAGGCCAATTCGATCGAAGGCGGCACCAGCGAGATCCAGCTCAACATCATCGCCAAGCGGATCCTGGACCTGCCGTCCTAGCTCTCTCCCCCCTTCAGGGGAGAGAGCCGGGGATAGGGGCATGAACGCCACCTTCCCCCTCTCCCCGCCCCTCTCCCCGCGAGCGGAGAGAGGGAGAAAGGAACTCAAATGCCCCTCTACCTCAACGACGACCAGACGATGCTCCGCGACACTGCGAAGGATTTCATCGCCTCGGAGGCCCCGATCGCCCATATGCGCGCGCTGCGCGATGCCGATGACACCGCCGGCTTCTCGCGCACGCTGTGGAAGCAGTTCGCCGAGATGGGCTTCGCCGGCATCCTGATCCCCGAAGCGGATGGCGGCCTCGGCCTCGGCCATGTCGAGGCGGGCGTGGTGCTCGAGGAGATCGGCCGCAACCTCTCGCCCTCTCCCTTCCTTGCTACCGCAGTGGCGGCGGTCGAGGCGCTGAAGGGCAGCGCCGCCGCTCGGGCCTGGTATCCAGGCATCCTCGCCGGCGAGACCGTCGCCGCGCTGGCGATCGACGAAGGCGCCAAGCATGACGGCAGGATCGCAATGCAGGCCGAGCGCGCAGGCAATGGCTTCCGCCTCACCGGCGCCAAGCAGTTCGTGACGAACGGCCATGTCGCCGACCTGCTGCTCGTCGCCGCCCGCACCGGCAACGGCACCACTTTGTTCACCGTTGCCGGCGATGCCCAGGGCCTCACCGCCACCCCCCAGCGCCTGGCGGACTCCAGCATCGCCGCCCGCCTTCAGTTCGATGGCGTCGAAGTCGATGCCGACGCGGTGATCGGCGAAGTCGACCAGGGCGACGGCCCGCTTGCCCGCCTGCTCGCCGCCGGCCGCACCGGTGCCTCGGCCGAGATGATCGGCGTCGGCGGCGGTGCCATGGACATGACCGTGTCGTACCTGCGCGAGCGCAAGCAGTTCGGCGTCGCCATCGGCAGCTTCCAGGCGCTCCAGCATCGCGCCGCGCATCTCTACAGCGAAATGGAAGTCGCCCGCGCCGCCGTGCTCAAGGCGCAGCAGTTGCTCGATGCCGGCCCGGAATACGCCGCCGCCGCCGCGGAGGCCGTCGCGGTCGCCAAGGCGATGACGGGGCTTGCCACCACGCTCGCCGTGCAGGAGGGTGTCCAGATGCACGGGGGCATCGGCATGACCGACGAATTCGACATCGGCTTCTTCATGAAGCGCGCCCGCATCCTCGCCGAGATGTTCGGCGACAGTAATTTCCACGCCAATGCGCTGGCGGAAAGCGCGGGGTATTGATGGCCCCCCACGCCCCCTCCCTCCCCGTCACCCCCGCAAAGGCGGGGATCCAGGACGACAGAGCGACGCCCTGCGTGACTCTGCACCCCCGCCCTTGCGGGGATGACGGAGGGAAGAATGGCT
This sequence comes from Sphingomonas sp. 67-41, assembly GCF_001899725.1. Taxonomy (NCBI): domain Bacteria; kingdom Pseudomonadati; phylum Pseudomonadota; class Alphaproteobacteria; order Sphingomonadales; family Sphingomonadaceae; genus Sphingomonas; species Sphingomonas sp. 67-41. The sequence continues at coordinate 206,591 of NZ_MKWJ01000025.1, read as the reverse complement.
GACGACATCTCCGAACGCGCCACCGAACCTCAGGCGCTGGTCGACCAGCTTACCCGGCTGCTCGACGTCGAGCGCATCGACACCGATCTGTATCGCGGGCCCCGCCAGCCCGGCGGCGTCGGCCGGGTGTTCGGCGGCCAGGTGGTCGCCCAGGCGCTCCAGGCCGCGCAGCGCTCGGTCGAGGACGACAAGCTCGCCCATTCGCTCCACGCCTATTTCATGCGCCCGGGCGACGAGAACCACCCGATCATCTACCGCGTCGTGCGCGATTTCGACGGGCGCAGCTTCGCCAATCGGCGGATCATCGCGATGCAGGGCGGCCAGCCGATCCTCAACATGACCGCGAGCTTCCAGCTGCCCGCCGACGGCCTGCACCATCAGTTCGACATGCCCGACGTACCCGATCCGGACAGCCTCGTTTCCGAGCGCGACCTGCGCGAGGCGATCCGCGACGAGGTTCCGGAGAAGTTCCGCCGCTTCTTCCTGCGCGCACGGCCGATCGAGATTCGCCCGGTCAACCCGCGCAACTGGTTCAAGCCGGTGAAGAGCGCGCCCGTCCAGCACAGCTGGTTCCGCGTCGTGGCGCCCCTGCCCGACGATCCCGCGCTCCACCGCGCGATGCTGACCTACGCCACCGACATGACGCTGCTCGGCACCTGCATGCTGCCACACGGCGTCAGCTGGATGAACGGCGGGGTGCAGACCGCCAGCCTCGATCATGCCGTCTGGCTGCACGAGCCGTTCCGCTTCGACGAATGGCTGCTCTACACTACCGACAGCCCCTGGGCCGGCCATGCGCGCGGCTTCAACCGCGGGCGCATCTATGCGCGCGACGGCCGCCTCGTCGCCAGCGTGGCGCAGGAGGGGCTCGTCCGCGTCAAGGACTGACCCCCCTTAGGGGTGCACGTCGACGCCCAGCGCCGTGAGCAGGGCGAATTGCTGGTCGGCGGAGACCATCATTCCTTCGACGCTGCCGAGCTCCCGCAGCACCATCCCGGCCAGGTCTCCCCCGCGCAGATCGGCCCGCGCAAGCTTCGCGCCGGCGAGCTGGGCATTGGTGAAATCGCAGCCACGCAGGTCCGCGCCCTCCAGCTCGGCATCGAACAGCAGCGCTTCGCGGAGCCGCGAGCCGGTCAGCGTGCAATCGGGCATGCGCAGCTCGCTCAGATCGGCGAGCTCCAGATTGCAATCGGCGATCGTGCCGGCCCATTTCACCAGCCGGCGCCCCAGCGCATGGCCGAAATCCACTTTCTGGAAGACCGCACCCCGCAGGTTGCAGCCCCGGAGCTGGCCGGCATGGAGGCTCGATCGCTCGATCCGGGCGAAGGACAGGTCGCAACGCTCGAACCGCGCCTGGTCGAGCTGCGAGAAGGCGAACTGAACCCCGACATGCCCGGCATCGTCGGCGAAGCTGCAATTCTCGAAATCGGCATCGCGCAGATCGACATTGGCGAAGCGGCACCGGATGATCCGGCAATCGCGGAACCGCGCGTCCTGCAGGCAGGTCCCAGTCAGCCGGACATCGCGCAGCACGCAGTTCTCGAACCGCATTCCCGCCAAGTCGGCGTCGCCGAACTCGCGCGCGGACAGGTCTTCGCCACACGCCACGCCGCCTACCTCCAATGCCATGCCCCTTCTCCCGTCCGGCCGGGATAACGCCCCGACGCGAACGTATCAAGAACATATGGATCGCCCGCCTCCGGAACGCCTCCTTCCGCCCAGGCGTTGGGAGCGGAGGCGCCATGGCGGGAGTTTCGGAAATGGCAATCGGCATGCTGCTGGCGGCACTGGTCGCGCAGGACCTGGCGCTGGTGACCGCCGATGCGGCCGATCCTGTGGCGATCGCCGCCCGGCTCGACCTCACTTCCTTCCCCAATTCCACCGCCCCGCGCCGCAGGGACGGCCTGCGCACCTTCGCCGATTATGGCTTCACCAGCGTGGTGCGTGACGGCAATGCCGCGGTGCTCGACGCCGCCGACAAGAGCTGGACCTTCCGCGTCAGCATCCTCGATCGCAGCGACAAGGCGATGAAGCTCTGCATCCTCGATCGCGCGCTGAACGGCGGCAGCTATTTCAGCGTGAAACCGATCGAAGTGGCCCAGGGCAAGGACGGCCTGTTCCGCGCCACCGGCAATTCCGTCGCCGATCCCAATTGCGCCTGAGCCAGGAAGCATTAGATCGCGGAGCATGGAAACCGCCCCGCGCCACTTCGCCTATGTCACGCTCGACGTGTTCACCGATACGCGCTTCGGCGGCAATCCGCTCGCCGTGTTCACCGATGCTCGGGGCATGACCGATGCCGAGATGCAGGCGCTGGCCGCCGAAATGAACTATAGCGAGACGACCTTCGTCCTGCCCCCTGCCGATCCGGCCCACACCGCCCGCGTCCGCATCTTCCATCGCACCGCCGAGATGCCCTTTGCCGGCCACCCCAATGTCGGCACCGGTTTCGTCCTTGCGGGCCTGCGCCCCGACGCCGGCGACACGCTCCGCTTCGAGGAGATCGCCGGGCTGGTCGAAGTCCGCATCGCGCGCGACGATGCGGGCCGTGCGCTCGGTGCCGAGATCGATGCGCCCCAGCCGCTCCAGCTGCTCGGCACGCTTCCGGTGGCGGATGTCGCTGCCTGTCTCGGCCTCGACACAGCGGACCTGGTCACCACCACGCATGTTCCCACGCGCGCCAGCCTGGGCGTGGATTTCGTCTTCGTCGAAGTGACCGAAGAGGCGCTCGGCCTCGCCCGGCCCGACATCGCTGCCTATCAGCGTCTCGCCGATGCGGAGCGCGACAGCGCCGCGCGCCTCTCGATCTTCCTCTATGCCCGCGAGGGCAATCGCGTCCGTGCCCGCATGTTCTCCCCGCTCAGCGGCACCTGGGAGGACCCCGCGACCGGCAGCGCCAACGCCACGCTCGGCGCCCTGCTGCTGTCGCTCGGCGACGCGGAGACAGCCCGTTTCGAAATCCGCCAGGGCGTGGAGATGGGCCGTCCGAGCAACCTTGCCGTCCGCGCCTGGCGTGCGCCCGGGGGCATCCGCGCCAGCGTCGCCGGCCGCTGCGTGCCGGTGTTCAGCGGCAGCGTCGCGCTCTAGTTCTTCGGCCGCACCACATAGGCGCTGGGCAGATACAGGAACACCTCGGTCAGGCTGGCCCGCGCCCATTCGACCGGCCGGTCCAGGCCACGCACTTCCACGCCATAGCCCGTGCCGAACTTCGCCGCCGTCGCCTCGGCATCCGCTGCGATCAGCCCGATGATCTGCGGGCGATACTGGTCGGGATTGACCACCGAGAGGGTGAGATCCCCCTTTTCGGTCATCTCCGCCCGGCCGACGCTCGGCACCGCCTTGAGAAAGCGCGTAATCCGGTCGAGCGCGGTCTTGGCGTCGACACCGGGCGCGAGGCGCGTCTTGACCAGGAACACCGTCTTGTCGGTGTCCGGCCGCCCGTCGTTCGACAAGGGGAGGTTCCGGTAGTTGGCCACGGTCAGCGGCTCGACGACATATTCGCCCGTCGCCAGTTCCACGTCATATCTGCCGGCCAGGTCGATCGCGCCCCGGATCATCGCATAGATCTCGTCGCGGCGCTTGCCCGCCTCGCGCGTGTCGCCGGCGACCCGCACTTCCTGCACCGCGAAGTCGGCCGTGCGGCGCAGAGTGATGATCGGCATGGTATCCGAATAATCGTCCGCCTCGCGCCGCGAGCCGGTCACCACGATCTCCTGCGCACTCGTGGCCTCGACCGCCTGCTGCGCGAAGGCCGGCCCGACCGATATCAGTGAGAATGCCGCCAACAGCCATTTCATGTTCATGCCCGCTCTCCCTCTGTTGCTCGGGAGATTGCGAAGCGGCCCGCCCCAAGTCAATCAGAAGGCCGGCTTGCCGAATTCCTGCCGCGTCACCGGGTGGCTCGACGAAAGCCCGCCATCCACTACCCAGGCTTGGCCGTTGACATAGCTTGCCGCGTCGCTCGCCAGGAACAGCGCCACGCGGGCGATCTCTTCCGGCACGCCGGCGCGGCGCAGCGGGTTCAAGCGCCCGAGCTTGTCTTCCTTGCCGTTCTCGCGCGCATAATCGAACGCGCGCTGCGTCATCCCCGTCTCGATCAGCCCCGGGCAGATCGCGTTCACCCGCACGCCCGATCCCGCGAATTGCTGCGCGGCGGTCTGGACCAGGTTGATCACGCCGGCCTTGCTCGCCGAATAGGCCGGGCCGCCGGCGCCCGATCGCAGCCCGGCCACGCTGGCCGTGCAGATGATGGCCCCGCCGCCGCGCTCCACGATCCGCGGGCCCGCATGCTTGATCGCCAGCGCCGGGCCGATCAGGTTCACGCGCAGCACTTCGCTCCACAGCTCCACCGACGTGTCGAAGATGCCCGTGGCACCGCCCGAGATGCCGGCATTGGCATAGAAGATGTCGAGCCCGCCGAACCTGTCGATCGCAGTGGCAACCAGGTGCTCGACATCGGCCTCGTCGCCTGCATCCATGCGCACCGCGATCATCCCCTCGCGGCCGGCCACCGTCTCGTCGACCGAGGCGCTCAGATCCGCCGCGACCACCCGGGCGCCCGCCTCGGCAAATGCCCGCGCCGTCGCCCGCCCGATCCCCGAGCCGGCGCCGGTGACGATCGCAACCTTGCCTTCGAACTGCATCTTAAACTCTCCACCATCAGACGTCGCGCGCATCAGATCGTCACGCCCCCGTCGATCACCATCACCTGCCCGGTCATGAACGCGCTGGCCCGGCTCGCCAGATACACCACCGCACCGGCAATCTCCTCCGGCTCGCCGATGCGGCGCAGCGGCGTGGTCGCGTTGGTCGCGCTGGCCCGCTCGGGATCTTCCCACAGCGCCCGGGCGAAATCGGTCCGGATCAGGCCCGGCGCGATGCAGTTCACCCGCACATTGTCCGGCCCGAACTCCACTGCGTAGTTGCGCGCCAGCTGCAGGTCCGCCGCCTTGGAGACGTTGTACGCCCCGATCACCGGCGATCCGCGCAGGCCGCCGATCGACGAGACGATGACGATCGATCCCTCGCGCCGCGCCCGCATCTCCGGCGCCACGAGCTGGATCAGCCAGTGGTTGGAGAGGATGTTGTTGTCGAGGATCTTGCGGAACTGGTCGTCCGCGATCCCCTCGAGCGGCCCGTAATAGGGGTTGGACGCCGCGTTGCAGACCAGCACGTCGATCCGGCCGAATACCCGCCGGGTCTCGTCGACGAGATGCCGGAGCGCCGCCTTGTCGGAGATGCTCGCCGCCACCGCCAGCGCGGTTCCCTCGCCGTGCGTTGCGTTGAGCGCGGCCGCCACCTCGTCGCACGCATCCTGCCTGCGGCTGGAGATCACCACCTTCGCGCCGTGCCCGGCCAGCGCCTCCGCCGATGCCCTGCCGATCCCGCGCGAGGATCCGGTGACGATCGCCACCTTGCCGGTCAGGTCGAACAATCCGCGCATATCCATTCCCCGGTGTTTCGTCGTCCCTGCGAAGACGGGGATGACGGCGTCTTGGCGCGACGACGGTGCTAAGCCCCCGCCTCCCGTGCGAAATGCCATGCAGCCGCCACCAGGCCGGGAAGCCGCTCCACCGTCGCCGCCGCCTGGGCGCTGGAGGCGTTGCCGTCGATCATCCGCTTCTTGATTCCCTGCACGATGCCGGTCAGCCGGAAGAGGTTATAGGCGAAATACCAGTTGAGGTCGGGCACTCCGTCGCGCCCCGTTGCGGCGCAGTAGCGCGCGACCACCTGCTCGATCGTCGGGATGCCCGTCCCGGGGCCCGTCAGCCCCTTTACCCCGGATCGGCCCTCCGGTTCGGTAACCCAGCTCATCAGGAAATAGGAGAAGTCCGCCAGCGGATCGCCCAGCGTCGACAATTCCCAGTCGAGCACCGCCGATATCCTTGGCCCCTCGGGCGCGAAGATCATGTTGTCGATGCGGAAGTCGCCATGGACGATGCTGGTGCGCGTCTGCTCCGGCACGGTGCGCGGCAACCATTCGATCAGCCGCTCCACCTCCGGCAGGTCGTCGGTCTGGCTCATCCGATATTGTTTCGACCAGCGCTCGACCTGCCGCGCGAAATAATTGCCGGGCCTGCCATAGCCGCCCAGGCCTACCGCCTCATACTCCACCGCATGCAGCGCCGCGAGCGTGTCGACGATCGCTTCGTAATGGGCGGTCCGCTCCGCCGGCGCCATGCCGGGCAGCGCGCCGTCCCACAAGGTCCGCCCCTCCACCATCTCCATGATGTAGAAGGGGGCGCCGAGCACCCCGGGATCCTCGCAGAGCCCATAGGGCCGGGCGACCGGGAATCCGGTCGGGTGCAGCGCCGCGATCAGCGCATATTCGCGCTCCACCGCATGCGCGGAGGGGAGGATCGGCCCGAACGGCTTGCGCCGCAGCACATAGGCGCTCGCGCCGGCATCGATCCGATAGGTCGGGTTGCTCTGCCCACCCGGGAACTTGGTCACCGCGATCGGCCCGGCGAACCCGGCGACATTCGCGGCCAGCCAATCCGCCAGCCGGGCTTCGTCCAGGTCGCTCATGCGAATTCGATCACCGAGCGCACGCTGTCGCCCTTGCGCAGCTTGTCGAGCGCTTCGTTCACCTCGCCCAGCCCGATCCGCTCGGCGACCATGGTGTCCAGGTCGAGCAGCCCGTCGAGATACATCTGCACCAGCCGCGGCATGTCGATCGGGAAGCGCGTGCTGCCCAGCAGCGAACCCTGGATCTTCTTGCCGGTCAGGAAGGTCGGCCCGGACAGGCTCACGCTCTGTCCCGGCGCGATCATCCCCAGGATCGTCGCGGTGCCGCCGCGGCGCAGGATGTTCCAGGCCAGCTCGGCGGTGTTCGGCCGGCCGACCGCCTCGATCGCATAATGGACGCCGCCGCCGGTCCGCTTGAGCACGTCCTTGGCCAGCCCGTCGGCCATCGCGTCCAGCGCATGCGTCGCGCCCAGCTTCAGCGCCAGTTCGCGCTTCTCCGCCACCGGGTCGATCGCCAGGATCATTCCGGCGCCCGCAATCTTCGCTGCGTTGATCGCCGCCAGCCCGATGCCGCCCGCACCGATCACGGCGACGCTCTCGCCGGGGCGCACCCGGCTGTCGTTGAACACCGAGCCCGCGCCGGTGATCACCGCGCAGCCGAGCAAGGCCGCGCGGTCCAGCGGCATCTCCTTCGAGATCGCCACACAGGCATTTTCGTGCACCAGCATCTGCTCGGCAAAGGCGGAAAGGTTGAGGAACGGCGCCAGCGCGGTCCCGTCGCCGAGCGACAGCCGCGGCTCGGCATCGGCCGGGCGCCGGGTGGAGGGATCCACGCAGAGCGAGGGCCGCCCGGTCACGCACATCTCGCAGCTGCCGCAGAACGCAGTGAAGAAGGTGATGACGTGATCGCCCACCTTCAGGTGCGCGACGTCGCTGCCGACCGCCTCGATCACCCCCGCCGCCTCATGCCCCGGCACCGTCGGCACCGGATGCGGGAAGGCGCCGTCGACGAAGTGCAGGTCCGATCGGCACACGCCCACCGCCGCGGTGCGGATCAGCACTTCGCGCGGGCCCGGCTTGGACACGTTGACATCGGTGATCTCGAGCGGCTTGCCCGCTTCGTAGAGGACTGCAGCCTTCATCCTACTCCCCTCAACCGTCATCCCCGCGCAGGCGAGGATCCAGGGTTTCTCTTCCGTCTCGCCAGCGACTCAGGATCCCCGCCTGCGCGGGGATGACGACGAATTATCGGCTCACCCCAATCTCACCCGACGAAGCCCGGTCCGCCTTGAAGTCCGCATACTTCCCGAACTCGTTGCGCGCGATCGCCCGGCAATGCACTTCGTCCGGCCCGTCCGCCAGGCGCAGCGTGCGGATGCCCGCCCAGTCGTGCGCCAGCGCGAAATCGCCCGAGACGCCGGCCCCGCCATGCGCCTGGATCGCGTCGTCGATGATCTGCAGCGCCATTTGCGGCGCCTGCACCTTGATCATCGCGATCTCGAGCTGGGCTGCCTTGTTGCCCGCCTTGTCCATCATATCCGCCGCCTTCAGGCAGAGCAGCCGCGTCATCTCGATGTCGATGCGGGCGCGGGCGATGCGCTGCTCCCAGATCGAATGGTCCGAGATGCGCTTGCCAAAGGCCACGCGGCTGACGAGCCGCCTGGCCATCGCCTCGATCGCCTCTTCCGCCACGCCGATCGTCCGCATGCAATGGTGGATCCGCCCCGGCCCGAGCCGCCCCTGCGCGATCTCGAAGCCGCGCCCTTCGCCGAGCAGCACGTTCTCGGCCGGCACGCGGACATTCTCGAGCACCACTTCGCCATGCCCATGCGGCGCATGATCATACCCGAAAACCGAAAGCATCCGTTCGATCTTCACGCCCGGGGCATCCATCGGTACCAGGATCATGCTCTGCTGGGCGTGCTTGGCGGCGCCGGTATCGGTCTTGCCCATCACGATCGAGACGGCGCACCGCGGGTCGCCCACGCCCGAGCTCCACCATTTCCGCCCGTTGATCACATAATGATCGCCGTCGCGCGCCATGCTGGTCTGGATGTTGGTCGCATCCGAGCTCGCCACCGCCGGCTCGGTCATCAGAAAGGCCGAGCGGATATCGCCCTCCATCAGCGGCGCGAGCCACCGATCCTTCTGCGCCCGCGTGCCGTAGCGGTGGAGGACTTCCATATTGCCGGTGTCCGGGGCCGAGCAGTTGAAGCACTCGGACGCCCAGCCGAGCCGCCCCATCTCCTCGGCACAAAGCGCATATTCCAGGTTGGTCAGCTGCGTGCCGCGAAACTCGAAGCTGTCGTCGACATGGGCCTGGCCCGAATGCGGCGGCATGAAGAAGTTCCACAGACCCGCAGCCTTGGCCTCGGCCTTCACTTCCTCGATCACCGGCAGCACCTTCCAGCGATCGCCCTCCTTCTGCTGGGCGCGATACTCGCCGTCGCGGGGCCGGATGCGCGCGTCGATGAACGCCTTCACCCGGTCGCGGAAATAGGTCTCGCGCTCGCTCAGCGTGAAATCCATGGCGCATCCTCTCCGATTTCAGTTTCAAAGACCGGAGTAGAGCATACCGGATATTCGGTAAAGTCGGGCCGGCGCGAAAATCGGCACAACGGCGATTCGAAAAAACGCTTTGGCTTCACACCAAATCCGTTAGACTGGTTGCAATGAATGCACCGGGGAAAGTCGAAATCGCAAGCGCGACGAAACGCTTCCAGGCCAAGCGGGATGCGATCCTCGCCGCGGCCGCGGACGCGATCAACGAGCAGAGCGCCAAGGGCATGACCTTCGCCGACGTGGCCCGCCGCGTCGGCCTCAATACCACGTCCGTAACCTATTATTTCAAGCGCAAGGAAGACCTTGCCGCCGCCGCCTTCGAGCAGACGCTCGACCGGCTGGAGGCGATGCTCGAAGATGCCGCGCGCGAGCCCACGCCCGAGGCCCGGGTGGCGCGCTACCTCAACATCAACATGGAACGGCTCGCGCGCATCCGCCGCGGCGCCGAGCGCGACTTCGCCATCCTGTCCGACCTGCGCGCCATGGAAGACCCGATCAAGCGCGAGCTGCTCGACCGCTGGCGCGACGTGTTCCGCAAGACGCGCGCGCTCTGGGGCCCCGCCGCCAGCCGGGCCGAGACCGACCTCCACGGCGCCCGTGCGCACGTGCTGCTCGAGAACACCTTCTGGCTCACCGCCTGGCTGCCGCGCTACGAGGTGGACGAATATCCGCGTGTCGAGGCGCGCCTGATGGACGTGTTCCGCACCGGCATCGCCGCCCCGGGCGAAGCCTGGACGCCCGCAATGCTCGACATCGAGCATGACGAGCCCGAGCCGGGCCGCGAGGCCTTCCTGCTCGCCGCCACGCGGCTGATCAACGAGCTCGGCTATCGCGGCGCCTCGGTCCAGAAGATCGCCAGCGAGCTCAACGTCACCAAGGGCAGCTTCTACCACCATCTCGACGCCAAGGACGAGCTGGTCATCGCCTGCTACAAGCGCAGCTTCGACATCATCGCCGACGCCCAGCGCCTGGCCGAGAATGCGGGCGGCACGCATTGGGAGCAGCTGGAGAGCACGATCGCCACGCTGCTCGACTATCAGTTCAGCGAGCGTGGCCCGCTGCTGCGCACCACCGCGCTCTCGGGCCTGCCGCCCCAGGTCCGCTCGACGATGATCGACCGCTCCAACCGCATCGCGCGCCGCTTCGCCGGCATGCTGTCGGATGGCATCGCCCAGGGTTCGATCCGCGCGATCGACCCGCTGGTCGCCTCGCAGACGCTGATGGCGCTCCAGAACGCCGCGTTCGACATGCGCAAATGGGCCAGCACCATGCCGCGCGAGCGCGCAGTGGCCTTCTATGCCTCGACGATCGCATTCGGCCTGTTCGACGATCGGGTGCTGATGGCATAAGCATGCGAACCAGCCCAGTCATGGCAAGCACTGGGAAGTAGCGCAGCGGGGGAGCCATCATGCCGAAGATAAGCACCTATGAGAATTTGGGGCTCCCCGACGGTGCACGACACACGATATTTGCGATTTCCGTGCTCCTATTTCTGTCCCCCTATCTGGCCGGCGCCGATTTCGGCATCGCCAAGGTTCCGGAGATCAAATCGCACGCCATCAACTTGAAGATCATTGGCCCTGCCCTGCTGGCCATGGTCTTGCTCGGCTATGCGAAGATCTGGCCACGCAAGGTGGCGACCAAATCGAACAGCGTACCCTTGGCCTATGTCGCGCGCGAGAAACTGCGATTCGGGCTGAATCTTGGCTGGCAGCTCGCTCGGTTCGAACTGACCGATGACTCGCCCTTTCCGGAAGCGGCGAAGGCCGCCATGGCCATCAAGGCGGAGATCACCGATCTGCTCGCAGCGGACTCCTTCCCCAAATCCGTTCAGGATCTTTCCTTCCGCGAACTGATGAGATCCGTTCTATCCTATTATTGTGCTACCGATATGGAGAAGCACGGTGCAATCCTCGTCGGCGTGGCGGCGATGCGCGCTTCGCTGATCGGGGTCAGCACCGATCAGGGCAGGAACGCGGAAATGTCCGATCTCGCCCTTTCGGCCCTGGCCGAGGCAGATCACGCCATCATCCCCGACAAGCAGGGTTTTTTCGAGGCGCTGCTCCAAAAGTCCCCGAATACGATCACCGACCTCGCAAGGGTCGTTGAAGAAGACTGCCGCTAGGGCCGCCGCCCCTTCATCCCGGGCCGCTTGAACCAGAAGCTCCACACCGCCAGGCTGCCGAGCAGCAGCATCGCCAGCCCCGATACGGTGAGCAGCAGCCGGTAGAACAACCCGCCCACCTTGGCGGCGTGCACCGGATAGGCGCCGTTGAAGATCTGCGCACCCCTGGGCAGCGCCAGCGCGTCGATCGATCCCAGCACGTGCCCGTCGGCAGCATCGAACCAGATGTTCGAGCGGCCATTGGGCAGCCACTCGCCCGCCCGCCGCATCCGCACCAGGATCGGGTCACCGGCCTTGCGCGGCAGCGAGAGGATGCGGATCTGCGCATCGGGGAAGCGCGCATGCGCCGCCGCCACGATCGCCCGCCAGTCGGGATGCGCCGCGAGCGGACCGCTCTTCGTGCGAGGCGGCTTCATCGCCGCCGCATCGGCCGCAGGCGAGGAGAAGGGCGCAGTGATTATCGCGGCGAAGGGCTTGAAGATCATCATCGTGCCGGTCACCGCCGACAGCAGCAGCAGCGGCGCCACCACGATCCCCAGGTCGCGGTGCTGCATCACGATCATCGGCCGGCTCAGCCGCTTGGGCCAGAGCCGGAACCTGAAGGTCCTGCGCGTCCGCCACCACAGGATCGTGCCGGTGATCACGAACAATATCGCCGCGAGCCCAGCAATGCCGATCACCGTCTCGCCGACATCGCCGGTGAAGAGATGGTGGTGCAGGTCGAACAGCCACAGTTCCGGGCGGCTCCATTGGCTGTCCCAGCGCGTCACCACATTGCCGGCCTGGTCGGCATAGGCGCCCGCGCCCTTGGCCAGGCGCAGCTGGTGCAGCCCGAAGCGATCGTCGGCATAGACGATGCTCTGCGCGGCCGGTTCGGCCGCCATCAGCCTCGCCGTGGTCTCCGCGATCGCGCCTTCGTCCGCCACGCGCACGTCCACCGCATGCGGCAGGGTGAGCGCCAGCCAGCTCTCCTCATGGACCAGGATCGCGCCGGTCAGCCCCATGATCGCCAGCACCAGGCCGAGCACTCCGCCCGTCCAGCGATGGACCAGGTCCAGCCAGTGCATCGCGCCGCGCCGCATCAGAAGCGATAGTCCCAGCCCAGCGTGAAGGTGCGCCCGCGCCCGGCATAGAACACCGTGTTGTCGTTGGGCAGGCGCGTGTCGGAGCTATAGTCGATGTACATCTTGTCGAACAGATTGGTGACGCTGAGGCTCAGCCCGCCCAGCCTGGTCTGGTAGCGGACATAGGCGTCGGTCAGCACATAGCCGCCGAAATCGTTCATGAACAGCTTCTGCGGGTGCAGCGGATTGGCATCGTCGATCGCCCGCGCCTTGCCGTCGAAGCGGCGCGACAGGTAGAATTGCGTCTGCACGCGCGCGCTGAACGGCCCGCTGGCATAGTCCGCGGCCAGGTTGATGCGATCGGGCGAGATGTTGGTCCCGTCGAGGTCAGTGTCGACCTTGCCGTCGGGCACCGCGTCCGCGTCGTAGCGGCCGCTCAGATGCGCATAGCCGATGCTCGCCTTCAGCCCCGGCACCGGCAGCTTCACGCCCAGATTGACCTCGAGCCCCTGGATCTCCACGCGCTGGCGCTGCACGTCGAATATCCCGCTCGCGCGCGCGATCAGCAGCTGCCCCTTGTCGCTCGACGACCAGAAATAGGTGACCGAGCCGTCGAGCGGGCCGCGCTTCACTTCCACGCCGATCTCGCGGTTGTTCGAGACGATCGGCGAGATGTCGAGATAATGGTCCAGGTCGACGCCGGGCACCTTGATCGCCCGGGTGATGCGGCCGATGTCGGGCACGGTGAAGCCCTCGGCATAGCTCGCATAGGCGCGGATGCCGGCGACCGGCTCCACGATCACGCCGCCGTTGAACAGCAGGTCCTCGAACTTCGGCTTGCCGCCGGCCACCGCGACGCCGCCATAGGTCGCCTTGTTGGGCGCGACATAGGTGGTCGAGGCGAGCGTGTAGTAATCGTCGATCCTGATCGCGACATTCTCGTAGCGCGCGCCGCCGGCCAGGCGCAGCTTGCCGCCGAACAGCTTGAGGTTCGCCTGGGCGAAGGGCGCCAGGCTGCGGAAGTCGCTGGGCGGCACCCACACGCGGCCGGTGGCGATCAGCCGCTGCTCCGTCTTGTCGATCAGCGCGTCGAAGCCCAAGGTCGCGGTCAGCGCCTCGAAGCCGGGCACCGCGCGCTCATAGCTCAGCTTGGCGCCCAGCTTGCGCGAGCGGTTCTCGGACTGGTCGAACAGCTTCTCGGCCGGGTCGAGCCTTGGGTCCTGGAAGGTCGCGATCGGCGCGATCTCGCCGCCGAACCGGTCGTGCGTGCGGTTGAAGAAGATCTGGCCGACGAAGTTGCCGCCGCCCAGCGCCGTATCGGTATAGGTCAGCGCCACGCTCTCGGTGCGGCTCGCCGCCGGCTTGCCCGGGGCGTCGCCGCGGATCGCGCTGGTCGGCAGGCCGGTGGCGCGGTTGCCCGGCACCGCGACATAGTTGCCACCGCCCTTCAGCTCGAAACGGCTGGCGATCAGGTCGATCCGGCCGGTATCGCCCAGCTGGTAGCCGATGCGCGAGAACAGCGAGACCGTGGTCGAATCCTGCGTCTCGCCCTGGGTGAGGTTCAGCCCGACGCGGCGCCCGTCGCCGTCGTAGAAGACGCCCCGCTTCTCATAGGCGGCGCCGAAGCTCGCGTCGAAGCGGCCGGACTTCCATTGCACCAGCCCCGCGGCCTTGCCGCCGATGCCGTCGCTTCGGAAGTCGTTGTCCGCGGTCCCCTGCAGCAGCACGCGCCCGCTGATCCCCTCGGTCTTCGGCGCACCCACCGTCACCTGGTTGACGATGCCGCCGGTGCCGCCGATCCCCTGCAGCGCGTTGGAGCCATAGATCAGCTCGACCCGGTCGACGAAGAAGCCGTCGATGGTGAAGCCGTCGCGGCTGCCGTCGCGCATCGGCGTCGATTGCGGGATGCCGTTGATCGCATAGAGCGGCGAGCGCCCGCGCAGCGTCTCGCCCGCACCGGACAGCTTCTGGCGCGTCGGCGAGAAGGACGGGGTGAGGTTCGCCACCGCATCGGTCACCGATCCCGAGATCGCGATCTGCTGGTCGAGCCGCTGCTTGTCGATCACGTCGATGGTGAGCGGCAGCGCGTTGGGCGGGAGCACCGTGCGCGCCGCCGTGACGACGATCTCCTCGGAAGCGTCCGCATCCTTTCGCGGTTCCGCCTGCTGGGCATGGGCGACCTGCGGCAGGGTCGCGGCGAGCGTCAGCAACGGCAAGGAAAGCAGCGAAGGGCGCGCGCGCACGGCCATGTAGGAGACCCCCAGGAGTTTCGCCGTGCCGCCACGGGCCGGCCTGTTCGCGGGAGCCGCTAGCAGCGAGGAGATGCTATTGCAAGCTAGTCGCAATAGCTCCTTTGCGAGGCACCGCCATCGCTTCAGCCCGAACTGGCCGCCCGCGCCGTCCGCCGGGCGGTAAAGGGGACCAGCAGCAACAGCACCGCCAGCATCCAGAAAGCGGCCCGCAGCCCGATCGCCTCCGCCACCACGCCGATCGCCGCGGGCCCGGCAAGGATTCCGGCATAGCCAAGCGTGGTGATCGCTCCGATCGCCAATGCCGGCGGCATATGGGCCTGCGCCCCCGCAATGCGGAACAGCACCGGCACGATGTTTGACGCGCCCAGCCCGATCAGCAGGAACCCCGCCAACGCGATCGGTGCGACCGGCACGCTCAGCAGCACCAGGAATCCTGCAACTGCAATCACGCCGCCGCCGAGCAAGGTGCGATAATCGCCCAGGCGTGCCGTGAGCCTGTCCCCCAGCAATCGCCCGCTCGTCATCGCAATCGCGAACAGGATATAGCCCAGGCCGCCTTGCGTCGCGCCGACCAGTCCCATCTGGGTGATCAGCAGCGCGCTCCAATCGAGCATCGCACCTTCGGCAAGAAAGGTTGCCATGGCGAGCACCGCCAGCAGCACCACCACGCCGTGCGGCCACACGAACAGCGGCCCGTCCTCGCCTGTCATTGCCGGCAGCAATCGCGGCCAGGCGACCAGCATCGCCGCCAGCATGATCCCCGCGCACACCAGGCTGCCGGCGAGCGCGCTCATCTTGAACGACAGGAAGATCGTCATCAGCCCGGCACCGGCAAAGCCCCCGATACTGAACAACGCATGAAATCCGGACATCAGCGGCTGTTTCGCCGCGCGTTCCACTTCCACCGCATGCACGTTCATTGCCACATCGAGCGAGCCGAGCGCGGCACCGAACAGCAGCAGCGCGCCGCCAAGCGCGACGGGCGTAGCGGCGATCGTCAGCAGCGGCAGGATCAGCGCAAGCGCAATGCCGCTCGTCACGATCACCGGCTTGCCGCCATAGCGCGCGCTGAGCGGCCCGGTTGCCAGCATCGCTGCGATGGAGCCGATGCCGATGCAGAGCAGCAGCATGCCAAGCATCGCAGCATCGATGTGAAGGCGCTGCTTGGCAAAGGGCACCAGCGGCGCCCAGCAGGAGATCCCGAACCCGGCGACCAGGAAGGATAGACGAGTGGCCAGCCGCGTGGCCGGGCGATCGGCGGAAATCATGGGATGCTCCGGCAGGTTCAGGCGGGATCGGCGACGAGGATGGCGCGGCACCCCGCCGCATCGAGCGAAGCGCGTTGCGCGGCGGAGGCGCTCGCCTCGACTACCAGCATGTCGATCTGGCCAAGCGCTGCGACCTGGTGCGGCGCGGCGCGGTCAAGCTTGTCGTTGGCGATCAGCACCACCGTGCGCTCGGCCCGGGCAATGACGCTACGCTTGAAGGTCGCATCGGCGAGCTGCGCTGCTCCCACCCCCTCCTCCGACACCGAGCAGGCGCCGATGAATGCGCGGTCGAAGCGCATCTGCACCAGCGCCTGCAGCGCCACGGCATCGACGCAGCCGCCGATGATCGGATCGGCCTCGCCACCCAGGACGATCAGCTTCAGGTCCTGCCGCCGCAGCGCCGCCGCGGCGATGTCGATCGAATTGGTCGCGATGGTCAGGTCATTGTCTTCGGGCAGGAATTCGACCAGGGCAAGGTTGGTGCTGCCGCTGTCGAGGAACAGGAACTCGCCCGGCCGGATCGTCGTCGCGGCAGCGCGGGCCAGCGCACGCTTATGCCCCTGGTCGCCCTCGATCCGCGCCGCCATCGGGGCCGAGATCGGTGAAATGGGCAGCGCGCCGCCATAGACGCGCCGGCACTTTCCCTCGGCAGCCAGGGCACGCAGATCACGCCGGATCGCATCTTCCGAAACCTCGAACTCGGCGGCCAGGGCGCCAGCCGAAACCGGCTGCCCATCGGCAAGGCGCGCGGCAATCGCATCGCGCCGCGCATTGGGGAGATCAACAAGCATGAATCGGCAATATCGTGCATAATTATGCGAGTCAACGCGCACGATTGTGCACGATCTAGCCGTTTCGCTGTCGCGGCGCCTCGAAGCGCAGCCCGCCGCGCGTCTCCACCGTGATCGGTCCGCGCGGCTTGGCGGGCAGCGCCGCCTTCACGCGCCCGAACAGCCGCCGCGCGTCGCCCGCCCGGCGCGTCCGCACGCAGAGCGTCGTCTCCCCTTCCCGCCCCCAATGCTGCTCGTCCACCGCGCGCACGCCGCGATCGCGCGCGAGCAGCGCCCGCACCCGTTCGAAGGCGGGCCCGTCGATTCCCATCGCATAGCTGCCGAACCGGACGCTGACGGCGCATTCGCCCGCTGGCGCCGCCTGGGCAAGGGCCGATGCCGGCGCCGCCGACGCGAGGAAGGCAAGGATGGGCAGCAGGAACGAGCGCATGGGCCATTTCTCCAGAATCGATGCCGTTCTCCGGCCTGCCGGCTGAACCGCGTCTGAAACAGCGAAACGGGCCCGCGGATCGCTCCGCGGGCCCGTCCCGATCCCTCCCTCAGGCGTCAGAAGCGCGAACGCAGCGTGATGCCATAGGTCCGCGGCTCGGCGAGATAGGCCGAGAAGATCTGCGACCCGCCCGGATAGCCCGGCGTCGGCGTGGTGCTCACCGCCTGGAAGGGCGAGCTGAAGCCAACCTGCATGTAATTGGCCTTGGTCGCGTTCTGGACCCAGAACTCCAGCGCCCAGAGCTGGTCGTTGCCGCTGATGCCGATACGGCCATTGACCACCACGAAGCTCTGCTGCTCCTTCTGCGGGAACAGGTCCGAGCCGGTGTTGTAGCGATCCGCCAGGCGGGCATCGACATAGAGCAGGCCGCGCAGCGATCCGCCCAGCGACGGCGTCCAGCCCGCCGAGCTCGTCACCACCCATTCGGGTGCGTTCGAGAGGAGCTGGCCCGGCAGCAGGCGCAGCGCCGGATCGAGCGGCGCGCCGCTCCCGGAGCCGACCAGGTTGTTGGCATATTTGGTCTTGGCATAGGTCACGCCGAAGTTGAAGTTCAGGTCGCGCACCGGCGACATGCCCATTTCGACTTCGAAACCGGTCGAGACCACGCCCGGCTTGATCTGGTTCGACGGGCAGGCGCCGGTCGTGGCGCTCAGGTCGCGATCGCCACCGCCCAGGTCGACCTTGCAGCCATTGATGTTCTGGACCAGGTACACCGTGCCGTTGAACGTGTTCAGCTGGAAGTTGCTGAATTCCTGGCGGAAGCCGGCGACGTTCAGGTTGAAGCCCCGGGTCGAGAGCTTCATGCCCGCTTCATAGGCGGTGACCGTCTCCTCCTCGAACTGGAGCACATCGGCATAATAGCCGGCATTGGCCAGGCTGATCGGGAAGATCGGCAGCGGCTGGGCCGGGTTCGGGTTCTTGAAGGCCGAGCGATCGAGGTTGAAGCCGCCGGCCTTGTAGCCGCGCGAATAGCTTGCATAGAGCAGGATGTTGTCGACCGGCTTCCACGAAAGGATCGCGGTGCCGGTGAACTTGTTCTCCTTGCGCTGGTCGTTCAGCGTCAGCCCGTTGAGCGCCGAGGACGAGCCGCCCTGGCAGCTCAGCGTGATGATGCCGCCCGCGAGCGGCGCCAGGGCGGGCACGCCCATGAAGGGCAGCAGATTCGCCTGCTGCACCGGGCATATCGTGTTGGTATTGTTGAAGTTCGCGTTCAGCTTCTTGGTCTCGTTGGTGTAGCGCAGGCCCACCGTCAGATCCACGTTGCTGGTGACGTGAAAGATATTGTGCGTGAAGAAGGCGAAGTTCGAGCTGGTCTGGTCGAAATTCGCCGTGTCGTCGCCGACGTTGCGCACGGTGTCGAGCCGCTGCAGCCCGCCGACCATCGCCGCGCCTGCCGCGCCGAGCGGCCCGAGCGTGTTGCTCAGCACCGCGACGCCGGTGGGCGTCAGGCAGCCGACATTGTTCGGATTGTAGAAGGCGCTGAACGAGCCATAGACGATGCGGCAGGCGGCGAACCGGCCATAATCGTTGCCGAACTTCAGCTCGCTCTTCGTGTCCAGGTCCTCGTGTGCGTAATAGCCGCCCACCAGCCAGTCGAGCTTGCCGCCGAACGCCTCGCCGTGGAAGCGCAGCTCCTGCGTGAAGGTCTTGAACTGGCGGCCGCTCTTCGGGCCGAAATAGAGGATGTCGGCCAGGCCGTAATCGGCATCGGCCGCCTGGGTGTTGTCATAGTTGCGATAGGCGGTGATCGACGTCAGCTCGACGCCGCCCAGGTTCCAGTTGACCTCGCCCGAAAAACCCCAGTCCTTGGTCTTGCCGGTATAGGAGCGGTTGGCGCTGGTCGCGATGCGGCGCGAATAGGCGTTGTTGTAGCCCGGGAAATACTGCGCGAAGGTCGTGCCCGTGATCCCGGTCAGCACCGTCGCCACCGGCGTGCCCGGTGCGATCAGCCCGGGATTGGTCGGCGAGACATAGGCATTGGCCTGCGACACGTCGGCGGTCGCATAGACGGCGGCGCAGCAATCCTCCTTGCGATAGCTATAGTCGCCGATCAGCCGGACGGAGAGATCGGAGCTCGGCTGGAACAGCAGCTGGCCGCGGACGAGATAGCGGTCGCGATTGTTGATGTCCCGCCCGGTATTCACATCGTGATAGAAGCCGTCGCGCTTCGAATAGAGCCCGTCGAGGCGGAACGCGACCTGCTCGGAGAGCGGCCCCGTCACCGCGCCCTGCAGGCGCCACGCGTCGTAATTGCCATAGGTCGCCTCGGCCATGCCGCCAAAGGTGAACTCCGGCCCCTTGGTGGTGACGCTGAGCATGCCGGCCGAGGCGTTGCGCCCGCCCAGCGTGCCCTGCGGCCCGCGCAGCACTTCGATGCGCTCGATCTCGCCCAGATCGTTCAGGCCCAGGCCGGTGCGCGAGCGGTAGACGCCGTCGATGAAGGTCGCGACCGAGCTTTCCAGGCCGGGATTGTCGCCCACCGTGCCGACGCCGCGGATGCGGGCGGAAGTGTTGGCATCGCTGCCGGTCGAGGAGACGAGCAGCGAGGGGGCGACCTGGTTGAGCGCGCGAATGTCGTTGGCGCCGGTGCGCTCGAGCTGGGTGGCGGTCACTGCCGAGACGGCGAGCGGCACGTCGGCGAGCACCTGGGCGCGGCCCTGGGCGGTGACGACGATCTCGTTGGGATCGCGTGTTCCCGTGTTCTGCTCGGCCTGGTTCTGGGCAGTCGCGTCGGCCGGCGTCTGGGCGTCCTGCGCGAAGGCAGGGGCCGCCAGAGCAAAGCTGAGCGCAGGAACAGCAACGCACGACAAAAGGCGTAACCGCATCATCATCATCTCTCCCACCACGGGCCAGAGCACTTTGCCGGCTCCATACCCTATCCTCGAATACTGACAGGTCCCGGAGGGACGTCAAGCAGAACAAAGGTTGCAAAAGGGGACTAACTCAGCAGTGTTGCGCAAATGTCATATATTGCTGGCTTATGTCTCCACCGCTTGGCCGAATCGATCTTCGAATGCCGGCCCGTCATTTCTACGCGGTTCGTCAGCTCCAAGCCGTCATCCCGCGAAGGCGGGGATCCGGAGTGGCAGAGCGATGCCCTTCATGCCTCTGGATCCCCACTTCCGCGGGAATGACGGCGCGGGACCCATGAGAATAGCGACGATCGGAAATGTCGCCGGCGCGCCTCAATATCCGTTCAGCCGGGCGAACCGGTCGCGGTGCCAGGCGGCATTGCCCCATTGCGCCTCCAGCACCCGCGCGCGCTTCAGGTAGAAGCCCGCGTCATGCTCGTCGGTCATGCCGATGCCGCCGTGCAGCTGGATCATCTCGCGGCTGACCAGGTGCAGCGTCTCGTTCGCCACCGCCTTGGCCAGGCTCGCTTCCTGCGCCACGTTCGCGCGCCCGCTGTCGATCGCCTCCAGCGCGCCCTCCACCGCCGAGCGGCACAGCTCGAGCTCGGTGAACATCTTCGCCATGCGATGCTGCAGCGCCTGGAAGCTCGCCAGCACCTGCCCGAACTGCACCCGCGTCTTCAGATAGTCGTTGGTCTGGGCAAAGGCGCTCTCGGCCATGCCGAGCATCTCCGCCGCACTCGCCGCCGCCGCTCGGTCCGCCACCTGCGCGATCAGCTCCGCGCCGCCGCCCAGCGCCTCGGCCGGCGCGCGGTCGAACGTCACCTGCGCATGGCTGCGCGCGTCGGTCAGGTGACGCGGCGACCGCGTCACGCCGGCATCGCCCGAGACGAGATACAGCCCGTCCGTCGCCGCCACCACGAACAGCTGCGCGCTGTCGCCCTCGGGCACGAAGGCCTTCACGCCGCTGAGCTTGCCGCCTTCCACTTTCGTCGCGATCTTCGATGGATCGAAACGCGGGCCCTCGTCGATCGCCAGCGTGGCAACCAGCGCGCCCGCCGCGATCCTCGGCAGCCATTCGGCCTTCTGCGCTTCCGATCCGCCCATCAGGATCGCGCTGGTCGCCGCCGCAGTGGCGGCGAGCGGCGTCGCGACCAGGTTGCGGCCGAGCTGCTCGAGCACCAGGCCCAGCGAGACATAGCCCATCCCCGCCCCGCCCTGCGCCTCGGGCACCAGGATGCCGGCCCAGCCCATCTCGGCCTGGGCCCGCCAC
The DNA here is from genome assembly GCF_001899725.1 of Sphingomonas sp. 67-41. NCBI lineage: Bacteria > Pseudomonadati > Pseudomonadota > Alphaproteobacteria > Sphingomonadales > Sphingomonadaceae > Sphingomonas > Sphingomonas sp. 67-41. Next base: position 185,446 of record NZ_MKWJ01000025.1, on the reverse strand, counting down.
ATCTCCGCGTCATAGCCGGCGGCCGGGGCGGCATCGCGCATCTTGCGAAACGCAGTGACGGGGGCCTCGTTGTCCGCCCATTCGCGCGCCATGTCGCGCAGCATCGTCTGTTCTTCGGTCAGGATTGCCATGAAACTCCCTCTCTCCGCTTGCGGGGAGAGGGTCGGGGAGAGGGGCATGCCACCCGCGCTCTCCCCCTCTCCCCGGCCCTCTCCCCCGAAGGGGAGAGGGAGCAACTATTGATGGTCCAGCATCCCCAGGATGCGCTTGGCGATCACGTTGTTCTGGATCTCGGTCGAGCCGCCATAGATCGACACCGCCTTGCCGAAGAGCCAGCTGCGCACGTCCTTGATCGCGTCTTCCTCGAACCCGTCGCCGTCCCAGCCGAGGCCGGCCAGCCCGCGGATCTCGATCAGCAGCTCCGAGCGTTCCTGCATGATCCGCGCGCCGACATTCTTCATGATCGAAGTGGCGGCGCTCGGCCCCTGGTTGGACTTGGCCTCCAGCGCGGTGCGCCGCAGCGTCAGCATGAAGCTGCGCAGGTCCATCTCGTGCCGGGCGATCCGGCCGCGCAAATCGGCGTCCGCGATCCGCCCCTCGGCATCCACGCCGACATGTTTCTTCGCGATCTGCCCCAGCGAGGCGCCGGCAAACATCCGCCCTGCCGCCGATCCGCCGCCCGACAGGCTGGAGCGCTCGTGCTGGAGCAGCCGCTTGCCGATCGTCCAGCCCTCGCCTTCCTGGCCCACCCGGTTGGCCTTGGGCACCTTCACATCGGTGAAGAACGTCTCGCAAAAGGGCGAGCTGCCCGAGATCAGCCGGATCGGCTTCACTTCCACGCCCGGCGTGTCCATGTCGACCAGCAGGAAGGTGATGCCCTCATGCTTCTTCGTCTTGTCCGTGCGGACCAGCATGAAGCATTTGTCCGCCCATTGCCCGCCGCTGGTCCAGGTCTTCTGGCCGTTGACGACATAATGGTCGCCATGGTCCTCGGCAAAGGTCTGGAGCGAGGCGAGGTCCGATCCCGCGCCCGGCTCCGAATAGCCCTGGCACCAGCGCACCAGCCCCTTGGCGATCGCCGGGATATGCGCGCGCTTCTGCTCCTCCGAGCCATATTCGAGCAGGGTCGGGCCGAACATCATCACGCCCATGCCGCCGATCGGGTTCCAGGCGCCCGCGCGCTGCATCTCTTCCTGGAGGATCCGCGCCTCGGCCCGGCTCAGGCCGCCGCCGCCATATTCCCTGGGCCAGGTCGGCACGCCCCAGCCCTTGTCGCCCATCGCCTGCTGCCAGGCGGCTTCCTCGGGCGAATTCTCGTGTGGCCCCTCGATCGCGGACATCGCATTGTCCTTGCCCTTCAGGGCGGGCGGGAAATTGGCCGCGATCCATGCGCGGGCCTCGGCGCGGAACGCATCCAGGGGATTCGCCGGGGCGTCGATATCGGGGGCCGTGGCCATCACTCTACTCCGGATGTTCTTGTCGTTTCGAATTTGCGGTACGGCTACGCGGGCGTCAAGCCATTCCATCGTCGCGCGCGCCGCCCCTCCGCCATTCCCGGCCATCCTTCATGACCGCCACTTGCCACGGCGGCATTGTTCCCATTATGTTCCAAAGATATTGCGCGTGGCGGGAATGCCCGCCTCTGCTAAGGGGCCGGAAAAGGGGATAATCATGAAGTTCGAACATCGCGCGGTGCCGATCGTGCTGATCGCCGTGCTCATCGACGTGATCGGCTTCGGCATCGTCATGCCGGTGCTGCCCGCACTCGTCACCGAGCTGGGGCATGTCGAGCTCGACGCCGCCACCCGCATCGCCGGCTGGATGCTCGCCGCCTTCGCCATCGCCGGCTTCTTCGCCGGCCCGGTGCTCGGCAATCTGGGCGATCGCTATGGCCGCCGCCCGGTGCTGATCCTGTCGATGGTCGCCTTCGCGATCGACTATGCGCTGATGGCCGCCGCGCCCAGCCTCGCCTGGCTGTTCGTCGGCCGAGTCATCGCCGGCATCGCGGGCGCCACTTTCGGGCCGGCGAGCGCGGTGATCGCCGACGTGACGCCGCCCGAGAAGCGCAGCGCGGTGTTCGGGCTGGTCGGCGCGGCGTTCGGCGTCGGCTTCATCCTCGGCCCGGCGCTGGGCGGGATCAGCTCGGTGCTCGGCCTGCGCGCGCCCTTCCTGATCGCCGCGATCTGCGCCGCGCTGAACGCGGTGGTGATGTTCTTCTTCCTGCCGGAGACGCTGGCGAAGGAGAATCGCCGGCCCTTCCGCTGGTCCGACGCGCACATCATCGGCGCCTTCCGCCCGCTCTTCCATGCCGGCAATGCCGGGCCGCTGCTGCTCGCCTGGTTCTTCTGGCAGCTCGCCGGCACCGTCTATCCCTCCACCTGGTCGTTCTGGGCCGCGATCCGCTTCGGCTGGGATGCGACGGCGATCGGCTGGTCGCTCGCCTATGTCGGGTTCCTCACCGTGCTGGTGCAGGCGCTGCTCACCGGGCGAGTGATCAAGCGGTTCGGCGAGCGCGGGGCGGCGCTGATCGCGCTCTGCGCCGCCTCGTTCACGCTCTTCTCCTATGCCTTCATCCAGCAGGGCTGGCAGGTCTATGCCTTCTTCCTGGTCGGCGCCTTCGGGGCCTTCGCCTATCCGGCGCTCAACGGCACCTTGTCGGGCATGGTCGGCGCCTCGCATCAGGGGGCGCTGCAAGGCGGCATCTCGAGCATGAACAATGTCGCGGCGATCCTCGGCCCGCTGATCGCCACCCAGGCGCTGGCGGCCGGCTCGCATCGCGGCTTCGACGGCGCCGCCTTCCTCGTCGCCGGTACGCTGATGGCCTGCGCCGCGCTGATCATCGCGCTGTTCGTGCACATGCGCCCCGCCCCCGCCGGGGAGCCGCAACCGAGCGAATAGGCATTTTTTCGAAGAATGCGTATGGCCTTCGTCCCGGCGCTCTTCTAGGCGTGCCGGGAACGGGGGAGAAGCTATGCGTACCGAAGCGATGCTCGCCGGCGAATTCGCCACATTGTCCGATCTGATCCGCGGCCATGCGGAGGAGCGGCCGGACAAGCCGGCGATGATCTGCGAGGATCGGTCGATCGGCTATGCCGCGCTCGATGCGATGCTCGACCGCGTCGCCGCGGCGCTCCAGCGCGAGGGGCTGGCCAGGAACGAAGCGGTCGCGATCCTGGGGGCGCCCTCGATCGAATATGCCTGCGCCTTTTTCGGCGCGCTGCGGGTCGGCTGCGTCCCCACGCCGCTCCAGCCTTCGGCCACGCCGGCGCAACTCGCCGCGATGATCGCCGATTGCGGCGCGAAGGTCCTGTTCCTCGATGCCACCGGGGCAAGGGCGCTGGGCGACGCGACGGTCGCGGCGCAGCGCGTGGCGCTGGACGACGGCGATGCCGGCATCGCCTTCCACGCCTTCCTAGCGCCCGAGGGCAGCAGGCCCGTACCGGTCGAGGTCGGGCCGGACGATCCGTTCAACATCATCTACAGCTCCGGCACCACCGGCGTGCCCAAGGGCATCGTCCAGCCCCAGGCGATGCGCTGGATCCACATCGCCCGCGCGCCCGGCGGTTTCGCCAATGCGGTGACGATGATTGCCACCCCGCTCTATTCGAACACCACGCTGGTCAGCTTCATCCCGACGATCGCCTGGGGCGGCACGGCGGTGCTGCTCGGCAAGTTCGACGCGCGCACCTTCGTGTCGCAGGCGGCGAAGCACCGCGCCACCCATGCGATGCTCGTGCCCGTCCAGTATCAGCGGATCATGGCGCTGCCCGATTTCGACAGCTTCGACCTCTCCGCCTTCGTCCTCAAGACCTGCACCAGCGCGCCCTTCTCGGCCGCGCTCAAGGCCGATGTGCTCGCCCGCTGGCCGGGCCTGCTCGTCGAATATTACGGCATGACCGAGGGCGGCGGCACCACTGCGCTGCTCTGCAACATGCACCCCACCAAGCTCCACACCGTCGGCACCCCGCTGCCGGGGCAGGACATCCGGCTGATCGACGAGGCGGGCAACGAAGTGCCCCAGGGCGAGATGGGCGAAGTGGTCGGCCGCTCGGGCGCGATGATGAGCGGCTATCACGGCCGCGCCGAGGCGACGCGCGACGCCACCTGGCACGACGCCGAGGGCAATCGCTACATCCGCCACGGCGATGTCGGCCGCTTCGACGAGGACGGCTTCCTGATCCTGATGGACCGCAAGAAGGACCTGATCATCTCGGGCGGGTTCAACATCTATCCCTCGGACCTCGAGGCGGAGCTGGGCGCACACCCCGGCGTGGCGGATTGCGCAGTGGTCGGCATCCCTTCCGAGCAATGGGGCGAGACGCCGGTCGGCTTCTTCACCGGCCCCGGCGACCCGGCGGAGGTCCTCGCCTGGTTCAACGCCCGGGTCGGCAAGACCCAGCGCCTGGCCGACCTGGTCAAGCTCGACGAACTGCCGCGCAATGCGATCGGCAAGGTCCTCAAGCGCGAGCTGCGCGACCGGTACGCCGCGGCATGACGCCGCTCGCGGACATATTGGCCGGCGCCGTGCGCACCGACGGCGGCTTCACCACGGCCGTGCCCGCCGACTGGATGCAGGGGCGCACCGCCTATGGCGGCCTTTCCGCCGCGCTCGCGCTCCAGGCCGCGCTCGAAGCCGAGGCCGACCTGCCGCCGCTCCGCTCGGCCCAGATCGCCTTTATCGGCCCGCTCGCCGGGGAAGTCCGCGTTACCGCCACCCGGCTGCGGCGCGGCCGCAACGCCGCCTTCCTCCAGTCCGACGTCGCCTCGGAAGCGGGGCTGGGCCTGCGCGCCACCTTCGTGTTCATGGCACCGCTTGCCTCGGCGCTCGCCCATGACACGGCGGCACGCGCGCCCGTGCCGCCGCCGGCGGCGGACGCCGAACTCTATACGGGCCCCGAGGATTTCTTCACCGGCAACTTCAACTTCCAGGACCATCGCGAGGGCACCCGCCCGGCCGAATGGCTGCGCTGGGCCCGGCTGCGCGCGTTCGACGGCCTCCACCCGTTTGTCGAGCTGATGGCGATCGGCGATGCGCTGCCGCCCGCGGCCTTCAAGCTGATCGAGGAACGCCGCACGCCGCTCAGTTCGCTGAACTGGCAGATCAATTTCCAGACCGCCGAGCCCCGCACCACCGATGGCTGGTGGTTGCTCCACGCCGCCGCCGACACCGCGCATCACGGCTATTCCACCCAGCGCATGGCGATCTGGAACGCGGCGGGCGAGCCCGTCGCCGAGGCGATGCAGGGAGTCGCCATCTTCGGCTGAGACAATTTGCGACAGTTTCCCGGGCGCATGACAAACCCGTGCGACAGCTGCTGTCCAGAACCGGATCCTGTCGGGGCCACACCCCCCGGATGCACAGGAGTTCGATCCCCGATGAAGAAGTTCGCCCTCGCCGCCGCCTTCGGCGCGACGCTGCTGGCCGCCCCCGCCTTCGCGCAGGACGCCCCGCCGGCCCCGCCCCCGCCCGGCGGCGGCATGTTCGACCGGCTCGACGCCAATCACGACGGCGTGATCACCAAGGAAGAGTTCCAGGCCGATGTCGCCGCCCGCTTCGCGCGGCTCGACGCCAACCATGACGGCAAGGTCAGCGCGGAAGAGCGCGCCGCCGCGCGCCCCGGCGGCGGCGGCGGCCGCGGCATGGCCGGCGACATGACGCTTGCCGACATGCAGGCCCAGGCCGAGCGCCGCTTCGACCGGCTCGACACCAATCACGACGGCAAGATCGATCAGGCCGAGTTCGCGGCGATGCGCGCGCGGATGGAACGTCGCGGTCCCCCGCCGGGCGGCTCGGAGAGCAACTGAGCCCGCCCGATCTGGCCCGGGCGGGTTCGCCTCCTCACCCGCCCGGGCACCCCTTGTCTTGCGGCATGCCCATGACTTACGAACCCGACATGCCGGACACGCCGCACCTCCTGCTCGTCGAGGACGAACGCTCGATCCGCGAGCCGCTCGCCCAGTATCTCACCAAACAGGGGTTCCGGATCACGCAGGCCGGCGATGCCGAGGGCGCCCGCGCCCGCATGGCCGCCTATGCCATCGATCTGGTGGTGCTCGACATCATGATGCCCGGCGAGGACGGCCTGTCGCTCTGCCGCCACATCCGCGAGAGCAGCGACACGCCGGTGATCCTGCTCACGGCCCGGGGCGAGGAGACCGACCGGATCGTCGGCCTCGAAATGGGCGCCGACGATTATGTCGTGAAGCCCTTTTCCCCGCGCGAGCTCGCGGCCCGCATCAAGGTGGTCCTGCGCCGGCTCCAGGCCGGCGGCATCCGCCAGCACGCGCCCGACGCGGGCAGCTTCGCCTTTGCCGGCTGGGTGCTCAAGACCGGCGAGCGCGCCCTGGTCGACCGCGAGGGCGTCTCGGTTCCGCTTTCCACCGGCGAATACAGCCTGCTCCACGCGCTGGTCACCCGTCCCCGCGCGGTGCTGACCCGCGACCAGCTGCTCGACCTGACCCAGGGCCGCGAGGCAGCCGCCTTCGACCGCGCGATCGACAACCAGGTCAGCCGGCTGCGCAAGAAGATCGAACCCGACCCCCGCAACCCGGCGATCATCAAGACCGTCTGGGGCGGCGGCTATACGCTGGCGGCCGAAGTGACCCGGCTTTGATCGGGCGCATTCGCCTCTTTCCCCGCTCGCTTCCCGGCCAGATCGCGCTGCTCGTCGCGGTCGCGCTGTTCGTCGCCCAGGCGATCAATTTCGGTTTCCTCGTCCGCGAGCGCCAGAACGCGCGCTTCGCCCAGGTGATCGTCCCCACCGTCACCCGGCTGATCGACGCCGCCGAGCGGCTCGGCGCGCCGGTGAACCCGCGCCCGGACGCGCCGGGCATGGCCGATCGCCGCAGCGGGCATGACGGGCACGAGGGACGCCGCCAGCTGCGCGGGCGCGTCGATTTCGGCCCGGCCAACCCGATCCCCGCCGAGCTCACCCGCCGCAGCGACATCGAGCGCGACTTTCGCCGCGGGCTTACCGATGGCGGCGTCGCCGTCGGCCAGGTCATCGCCGTGGTCCGCCCGATCGACGGCAGCCGCCCGCTCCTGAAGCGCATGGACCCCGCCCGCGCCGAACGCCTTCGCCGCATGGGCGCCGAGCTGATGGTCGCGGTCGAGCTTCCCGGCAGGGGCTGGCTCTCGCTCAGTTCGGCCTGGCCACGCTCGGAGCGTGCCCTGATCTGGCAGCTGCTGGCGCAGACGCTCATCCTCTATATCGTCGTGCTCCTGCCCGTGCTCTGGGCCGGCCACCGCATCGCCCGTCCGCTGCGCAAGCTCGCCACTGCCGCGCGCGATTTCCATCCCGGCGACGGCGCCCGCCCGGTCGAGGAGAGCGGCCCCAGCGACGTGCGGGCGGTGATCGCCGCCTATAACGCGCTCAGCACCCGCGTGACGGGCATGCTCGACGAGAAGGACCGCATGCTCGGGGCGATCGGGCATGACCTGCGCACGCCGCTCGCCGCGCTGCGCGTCCGCATCGAATCGGTGGAAGACGAGGACGACCGCGCCCGCATGGCCGACACGATCGACGAGATGAACCGCACGCTCGACGACATCCTCAGCCTCGCCAGGCTCGGCCGCCCGAGCGAGCCGCCGACCGATGTCGACCTGTCCGCGCTGATCGACGCAGTGGTCGAGGATTTCCGCGATCTCGGCCGGGACGTGACCTTCGAGGAAGCTCCGCGGCTGCGCATGCACCTGCGCCCCGCGCTGATGCGCCGCGCGGTGCGCAACCTGATCGAGAACGCCGTCAAATATGGCGGTGGCGCCGAGGTCCATCTGCGCCCGGGCGATCAGCGCGTCGCGATCGAAGTCTGCGACCGCGGCCCGGGCATCCCGCCGGAGAAGCTGGAGAAGGTCTTCGATCCCTTCACCCGCCTCGAGGAATCGCGCAACCGCGAGACCGGCGGCGCCGGCCTCGGCCTCGCGCTGGCCCGCGCCATCGTTCGCGACGCGAGCGGCGAGATCAGCCTCGCCAATCGCGAGGGCGGCGGCCTGGTGGCGACGATCACCCTGCCGCGCAGCTGATCCCCGGCGGCCTCACCGCCCTCGCGCGCTCATTTCGGAGGCGTCTTGGAATAGGTCGGCCAGCCGCGGACGATCTCGTGCACCACCGGCGCGCCGACGCGATACAGGCCGTCCAGCGCCGGCAGATAGCCGGCAAAGGATTGCGGCCCCTCCCGCACGAGTTGCTCCGACGCGGGCACGCCCCTGGGCGGCATGTCGAAATTGCTCGCCGCGCGGAGCAGCAACACCCGGTCGGGGTCGACCCGCCCTGCCCGGCCCAGCGCCGACAGCGCCACCATCGCCCCGGCATCGTTGGTCTCGGTGGTGCGGAACGTTCCGCGGCCGTCGGTCATGTAGGCGACCCAGCGGCGCGCCCATGCGTCCAGCCGGCCGCCCAGCCAGAAGGTCTCGGACGAAAGCGTCGATCCGATCGCGACTTCCGGCGCCGACCGGGCCCGGGCCTGGTCATATTCCTCCCGAACGGCCCGCATCCCGGCATTGTCCGGAAGCGCGACGCGAACGGTCAGCCGATACGCCCAGCGGGCAAGCGACGCGTTGAGCATGGTGACCGTCCGCGCGCGGTTCGTGCGGAACGGGCCGGTCCAGCCGCGGACGTCCTCCGGCGAGCCGGCCGCCACCCGCGGCTCGGGATAGGGCCCGGTCCTGCCGGCGGGGAAATATCCTTCCGGCCAGTCGGCGGGGATCTCGCGGGCATCGATCTCATGGGCGACGTCGCCGTTGACGACGAAATCCGTCCAGATCAGGTCGCCGATGGTTCCCGTCTCCGGCGAAGTGCCCGCAATGCCGTTGATCAGCCAGTAGGAGCGCGAAAGGTCGAAATTCGCATCCAGGCCCAGCGCCATCAGGTTCACGGCGGGGTGCAGGCTGTTGGGCCCGATCTTCATTGCGATGATCGATCCGTCGGCATTGGCCCAAACGGGGTTGAACGCGCCCTTCACCGGCAGCCGCCGCTTGAGGTTCAGGCCCTCGATCCAGTGATGCAGCTCGCCCGGCTTGTCGGCATCGCCCCAATAGCCCTTCTCGCCATAGGCCTTGCTCGTCTCGAAATATCCCAGGATCACCACCTTGGGGTGCAGCACCGCGGCCCCGGCATTCGAAGACAGGACGGCCGATATCAGCGCCGCCGCCATTCCAAGCTTCCTCATCCCGGTAGCACCCCCCTTCTTGCCTGCTCGTCGCCCGATCATGATAGCGAGGGCCGGCGTTGCAATCGATGGCCCTGCGGCAACCGCGGCCCCCGTTTCGCGTTTGCAGCTTCGGGAAACAACCAAGGGAGGATTTGCGAAAATGCGCGCGATGATCGCCATGACGATGCTGGCCCTGGCCGGCTGCACCCAATCGACTTCGACATCCGGACCGGCGCCGGAGGTCCGCGGCGGCGGGCTGAGCCCGGTCCCGGCCTTCAACGGCGGCGGCGAAGGCTGGAGCATCGACATCACCTCCACGGGCGGGGGCGCCCATGACGCCAGCCTTGTCTGGGCCAGCGGTTCGCAGCGCAGCGATTTCAAGCTGTTCTATCGCGGCCAGCCGGCGGACGCGCCGAGCACGCTGATCGTCCTGAGCGGCGAGATGCGGGCGGGCGGCGCGCTCCGGCCGGTGATCGTCGAGATCAAGCGCGAGCCCTGCAAGGACGATGCGGGCGCCAGCTTCCTGCACAGCGTATCGGTGACGGCCGAGGGGGTGGTGCCGGGCACCAGCCAGATGCGCGGCTGCGGCCACCTCGCCATGCGCTAGGGGGAGCATCGGCCGCTTCCGTCACGCCAGTCCATACGCGTCCCGAAACGAAAAAGGCCGGGGCTTCCACCCCGGCCTTTCGCATCCAGATCGGTGTAGAAACCCGGCGATCAGCCGACGATCTCTTCCGGCTTGAAGAAGAAATCGATCTCGATCGCGGCATTCTCGTCCGAGTCCGAACCGTGCACCGAGTTCGCCTCGATCGATTCGGCCAGTTCCTTGCGAATGGTGCCGGCATCGGCATTGGCCGGGTTGGTGGCGCCCATGATGTCGCGGTTGCGCTGCACGGCGTTCTCGCCCTCGAGCACCTGCACGACGACCGGGCCCGAGATCATGAACTCGACCAGGTCGTTGAAGAAGGGGCGCTCGCGATGGACGCCGTAGAAGCCCTCGGCCTGCTCGCGGCTCATCTGGATGCGCTTGGAAGCGACGACGCGCAGGCCGGCCTCCTCCAGCATCTTGGTGACCGCACCGGTGAGGTTGCGGCGGGTGGCATCGGGCTTGATGATCGAAAAGGTCCGGTTCGCGGCCATGGCCGTGCGGCTCCTGCTTTTGAAGTTGTGGAAAAGTCGCGGCTCCCTAGTCCCCGGCGGCGCGCGATGCAAGCGCTCCTGCCGCGCCGGGCCGGTCCTGCGGCGCGATGTTCCGCAATTGTTCCTTCCGGAGCCCCTTGAACCGTGAAGATTGCGCGATTGCCCGCGGGCGGTCCCAGGTGTCCGGAATATCCGGAACTCAGGCCGCCCTTTCCCAGCGCCCCTCTGCGTTCTGCTTCCAATAGTTGCGCTCCACGCCCTCGCGGTCGGCCAGCGCCTTCCAGGCGATGCGCGCCTCGGCGATCCGCTCCTCGTCGAAGAAGTGGAAGACCCGGTCGAAACCCAGCGCCTCCTCGCGCCATATGCCGTCGGCCAGCGCAACGTTGCGCGCGCCGTTGGCCGGGGCGCCGGCCTCGGCCGCGATCAGCACCGGCTGGCGGTCGTCGTCGGGCCCGCCGGCCTGGCCATGGGGCAGGAAGCTTTCGGGCGCATAGGTCCAGAGCAGCTGGTCGAGCCGGGCGCGCTGGCTCGCCTCGGCCGCCACGATCAGCAGCCGCCCGCCGCTCTCGATCACCCGTTCGGCGATGCGGGGCAGCGCGCGTTCCAGGGGAAGCTGCGTCAGATGGTAGAAGTCGACCTGCATGGCTCCTGTTAGCGCTTCCGTGCGTTCGGGCCAACGCACGTGACGTTGCGGTGGCGCAACCGCTGCGATAGGGCGGTGGAAGCCGCGTGCACGGGAGTTGAAGCAAAGGTGGGAATCGAAGTGACGCGCAAGGCCTTGCTGCTGTCGGCCGCGCTTGGCCTGTGCCTGGCGGCCGAGGCGCGCGCGCAGACGCAGACCGAGCCGACTCGGGGCGCCCCCACCCCGGCTGCGGCCCCCGACCTGCAGACTCCCGCGGTCGAGCCGCCGCCCCCTTCGCCGACGGCGCTTCCCGAGGGCGAGGACCAGATCCAGTTCACCGCCGACCAGCTCGAATACGACAATGAGCAGGACGTGGTGACCGCCACCGGCGACGTGCGCCTCTATCGCCGCAGCGAGCGGCTGCGCGCCGACAAGGTGGTGTGGAACCGCAAGTCCGGCCAGGTGGTGGCCGAGGGCAATGTCGTCCTGGTCAATCCGCAGGGCGACAGCGCCTATGGCGACAGGATCGAGCTGACCGATACCCTGAAGGACGGCGTCGTCCAGAACATGCTGGTGGTGCTCGACGCGGGCGGCCGTGTCGCCGCCCAGCGTGGCGAGCGCCACGAGGACGGCAGCTTCACCGTTCACAATGCCGCCTACACGCCCTGCGCGGTGAGCGATTCGGAAGGATGCCCCAAGGAGCCGACCTGGAAGGTCACTGCCGACCGCGTGGTCTACGAACCCGACAAGAAGCGGCTGCGCTACACAGGCGCCCGTGTCTCGGTGTTCGGCTTCGCGACGATCCCGCTGCCGGTCTTCTCGCACCCGGTGGGCGGCCAGAGCGCCAGCGGCATCCTGTCGCCCGACCTGCGCTACAACCGCACCAACGGCTTCCAGTTCGCGCTGCCCTATTATCTCAGCTTCGCGCCCAATCGCGACCTGACGATCACGCCGCGTATCTACACCAACGTGCTGCCGGTGCTGCAGGCCGATTATCGCGAGCTGAATTCGCTCGGCGCCTTCCGCCTCAGCGCCTATGGCACCTATAGCCGCCGGGCGGACGATCTGACGGTTCCCGTCACTCCGGCCACCTCGAAGAACGATTTCCGCGGCTATCTCGACGCGGTCGGCAATTTCCAGCTCGATCCGGCCTGGAGCGCCAGCGCCTCGCTGCGCCTGACCACCGACCGCACCTTCCTGCGTCGCTACGATATTTCGCGCGACGACAGGTTGCGTAACAATATTCGCGTAGAACGCATTGATGCAGATAGCTATTTCTCGATCAACGCCTGGGTGGTGCAGACGCTTCGGGTCGGCGACCGCCAGGGCCTGCAGCCCTATGCCCTGCCCGAGATCGACTATCGCCGCCGCATGGACGACGGGCTGGTGGGCGGACGTTTCGAATTCCAGCTCAACACCCTGGCGATCGGCCGGTCGGACGGGCAGGATTCGCAACGCGCCTTCGCCAGCGCCCGCTGGGACCTGCGCCGCCTGACCAACTGGGGCCAGGAAGTGACCCTGACCGCCTATGCCCGGGGCGATCTCTACAACGCGTCGCACACGAACCTGACCAGCGTGGTCAGCTATCGCGGCGAGGATGGCTTCCACACCCGCGGCATCGCCGCCGCGGCGGTGGACGTGAAATGGCCGCTGATCGGCAGCCTGTTCGGCGGTACCCAGCGGATCACGCCCCGCTTCCAGGTCGTCGCCTCGCCCAAGATCGCCAATCTGGAAGTCCCCAACGAAGACGCCCGCGCGGTGGACCTGGAGGATTCGAACCTCTTCGCGCTCAACCGTTTCCCCGGCTATGACCGGTTCGAGGATTCGACCCGCTTCACCTGGGGCATGGACTACGCGCTCTACCTGCCAGGCTTCTCGATCGACGCGAATATCGGCCAGAGCTACCGCATCTCGTCGCGCCCCACGCTGTTCCCCGACGGGACGGGACTGACCGACCGGGTGTCCGACATCGTCGGCCGCACGGTGATCCGCTTCCGCGACTTCGTCAGCTTCACGCACCGCTACCGGCTCGACAAGGACAACCTCGCCTTCCGCCGCAACGAAGTCGACATGACGCTCGGCTCGCGGGCGACTTATGTCCAGCTCGGCTATCTACGCCTCAACCGCAACATCAACGCGTCGCTGGAGGACCTGCAGGACCGCGAGGAACTGCGGCTCGGCGCCCGCGTCCAGATCGCGCGCTTCTGGTCGATCTCGGGCTCGACGCTGGTCGATCTCACGGATCGCAAGGAAGACCCGACTTCGCTCGCCGACGGGTTCGAGCCGGTGCGCCACCGCGTCGGCATCACCTATGAGGATGATTGCCTCAGGCTGGGCTTCACCTGGAAGCGCGACTATGCCACCACCGGCGATGCGTCGCGCGGCAATTCCTATCTGTTCACGCTGGCGTTCAAGAATCTCGGGCGCTAGGCTCGGCGACAGAGGGGAACCGCCGGTAAGCCTAAGTTCAGGCACAATTGGCCAGTAAGCGCCACGCTTCCGGCAGATTTGAGGGTACGGATTCACGTGAACATTGGTGTTACCAAGGCGATCCGCGCAGGTCGCTCGTCCGTTCTGGCGCTCGCGATCTCCAGCCTGGCATCCGCCGCCATGGCGCAGACCGCCCCGCACGCGCCGGCACCGCCGCCGCCGACGCAGGAAGATCAGGAAGCGGCGCTCGCCGCCCAGCTCGATCTTCCCCGCGATCTCAAGCTGTTCGGCAAGGCCGATCCGAACGTCCGCAAACCCACGGCGATCGTGAACGACACGGTGCTGACCGGCACCGACGTCGATCAGCGGCTCAACCTGATCATCGCGCTCAACAAGCTCAACCTGAAGCCGGAAGAGCGCGATCAGTATCGCATGATGATCCTGCGCCAGCTGATCGACGAGACGCTGCAGATCCAGGAAGCCAAGGCCAATGAGATCACCGTCGACTCCAAGGAGATCGACCAAAGCTTCGCTTCGGTTGCCCGCCGTCTCCAGAAGACGCCGGAGCAGATGCGCGCCTTCCTGCGCCAGGCCGGCGCTTCGGAGCGCACGATGCGCAAGCAGGTCGAGGGCGAAGTCGCCTGGAGCCGCCTGCTGCGCCGCAAGGTGGACATCAACGTGAGCGACGAGGAGGCCAAGGCCATTCTCGACCGCCTCAAGGCCGCGCAGGGCAGCGAGGAATATCACGTCTACGAAATCTACATGAACGCGACCGACGACCGTAAGCAGGAAGTCTATGCGGGCATGCAGCGCATCATCCAGCAGATGAAGGAAGGCGCGCCGTTCGACTATCTCGCCAAGACCTATTCGGAGAGCTCGACCAAGGGCCAGGGCGGCGATCTCGGCTGGGTCCGCCTCGCCCCGGGCATCCTGCCGGACGAGATGGCCAAGGCCGTCGAAGAAATGCAGCCCGGCCAGGTCGCCGGCCCCATCCCGCTCACCACGGGTTTCTCGGTCGTCTATCTCGCCGACAAGCGCAAGGTGGGCATGGCCGACCCGCGCGGTGCCAAGCTCTCGCTGCGCCAGATCACCATCAACTTCCCCAAGGGCACGAACGAGGCGCAGGCCACGGCGCGTGCCGGCCAGTTCGCCGCGGCGACCCAGGCGATCAAGGGCTGCGGCGATGCGTCCAACGTCGCTGCCGCGCAGAACGCCGAAGTGGTGGAGAAGGACGGCGTGGTGATCGGCGACCTGCCGCCCGCGCTCCAGCAGATCATCCTGCCGCTGCAGGTGGGCCAGGTAACCCAGCCCTTCGGCACGATCGAGGATGGCGTGCGCGTCCTCGTCGTGTGCGGCCGCGACGATCCGCCGCCCCCGGGCCTTCCCTCGATCGAGCAGATCCAGGACGGCGAATCCGACAAGCGGACCAATCTGCGTGCGCAGCGCATGCTCCGCGATCTGCGGCGCGACGCGCTCATCGAATATCGCTGAAGTGACCCGGCCGCTCGCCATATCGATGGGCGATTCGGCCGGAATCGGCCCCGAGATCACAGCCAAGGCATGGAAGGCGCGGGAGCTCCACTCGCTCGCGCCCTTCTTTGCCATCGGCTGTCCCGCCGCCGTCGAACGCGTGTGGGACGGTCCGGTCGCCCGCATCAACAATCCGGACGAAGCAGCGGGCGCCTTCGGGGACGCGCTTCCGGTGCTTGCGGTAAGCGACACCTGCGAAGTCACCCCGGGCAGCCCCGACGAGGCCAGCGCGAAGGCGGCGCTCCAGTCGCTCGAACTGGCGGTGGGCCTCGCCAATGCCGGCGCGGCCGGCGGCGTGGTGACCGGCCCGGTATCGAAGGTCCAGCTCTACAAGATCGGCTTCACGCATCCCGGCCAGACCGAATTCGTCGCCGAACGTTGCGGCATCGCGCCCGAGAACGCCGTGATGATGCTCGCCGGCCCCACGCTGCGAGTGGTGCCGATCACGGTGCACGAGCCGCTGGCCCGGGTGCCCGAACTGCTCACCATCGACCTGGTGCTCACCAAGGCGCGCGTCACCGCACGCGGGCTGCTGCGCAATTTCGGCATCGAGCGCCCCCGGCTCGCCTTTGCCGGCCTCAACCCCCATGCCGGCGAAAGCGGGGAGATCGGGCGCGAGGAGATCGACGTGCTCCAGCCCGCCATCGCCCGGCTGCGCGAGGAAGGCATCGACGCGATCGGACCCTTCGCCGCCGATGCGATGTTCCATGCGCGTGCCCGGGCCGGCTATGATGCCGCGCTCTGCCCGACGCACGACCAGGCGCTGATCCCGATCAAGACGCTGCACTTCGACGAAGGGGTGAACATCACCCTCGGCCTGCCCATCGTCCGCACCTCGCCCGACCATGGCACGGCCTTCGGCATCGCCGGCACCGACGCTGCCAATCCCGGGGCGATGATCGCCGCGATCAAGATGGCCGCCAGCGCCACGCAGCGCCGGGCCGAAGCCGCGGCGTGACCGAGCTTCCGCCTCTCCGGGAAGTCATCGGCAAATATGGTCTCAGCGCGAGCAAGGCGCTGGGCCAGAATTTCCTGTTCGACCACCAGCTCCTTGCCCGCATCGCCAAGGTGCCGGGCAGGCTCGAAGGCGCCGAAGTGTTCGAGGTCGGCCCCGGCCCCGGCGGCCTCACGCGCGCGCTGCTCCAGGGCGGGGCCAGCGTCACCGCGGTGGAACGGGACCGGCGTTGCATTCCCGCGCTGGAGGAACTCGACACCTATTTTCCGGGCAAGCTCCGCGTCATCGAAGGCGATGCGCTGGAAGTGGACGCGCCTGCGCTGTTCCAGGGCAAGCCCCATGTCGTCGCCAACCTGCCCTATAATGTCGGCACGGCGCTGCTTGTGGGCTGGCTCTCGGCCGAATGGGCGCCCTGGTGGGCCAGCCTGACGCTGATGTTCCAGAAGGAAGTCGCCGAGCGGATCGTCGCCGGCCCCGGCACCGAACATTATGGCCGGCTGGCGGTACTCGCCCAGTGGCGCTCCACTCCGAAGATCGCGATGAACGTCCACCGCTCGGCCTTCACCCCGCCGCCCAAGGTGATGTCGGCCGTCGTCCACATCACCCCCGGCGCGTCGCCGGAGGGCGTGCGGCTGAAGACGCTGGAGACGCTCACCGCCGCCGCCTTCGGCCAGCGCCGCAAGATGCTGCGCCAGAGCCTGAAGGGCGTGCCCGGCGCGCTGGCGGCGATGGAGTCGCTGGGTATCGATTCAAGCCGTCGCGCCGAGACGGTGACCGTCGCGGAATTCGTCGCGCTGGCCCGTATCCTGGGTTGAACCCCTCAAGGAGCGGGCGGCGCCGGCACGGCCCGCCGGGGCAACCCGACAGGCGAAATCCCATATTGCAGGCCGGATCGGGGCCTGGGCAAGCGGGATCAGGGCTTGGCCGTCGGCGTGGCGCTCGGCGCCGGCACGGGCTCGGCCTGGGCGGTGGTGACCGGCGGCCCCTTGGCGATCGCCGCCGAGAGCTGAGTCGCGTCGGCACATGCCTTGGCGCAAAGCTTCTCGATCTTGGCCAGATTCTCCTTGGCGCGCTCCATCGCACCCTTGGCGACCATCGCCTCGCCCTGGCCGCGCAGCGCCGCGGTATCGTTCGGCTCGAGGCTCAGCGCCTCGCGATAGAGCCGGATCGCCTTGCCCGGCAGGCTGTTCTTGCGGGCGATCTCGGCGAGGACGAGATAGGCTTCGCGATTGCGTGGATCCACCGCCAGGGCGCTCTCCAGCGCATCGCCCGCGCCGTCGACATTGCCGGCTGCCAGCGCCGCGCGGCCCTGCCTGACGAGTTCCATCGAACGCGGATCGATCTGGTTGTCTGCACGCTGCGCCATCAGCGAGGTGGAAACCGACAGCAGCAGCAACGCACCGGCCGCCCCAATCGCAGTGAAACGCATCACATTCTCCGAAATCTGCCCCGTCGCTATCATGGCCGGCGCATACTCGCGACAAAAAAGCCATCGGTCGAGTCCGCAAGCGGGGTGAAGCGCAGTCCCGGGCCATGCGGCGTGCCGGCGCCCAGCGACGGCGGCTGGGCGCTCCAGCCCGGATGCCGGTCGAGGAACGCCTGGGCCTGACCCGCACCTTCCGCATCGAGCAGCGAGCAGACGACGTGCACGAGCACGCCGCCGGGGCGCACAAGATCGGCGCCGATATCGAGCAATGCGGCCTGAGTCGCGACATAACGATCCAGGCGCTGCGGCGTAAGCCGCCAGCGCGCCTCGGGATTGCGACGCCAAGTGCCGGTGCCGGAGCAAGGCGCATCGATCAGCACCGCATCCGCACGGCCGGTCTGGTCGGCGAGCATCGCCGCCTCCTGGTTCGGGTTGAGGAGGCGTGTCTCGGCGATAGACACCCCCGCCCGCTCGGCACGGGGCATCAGCCGCGAAAGCCGCGGGCGATCGATATCGCAGGCGAGGATCGAACCATGGTTCGCCATCGCTGCGGCCAGTGCGAGGGTCTTGCCGCCGCCGCCGGCACACAGGTCGATGACGTGCTGCCCGCGCTCCACCCCCGCCGCCAGGCTGACGAACTGGCTGCCGGCGTCCTGCACTTCGAGCCGGCCCTCCTTATAGGCGGGCAGCTGCTCGACAGCCGCATCCGACGGCACCCGCAGGCCGGCGGACAGGCACGGCAGCGGCACGGCGCCGGGGATCTCGGCCTGGATCGCCGCCGGGTCGGCCTTGAGCGTGTTGACCCGGATATCGAGCGGCGCGCGCTCGAGCAGCGCCGCCTGCTCATCGGCATCCAGGCCGGACAGGGCGAAAGCCTCGGCCAGCCAGGCCGGCAGCACGCCCGCCGCGGCGACGGGTTCATCGGGCGCGATCGACGCGGGACCATAGGGCGATCCGTCGAACAGTGCGGCCAGTTCGGGCTGGCGCCGGACCAGCGCCAGCATGGCGGCGCGGCCGCTCTCCGGGCGCTCGCCGAGCATGCGGATCGCGTCATAGACCAGCGCGCGAATGGCCCGACGATCCTTGGAGCCGGCATAGCGGCGTTCGCCGAACCAGCGGGCGATGATCGTATCGGCCGATCCACCCTGGTCGCGGGCGGCGGCGATGATCTTGTCGAGCAGGTCGATGGCAGCCTGGAGCCGTGCCGCGGGGTTCACGCCATCAAACTCGCCGAACGGGTGCACGAGCGAACGGAAATGGGGAAGATCGTGCCACGCATCCTTCCCGCACAAGCAGAACATTTCCTGTTTTGACAGCGAAATCTCGACAATCCGCCCCTATCCGGCCAGGGACGCGGGCATCCTCCGATCGCAAGGGCAAGCATATGGCATTCACGGCGAAGATCCTGCTCCTCGGTTCGGGCGAGCTTGGCCGCGAATTCGCGATCTCCGCCAAGCGGCTGGGCGCCCAGGTGATCGCGTGCGATGCCTATGCGGGTGCACCCGCGATGCAGGTGGCGGACGATTTCGAAGTGTTCCCGATGCTCGACGGCGCGCTGCTGCGCGCGGCGGTGGAGAAGCACCGGCCGGACTATGTCGTGCCCGAAGTGGAGGCGATCCGCACCGAAGTGCTCGCCGAGCTGGAGGCGGAGGGCTTCGCCATCGTCCCCTCCGCTCGCGCGACAATGATGACGATGAACCGCGACGGCATCCGCGAGGTCGCCGCCGTCGAGCTGGGCCTGCGCACGTCCCGATACCGGTACGCCGAAAGCCTGGAGGAAGTGCTGGCCGGGGCCGGGCACACCGGACTGCCCTGCGTGATCAAGCCGGTCATGTCCTCTTCGGGCAAGGGCCAGAGCACGGTGCGCGAGGCGGGTGCGCTGGAAGCGGCCTGGGACTATGCCGTGGCCAATATGCGCGGCGACCGCAAGCGCGTGATAGTCGAGGAGTTCGTCGACTTCGACTATGAGATCACGCTGCTGACGATCCGCACGCGTGCCGGCGTGCTCTTCTGCCCGCCGATCGGCCACCGCCAGGAGCGCGGCGACTATCAGGAGAGCTGGCAACCCGCCGCCATGTCGGCCTCCGCCATCGCAGATGCGCAGGACATGGCCCGCAAGGTCGTCGACGATCTGGGCGGCTATGGCATCTTCGGCGTGGAGTTCTTCGTGAAGGGCGAAGAGGTGATCTTCTCCGAACTGTCGCCCCGCCCCCATGACACCGGCATGGTGACCTCGATCTCGCAGAACCTAAGCGAGTTCGACCTGCACGCACGGGCGGTGATGGGCCTGCCGATCCCGTCGATCGCGCTGCGCGGACCTTCGGCGAGCGCCGTGATCCTGGCGGACCGGGCTTCGGAGGCGCTGTCCTATGCGGGGCTGGCCGAGGCGCTGGCCGTGCCGGGCGGCGAGGTGGACGTGCGCATCTTCGGCAAGCCGAATTCGCGACCCTATCGGCGAATGGGCGTGGCGCTCGCCCTGGCAAGCGATACCGATACGGCGCGACGAGTGGCGGCCGAGGCTGCGGGCGCGGTGCGGATCGGCTATGGGGGCTGAGCGGGGCCGCCCGCTCCTGCCTCCCGCTCCTATCGCCGCCCGCGAACCTGCGCGGCGGACAACCGGGCCGCTTGCGAAGGGCGGTGCCGAATGCCTGGCTTTCCTGATCGGCGCGGGCCCGGCGGGTCGGCCGGCGCGTTGACGGTGACGATGCGGGACAAGGAGCTGGCGCGATGCGGGTCCACGAACAGTCAAGGGGATATCACCGGGGTGCGCGGGACTATGCCGCCGGCCGGCCGGGCTATCCGCCCGAAGCGCTCGCCTGGCTGCGCGAGGTTCTGCACATCGGCCCGGGCAGCCGGGTGCTCGAGGTTGGTGCCGGCACCGGAAAGTTCATCCCGGTGCTGCGGGAAGCCGGCGGAGACATCGTTGCCGTCGAGCCGATCGCCGAGATGCGGGAGCAGTTGGTCCGCGCCCATCCCGACGTGGAGGCGCTGGCCGGAACCGCCGAGGCGATCCCGCTTCCCGATGCCTCGGTCGATGCCATGGTCTGCGCGCAGGCCTTCCACTGGTTTGCCACGCCCGCGGCACTGGCGGAAATGCACCGGGTGCTGGTGTCGGGCGGGATGCTCGGCCTGATCTGGAACGGCCGCGACGAGGGGGTGCCCTGGGTCGCGGCGCTTTCCGAAATCACCAACCGCCATGAAGGCGACACCCCGCGCTATCGCACCGGCGCATGGCGCAGCGTCTTCCCCGCGCCCGGTTTCGAACCGGTCGACGAGCGCCATGTCCGCAACGCCCATATCGGCACCGCCGAGCAGGTGGTGCTCAGGCGCACGCTTTCGGTGAGTTTCATCGCCGGGCTTCCCGCGGAACAACGCGACGAGGTCGAGCGCGACATCCGGGCGTTCATCGCCCGAACGCCCGAACTGGCCGGCGGGGGCGAGATCGCCTTTCCCTACGAGACAAGCATGTACGCCTATCGCAGGCGCTGACGCCATGCCCGTTCAGTGCGCCGCTCCGAACCGCTCCACCAGCCTCGCCGCCGCCGCCAGCGCCGCCAGCGCCACCGCGGCCCCGATGATCATATCCGACAGATAGTGCGTCCCCTCGATCGGAGTCGCCAGCAGCATCGCGAGGGTGAGAAGGATCAGCGGCCAGCGCAGGCGACCGCAGCGCCAGGCAGCGGCGATGTAGAGAACGCCGGAGGCGGTATGGAAGCTCGGCGCCGAGACCAGGCCGCGCAGCTCGTCAAGGTTGACCAGCCCGACCTGGTGGGCGCGCAACGCCGGAATCAGCTGCTCCTGCCAGATCGCGCTGGTCGGCATATAGGGGATCGGACCCTTCCAGAGATATGTCAAAGGGCCGACGGCGGGCATCAGCAGGTAGAGGCTCAGCGTGATCAGCGCGGCCAGCCAGAAGCCGGCAAGGAAGCGGTGCGCCTCGCGCCGCTCGCCTCGAATCGCGAAGGCCACGAGGAGCACGGCCGGAATCAAATAGATGCACTGATAGGCAGCCACGCCGAGCCGCTGGAGGCTGGGGCGGGCGGCCACCGTCTCGTACCAGGCAAGCCAGTGGAAGTGCAGCGCCTCGTCGATCCGCTGGAGCGGGGCATCGGCAAAGCCCTGCGACAACGCGGCCAGGGGATAGGAGCTCACCGCTCCGGTCAGCGCCATCGCCGTGAACAGGCCGAAATAGTCCGCGCTATCGGATGCCGGCTTCGCCCAGCGGAAGCCGGTTCTGGCAAGCGCGGGTCGAACCGCGAAGGTGAGCGCGAGCCCGACGAGATAGGGCGCATTGCCTGGCCGCAGCAGGTCCACCCGGAGTTCCGCCTTCCACAGCAGCACGGCACAGATCGCCACGCTCAGCCCGAGCGCACCCCACAACTGCATCGTGGAGAAGCCGGCCGATGGGGGTAGACGATGCTCCGAAACGGGGTTGGCGGGTATCTCGGACGCTGCACTGAGCGGGCGAAAAGGGGCGTAGCCCGGCAGCAGCCGGGCGCGATCGAAACTTGGCACTATCCCGATGGATAGCGAATTACCAAGCGCACGCAATCACTTCGGCCGAGCCGACCTACCCACCCGTCTTAGATCGGGAACCGTCGCTCAGCGGGTCGGGTAGTTCGGCGCTTCCCGCGTGATCGTCACGTCATGGACATGGCTCTCGCGCAGGCCCGCATTGGTGATCCGCACGAAGCGCGCCTTCCGCTGGAATTCGGGGATCGTGCCCGCGCCGACATAGCCCATCGAGGCCTTCACGCCGCCGACCAGCTGGTGGATCACGTCGCGCGCCGGGCCCTTGTACGGCACCTGGCCCTCGATGCCTTCGGGAACGAGCTTGAGCTGGTCCTTCACGTCCTGCTGGAAATAGCGATCGGCCGAGCCCCGCGCCATCGCGCCGACCGAGCCCATGCCGCGATAGGATTTATAGGCACGGCCCTGATACAGGAACGTCTCGCCGGGCGCTTCCTCGGTGCCCGCCA
This sequence comes from Sphingomonas sp. 67-41, assembly GCF_001899725.1. Lineage (NCBI taxonomy): Bacteria > Pseudomonadati > Pseudomonadota > Alphaproteobacteria > Sphingomonadales > Sphingomonadaceae > Sphingomonas > Sphingomonas sp. 67-41. Next base: position 163,214 of record NZ_MKWJ01000025.1, on the reverse strand, counting down.
GCAGCGAGCCGATCATCGCGCTCGAGGCGCCGGCGGCAATCGCCTTGGCGACGTCGCCCGAGGTGCGGATGCCGCCATCGGCGACCACCGGCACGTCGTGCTTCGCAGCTTCGTTGGCGGCATCCATCACCGCCGTGAGCTGCGGCACGCCGACACCGGCGACCACGCGGGTCGTGCAGATCGAGCCCGGCCCGATGCCGACCTTCACGCCGTCCGCGCCGGCGTGGATCAACGCCTTGGCCGCTTCGGCGGTGGCGATGTTGCCTGCGATCACCTGGACCCGGTTGGACAGCTTCTTCACGCGCTCGACGGCGCGCGATACGTCCTTGTTGTGGCCGTGCGCGGTGTCGATCACGATCAGGTCGACCTCGGCATCGACCAGCGCCTCGGTGCGTGCGAAGCCCTTGTCGCCCACGGTCGAGGCCGCGGCGACGCACAGGCGGCCGGCGGCATCCTTGGTGGCGGCGGGATAGTTCACCGCCTTCTCGATGTCCTTCACCGTGATCAGGCCGACGCAGCGATAGGCGTCGTCCACCACCAGCAGCTTCTCGATCCGGCGGGAATGGAGCAGGCGGCGCGCCTCTTCCTGGGCAACCCCGGCACGAACGGTGACGAGGTTCTCATGCGTCATCAGTTCGGAAACGAGCTGGTCGGGGCGCTCGGCGAAGCGGACGTCCCGATTGGTGAGGATGCCGGCGAGCCTGCCGCTCGCCTCGACCACCGGCACGCCGCTGATCTTGTGCTGCGCCATCAGCGCGCGGGCCTCGGCCAGCGTGCCGTTGGGGGCGATGGTGATCGGATTGACGACCATGCCGCTCTCGAAACGCTTCACCGCGCGGACCGCCTCCACCTGCTCTTCGATGTCGAGATTGCGATGGAGCACGCCGATCCCGCCCAGCTGGGCCATCACGATCGCCATATCGGCTTCGGTGACGGTATCCATCGCCGAGGAGAGGATCGGAATGTTGAGCGAAAGGCCGCGGGTCACCCGTGTGCGGGTATCGGCCATGCTCGGCAGGACTTCGGATTCTCCCGGATAGAGGAGAACGTCATCGAAGGTGAGGCCGAGGGGGATGTCCATGGGGTGCGCCAATGTCCTGATTCGGAAGTTGGCGGCCCATGTAACCGCGAGGGTCGGAAAGCGCTAGGGGGTCGGCATCATCCGGCGTCATGCACAACAGGGCCTGCTCGATCGCGATCTGCTGGCGGAGGCTGCGGACAAGCGCCGTGGAGGCGCGGCAATAGGCCGGCCAGTCCTCCGCGATCTCGCGCAGGCCCCAGGCGCCGACATGCATCGTATATTCGATGCTCGTGTCGATGTTCGACTGGCGCAGCGCCGCGAATTGCTGGGCGATGACGCCGCCGGCCTGGCGCTCGCGTGCCAGGCAAAGCGCGTCGACCGTGTTGCGGCGCTCGCCGTTGACCCTGGAGATATAGAGGCGGACGCGCGACAGCCGCAGCTGATCGAGCTCAGGCTGGGCGAGGAGCGACTCGATCTCGTCGAGCGCGGCGAGCAGGTCACGATGCAATATGGGCAGGCCGGGCATAAGGTCATCATAGAGGCTCTCCGCCCAACCCGGCCGGCTTCAGGCTCCGAAATGTTCCGTAGTGGTCCGATCGGCGGCGCGCTCGAGCAGGGCCCGTGCCTGGTCGACATGCATCGCCTCGATCATCCGCCCCTCATACCGCTCGGCCCCTCCCGTCGCCGCCGCGATCAGCGCGCGGGCATCGGCGATCTCGGCCTCGCTCGGACCGAAGGCGCGGGCGGCGATGGCAAGCTGGCCGGGATGGATCAGCGACTTGCCGTCGAAGCCCAGCGCCCTCCCCTCGCGGCACTCCGCCGCCAGGCCCTCGGCATCGTCGAGCCGATTGAACACGCCGTCCAGCGTCCAGACCCCGCCGGCGCGGGCAGCGAGGACGATCGTCTGCAACGCGACCGACATCTGCGCGCGGCCGCTCGACGGCGGCAGGCGGAGCGTGGCGGCAAGGTCGTTGGTGCCGGCGATCAGGCCGGCCACGCCCGGTACCGCGGCGATCGCGGCGGCGGCGAGCACACCGAGCGGAGTCTCGATCATCGCCAGCAGCGGCTTGCCGAGCGCACGCGCCACCTGGGCGACCTCGGCGGCCCCCTCGGCCTTGGGCAGCACTGCGAAATCGGCGGCGGACGACGCCACGGCGGCGACATCTTCCGGATACTCGCCCGATCCGATTCCGTTCAGGCGGATCGCGGCGAGCCGCGAGCCGAACCCTTCGGCCACCGCCGCCACCGCGGCGAGGCGGGCCTGTGCCTTGTCCGCGTCCTTCACCGCGTCTTCCAGATCGAGGATCACGAGGTCGGCGGGAAGCTCCCGTGCCTTCTCGATCGCGCGCGGGTTCGATGCCGGAAGGAACAGGGCGGTGCGCGGTGCGAGACGGGCTGTGATCATACCCCTTCTCTATGCTAGCAAGGAACGGATTGGCGAGGGCCACATTCTTCTGGACCGCGTTCTTTCGGGCCAGGTTCTTTTGGGGGAGTCGGAATGCTCGTACTCAATGTCTTTCTGGGCGCGGTGGCGGCGGTGGTCGTGCTCTATCTCTTCTCCAGCGTCACGATCGTCCGCCAGGGCTATCAGTACACGATCGAGCATTTCGGCCGCTTCACCACGGTCGCGACGCCGGGCTTCAACTTCTATCCGGCCTTTTTCTACCGGGTCGGCCGGCGCGTGAACATGATGGAGCAGGTGATCGACATTCCCGGCCAGGAGATCATCACCAAGGACAATGCGATGATCTCCACCGACGGCGTGGTGTTCTTCCAGGTCCTCGACGCGGCCAAGGCGGCCTATGAGGTGTCGGACCTCTATATCGCCCTCCTCCAGCTCACCACGACCAACCTGCGCACCGTGATGGGCTCGATGGACCTGGACGAAACGCTGTCGAAGCGCGACGAGATCAACGCGCGGCTGCTCTCGGTGGTGGATCATGCGACGACGCCCTGGGGCGTCAAGATCACGCGCGTCGAGATCAAGGACATCCGCCCGCCCGCCGACATCGTCAACGCGATGGGCCGCCAGATGAAGGCCGAGCGCGAGAAGCGCGCCAACATCCTGGAGGCCGAGGGCACCCGCGCCTCGGAAATCCTGCGCGCCGAGGGCCAGAAACAGTCCAAGATCCTCGAGGCCGAGGGCCGGCGCGAAGCGGCCTTCCGCGACGCCGAGGCGCGCGAGCGCTCGGCCGAGGCCGAGGCCAAGGCGACCCAGCTCGTCTCGGACGCGATCGAGGCGGGCTCGAGCCAGTCGCTCAACTACTTCATCGCGCAGAAATATGTGGAAGCCGTGGGCAAGTTCGCCACTTCGCCCAATGCCAAGACCATCCTGTTCCCGGTCGAAGCGACGCAGCTGATCGGCACGCTGGGCGGCATCGGCGAGCTGGCGCGCGACGCGCTGGGCGGCAGCGGCAATGGCGGCGCGCCGCGTCCGCCCGCGCCGCCGGCACCGTCGCGCCCGCGGCCGTTCGGACCCCAGGAGAGTTGAGATGAACTTCGACCAACTGCTCGCCGTGCCGGGCTTGGCCTGGCTGATCCTCGCCGCGCTGCTCGCCATCGCCGAGCTGCTCGTGCCGGGCGTCTTCCTGGTCTTCATCGCTGCGGGAGCTGCGGTGACCGGCATCGTCACCCTGCTCGTACCGGCGTTCGACCTGGTGTTCGAGGTGTTCCTGTTCGCGGGAGCCTCGGCAGCGGCCGTGGCGGTCGGGCGGCGCTGGTATCGCACCAATCCGGTGCCGAGCGAGGATCCGCTGCTCAACGACCGCGTCGCCCGGCTGATCGGCCAGGTGGTCACCGTGGTCGAGCCCATCGTCGCCGGCCAGGGCCGAGTGAAGGTGGGCGACGGCGAATGGCTCGCCAACGGCCCGGATACCCCGGCCGGCGCGCATGTCCGCATCACCGGCGCGCGGAGCGGTTCGCTCGACGTCGAACCGGCCTGAAGATTTTCGCTTCGAGGAATTCCGAATGAACACCACTCGCCGCCAATTGCTGCTTGGCGCAGGCTCGACGCTCGCGTTCGCCGGCGCGCCCGCCGGGGCCCGCGCCCTGCTGGCCGACAATGACGCGCCGGCCCAGGCGCTGATCGACCGGATCGCCGAGCAGATGCTGCGCGATTATCCCGAGACGGCAACCACGCTGGGCGTCGACAAGGACAAGCGGGCGAACCTGAAGCACCAGTTGACGGACCGCTCGGTCAAGGGCCAGGCGAAGATCGCGGCGAACCTGAGAAAGGGGCTGGCCGACCTGGCCAGGCTCGACATGAACGCGCTGAGCCCGGCGATGCGGACCCATGTCGACGTGATCCAGGCGAGTTTCTCCAACGCACTCAAGGGCTTCGCCTTCGGCTATGGCGACGTGGCCACGGGCAGCTGGCGCAACACCCCCTATGTGGTGGTGCAGAATGTCGGCGCGTTCCTCGACTTGCCACGCATGCTCGACAGCGATCACCAGATTGCGACGCCCGAAGACGGCGAAGCCTATCTCGACCGGCTGGAAAGCTATGCCGAGCAGGTGGACGGCGAAACCGAACGGCTGAAGCGCGCCGCGGCCAGAGGCGTGATCGCGCCCGACTTCCTGCTCGACAAGTGCCTGAAGCAGATCAGGCTGGCCCGTAGCGGCGATCCCGCCGGCTGGGGCGTAGTCACCTCGGTTGCCAATCGCACCGCTGGCATGGATGGCGATTTCGGCGAGCGGGCCTGGCTGCTCGCCAGGGACAAGCTCGCGCCCGCGCTCGACCGGCAGATCGCCGAGCTGCAGAAGCACCGCGCCCGCGCGACCGGCGATGCCGGCGTGTGGAAGTTCAAGGACGGGGACGCCTATTATGCCTGGGCACTGAGCGCGGGCACCACGACGACGATGACGCCGGACGAAGTCCACCGGATGGGCATCGAGCAATTGGCGAAGATCCAGTCCGAGATGGACGCCATCCTGAAGAAGCAGGGCTATTCGCAGGGTTCGGTCGGCGCACGGATGGAGGCGCTGGCCAGGGATCCGCGCTTCGCCTTCCCCGAGGGCGATCCGGGTCGCGCCGAGATCCTCAAATTCCTCAACGAGCGCGTCGCGGATATCCGCAGCCGCATGCCCCAGGCCTTCCACACGCTGGTGAAGGGCAATGTCGAAGTGAAGCGGCTGCCGCCCGAGGAGGAGCCCGGCGCGCCCGGCGCCTATGGCGGTGCGGGCTCGATCGACGGGACGATCCCGGGCAAATTCTGGATCAACCTGCGCACCACCAGCCTGCACACGCGCTTCAGCCTGCCCGATCTCGCCTATCACGAGGCCATCCCGGGCCATGTCTGGCAAGGCGAATATGCCAACAGGATGCCGCTGATCCGCTCGATCCTGGCCTTCAACGCCTATTCGGAAGGCTGGGCGCTCTATGCCGAGCAGCTGGCCGACGAGCTGGGTGTCTATGCCGAGAATCCGGCGGAGAAGCTCGGCTACCTCCAGTCGCTCGGCTTCCGGGCCTGCCGGCTGGTCGTCGATACCGGCCTCCACGCCAAGCGCTGGACGCGGCAACAGGCGATCGACTGGTTCGTCACCGCCAACGGCTCCTCGGTGGAGGAAGTCTCGGGCGAGGTCGATCGCTATTGCTCCTGGCCGGGCCAGGCATGCGGCTACAAGGTGGGGCATAGCGAGATCAATCGCCTGCGCGACCATGCCAGGGCGGCGCTGGGCGAGCGCTACGACTTCCGCGCGTTCAACGATGCGGTGGTGCTGGGCGGCAATGTGCCGATGACCGTGCTGGGGCATGTGATCGATCGGCACGTCGCCGAGCGGAAGGGCTGATGCGCGCCATCGTTCGCGCCCGTGCCGCGCTGATCCGCATGTATCGCGGCAGCTGATGGTCTGGCGCCCAGGCCACGCGGCCGTCGCGGCGCTGCTGCTCGCGATCGAGGTGGCGATCGCGCTCTACGCCCGCGATCGCTTCATCCGGCCGTATCTGGGCGACGTGCTGGCGGTGATCCTGGTCCATTGCGGGCTGCGCGCGGTGCTGCCGATCCGGCCCCTGCCCGCCGCGGCCACGGCGTTCGGGATCGGCGCGCTGATCGAACTCGGCCAAGCGATCCATATCCTCGACCTGCTCGGAATACGCGCCATCCGGGTCGTCGCGGTGGTGCTCGGCGGGAGCTTCGAATGGCTCGACTTCCTCGCCTATGCCGCCGGCGCAGGAATCGCGCTGGCAGTTGATCGAAGAGTATTACACAACTAGTACAGCCGGCGAACCACAAGAGGTCGGGAACGGTGGCGTTGCGGCGGGCGCGGCATGAATTCTGGGGCGACGGTCCCGCCTATCGCGCGATCGGCGGCTTCACCTATCATCGCCTTGCCGCCACGGCACCCGAGCACGAGGTCGAGACGCACACGCATGACGAGGCGCATTTCGTGCTCGTCCTCTCCGGCGGGTACAAGTCCTCGGCCAGGGATGCGCCGCCGGTATCGCGCACGCCGCTGCTGGTGTTCAACCCGCCCGGCACGACGCACCGCGACCGGTTCCACGAAGGCCAGGGCAGCTTCCTCGCCATCTCGGGCGGATATGAACGCGGCGAAGGTCCGGCGGTGCGGGTGCTCGATCCCTATGCGATCTGGACGGCGCATGCCGTCGCGGCCCAGTTCGACCGGGCGGCCCCCACTCCCCTCGCCTTTGACGGGCGGGCGCACCAGCTGGTCGCCAGCGTGCAGCCGCTCGCGTCCGACGAGGCGCGACGTGCCGCCAGGCCGCCTTCCTGGCTGCGCCGGGTGTTCGAGATGAGCTTCACCGCGGACGACCCGGAACTATGCGTCGCCGACCTTGCCCGCGAGGCGGGGGTCCACCCGGTGCACCTCGCCCGCGTCTTTCGCCGCTATCTCCATTGCACGCCGGGCGAATTGCTGCGCGGGCGGCGGCTGGAACGGGCGGCAGCGATGCTGGGGGGCGGCACCGCCTCGCTGGCCGAAGTGGCCTGTGCCGCCGGCTTTGTCGACCAGGCGCATCTGAGCCACGCCTTTCGCGAAGCCTTTCGCGCAACGCCGGCGCGCTGGCGGCGGGAAGTTGCGCGGATACAAGACGGTGGCGTGCCGTCGGCGCAAAGCGGCTGACGCAACCGATGAAAGGGTTTCGATGCGTTCCGTCCTCCTCTCCGTCCTGTTGGCCTCGGCAATGACCCTCCCCGCTCCTCTCGCCGCGCAGGATGCGAAACAGGATATCACCGGGCTCTGGGCGGCGAAGAAGCGCTTCGGCCCGGATGTGCGCGGCACGCTCACCCTGGTCCAGGAAGCGTCGGGCTGGCGCGCCGAGATCGCCGGACGCGAGGCGACGGTGACGCAGGCGGGCGACACGCTGCGCTTCGCGCTGGCGGGCGAACTGGGCGGCTTTCGCGGGCGAATCGAAGGCAACCGCATCCGCGGCCATTGGATCCAGCCCCGGAGCGTCACCGGCGGGATGCGCTATGCGACTCCGGTGGTGCTCGCCGCCGCCGGCCCGTCGCTGTGGCGCGGCGAGGTGCGGCCGCTCGACGAGAGCTTCACGCTCTACCTGAAGATCGACCGCGAGGCGGACGGGCGGCTCGGCGTGTTCCTGCGCAATCCGGACCGCAACATCGGGCGCAATGTCGACCTCAGGCATATCGAGCTGAAGGACGGCCATGTGCGGCTGCTCGGCAAGCCCGGCGGCGCAACCGAGGAAGTGGAGATCGCCACCGGCAACTTCGATGCCGGCAACCGACTGCTCTCGATCGCCATTCCCGGGCGCGGCAACAGCTATGATTTCGAGCCGGCGGGGGCGCTGAGCGATTTCTATCCCCGCCCCGGACTCACGGCACCCTATGCCTATCGCCCGCCACTGCCGAAGCAGGACGGCTGGCCGGTCTCCACGCTGGCGGCGGAAGGGATCGACCGCGCGGCGATCGAGCGCTTCGTCCAGATGCTGATCGACCAGCCGATCGACTCGGTTCACGCCCAGGATATCCATGCCGTGCTGATCGCCCGGCACGGGAAGCTGGTGCTGGAGGAGTATCTCCACGGCACGGACGGCGACGCCCTGCACGACACGCGCTCGGCGGCGAAGAGCCTCACCTCCGTGCTGGTCGGCGCGGCAATGCAGCAGGGCACGCGGATCGGGCCGGAAACGCCGGTCTATGCGACGATGGAGAAGACGCTCCCCGCCGATCTCGATCCGCGCAAGCGGGCGATGACGCTGGGCGACCTGCTCGGCATGGCATCGGGCTTCCACTGCGACGATCGCGACCCCAAGGCGCCGGGCAACGAGGACGTGATGCAGGATCAGGAGGCCCAGCCCGACTGGTATCGCTATGCTCTCGATCTGCCGATGGTCGCGCCACCGGGTGCGAGCCGCGTCTATTGCAGCACCAATCCCAACCTTGCCGGCGGCGTGCTGGCACGGGTTACCGGCGAGCCGCTGGAGCAGAGTTTCGATCGGCTGATCGCCCGGCCGATGCAGTTCGGGCCCTATGCCCTCAACCTGCAGCCGACCGGCGAGCCCTATATGGGCGGCGGCGCGCAGTTCCGACCGCGCGATTTCATGAAGCTGGGTCAGCTGATGCTCGACGGCGGCACCTGGCAGGGCAAGCGCATCCTGAGCGCCGACTGGGCGCGACGCTCCACCGCGCCGAGCGGCGAGCTGCGCGGGCTGCACTATGGCTATCTCTGGTGGGGGATCGACTTTCCCTGGCAGGGCGGGAAGCTGCCGGCCTTCTTCGCGGCTGGCAATGGCGGCCAGGTGGTGATGGTCGTGCCGAAGCTCGACCTCGTGGTGGCGATCTTCGGCGGCAATTACGGGGACAAGGTAACGTACGTGCCCCAGGAGAAATACGTGCCGGACCATATCCTGCCGGCGATACGCTGAAACGCGAGGCTCGCCCGGCCACCCGCCGGGCGAGCCCGCGCGGATATCAGCTCTTGGTGCCGAACAGGCCGGAGGCCAGGCCGCCGAGCTGGCCGAGCACGCCCTCGCCACCTTCCTGCATCAGCTGCGAGAAGCGGCCGAGCGAACCCTCGCCACCGATATGGCCGATGATCTCCTGGAGCTTCTCCACCGGCAGGCCGGTCTCCGAGGCGGCGCCCTCGGCGGTATCGGTGTCCATCGGGTGGAACTTGGCGAGCGCCTGCACCGCCTGCTCGACATGCTCGGGCGAAAGCCCGACCTTGGAGGCGAGATTGGCCACGTCCACGTTCTGCGAAACCTGGCCGAGAATGCCGTCGAGAATGCTCATGCTGTTGCTCCCGTTACGAGTGATCGGAACGGGAGCAATTTAGCACAGGTTGAAGCGCCCGCCCACAGCCGCCGGAACGGATCGCGCTCAGGCGGTAACCTTGGGCGCCGCCTCGCGCACGCCCGCATCGACATGGTCGGCGAACTGGGCGAAATTCTCGACGAACTGGTCGACCAGCCTGCCGGCGGTCGCATCATAATCCGCCTTGTTCGCCCAGGCGGCACGCGGATCGAGGATCGCGCCGTCCACCCCCGGCACCGTGACCGGCACCATGAAGCCGAAATTGGGATCCCTGCGGAACTCGGCCTGGGCCAGGCTGCCGTCGAGCGCGGCGTTGAGCAATGCCCGCGTCACGCGGATCGGCATGCGCTTGATGCCCGGATCGGTGGCGCGGCCGCCGCTCCAGCCGGTGTTGACCAGCCAGCAATCCACGCCGCCCTTCGCGATCCGCTCCTTGAGCAGATTGCCATAGACCGCCGGATGGCGCGGCATGAAGGCGGCGCCGAAGCAGGTGGAGAAGGTCGCCTCGGGCTCGGTCACGCCGATCTCGGTGCCAGCCACCTTGGCGGTGTAGCCCGAGAGGAAGTGATACATCGCCTGATCGGGCGTCAGTTTGGCGATCGGCGGCATCACGCCGAAGGCATCCGCGGTCAGGAAGATGATGTTGCGCGGCACCGGGCCGAGATTCCGCTCGGAGGTGTTGGGAATGAAGTCGATCGGATAGGCACCGCGGCTGTTCTCGGCGAGGCTGTTGTCCGCGAGATCGAGGGCGCGGCTCTCCTCGTCCATCACCACATTCTCGAGCACCGTGCCGAAGCGCCTGGTCGTCGCGAAGATCTCGGGCTCGGCCTCGGCCGAGAGGTTGATCATCTTGGCGTAGCAGCCGCCCTCGAAATTGAACACGGCGGTGTCCGACCAGCCATGCTCGTCGTCGCCGATCAGCGTGCGCGAGGCATCGGCCGAAAGCGTGGTCTTGCCGGTGCCGGACAGGCCGAAGAACACCGCGGTATCGCCGTCCGCGCCGATGTTCGCCGAACAGTGCATCGGCATGATGCCGTCCTGGGGCAGCAGATAGTTGAGGAGCCCGAAGACGCTCTTCTTCATCTCGCCGGCATAGGCGGTGCCGCCGATCAGGATCAGCTTCTCGGTGAAGCTCACCGCGATCACCGTCTCGCTGCGACAGCCATGGCGCTCCGGATCGGCGCGGAAGCTGGGCAGGTCGACGATCGTATACTCGGGCACGAAGCCGGCAAGGTCTCCGGCCGGCGGACGGACCAGCATCGTGCGGATGAACAGATTGTGCCAGGCCAGCTCGTTGATCACGCGCACGTTGACGCGGTGCTCGGCCTGCGAGCCGCCATGGAGATCCTGCACGAACAGCGTGTCGCGATCCGCCAGCGCGGCAAGGAAATCGGCCTTGAGCGCAGCGAAATGCGCCGGGCTCATCTCCTTGTTGACCTTGCCCCACCAGACACTGTCCTCGGTGGCGGCGTCGCGGACGATGAACTTGTCCTTGGCCGAACGGCCGGTGTGCTTGCCCGTGGTGACGACCAGCGGACCGTCCTTGGCCAGCTTGCCCTCGCCGCGGCGCACGGCGTGCTCGACGAGCTGCGCGGTCTCCAGGTTCCAGATGATATCGGCGTCCGTCCCGATGCCCATCGCATCGAGACCATGGCGCGGGGTGCGCTCGGTCAAATTGGCCTCCGTCTCCAAGTGCTTGCCCGGATTGTTGCCCTCCGGTGCAATAATATTGCGCGGCCTTGAACCTCAGCCGGACGGGGGTCAACCCGAGTAAACGTTGTCAGCCGATTGAGCGGCAAAGAACTTTCGGTTACGCCACGGATTCAATGGACCCGAGTGCCACACAAGCATGACCGCAACGATCGCGTTGGTCGACGACGACCGCAACATCCTCACCTCCGTCTCGATCGCGTTGCAGACCGAGGGTTTCCTCACGCGCGTCTATTCGGACGGCGAGAGTGCGCTGAAGGCACTGATCGACAATCCGCCCGACCTGGCGGTGCTCGACATCAAGATGCCGAAGATGGACGGGCTCGAGCTGCTCCGCCGGCTGCGCGAGAAGAGCACGATCCCGGTGATCTTCCTCACGAGCAAGGATGACGAGCTGGACGAGGCGCTGGGCCTGGCGATGGGCGCGGACGACTATATCGCCAAGCCGTTCAGCCAGCGCCTGCTGATCGCGCGGATCCGCGCGATCCTGCGCCGTACCGAGGCCACGCAGCCGAGCGCCGAGGGCGGCGAGGAAGTGACCGCCGAGGCGCTGGAGCGCGGCCGGCTCACCATGGACCCGGCGCGCCACCGCGTGACCTGGAACGGCATCAACGTGACGCTGACCGTCACCGAGTTCCTGATCCTGGAGACGCTGGCGCAGCGCCCGGGCATCGTGAAGACCCGCAACCAGCTGATGGATGCCGCCTATCAGGACGACATCTATGTCGATGACCGCACCATCGACAGCCACATCAAGCGCGTGCGCCGCAAGTTCCGGCAGGTCGATTCGCAGTTCGACGCCATCGAGACATTATATGGCGCGGGCTACCGGTTCTCGGACGAATAGGGACGAGCGCGACCTCGCGCTCAAATGGTCCAATCGGGTCAGCCTGACGCCGCGCATCCTCGCGGTGAACATCTTCGCGCTGGCGCTGCTGGGCGGCGGCTTCTCCTATCTCGATTCCTATCGCAGCCGGATCGTCGACAGCCGGGTGGAGCAGGCAGGCCGAGAGGTGCGGCTGATCGCCCAGGCCCTCGCTTCCGCCAAGGACGCGAAACGCCGCGACCTGCTGGTGCTCAGCCTGGCGCGCGACACGGGCACGCGCATCCGCCTGTTCGACGAGAAGGGGAAACTGCTCTCGGACAGCAAGGCGCTGGGCCTGCGCAACGTGGTGCTGCGCGATCCGGACAAGGATCCCTGGGGGCTGGAAGCGGCGCGCTTCCTCGATGCCGTGATCGACACGGTGGCGGGGGCCGACCGCGCGCCGCTCTATCGCGAGCGCCCGGCGGACCAGGGGCTCGACTGGCCGGACGTGCGCACGGCCCTCTCCGCGCATGGCACTCCCGCGACGGTCTGGCGCGCGCCCGATCGCACCCCGGTGATCACCGCCGCCGCGCCGATCACCGAGCTGGGCGTGGTGATGACCACGGTGAACGCGCGCGACATTACCCAGACGGTGCGGGCCGAGCGCTTCCGCCTGGGCATGGTCCTGCTGTTCGTCTCGGTCTTCTCGATCCTGCTGTCGCTGTTCCTGGCGCGCACGATCGTGCGGCCGCTGCGCCTGCTCGCGCGCGCCGCGATCCGGGTGCGGCTGGGGCGCGCGCGCGAAGTGGTGGTGCCCCGCCTGCCCGATCGCAGCGACGAGATCGGCCTGCTCGCCCGCGCACTGTCCGACATGACCCAGGCGCTGCGCGCGCGGATCGACGCGACCGAGGCCTTTGCGGCGGACGTCACCCACGAGCTGAAGAACCCCCTCGCCTCGCTGCGCTCCGCGGTGGACGGCATGGCGGCGGTGAAGAAGAAGGAGCATCGCGACCAGCTGCTCGAAATCGTGCGCGACGACGTGTTCCGCCTGGACCGGCTGATCACCGACATCTCGGAGGCTTCCCGGCTCGACGCCCAGCTCAGCCGCGCCACCTTCGAGCCGGTCGATATCGGCGCGATGATCCAGGCGCTGCTCGACCAGCGCGAAGCGCGCGGCATCCCGAACGGCATCCGCATCGCCTTCGATCGCGGGCCGGGCGTCGAGCTCACGGTGCTCGGCGAAGGCGCGCGGCTGGAACGCGTGTTCGAGAACCTGATCGAGAACGCCATCTCCTTCTCGCCGCCCAGGAGCCTGATCGCGATCTCGGCTTCGAGCGACGAGGATTATCTCACCATCCGGGTGGAGGACGAGGGGTCCGGCGTACCCGAAGAGGCACGCGAGAACATCTTCCGCCGCTTTCATTCGGTGCGCCCGCAGGACGAGGCATTCGGCCAGCATTCCGGCCTGGGGCTTGCCATCGCCCGCACGATCGTCGAGGGCCATCAGGGGAGCATTTCAGTCGAATCGCGGGAGGATCGATTGAGCGGGGCGCGATTCGTGGTGCGACTGCCACTGACGGGACGCAATTGATGGCGGAGCTGTCCTCGGAAGCGATTCTGGGCGCCTGCGTGGCGATCGGCGGCCGCGGCGTGCTGATCGAGGCACGCGACGAGGCCCAGCGCACCGACCTGCTGCTCCGCCTGCTGGATCGCGGCGCCACCCTGGTGGCCGATACGCGCACCGTCTGCGTGCGCCGCGGCGCCGAGCTGCTCGGCACGGCACCGACGGGCACTGCCGGCCGCGTGGAGATTCGCGGCATCGGCTCGGTGGAGCTGCCCTGCCTCGCCGAAGTGCCGGTGGCGCTGATCGCGGTGGTGCTCGACACGGCGCCGCGCCTGCCCGAGGATCGGCGCAGCCAGCGCATCGCCGGCGTGGACGTGCCCGTGATCGCGCTTGCCCCCAGCGAGCCGGCCGCACCGATCAAGATCGAATATGCGCTGAAGGCGTTCGCGTGACGAGCAAGCGCCCGAAGCAGATCCTGCTCGTCACCGGCATGTCCGGCGCCGGCAAGTCGACGGTATTGCGCACGCTCGAGGATCTCGGCTGGGAGACCGTCGACAACCTGCCCCTGCTGCTGCTCAACCGCCTGCTCGATACTGCGCCGGGCGACGCCGACGATGATCGGCCGCTGGCCATCGGCATCGGCACCCAGACGCGCGGCTTCGATCCGGAGAACATCGTCCGCCGCATCAAGAAGCTGCGCGAGGAGCACGGCCATGACGTCGGCACGCTGTTCCTCGAATGCTCGGGCGCCGAGCTGGAGCGGCGCTACTCGGAGACGCGCCGCCGCCATCCCATGGCCCAGGATCGCCCTGCACAGGACGGCATCGCGCACGAGCGCGAACTGCTCACCCCGCTCCGGAGTTGGGCGAACCGGCTGATCGACACGACGGATCTCAGCGCCAACGAACTCGCCCAGCAGATCCGGACCACTTTCTCGGGCGCCGGCCTGAGCGACACGATCCTCTCGGTCGTCTCGTTCGGCTTCGCCCGCGGGCTCCCGCGCGATGCCGACCTGGTGTTCGACATGCGCTTCCTGCGTAATCCGCACTGGGATCCGGCGTTGCGCCCCGGCACCGGCAAGGATCCCAAGGTCGCCGCCTATATCGCGGCCGACCCGGCCTATCCGGCGGCGATGGCGCAGATCGAGTCGCTGCTGCTCCTGCTGCTCCCGCGCTACCAGGCCGAGGGAAAGGCGTATGTTACGATAGCGTTCGGATGCACCGGAGGCCGTCACCGTTCGGTGCATGTCGCCGAACGGATGGCCGCGCGGTTGCGCGGCGCGGGTTTTTCGCCCACGGTGACGCATCGTGATACGAAGACCGCGCCGCAGGACTCGCTGGAGGGGGCCCCGGTGACCACGGCAGGGGGCGGAGTTTGAGATGATCGGTTTGGTGCTCGTGACGCACGGACGACTCGCGGAGGAGTTCGTAGTCGCGATGGAGCATGTAGTGGGCAAGCAGGAGCAGGTCGCCTCGATCTGCATCGGGCCCGAGGACGATATGGAAGGTCGCCGCGCGGATATCGCCGCGGCGATCAAGAGCGTCGATTCGGGCCGGGGCGTGATCGTGCTGAGCGACCTGTTCGGCGGTACCCCGTCGAACCTCGCCATTTCGCTGATGGAAGCGGGCCGGGTCGAAGTGATCGCCGGGATCAACCTGCCGATGCTGATCCGTCTGGGCAGCGCGCGCAAGACCATGAAGGTCACCGAAGCGGTGGCCGCGGCACGCGACGCAGGCCGGAAATACATCACGATCGCATCCGAAGTGCTGGGAGAGGCCGCCGCTTGAACCGCTGCATCCGTATGGTCACGATCGAGAACAAGCGCGGCCTGCACGCGCGCGCCAGCATGGCCTTCGTGACGCTCGCCACCGCCCAGCCGGTCGAACTCACCGTCGAGAAGGACGGCAACACCGCTTCCGGCACGTCGATCCTCGACCTGATGATGCTGGGCGCCGCCAAGGGCGATACCATCTCCATCAGCGCCGAGGGGGATGGCGCCGACGGCGCGGTCCAGGCGCTGGTCGCGCTGGTCGAGGCGCGGTTCAACGAGGAATAGCCTCGGGCGGAAATTGGCATTAGGGCATCGCCGATGCCTCGCGAGATAACCGCCTTTTCCAATCCCCTCATCAAGCGCGTCCGCAACCTGCGCGACAAGAAGCACCGCCGCGAGGAAGGCCTGTTCCTCGCCGAGGGCCTGCGCATCCTCACCGAAGCGCACGAGGCTGGGCGCGTTCCGCAATATCTGTTCTTTTCGAAGGACATGGCCGGCCACGCACTGGTCCGAACGCTGATCGCCGCCACCGAGGCCGCGGGCGGCTGGGCGATCGAGACCAATGCCGACATCCTCTCCAAGCTCTCGGGCAAGGACAATCCCGGCGCGGTGGTGGGCGTCTATCCCGACTTCGCCGTGACGCTGGCGGATCTCGACCGGAGCCGGTCGGGCATCTGGCTGGTCGCCGAGCGGCTGCGCGATCCGGGCAATATGGGCACGATCCTGCGCACCGCCGATGCGGTGGGCGCCGGCGGGCTGATCCTGATCGACGACTGTGTCGACCCCTTCTCGGTGGAGGCCGTGCGCGCGAGCATGGGCGCGCTGTTCACCGTGCCGGTGGCACGGGCGAGCTGGGGCGATTTCCTGGTCTGGCTGCGCAAGGCCCCCGGCCAGCTGGTGGGCCTCAGCCTCGACACCGAGCACGACTATCGCGCGCCCCGCTACGAGGCGCCGACCTTCCTGCTCACCGGCAACGAGGCACAGGGCATGCCCGGCTTCATGGCCGAGGCCTGCGACCTGCTGGTCAAAATCCCCATGCTCGGCAGGGCGGACAGCCTGAACGCCGCCGTGGCCACCGCGGTAATGGCCTATGAAGTGCTCGGCCAGCAACGAAGCTGAACCTCCGATAATCGTTACGGCCATGGAGCGTTCAGCCCGGTCCGCGCATTTCCCGCGGCGAAGAGGAGTGAGACCATGCGCATTTCGACGATCGCCGCCGCCAGCCTGATCGCGCTGACCGCCCCGCCCGCCGCCGCCCAGGCCCAGGGCGAGTATCGCGCTTCGGGCACCGAGCCCTTCTGGAGCCTGACCATCGGCGCGCGGACCATGCGCTTCGAGGCGCCGGGCCGGCCCACGGTCAGCGTCCCCACGCCCAGGGTGATCCACGGCTTTGCCGGCGAGATCTGGCAGACCCGCCGGATCGACGTGAACACCAACCACCGCCAGTGCAGCGACGGGATGAGCGACCGCGTCTATCCCGACACGGTGACGGTCACGGTGGACGGCCGCACCTTCAAGGGCTGCGGCGGCGAGCCCCGGGTCAGCGCCAGCGTGATCGACGGCAACTGGCGGATCGAAGCGCTGAACGGCCGGCCGGTGCTGCGCGGCACCAGCCCGATGGTCGCGTTCGACCAGGGCCGCATCTCGGGCAATGCGAGCTGCAACCGTTTCACCGGCAGCTATGATTTCGCGCGCGGCCGGCTCAGCACCGGCGGCGTGGCCAGCACGAAGATGGCCTGTGTCGATCGCGGCCGGAACCTGCAGGAACAGGCCATTCTCGGCCTGCTCGGCGAGCGCCTGAGCGTGTCGGGCAACCGCGCCGGCAAGCTGGTGCTCACCGGCGCCCGCGGCCGCACCATGACCCTGGCCCGCACCCGGCCCTGAGCGATCGCCCGGGCTATTCGGCCGCTTCCGCCGCGTCCGGGCCCGCCACCAGCTTGGTGAGCGGGCGCGGCGCGCTCTCGACCATCGGCAGCGGCTCGATCTCCTTGGTGCCGCTCGACACTTCCAGCGCCTCGAAACGCTTGGCCTGAGTCATCACCTGGCTCTCCAGGCTGCCGACCATCGCATTATAGGCACCCGTCGCCTGTTCGAGGTTGCGGCCCATCCGGGCGACATGGCCGCCCATGGTGGCAAGCCGCGAGTGCAGCTCCTTGCCGAGCCGGGCGATCTCGGCGGCTTCCTCGGCCAGCTTCTCCTGGCGCCAGACGCTGGCGACGGTGCGGGCGATCGCGACGAGGTTGGTGGGCGTGGCGAGCAGCACGCGGCGCTCGAACGCCCATTCCCACAGCGCATCGTCCTGCTCCAGCGCCGCGGTCAGGAAATGCTCGCCGGGAATGTAGAGGATCACATAGTCGGCCGCGTCGCCGAACTGCGCCCAATAGTTTTTCGAGCCGAGCTGCTCGGCATGCCGGCGGATCGCGGCGGCATGCGCGGCGAGATGGGCGGCGCGGCTGCCCTCCTCATGCGCCTCGCTGGCGTCGAGGAACGCGTTCAGCGAGCATTTCGCGTCGATGATCAGCTTCTTGCCGCCGGGCAGGCGCACGATCACGTCGGGGCGCAGCCGCCCGTCCTCGGTGTTCACCGAAACCTCGGTCTGGAAATCGGCGTGCTGCGACAGGCCGGCCTGTTCGAGCACGTTGCGCAGGCTCTGCTCGCCCCAGCGGCCGCGCGCCTTGGGGCTGGCGCGCAGCGCATTGACCAGCTTGGCGGTCTCGTCGCGCACCTGGGTGTGGCCGGCATGGAGCTGCTGCACCGCCTCGCGCAGCGCCTGATAGCTGCCTACCCGCTCTTTCTCGACTTCGCTCAGGCCCTGCTGGTAGCGCGTGAGCGTCTCCTGCACCGGGGCGAGCAGCGCCTTCATCTTCGCTTCGTTGCTCTCCCCCGCCTGGGCGAAGCGCTGATCGGCGCGCTCGAGGAAGCTCTTCTGCGATTCGCCGAGGATGCGGTGCGCCAGCTCGGCGAAGCGGCTCTCCATGCCGCTGGTCTCGGCCTTGAGGCTGGCCAGCTCGATCTGGGCGCGGCCGAGATCGGCGGCGGCGGCCTTGAACTCCGCCTCGCGGGCATCGCGCTCCGCGCGCATCTGCGCCGCCGGACGCCCGCCCAGGAACATGCCGAGGCCGAGCCCCGTCACGAGCGCGGCAACCGCAATCAGAACCGCCAACAGATCCAAGCCTCGCCTCCCGAAAGGTCACTAAAGTCACGACAGGCGCGCATGCGGGCGCCCGCGCGCGGAACATATACCGAACGCTACGCATAGGACAGCGGGAATTTCGAGGGCGTGCACCGCCGCCCCCGACCGGGCTCAGGCGGCGGCCTTGCGTGCCTTGGCAAGCTTCTTGAGGATCATGTCGCGCTTCAGGCGCGACAGATGGTCGATGAAGACGATGCCCTGAAGATGGTCCATCTCGTGCTGGATGCAGGTGGCGAGCAGGCCCTCGAACACCTCGTCATGCGCGGCGCCCTTCTCGTCCAGCCACTTCACCCGGCAGCGCGCGGGGCGCTCGACATCGGCGAACTGCTCGGGGATCGACAGGCATCCCTCGGTATAGACGGACTGTTCCTCGGCCGGATCGAGGATCTCGGGGTTGATGAAGACGCGCGGCTCGCGGATCGGCTTGCCTTCCTCGTCCTCGCGCTCCTGCAGGTCCATGACGATCACGCGCTTGGGCACGCCCACCTGGATGGCGGCAAGGCCGATGCCGGGCGCGTCGTACATGGTGTCGAACATGTCCGCGATCAGGTCGCGCAACTCGTCGGTCACCTCCGCAACGGGTTCGGAGATGAGGCGCAGGCGCGGATCGGGTACTTCGACAATGGGTAGAATGGCCATTGGCCCAATTTAGGCCGACGGGGCGCATGTCGCAAGATTTGGTTCGCGCGAACGGATTTCAGGCTACCGGCCGTCGCGCTCGCAACGCCTGGGCCAGCGTGCCTTCGTCGAGATAGTCGAGCTCGCCGCCCACCGGCAGGCCATGGGCGAGCTGGGTGACGCGCACCGGATAGGTCTCGATCCGCTCGGCGATGTAATGGGCGGTGGTCTGGCCCTCGAGCGTGGCGTTCATCGCGAGCACCACTTCGTCGATCCCCCCTGCGGCGATCCGGGCGACCAGCCTGTCGATGCGCAGATCCTCGGGCCGGACTCCCTCCAGGGCCGAGAGGCGCCCGCCAAGCACATGGAAACGGCCCGGGAACAGCCGCGAGCGATCGAGCGCCCACAGGTCCGCCACTTCCTCGACCACGCAAAGCGCGCGCGTGTCGCGGCGCGGATCGGCGCAGATCTGGCAAGGGTCCGACGTGTCGACATTGCCGCAGATCCCGCAGGTGGCCAGGTTGCGGCTCACCGCGCCCAGCGCCGAGAGCAGCGGATCGAGCGCCGTCTCGCGCTTCTTGAGCAAGTGAAGCACCGCGCGGCGCGCCGAACGGGGGCCGAGGCCGGGAAGTCGCGACAGGGCCTGGGTGAGCGCTTCGATCTCGGGAGATGCCATGGATGGAGATGTAGCCATGCAGGAACAGAAAGGAAACCATGCCGTTGTCCCGCGGCACTTCCGCCCTCGTCCCCGCCAAGGCAGGGATGACGGGAAGGTGCTGGGCAGCTAGAGACCCGCCCATGCGAGTGATATTCATGGGAACCCCGGATTTCGCGGTGCCGGCGCTCGATGCGCTGGTCGAGGCCGGGCACGACGTCGTGGCGGCCTACAGCCAGCCGCCGCGCGCCGGCGGGCGGCGGGGCAAGGCGCTGACGCCTTCGCCGGTGCATGCCCGGGCCGAGGAACTGGGGATCGACGTGCGCACGCCGCTCTCCTTCCGGAAGGAACCGGAGGCGATCGCGGCCTTCGCCGCGCTGGAGGCGGATGTGGCGGTGGTCGCCGCCTATGGCCTGATCCTGCCTCAGGCACTGCTCGATGCGCCAAGGCATGGCTGCCTCAACATCCATGGCTCGCTGCTGCCGAGATGGCGTGGCGCCGCGCCGATCCAGCGGGCGATCCTGGCCGGGGATGACGAGACCGGCGTCGGCATCATGCAGATGGAAGCGGGGCTCGATACCGGTCCGGTACGGCTGGAGGAGCGGATTCCCATCGGCGCCCAGGATAGCAGCGGCGCGATCTCTCGCCGGCTTTCGCTGCTGGGCGCCAAGCTGATGGTGCGGGTACTCGACGACATCGCGCGCTATCCGCCGCAACCCCAGGCGGCGGAAGGCGTGACCTATGCCGCCAAGATCGACAAATCCGAAGCGCGGATCGATTGGAGCGTCGGCGCCCGGCAGGTCGATCGCCATGTCCGGGCGTTCAACCCCGCACCGGGGGCATGGTTCGAACATGCCGGCGAACGCATCAAGGTGCTGACTGCCCATATCCAGAGCAGCTCCGAAAATCCCGGCGATATCCACTACCGCACTACGCCGGGCCTCGTCCTGGACGCCCAACTCGCGATCGGCTGCGGAGACGGCGCCATCCGGCCGGATACCGTGCAACGCGCGGGCCGTGGCGTCATGACGGTAACCGAGCTGCTGCGCGGCTTTCCCGTTCCTCCGGGTACCCGGCTTTGACGCGGTTCGCGCTTACGGTGGAGTTCGACGGGCGGCCCTTCATGGGCTGGCAGCGACAGGACCATGGTCCGAGCGTGCAGCAG
Organism: Sphingomonas sp. 67-41; assembly: GCF_001899725.1. Classification (NCBI taxonomy): domain Bacteria; kingdom Pseudomonadati; phylum Pseudomonadota; class Alphaproteobacteria; order Sphingomonadales; family Sphingomonadaceae; genus Sphingomonas; species Sphingomonas sp. 67-41. The sequence continues at coordinate 142,481 of NZ_MKWJ01000025.1, read as the reverse complement.
GCGATCGAGGAGGCCGCCTTTGCCGTCACCGGCGAGCGCGCCTCGGTGCAGGCGGCGGGGCGCACCGATGCGGGCGTCCATGCGCTCGCCATGCGGGCGCACATCGATATCGACAAGCCGATTGCGGCCTTCCGGCTGATGGAAGCGCTCAATGCCCGCGTGCGGCCCAATCCGGTGGCGATTCTCGATTGCGCCGAAGTCGCGGATGACTGGCACGCGCGTTTCTCGTGCGTTGCACGCCATTATGAGTATCGAATCTCGACACGGCGGGCGCCGCTCACCTGGGAGAAGGGCCTTGCCTGGCGGGTGATCCCGCCGCTCGATGCGGGGCTGATGGCACAGGGCGCGGCCCGGCTGGTGGGTCGACACGACTTCACTACCTTCCGCTCGGTCCATTGCCAGGCCGACAGCCCCTTGCGCACGCTCGACCGGCTCGACGTGGTGCAGGATGGCGAGCGGATCAGCGTGTTCGCCTCGGCCCGCTCCTTCCTCCACCATCAGGTGCGCTCGATGGTGGGGTGCCTGGTGCTGGTCGGCCAGGGGCGCTGGAGCCCCGACGACATGCGCGCGGCGCTGGAAGCCCGCGACCGCGCGGCGCTGGGCCTCAACGCACCGTCGGACGGGCTGTTCTTCCTCAGGGCCGACTATCCCTGAAGCCCCTCCCGCGCATGGGCGGATTACCCCTGCCGGCTGAACCGCGCTGCCAGCTCGACATGGGTCGACCAACGGAACTGGCCGACCGGCTGAATCCAGTCCAGGGCGTAGCCACCCTCGCATAATGTCTGCGCATCACGCGCGAACGTACTGGGGTTACAGGAAACATAGGCGATAAGAGGGGTTCGCGCCTTGGCAATCTCGGCCACCTGCTCCCGTGCGCCGGCGCGCGGAGGATCGAGGACCAGCGCTTCGAACTTGTCGAGATCGGCGCCGGTCACCGGGCGGCGGAACAGGTCGCGATGGTCGGCGAAGACCAGCCGGCGGGCCTGTGCCGCAGCGGCCTTGAGCGACAGGATCGAGTCGCGCGCCGCTTCGGCCGCATAGACCTTGGCCTTGGGAAAGGCGAAGGTGAAGGTGCCAAGCCCGGCGAACAGATCCGCGACAGTGCCGGCATTGCCGACGATCTCGCGGGCCGCGGAGACCAGCGCCGTCTCGCCCTCGGCCGTCGCCTGGAGGAAGTTGGCCGGCGGGAATGGCACGGCGACGCCGCCGAGCGTGATGGTGACGGGGTCCGGCTCCCAGCGCGCGGTGGGGCCCAGCCCCTCGTCCATCGCGAAGCGGGCGAGCTGGTGGCGCTGGGCGAAGGCAGTGATCGCCTCGGCGGCGGCCAGCCCCTCGGCCTCCAGCCCGTCGAGCAGCAGGTCCACGCCCTGGTCGGCCCTGGCGAGATGGATGTTGATCCGCCGCGACGCCGGCAGCATCGCGGCGAGCAGGCCCCGAAGCGGCGCAAGCAGCGCGAACAGTTCGGGGGCGAGGACATGGCATTCCTGCAGGTCGATCAGCGCGTGGCTGCCCTGCGCGGTGAAGCCGATATGGACCTGGCGGCCGCGGCGTTCGGCATGGAGCGTGGCGCGGCGGCGAGTGCGCGGCGGCGACAGCTGGGGCGTGCGGATCTCGGTCTCGAGCTTGTGCTGGGCGAGCGCGCCGGCGATCCGGTCGACGATGAAACCGCTCCACGCCGCATCGTCGAGATGCTGGAGCTGGCAGCCGCCGCATTCCGGGAAATGGCGGCAGGGCGGCTCGCGATGGTGCGGACCGGGGAGGATAGCGCCATCGGCGCCGATCCGGTCGCCGGGCGCGGCAAGGGGCACGTAGCGGCCATCGGCGGTGACGCCCTCGCCGCGCCCCGCGACGCGGAGGACTTCGCTCAGAGACATTCGGAGATCGCCTGGGAAAGATGCATCGGCAGCGCATCGGCGATGAAAGCCGGCCCCGCAAGAGCCGCCGCACGGGCATGGAGCCAAACCGCTGTTTCGGCAGCGTCCTTATTGCCCGCAGCAACTTGCGCGGCAAGCGTGCCGGCAAGCACGTCGCCGGTGCCTGCGGTGGAGAGCCAGGACGAAGCCCGGGCGAGCACACGGGCCTCGCCGCGGGGCGTGGCGATCACCGTATCGGCGCCCTTGTGGACTATGGTCGTTCGAGATTCCGACGCTGCTGCAATAGTTTGCACGATCTTGTCGCCATTGCCTTCGAACATCCGGCCGAACTCGCCCGCATGGGGCGTGAGCCAGGTCGCGGCGGTGCGGCGCTGCAGCCAGGCGGCAGCGGATTTTCCCAGCAAGGTCAGCGCGTCACCATCGAGGATCAAGGGAAGATCGGCGTTCAGCGCGGCCTTTAGCAGCCCTTCGGCGCGGCGATCGCGGCCCAGTCCGGGGCCGATCAGGATTCCCCCGATACGCTTCTCGGTAAGGAAATCGGCCAGATCGTCGCCATTCGCGATCCTGTGGCGCACCAGCGCGTCGGGACCGCCGCCGCCCTCGTCGCGACAGGCGAGGATCGTGTAGCCGGCGCCGCCCGCCATGGCGGCATGGGCGGCGAGCCGGGCGGCGCCGGGCATGTCGCCCTCGACCACTACGACCAGGCCGCGGCTGTACTTATGGGCACGCGGCCCCGGAGCCGTCAGCTTCGGCCGGGCAACGGTGCGCCAGTCGCTCTCCACCGGGATGCCGATATCGGCGAGCAGGACCTGTCCGCAGCGTTCTAGCCCGGCATCGAGGAGATGCGCGGGCTTGAGCGCGCCCAGCGCCAGCGTCGCGCCGATCCCGCGCGGCGCGCCCAGATCGGCGCCGCTGTCGGTGGCCAGGCCCGAGGGCAAGTCGATCGCGAGGGAGAAGCGAGCGGCGGCGACCAGCTCGGCCAGGACCGGCGCGATGCCGCGCTCGAGCGGGCGGGTGAGGCCGGTGCCGAACAACCCGTCGACCAGCACCGGGCGCGGCCGGGCCTGGTAGAGCGCGCCCACGTCCCCGCCCCAGCGCTCCAGCATCGCCCGCGCGGCAGGCGTGCCGGGCTCGCCACAGGCGGCGACCGCGACGTCATGGCCGGCTGCCTTCAGCAGGCGCGCGGCGGCATAGGCATCGCCGCCATTGTTGCCGGGCCCGGCCAGGACGAGGATCGGGCTGCCCCGGGCGAAGCGCGCCACCGCGCCCGCCACGGCGGCGCCGGCACGCTCCATCACGTCCAGCTGGGGTTCGCGCCGGAACAGCGCCTCCTCGGCGGCGCGCATCCGGGCAGCGGTGACGATCGGTGCGCCGGGCGGGATCATTGCCCTGCCCTCGGCCCGCGCACCGTAGCGGGCAAGCGATAGCGCGCGCCGCCGATCGCGACTTCGATCAGGTTCGGGGCAAGCGGCGTCACCACGGCCTTCTCGGCACCATCGGCGGCGACCACCCCGCGCCCGTCGGTAGTGACGAGCAGGCGGCGGAACCCGCCATCGGGATGGCGCAGGGTAAGGAACAGCCCGTCCTGCGACTGGACCCGATCGATCGTGCAGGCGAAGGAAAAGGCCTCGGCACCGGGCGGGGCGCATTCGATGCGGCCCTCCGCCTTCTCCCGCTTCTCCGCCTGGACCTGGTTGCGGGCCTCCGCCGCCTTGTCGCGGACCTGGGTGTTGCAGGCGGCGAGGAGGGCGAGCGCAGCCAGCGGAAATGCCCGTTGCGCGCCGCCCCCGGCCCCCGGGGAGAGAGAAGGACCTGGTCTAGATATCCGCGAAGACATGGGTTTCGGCGCTGGCTCCCGGGTGCGTTACCGCTCCCTTATAGGCAGGGCCGACATTCCGGGAAAAGCGCCAGAGCGCGCCGGACTGGTAATCGTTCGCGCGCGGCCGCCATCTGGCGCGGCGTTCGGCGAGCACGTCCTCGGGCACGTTGAGGTCCACGGTGCCGGCCTCGGCATCGATGCTGATCTCGTCGCCATCCTCGACCAGGGCGATCGGGCCGCCATCGGCCGCCTCGGGCCCGACATGGCCGATGCAGAAACCGCGCGTGCCGCCCGAGAAACGGCCGTCGGTGATCAGCGCCACCTTCTCGCCCAGCCCCTGGCCATAGAGGGCCGCGGTGGTCGACAGCATCTCGCGCATGCCGGGACCGCCCTTGGGCCCTTCATAGCGGATGACGACGACCGTCCCCTCCTCGATCGCATTCGCCTCGACCGCGGCAAAGGCATCCTCCTCGCGCTCGAACACCTTGGCCGTGCCGGTGAACTGGAGCCGCTTCATCCCCGCGACCTTCACGATCGCGCCCTCCGGCGCCAGCGAGCCGCGCAGCCCGACCACGCCGCCGGTGGGCGTGATCGGCGTCCTGGCGTCGTAGATGACCTTCTGATCGGGGTTCCAGGTGACCTCGTCGATATTCTCGCCCAGCGTCTTCCCCGTCACCGTCAGGCAGTCGAGGTGGAGGAAGCCCTCCGCCGCCAGCGTCTTCATCAGCATGTAGATGCCACCCGCCTCGTGCATGTCGCGGGCGACATAGCGGCCGCCGGGCTTCAGGTCGGCGACATAGGGCGTGGTCTTGAAGATCTCGGCAACGTCGAACAGGTCGAACGCAATGCCCGCCTCATTGGCCATCGCCGGCAAGTGCAGCGCGCCGTTGGTGGACCCGCCCGTCGCGGCGACGATGCGAGCGGCGTTCTCGAACGCCTCCCGCGTGCAGATGTCGCGCGGGCGGATGTTGCGGGCGATCAGTTCCATCACCTGGCGGCCCGCCGCGACCGCGATCTCTTCACGCGACTTGTAAGGAGCCGGAGCCATATTGCTGTTTGGCAAGGACAAGCCGATCGCCTCGGCAACGCAGGCCATGGTGTTGGCGGTATATTGGCCGCCACAGGCGCCATGCCCCGGACAGGCAGCCTTCTCGATCTCGGTGACTTCCGAGAGCGGGCATTTGCCGGCGGCATAGCGGCCGACGACTTCGAACACGTCGATCACCGTCAGGTCGCGGTCGTGCCAGCGGCCCGGCAGGATCGAGCCGCCATAGACGAAGATCGACGGCACGTTGAGGCGGAGCATCGCCATCATCATGCCGGGAAGCGACTTGTCGCACCCCGCGAAGGTGACGAGCGCGTCGTAGCAATGGCCGCGGACCGACAGCTCGACCGAGTCGGCGATGACTTCGCGGCTCACCAGCGAGGACTTCATCCCCTGGTGCCCCATGGCGATGCCGTCGGTCACGGTGATGGTGTTGAAGCGACGGGGCATGCCGCCGCCCGCGTTCACGCCCTGGCGGCACCAGTCCGCCTGCTGATCGAGCGTGGTGTTGCACGGCGCGCTGTCATTGCCCGCCGAGGCGATGCCGACGAACGGCCGGGCGATCTCCTCCTCGGTGAGGCCCATGGCGTAATAGTAGCTGCGGTGCGGGGCACTCTCCACGCCGACGGAAACATAGCGGCTGGGGAGCTTGGACTTGTCGAATCGCTGGGTCATGATGCGCAAGCCTATGTCGCGAGAAGGCGGTTTTACGCAAGACTATTGCGCAAACTTTTTATGGCGGGGGTAGAAGCGCGCCTGTGCCCGGCCTCCCATCTGCCGTCGCCCCCGCTTTCGCGGGGATGACGGCTATCGGAGCAAATGCCCCGCCAGCGCCGCCAGCACCGCCGCCCACTCCGCCACCCCGGCATCATCGCGGATCAGGTCGTTGCGGATCTCGATCGCGACCGAGGGGATGCCCTGCCCCTCGGCATGGCGGTTTAGCGTCGCGTTCAGCAGCCGGCCCGAATAGGGCTCGTTGTCACCGGTGACGAAGCCGTGCTCCCGGAAGAAGGCGACCGTCGGATGCGCGGCGCGGACATCGCGGTTGTAGAGCACGCCCACCTGCCAGGGCCGATCGGTGCCGCCATGTTCCAGGCAAGGCGTGAAGCTGTGGATCGAGAGGATCAGCCTGGGCCGCTGGGCGCGGACATGGTCGCGAAGCACGCGGTGATAGGGCGCATGGAAACGGGCGATGCGCCCGGCCCGGTCGACCGTTTCGTTGCCGGGGATCGGATGGCCGTCGCTCCGGTGCGGGATGAGGCCGATATGATCGGGTTCGCGATGCAGGTCGATCACCAGCCGCGAGACCGTGGCAAGGATCGCCGGGCAGCCGAGCCGGGCCGCCAGCGCGCGCGTGACGGCGGCGGCGCCGATATCGATGGCGATGTGATTGTCGAGCAGCGCGGGATCGATGCCGAGATCGATGTCCGCCGGCACGGCGCTGGAGGCGTGGTCGCACAACAGGAGCACGCCCCGGGCACTGCCTTCCAGGATCTCGGCGGCGCTCACCAGTTGGGGCTCCGGCGCGCGCGGAAGGCGGCAAGGCCCTCGGCGAATTCGGGGCCGCCGAACGCGTCCTCGAAGTCGCGGTCGGTCTGTTCGCCGCCCAGGGTGCGCTTGAGCAGCCTGACCGCCCGAGGGGCGTTGCCGGCGATCGCGTTCGCCATGGCGGTGGCGGTCTCGATCGCCTTGCGGGTCTTGAGCTCGACCAGCCCGATCTTGTGGACCTCGTCGGGCCGCAGCTTGTCGCCGGTGAAGAGCAGCAGCGCAGCCATGCCCCGCCCCACCTGCGCCTCCAGCCGGGCGACGTCCTCGCGCGGATAGCCGATCCCCAGCCGGGCGGGCGTGATCGCGAATTCGGCCTGGGCGCCGGCGATGCGGATATCGGCGGCGAGGATCAGCGCCACCGCCGCGCCGAAGCAGCCGCCATCGACCGCGGCGATCACCGGCATGGGCAGCGCGGCGATCGCCTCGATCCCCTCGCGCATGGCCTGGCGGAAACGGGTGCGCAGCGCCGGATCGGCCTGGAGCTGCTCGAACTCGCGGATATCGGCGCCGGCGGAGAAGATGCCGGGCACGTCGGACCTGAGGATCACGGCGCGGGCATCGCCGACATCGCGCGCCGCGGCGGCCAGTGCCTGCCAGGCCGCGGTGGGGAGCGCGTTCTTCGCCTCGGGCCGGGCGAGCGCGATGGTGGCGACATGGCCGTTGCGGGTGAGATGGATCATGGCGCGGATCGGCCCGAATGGGGCGGCGCTGTCAAGGGGATGGGGCGGGCTTTCGCCCGCGCCACCGACAGACGTTCTGCTCCCGGCAGTCGATCCGCTGGCCATGGCATAGGCCGAAAAGGGGAAAGACCGGGTGTGCGAGCATGGTTAATGGCGAGGGGCGCCAGGCAAGCCCCGGGAAATCAGGTCAACCGGGTCGACAGCGTCCACCAGCCCCGGCCGGCCAGCGCCGCCGCCGCCGCATCGCGGCTCGCCTCGCCGTCGAACAGCGCGAAGCAGGTTGCGCCGGAGCCGGACATGCGCACCAGCCCCGCCCCCGGCGCACCCGCCAATGCGTCCAGCACATCGTCGATCACCGGCGCAATCGCCCGGGCCGGCGGCTCGAGATCGTTGCGGCCCGCGCGCGGATCGGCCGGAAGCGGCCCGCGATCGACGCCGTCCCAGCGGCGAAACACCTCGGCAGTGGAGACGGCGACGCCCGGATTGACCAGCAGCACCGGCGTGCCCGGCAGGCCGGGAACCGGCTCCAGCCGCTCGCCCCTGCCCCGCCCGATCGCAGTGACGCCATGAAGGCAGGCCGGGACGTCCGAGCCCAGCGCGGCGGCGATGGGGAACATGTCCGCCACCGAGATGCCGTGCAGCCGCCCCAGCGCCCGCAGCGTCGCCGCCGCATCGGCCGAGCCGCCGCCGATGCCCGAGGCGACGGGCAGACGCTTGTCGAGCGTGATCGCGTGCGCGCCATGGCCGAATTCGCGGGCGAATTCCGCGGCCGCGCGGGTAACGAGATTGCCGCCCTCCCCGGCGAGCACCCCGGCGAAGGGGCCGGCGAGCATGAAGCTGTCGGCCTCGGCGCGCGTTGCGCTGACGATGTCGCCATGCTCGACAAAGGCGAACAGCGTCTCCAGCTCGTGATAGCCATCCGCCCGCCGGGCGCGCACGTGCAGCGCCAGGTTGAGCTTGGCCTTCGCGGTCTCGACGATCATTGCGTCAGCCCGTCGGCGAGCTTGGCCTTGAGCCGGGCAACATCGCCCTCGTCGGCGGTCACTTGGGCGGCGCGCCAGGCGTAGCGCGCCTCCACCCGGCGGCCGAGCTTCCAATAGGCGTCGCCCAGATGCTCGTTGGCGCGGGCGCCGCCCGGATCGGCGCGCACCGCCGCTTCGAGCAGCGGCACTGCCTTGGCCAGCTGGCCGTCGGCATAATAGGCGCGGCCGAGCGAGTCGGTGATTTCGGGATCGTCGGGCTTCAGCTTGCTGGCACGCTCGAGCAGCGCCTGGGCCGCGGGCAGGTCGACGCCGCGCTCGACCTGGGCATTGCCGAGCCAGGTCAGCGCTTCGGGCTCCTCGGGCGCAAGCTGGACGGCGCGCTGGAGCTCGGGCAGCGCCGCGTCCCAGCGGCCGGCGCGATCGAGCGCGGCGCCGTGCAGATAGTGGAGCTCCCAACCGCCATCGCCGCCCGTCCGCGCAATCGCCCGGGCGAAGGCGTCGGCCGCATCGGCATAGCGCTCGACCTGGAACAGCAGCTCGCCATAGTCGCGGATCTCCTGCGCGCTTGCCCCTGCCGGCGCGGCCAGCGCCCGGGCATCCGCGAGCGCCTCGGGCAGGCGGCCGGCGCGGCGGAGCGCGGCGATCCGGCCGGCAGCGGCGCCGCGCGCGAACGGGCTGTCGGCAGCGATCGCGGCCAGCGTCGCCAGCGCCAGGTCGGTCGCGTCGCTGCGCGACAGGGCGTCGGCAAGCCGCAGCCGCGCCCGCTCCTCCTGCGGATCGAGCAGCAGCGCCGCACGGGCGAGCAGGATCGAGAGCGGGGCGATATCCTCGCTGCCCAGGTCGCTGGCGAGGCTGAGGAAGACGTGCGCGGCACCGAAAGCGGCACCGGGCCTGCCGGCCTTCGCCTCGCGCTTGCGCCAGGCCGGGGAGGCGCCGGCAAGATCGCCGAGGACGAACCGCGCCTGGTCGCCCTTGCCGGTGCGGAGCAGCGCGATACCGGCATCGATCCGCCGGTCCGACGCGTCTTCGGTGCCGCGCGCGGCGGCGAGCGCGAACAGGCCCTGATCGGCCTTGCCCGAGGCGATCAGCAGCAGCGCGCGATTGCGGCCGGCAAAACGGGATGCGAGCGGATTTCCCCGCGCGGTGTCGAGCAGCGGCAACGGGTCCTGGCCGCGATCGACCGCGAGCCAGGCGCCGAGCACGGGCACCATGAAGTCGAGCTGCGCGCGCGCGAGCCGCTCCAGTGCCCTTTCGGCGCCGAGCCGGTCCTTGCCGTGCAGCGCGACGGCGAAGGCGAGCAGGTCGGTATCGGGCGGCGCGGTGCCGGCCTTGACCAGCACGGCGGCGGCGCGGGTGGCGAGGGCGAAGTCGCCGGCCGCCAGACCCTGGCGATAGGCGCGCATCGCCAGCACCGGATCGTCGGGCACGGCGGCGAGCGTGCGGGCATAGCCGGCGGCGGCGAGCACCGGCTCGCCCGCCGCATCGGCGGCACGGGCACGGGCATAGTCGCGCAGCTCGTTCGGCGGCGCGGCCCGCTGCGCCGTGGCGGGCAGCGCCGCCAGCAGCGCGAGCGCGAGGCTACATGTTCGGATAATTGGGTCCGCCCCCCCCTTCGGGGACCACCCAGTTGATGTTCTGCGTGGGATCCTTGATGTCGCACGTCTTGCAGTGGACGCAATTCTGCGCGTTGATCTGGAAGCGCAGATCGTCGCCTTCGCCGACCACTTCGTACACACCCGCCGGACAGTAGCGCTGGGCCGGCTCGGCGTACACCGGAAGATTGTAGCCGATCGGGATTTCCGGATCCTTCAGCGTCAGATGGACGGGCTGGTCCTCCTCGTGATTGGTATTCGAGATGAACACCGAGGTGAGGCGATCGAAGGTGAGCACGCCATCGGGCTTGGGATAGTCGATCTTCGGCGCCACCGATGCGTGCCACAGGCCCTCATTGTCGGGCTTGTGCTTCATGGTGAAGGGCCAGCGCAGGCCGAGCAGCTCCATCCACATCGCCGCGCCGGCGAGCAGCGTGCCCCAGGTGTCGCCGAACTTCTTGACCAGCGGCGCCACGTTGCGCACGCCGCGCAGCTCCTTGTAGACCCAGCTCTTCTCATAGGCTTCGGGATAGGCGGCCAGTTCGTCCGCCTCGCGCCCGGCGCCGACCGCGGCGAAGGCCGCTTCCGCCGCCATCATGCCGCTCTTCATCGACGTGTGCGTGCCCTTGATGCGCGGCACGTTGAGGAAGCCCGCCGCGTCGCCGATCAGGGCAGCGCCGGGCGCGACCAGCTTGGGCACCGACTGGAAGCCGCCGTCCGAAATGGCACGCGCGCCATAGGAAACGCGCTTGCCGCCCTTCAGGATCGCCGCGATCTCCGGATGGGTCTTCCAGCGCTGCATCTCCTGGAAGGGCGAGAGATAGGGGTTCTTGTAGCTGAGCCAGGTGACGAAGCCGAGCGCGACCTGCCCGTCCGCCTGGTGATAGAGGAAGCCGCCGCCATTGGCGCCGTCGGTCAGCGGCCAGCCCTGGGTGTGGATCACGCGGCCCGGCACGTGATGGGCGGGATCGATGTCCCAAAGCTCCTTGATGCCGATGCCGTAGATCTGCGGCTGGCTGTCCGCATCGAGCGCGAAGTTGCGGATCAGCTGCTTGGTCAGGTGGCCGCGACAGCCCTCGGCAAAGAACGTGTATTTGGCGTGCAGCTCGAGGCCCGGCTGATAGTCGGGCTTGTGCTCGCCGTCGCGCGCCACGCCCATGTCGCCGGTGGCGACGCCCTTCACGCTGCCATTGTCGTGATAGAGGATCTCGGCCGCGGCAAAGCCCGGGAAGATCTCGACGCCCATTTCCTGCGCCTTGTCGGCCAGCCAGCGGCAGAGATTGCCGAGCGAGCCGGTATAGGTGCCCTTGTTGTGCAGGAACGGCGGCGTGATGAACTCGGGAAAGCCCGACTTGCCCTTCTCGCTGAGCACCCAGTGGTGATTCTCGGTCACCGGCGTGGCCGCCAGCGGGCAGCCATCGTCGCGCCAGCTCGGCAGCAGCTCGTCCAGCGCCCTGGGGTCGATCACCGCGCCGGAGAGGATATGGGCGCCCACCTCCGAGCCCTTTTCGAGGATGCACACCGAAAGCTCGCTGCCCGCCTCCCCGGCCAGCTGCTTCAGCCGGATCGCCGCCGAAAGGCCCGCGGGGCCTGCGCCGACGATCACGACGTCATAGGGCATCGACTCCCGTTCGCTCATCATCGCATCCTTCATAATCTTGGCCTGGCACCCGCCGCATCGCTTGTCGTCGCATGCTGGCAACGTCCTGTCCCTTGGTCGATGAAGGCAGATTGACCCGCCCGTCAAGGCATGACTCTTAGGCAGCGTGGGAGGCGAGTACACAGCGGATTGGGGGCGTACCCTGGCGAGCGCGCTCGAATGGTGGCGCGACGCGGGGGTCGAAACCCTTCAGGAAGAGGAGGCTCGCGACTGGCTCGCGCGGCCCGCCCCGGTGCAGCCGGCACAGGCTGCCGTAACGTCGCCCCAGCCCGAAACCCTGCCCGATACGCTTGCCGCCTTCACGGCCTGGCGCACCGGCGAGACCGTCCCCGAAGCCGCCTGGCTGACTCCGCGGATCGGCCCCGGCGGCCCCGCGGATGCCGCGCTGGTGGTGCTCACCGACATGCCCGAAGGCGACGATCAGGACGCGCTCCTGGCCGATGGCGCGGCCGGAAAGCTGTTCTCGCGCATGCTGACTGCCGCGGGAATCGCTCGCGATTCGGTCTATTTCCTGTCGCTCGCCGTCGCCCGTCCGCTGGCCGGGCGCATCCCGCCCGACCAGGAGGGCCGGCTGATCGAGATCGCCAAGCATCATCTGAAGCTGCTCCAGCCCGCCAGGCTGCTGATCCTGGGCCAGGCGGCGAGCCGTGTCGTGGCCGAGGCGAACGACGGCGCATCGGCCAATGGTTTAGTCGATGTTAACCATTTCGGCGGAAAAACACAGGCAGTGGCGAGCCTGCACCCGCGTTTCCTGCTGGAGCGCCCCGCCGCCAAAAGCGAAGCCTGGAAGCACCTGTTGCTGTTGACCCGGGGGAGCCTGTGACCATGCGTATCCTGTTTGCCGCCGCGTTGCTTGCGTCGCCGGCGCTCGCCCATGCCGCCGACCTTCCGGGCGCGGACGGTGCCAACACCGCCGACGACGGCGTCGCTGCCCCCGCCCCGCGCGAAGGCGACGGCATTCCCGATCAGCTCGATTCGGACCAGAAGGCCGGATATCGCAAGGTGTTCGCCGCGATCCACGCCCAGCGCTGGCAGGATGCGCAGCTCCAGCTCGATTCGATGAAGCCGGGCCCGCTCCATGCGATCGCGCGCGCCGAGCTCTACACTGCGAAGAACTCGCCCAAGGTCGAGCTCGCCCCGCTGCTCCAGTTGATCGGCGATGCGCCCGAACTGCCCCAGGCCGACCAGCTCAGCCGCATGGCCAGGACGCGCGGCGCCGCGGCCACCCCCGCCATCCCGGCGGCGGCGCGGCTGATCTGGTATGACGGCGCGCCTGTCCGCCAGCGCGCCCGCTCGATCAAGAGCGACACCGCCGCCACCGAGATCGCGCTCGCCATCCAGCCCTATGTGAAGGCCGATCAGGGCGCCGAGGCCGAAGGCGTGGTCGCCAGGTTCGAGGCAGACCTGACGCCCGAGGCCAGGACGGAGTGGCAGCAGAAGGTCGCCTGGATCTATTACGTCGCCGGAGACGACGGCAATGCCCGCCGCGTCGCCGCCAAGGCACAGGACGGCGCGGGCGACTGGGCGCCCCAGGCCGATTGGGTCGCCGGGCTCGCCGCCTGGCGCGAGCAGGACTGCAGCGGCGCCACCGCCGCCTTCGAACGCGTCGCCACCCGCGCCGCCGATACCGAGCTGCGCTCCGCCGGCCTTTATTGGGGCTCGCGCGCCGAAATGGCATGCGGCCGCCCGGACAGGGTGGCGACGAAGCTGCGCGCCGCCACGCAATATGGCGAGACCTTCTATGGCCTGCTCGCCAAATCGGCGCTCGGCATCGAGGACAAGCCCGGCAAGGGCGAGAAGTTCGTCGCCGAGGACTGGCGCGCGCTGGAGCGCCGCCCGAACGTGCGCGTCGCCGCCGCGCTGGTCGAGATCGACGAGGACGGCCTGGCCGACGAGGTGCTGCGCTACCAGGCCAAGATCGGCAACCCTTCCGAACATCTCGCCCTCACCCGCCTGGCCGGCCGGCTGAGCCTGCCCTCCACCCAGCTCTGGCTCACCCACAATTGCCCGCAGGGCACCCAGCCGCTCACCGCCGCGCGCTATCCGGCGCCGAACTGGACCCCGGCCGGCGGCTGGCGCGTCGACAAGGCGCTGGTGTTCGCCCACACGCTCCAGGAATCGCGCTTCAACTCGGAGATCCGCAGCGCGGCCGGCGCGATGGGCCTGATGCAGGTGAAGACCGGCGCGGCGATCGATATCGGCCGGCGCAACGGCAGGACCTATGCCGCCAGCGACCTGACCAAGCCTTCGGTCAACATGGAGATCGGCCAGTCCTATCTCGAGCAGCTGCGCGACCAGCCCTTTACCGGCGGGCTGCTGCCCAAGGTGATCGCCTCCTACAATGCCGGCCCCACTCCGGTCGCCAACTGGAACGCGATGATCAAGGATGGCGGCGATCCGCTGCTCTACATCGAGAGCATCCCCTATTGGGAGACGCGCGGCTATGTGATGACCGTGCTGCGCAACTATTGGATGTACGAGAACCAGGAAGGCCGGAAATCGAGCAGCCGCGAGGCGCTGGCGCAGGGCATGTGGCCGAAATTCCCCGGCATGCAGGGTCCGGCCGCAGTCAAGCTCAACATGCGCAAGCTCGCCTTCCATCAGGACGGCAATGCCAATCGATGAAGCCATCGCGTTCCGCCCGGTGCGGATCGCGGTGCTCACGGTCTCCGACACGCGGACCATGGCCGACGATCGCTCGGGCGACCGGCTGGTCGAGCGGCTGACTGCCGCCGGGCATGTGCTGGCGGACCGCATGATCGTGACCGACGATGCGGATGCGATCGTCGCCCGGCTCCACGCCTGGATCGACGATCCGCAGGTGGAGGTGATCCTCACCACCGGCGGCACCGGCGTGACCGGCCGCGACGTGACGCCCGAGGCGCTCGCCCGCGTCCAGGACAAGGAGATACCGGGTTTCGGCGAGCTGTTCCGCTGGCTCAGCTATCAGTCGATCGGCACGTCCACGATCCAGTCGCGCGCCACGGCTTGCGTGGCGCGCGGCACCTATGTCTTCGCCCTGCCCGGCTCGACCGGCGCAGTCACCGATGCCTGGGACGGCATCCTGGCAACCCAGCTCGACATCCGCCACAAGCCCTGCAACTTCGTCGAGCTGCTGCCGCGGCTGGGGGAGCGATAGGCACACGCCATTCCCCGACGAAGGCCGGGCCCCAGTCTCGGCACAATTGGATGGGTAGCCGCCGCGGAACCGAAGCGTTGCATCCCGATGCGACCCCGCTCCTCCCGGATGGGAGGGAACGGCACCCTATTTCTTCCCCCCGGCCGCCTTCTCCTCCTCGTCGAGGAAGGTGAACAGGTCGCCGGTCATCGACGACCACCAGTCGATCGTGTCGGCGAAATTCGCATAGCTCACCTTGCCGATGGTGGTGGCGTCCATCCAGGTGGAAAGGTCGCCGTCCTTGTCGATCACGATGCGCAGGAAACGCTTCTTGGCGTTCCAGCGATTGGCCAGCCCGGCATCATACCAGGGCTTCTTCTTGTACCAGGAGAAGAACTGCATCGACGTGCAGCCCTTGGCGGTGCCGCAATCATAGAATTCGATGGTGAAAGGGGATCCGTTGGCCGCACTGCTGATATAGGGCTCGCCGCTGTCCTCATGCTTCTTCAGTTCGGCCTTGTAGCCTTCGCTCTGGAGCAGCTTCACCACTTCCTCGGGATGCGCGATGTCGACCATCCGCGCCGGATCGCCCTTCTGCGCCGCCGCCGGCATCGCCCACAGGCCGGCCGCCAATGCGACCGCGATCAAAGCCTTGCCCATCACTCCCCCTCTTCCTTCGGTTCCCAGGCGGGAAATCCACGGCCGCTGCCGGGAGGAACTTCCCCAGGGCCCCTATCCTATCACGGCGCCGCGGCGCGGCAATCATTCCGGCTCGTTGACGAACACGCCGAGTTCACTCCCCGCCGGATCGCGGAAATGGAAGCGACGACCGCCCGGAAACGCGAAGATCGGCACGGTGATCTCGCCGCCCGCGCCCGTCACGCTCTCGAATGCCGCCTCGAGGTCCTTCACCTCCACGATCGGCAGCAGCAGCGGGATCGGCTGGTCGCCGGAGCCGTTGATGCCCAGATCGGTGTCGCCGGTGGTGGTCGCTGCGTAATGCGGGGCAAAGTCGGTGAATTGCCAGTCAAACGCCCTGGCGTAGAAATCGCGGGTGCCGGCCACATCCTTCGCGGGCAGTTCGAGATAACTGATTCGTGCCATGTTCGCCTCCAATGTTCTTGATCTGTTCTAATCCTGCGCCTAGGCTTTGGCAATGGCGAAGAATCGTCCGGTGCGCGGCGCCACCCTCAACCAGGAAAGCAGCCGCTTCAACCTGCCCGCGCGCGAAGCGGACGGCGACTGGCTGGATGCGCGCGCGGCGCTGGACGACGCCCCGCCGCCGCTGCGGACCACCGTGACGGTGGAGCGGGCACGGACGATCATCACCCGCAACCAATCGCCCGACATTGCCTTCGATCGCTCGATCAACCCCTATCGCGGCTGCGAGCATGGCTGCATCTATTGCTTCGCCCGGCCGACCCATGCCTATCTCGACCTGTCGCCGGGGCTCGATTTCGAGAGCAGGTTGTTCGCCAAGCCCGATGCGCCCGCGCTGCTGCGCGCGGAACTGGGCAAGCGCGGCTATGTCTGCCGGCCGATCGCCTTCGGGACCAACACCGATCCCTATCAGCCGATCGAGGCCGAGTGGCGGATCACGCGCGGCTGCATCGAAGTGCTGGCCGAACAGGATCATCCGCTGACGATCACCACCAAGTCCAACCGGGTAACGCGCGACCTCGACCTGCTCGCGCCGATGGCCAGAAAGGGCTTGGCGGCGGTGATGATCTCGGTCACTTCGCTCGACCCGAGGATCGCGATGACGGTGGAGCCCCGCGCCCCGCATCCCGAGAAGCGGCTGGCCGCGATGCGGCAGCTGGCCGATGCGGGGGTGCCGGTGTTCGTCTCGCTGGCGCCGGTGATCCCGCAGGTGACCGATCACGAGATCGAGCGCATACTGGAGCGCGCCGCCGAAGCCGGCGCGCGCACCGCCTTCTTCCTGCCGGTCCGGCTGCCGCACGAAGTCGCGCCGCTGTTCCGCGCCTGGCTCGATGCGCATTTCCCCGATCGCGCCGGCAAGGTGATGGCGACGATCCAGTCGATCCGCGGCGGCAGGGACAACGACCCCGATTTCCACACGCGCTTCCGGGGCCAGGGGCCCTGGGCGGAACTGCTGCGGACGCGGTTCCGGATGGCGGCGAAACGCCATGGGCTGGACCGGGAAGTGCTGCGACTGCGGACGGACCTGTTCCGGCCGCCCAGGGGGGCGCAGGGGGAGCTGTTCTAGCGCCTTCCTAGCGGCACATCGTCTCCAGCGGCAGCAGCGCCGGCGCCGGCGGTTCCTTCAGCCCCCTGGCCGCCACCGCGCCGTTCAGTCCCTGGGGCTGTGGTACGAGTTCCGGGTTCACCTCGGATGCATAATAGGGGTCGCGCTCCGCCTCGTCGATCGAGACGAACCGATAGCCCTTTTCGCGATAGAGGGCGATCAGTTGCGGCATCATGCGTGCGTCGAACGCGCCCAGGTGCAGGAGCAGTACATAGGGGATGTCGCGGCCGTAGAGCGCCTGGCTCATCGCGCGGGCACGATCGGCCTGGACCGCGGCGGTGCCCAGCCAGGCGTGCTCCATCTTCAGGATCGCGTCGTCGTCGCCCCTGGCCACGCAGCGGGCATAGGCGTCGTTATAGGCCCAGTCGGAGAAATCCATCGTCACCGTGGCGACCTTGTAGCCCCGCTCCGCCAGCAGCTTGCGGATGCGCGCGCGGCGTGCGGGGTCGGTCGCGGCCTCGGAGAGGAAGGGATAGCGGAACCAGCGCCAGTCGGCAGCACCCATCCTGGCCGCGAGGATCGGTTCGTTCTTCTCCAGCTCCGCCAGGAATTGCGCATCGCTCAGCTGGTCGAGATTGGCATGGCTCCAGCCATGGTTGCCCAGCGTCAGTCCCGCCGCGCGCCATTTGCCGAGCACCGGCGCCGAGGCCGGTTCGCGCTCGAGCTGCACGCCGTTGACGAAGCCCATCGCCGGCGCCCCGCCGGCCTTCAGCGCGGCGATGACCTGCTCGGCAATGCCGGCCCGGCTCTGTCCTTCGGGCAGGGGCGCGTGAGCGGGGAGATCGTCGAAGGTGAAGGCGATCATCGGCGCGGGCCCCACCGGCGCGGCGGCCACCCTGCCCGCATCCTTCACCTTGTCGGAGAACAGCGACAGCGGCACCGCATCGGCCATCGCGCGATAGCCGTCCATCGAGGGATGGAGCCCATCATTGTCATATTCCTTGCGCAGCCGGGTCGGCGCGGCGGGATCGCGGAGCGCGGCGTCGAGGTCGATCACGCCGTCGAAATTGCCGGGCGCGCGAATCCAGGCGTTCACCGCGGCGCGATCGGCCTCGTTCTGCGCATCCGGATGGTAATAGGCCGAGCCGCCATAGGGCAGGATCGTCGCGCCGATCGCCTTGATCCCGCGCGCGCGGGCGCGGGCGACCATCTGGCGATAGGCACCGATCATCCCCTCCACGAGCGCAGCGTGCGCATCGGGCGTGGCCGGGGCGTCGCGGGTGAGCGTGCCGAGATCGTTGACGCCCTCCAGGATCACGAGATGGGTGACCCCCGGATAGCTCAGCACCTCGCGGTCGAACCGGGCGAGCGCATTGGGGCCGAGCCCGTCGTTGAGCAGCCGGTTGCCGCCGATGCCGGCGTTGAGCACTGCCATGTCGGCAAGCGCCGGCGTGGCGCGCAGGCGCAGCTGGAGCGCGTCGGTCCAGCGCTGGTTGCTGTTGGCAGGCACGCCATAGCCATCGGTGATCGAATCGCCGAGGATCACCACCGCCGACGCCTTGGCCGACACCGTCTCGATCGCGCCGATCTGCACCCAGCGATCGACCTTGCCGGCGCTCGGCAGGTCCGGATCGCGCACATGGTCGCCATGGAGATAATAGCTGGTCGCGCGCGAGCCCGGATGGCCGGTCTGCTGTGCCGGGGCATCGGGCAGATAGAGCGTGATCGCCAGGTCCGCGCCCGCCTGCACCGGCAGCGCGACCGGATCGGACCAGTAATCCGCACCCGCCGGAATGGTGACGCTCCTCGCCCCGCCGAAGCGCAGCGCCACCAGGCTCGCGGCATCGATCCGCGGCGAGGCGGGGTCGGCCGCCCGCGCAATCGTCGCCGCGCCGAGGCGCAGCGGCTGGGTGCCATAGGCGTTGGTGAAGCGCACGCGCAGCCGGGTGCCGGCGATCTGGATGCGCACCACCTGGCGCAGCGTGGCGTCCTTCAGATCCTCCGTCGGCAGCGCATTGTTGCCCGGGATCATCTGCGACGTGGCCCAGGCCGTCACCCAGCGCTCGCCCGGCGCCGCCGCGGCGCCCAGCAACAGGACCAGCGCCGCCAGGCGCACGATCAGGCCCATATCCCCTCTCCCTCTTGCGTCCAGGCGCCATGTCGATGCGCCATGTCGATGCACTATGATAGCGCTACCATATCGGAGCCGCGCCGCTGCGCAATGGCCTAGTGCAGCCTGCCGGCGAGGAAAATGGTGGCCACCGCGCGAAGGCAGGTGGCCCCTAAGTTAGGACCGGGCAGCGGAAAGAGGGATCCAAACGCCGCCCGGTGGTCTGAGACCTGCGCGCACCATAGCCGTCCACGATGCAGACACAATATGGAAACATACAGTAGTCGAACAGAAACATGTGGCCGATTGCACCTGCCAGGCAGCGGGCCTAGGCCAAGTGCCAGATCATAAGGACCCTTCATGCGCGCGCTTGCCTTCGCTTTCGCCCTCACGCTTCCCGCCGTCGCAAATGCCCAGGACGTCCAGCCTACCGGCAAGCTGCCGGACACGGTGACTCCCCTCGCCTATCGGCTCGACCTGACGATCGTTCCCGAAAAGCCGCGCTTCGGCGGCCACGCCGAGATCGACGTGCAGCTCAACCGGGCTGCCCAGACGGTATGGATGCACGGCCGCAACCTCAACGTCACCAAGGCGGTGGCGGTGGTCGCGGGCAAGGAGATCCCGCTCGGCTTCACCCAGAAGAGCCCCCATGGCCTCGCCCAGATCGACTTCGGCAAGACGGTGCAGCCGGGGAAGCTGACGCTGAAGTTCGACTATGACGCGGCCTTCGGCACCGGCGCTTCGGGGCCCTATCGCATCGAGGTGGCCGGCAGCTGGTACAGCTGGACCCAGTTCGAGTCAATCGATGCGCGCGCGGCCTTTCCTGGCTTCGACGAGCCGGGCTTCAAGACTCCCTTCACCGTGTCGCTGACCACCAAGCCGGGCTTCGTCGCGCTGAGCAACGCACCGGAAACGGGCAAGCCGGCCAAGGTCGGCGAACTGGTCAGGCACCGCTTCATCGCCACCAAGCCGCTGCCGACCTATCTGGTCGCCTTCGTCGTCGGCCCCTTCTCGACCCTCGGCGCCAAGGTGGCGCCCACGCCCGAGCGCAAGACGCCGCTGCCGCTGCGCATCGTCGGCACCCAGCCCTACAAGGGCCGGATGCAGTTCGCGCTCGACAATTCGGGCCCGATCGTCGCGCTGCTCGAGAAATATTTCGGTCAGGCCTTCCCCTTCCCCAAGCTCGACCAGATCGGCTCGCCGGTGATGCCGGGCGCGATGGAGAATGCAGGGGCCGACATCTATGGCGACGGCATCCTGTTCGTCGACGAGGACGATGCCACGTCGAGCAAGCAGACCTTCGGCATGGTCGTGGCGCACGAGCTTTCGCACCAATGGTTCGGCGATCTGGTCACGCCGGCCTGGTGGGATGATATCTGGCTGAACGAAAGCTTCGCCAACTGGATGGGCTATCGCATCGGCAACGAATGGCGCCCGGACCTCGACATCGGCGTCGACGCCATCTCCGAGGGTTTCGAGGCGATGGACCTCGACGCCCTGGTCGCCGGCCGCCCGATCCACCAGAAGATCAGCAACGATGCGGATATCGACGCGGCGTTCGATCAGATCACCTATGGCAAGGGCGGCCAGGTCGTCGGCATGATCGCCGGCTATATGGGCGACGAGAAGTTCCGCGACGGCGTGCGCCTGCACATGTCGCGCCACAAATATGGCAACGCGACCACCGACCAGTTCTTTGCTTCGCTGGCCGACGCCGCGCACGATCCGCGCGTGCTCGAATCGCTGCGGAGCTTCGTCGACCAGCAGGGCGTGCCGGTGGTGACCTTCCACCGCGCCAATGGCGTGCTCACCGCCAGCCAGCAGCGCTTCGCCTATTTCGGCACCAATGCGCCCGCCGAGCAGTGGATCATCCCGCTCTGCATCCGCCAGGGCGATGCCAGGAACTGCACGCTGCTGGACAAGCCGAGCGCGCCGGTCGTCGCCAACGGCACGGGCACGCTCGTCCCCAATGCGGGCGGCTGGGGCTATTATCGCTTCGACCTCGATCCCGCCGACTGGGATTCGCTGATTGCCGCTGCCCCCACCCTGCCGACCGGCGAGGCGCTGGCGGTGGACGACAGCCTGTGGGCGAGCTTCTATGCCGGCAAGGCGAACACCGCGCAGCTCGTCGCGCTCGCCCGCGCGATGGCCCGCCATCCCAAGACCAAGATGCAGCTCGACAACGGCACCCGGCTCGCCGGCCTGCGCGATCGCGGGCTGATCGGCGCCGCGGCGCTGCCCGCCTATCGCAAGCTGTTCGTCGACATCTATGGCCCGATGCTGGCGAAGATCGGCTTCGATCCGAAGCCCGGCGCGCATGCGAACGACAACGCCGACACCGTCGAGCTGCGCGAGCAGCTGGTCGGCTTCGTGGCGGACAATGGTCATGACCCCGTGTTGCGCGCCAGGCTGGCCGCCGCCGCCGACGCGCGGCTCGCCGGCGACGCCCATGCGCTCGACGATGCCTTCCTGCCGCTGGCGCTGGCCATTACCGTCCAGGATCGCGGCGTGCCCTTCGCCAGGACGCTCGCCGAAATGGCACTGGCGGGCAAGGCACCGGACCTGCGCGAGGCAGCGTTTCGCGCCATCGCCTCTTCGGGCAATGCCGATGTCGCGAAATGGTATTTCACCGAGTTCAACGATCCCCGCTACAAGCCGCGCCAGCGGCTGTTCGGGGCGTCGCTATTCCTGAAGGACGCCGACACCCGCGACGCGGCGCTCGAATATATGCTCGCCCATTTCGACGAATTCTCGAAGCTGACCGGCGGCGGCGGCATCTTCTCGGGCCGTTCGGCGGAGATGTTCAAGGCGCAATGCTCGCTCGCGGCGGCCGACACGGTCGACGCCAAGCTGCGGGCCGAAGGCGGCAGCACGCTTGGACTGGATCGCGCAGTGGAGGGTATCCGCAACTGCGCCCGCTTCAAGGATGCCAAGGCCGGAGAAGTCACGGCAGCGTTCGCCGGAATGTGAGAAGACAGGCCGCTTCCCCTTTCCGGGGGGAGGGGCGGCATTCTCAGGCCGCGGCCAGCTTGAAATCCTTATATTGTTCCCGGATCGCGGTCTTGAGCAGCTTGCCCGTGGCGGTGTGCGGCAGGCTCTCGACGAAGAGCACCTCGTCGGGCAGCCACCATTTGGCGACGTGCTGCGCGAGATGTGCCTGCACCGCCTCCGCCGTCACTTCGCTGCCCGGCTTGCGGACCACGAGCAGGATCGGCCGCTCCTCCCATTTGGGGTGATGCACGCCGATCGCCGCCGCTTCGGCCACGCCCGCGCAGCCGACCGCGGCATTTTCCAGATCGACCGAGCTGATCCACTCGCCGCCCGACTTGATCACGTCCTTGGCGCGATCGGTGATCTGCATCGTGCCGTCCGGATAGAGGACCGACACGTCGCCCGTGTCGAACCAGTTGTCGGCATCGACTGCGGACTCGTCCGCCTTGAAATAGCGTTCGACGATCCACGGCCCGCGCACCTGCAGCCGGCCCGAGCTCTTGCCGTCGCGCGGCTGCACCCGGCCCTCGTCGTCCACCACGCGCAGTTCGACGCCATAGGGAACCTTGCCCTGCTTGCAGACCTGATCGACCTGCTGCTCGAAGCTGAGTTCGTCCCAGTTCCACGAGGGCGCGCCCATCGTGCCGATCGGGCTCGTCTCGGTCATGCCCCAGGCATGGTTCACGCGGATGCCCATCTTCATCAGCCGCTCGATCATCGCGCGCGGCGCTGCCGACCCGCCGATGGTGACGATCTTGAGGAACGCCGGCTCCTCGCCGGTGGCGTCCATGTGCTGGAACATCGCGAACCAGACGGTGGGCACGCCGGCGGTATGCGTCACCTTCTCGCGGTTCATCAGTTCGCACAGAACCAGCGGATCGTTGACCGCCGAGAAGACGAACTTGATCCCCGCCGCGGCGCCCGCCCAGGGCAGGCCCCAGCCGACCGCATGGAACATCGGCACGATCGGCATCGCCACCGCCCGGGCCGAAAGGTCGAACACGTCGGGCTGCATTTCGGCAAGGGCGTGGATCACGCTCGATCGGTGGGTATAGGTCACGCCCTTGGGATTGCCGGTGGTGCCACTGGTGTAGCAGATCATGCAGGGCTCGCGCTCGCTGCCCGTCACCCAGCTGTAATTGCCGTCCTCGGCGGCCAGCAGCGCCTCGAACCCGTCCGGCCCGTCGCTGTCGAAGCAATAATAATGCTCGATCGTCTTCCAGTGCGGCTTCAATCGCTCGACCAGCGGCGCGAAGGCGCGATCGTAGAACAGCACCTTGTCCTCGGCATGGTTGCCGATGAAGACCAGCTGATCCTCGAACAGGCGCGGATTGATCGTGTGGACCAACCCGCCCATGCCGGCGGCGCCGTACCAGGTAACGAGGTGGCGGCCATGGTTCATCGCCAGCGTGGCGACCCGGTCGCCCTTCCGCACGCCGAGCCGCTCCAGCGCCTGGGCCAGCTTGCGGGCATCGCGGGCGATGCCGGCCCAGGTGGTGCGCGTCTCGCTGCCATCCGCCCAGCGGGTGACGATCTCGCGCCCCCAATGCTCGCGCGCGGCGTGATCGAGCAGCGTCGTGACGCGCAGCTCGAAATCCTGCATTCCTCCAAGCATCCGGCTCTCCATACCGATTTTTCGAGAGCGTAACCCGCGAAGCGCGCGGGTGTCGAGAGCGGGGAATGTAAGGAAGGATGTCGGACACCGCATGCGCATTCCCCTCCCTGGAAGGGAGGGGAGCAGGGCGGACTAAGCCGCCTCGGCCAGCTTCGCCGCCGCGCTCTTGAGCGTCGCCCAGCGAACGCCCGGCACATTCTCGATCTTCTGGGCAAGCTCGCCGTCCAGCCGGAAGTCGCGGCCCAGCACCAGTTCGGCCTCGCCGCCCGGAATGCACACGCGCACCAGCACCTCGCCGCGTCCGCCGCGCTGGTCGCCGATGATGCCGGCGAGCACCGGCACGGCGCGGACGTCGTCGATCGCGACGTCGAGCACCAGCCGCGCCGTGTTGGCCAGCCCCTCGAAGGGCTGGACGCGCTTGATCGAGACGCGCGGCGTATCCTCGCCCGGGCGCTTGTCGAGCTCGACGGTCAGCACCGCGCAACCGCCGGCGCGGGCGCAATCCTCCAGGTCCTTGGCGGCGCTGTCTTCGAAGCAGGTCGCCAGCGTCTGCGCCGATTTGTCCGAGATCGTCGCCATCAGATAGCGGTTGCCGCGTGCGGAGGTACGCGGCCGGCAATCCTCGACCAGCGCCGCGATCGTCGCGCCGACACGCGCGCCGGCGGGGATGTCCAATTCGCCCAGGGTCGCGATCTCGCGCGCGCCGAAGCTCTTGGCGAGATGCTGGAAACGGTCGAGCGGGTGCGCGGAGAAATAATAGCCGAAGGCGTCGCGCTCGGCCCCGATCCGATCGGCCAGCGACCAGTGCGCGCTCTGCGGTAGCTGGATCGCGCCGCCGCTCGGCTCGGATTCGCCGAACAGGCCGCCCTGCCCACTGGTCTTGTTCGACCAGGTGCGCTGCGCGACTGCCAGGATCGTCTCCGCCGCGGCGAACACCCCGGCGCGATTGTCGTCGAGCGCATCGAATGCCCCCGCCCCCGCCAGCGTCTCGACCTGGCGCTTGTTGAGCAGCCGGGGGTCGACGCGCTTGGCGAAATCGTCGAGCGACTTGAACGCGCCGCGCTCCTCGCGCTCCTCGACCAGCAGCTCCATCGCGCGCTCGCCCACGCCCTTCAGCGCGCCCAGCGCATAGCGCACCGCGAGGCCGTCCTCGGTCTTCTCGACGAAGAAGTCCGCCTGGCTGCAATTGATCTCCGGCCCCAGGCAGGCGACGCCCAGCCGCTTCATGTCGTCGGCGAAGATCGCCAGCTTGTCGGTCTGGTGGATGTCGTACGCCATCGAGGCGGCGAAGAATTCGTGCGGATGGTGCGCCTTGAGCCAGGCCGTCTGATAGGCGAGCAGCGCATAGGCGGCGGCGTGCGACTTGTTGAAGCCATAGCCGGCGAACTTGTCGATCAGGTCGAACAGCTCGTTGGCCTTGGCCGGCTTGATCCCGTTATGCTCGGCACAGCCCTTCACGAAGGTCTCGCGCTGGGCATCCATCTCCGCCTTGATCTTCTTGCCCATCGCGCGGCGGAGCATGTCCGCGCCGCCCAGGCTGTAGCCAGCCAGGATCTGGGCGGCCTGCATCACCTGCTCCTGATAGACGAAGATCCCATAGGTCTCGTTCAGGATCGGCTCGAGCAGGTCGTGCGGATAGACGATCTCCTCGCGCCCGCCCTTGCGGTGGCCGAAGCTCGGGATGTTGTCCATCGGGCCGGGGCGATAGAGCGAGACGAGCGCGATGATGTCGCCGAAATTCGTCGGGCGCACCGCCGTCAGCGTGCGCCGCATGCCCTCCGATTCCAGCTGGAACACGCCCACCGTGTCGCCGCGCTGGAGCAGGTCGTATACTTCGGTGTCGTCCCAGGCGAGCGCATCCAGATCGACGTCGATGCCGCGGTCGGAGAGCAGCTCGACTGCCTTTTTCAGCACCGACAGCGTCTTGAGGCCGAGAAAGTCGAACTTCACCAGACCCGCGCCTTCGACATATTTCATGTCGAACTGGGTGACCGGCATGTCCGAGCGGGGGTCGCGATAGAGCGGCACGAGCTGCGACAGCGGCCGGTCGCCGATCACCACGCCGGCGGCGTGCGTCGACGAGTGGCTCGGCAGCCCCTCGAGCCGCATCGAGAGGTCGACCAGATATTTGATGTCCTTGTGCGCGTTATACTCGGCAAGGAACTCGCCGACGCCGTTCAGCGTGCGCTCCAGCGTCCAGGGATCGGTCGGGTGGTTCGGGATCTGCTTGGCCAGGCGGTCGATCTGGCCATAGCTCATCTGCAGCACGCGGCCGACGTTCTTGACCACCGCGCGCGCCTTCATCGTACCGAAGGTGATGATCTGCGCGACGTGATCGGCGCCGTATTTCTGCTGCACGTAGCGGATCACCTCGCCACGCCGGGTTTCGCAGAAATCGATGTCGAAGTCGGGCATCGAGACGCGTTCCGGATTGAGGAAGCGCTCGAAGAGCAGGCCGAGCTTCAGCGGATCGAGATCGGTGATGGTCAGCGCCCAGGCGACCGCCGAGCCCGCGCCCGAGCCGCGGCCCGGCCCCACGGGGATGTCGTGCGCCTTTGCCCATTGGATGAAGTCGGCGACGATCAGGAAATAGCCCGGAAAGCCCATCTGGATGATGACGTCGAGCTCGAACTGCAGCCGCTTGTCATAGACTTCGCGCTCGGCCGGATCGGTGATGCCGGCCCTTTCCAGCCGCTTCGCCAGCCCCTGCCACGAACGCTCGCGCAGCATCGCCGCCTCGCCTTCGCGGTCGCCGGCCAGGCTGGGCAGGATCGGCTTGCGCTTCGGCGCGGCATAGGCGCAGCGCTGGGCGACGACGAGCGTGTTGGCGACGGCCTCGGGCAGGTCCGCGAACAGGCTCTTCATCTCGTTCGCGGGCTTCATCCACGCATCGGGCGAGGAGCGCGGGCGATCGTCGGAAGCCACATAGGAGCTGTTGGCGATGCACAGCATCGCGTCATGCGCCTCATGGAAGGTCGGTTCGGCGAAGCAGCTCGGGTTGGTCGCGACCAGCGGCAGGTTCCGGTCATAGGCGAGGTTGAGCAGCTTGGGCTCGGCCCGGCCCTCCACTTCGTCGAGCCGGCGGACGATCTCGACATAGAGCCGCTCGGGGAACAGCGCCTCGAGCCGGCGCGCATAGGAATCCGCCGCCATGTCCTGCTGTTCGGCATAGAGCCGCGCCAGCGCCCCCTCGCGACCGGCAGTGAGGCAGAGCAACCCCTCGGTCCGCCCTTCCAGCGCGTCGAAGGGTATGTGCGCATCCTCCTCGACCGGGCGATCGAGATGCGCCATCGAGACGAGGTCGCACAGGTTCAGATAGCCGGCTTCGTCCTGCGCATAGAGCGCGAGCCAGTCGATCGGCGCCGCGACACCGTCCGGCATGTCGGGCCGCTTGACCGCCAGCAACGTGCCGATGATCGGCTGGATACCCGACTTGATGCAGGCATCGCCGAAGCTCATCGAGGCGTAGAGACCGTTGCGATCCGCCACCGCGACCGCCGGAAAACCCAGTTCCTTCGCACGCTTGGCGATCGCCTTCGGCTCGATCGCGCCCTCCAGCATGGTGAAGGACGAGAAGACCCGAAGCGGAACGAAGCCGGAATGCATGACCCAAGTGTAGGGAGCCGCTCTCGGCAGCGCCACCCGCGGAGAGCGTTGTCCACAATTTTCAAGTCCTTGGGCTCAGGATTCTTCCCTACGCGCGGACTCGGACGGGTGCTCTCCTGAATGGCGGCTTCATTACCAATCGTTCACATCATGGTTAACGGCAATAAACATTTCGCCGACGAAACGGAACGGTTCATCGGCGGATCAGAATTAGGCGTTATTATGGCAAACATAAGGCAAGCAAGGAAACCATATGTGGTTTCAGTGACTTACCAGAACAGAATCACCCCTTTCTGACGAGTCGATGCCCATGAATGCCCTTTACCATGGTAGCGAGCTCTGCGAGGTCGATGCGGACGGCAGCGTCGCCGTCCCGGCCTTTCTCGCAGCCGCGCTGCCTCCCGAAGCCAGCCCCGAGATCATCGTCGCCAAGCACCAGGCGGACAGCTGCCTGGTCGGCTATGACCGCGCGCACCTTGCCACGCTCGCCGAGCGTGCCGAGCGCCGTCGCCTGGCCGAGGAGGAACAGGGCGCGGAGGCCCGCGACCATTATCGCCGGATGCGCGACACCTTCGGCCTTTCCGAACGGATGCGACGCGACGCCAAGGGGCTGCGCATCCCGGCTGCGATGCGCCATCTGGGCCGCATCGGCGACCTCGCCCTGTTCGTCGGCGCCGGCGACAGTTTCGAGATATGGAACCCGGCGCTCGCCCTCGAAAGCGGCGACGAGCATTTCCGCGCCCTGGCCGAATTTCGCCTGCGGATGCGCGGCAGCAGATCCAAGGGAGTGTAGTGAGATGCGTATCCGTTGCAGCGTGATGGGCCATGCCGCCGGCACCATCCATCATCACAACCAGGGGCTCGACTTCGCGGTCTGCCACCATTGCGGCCGCGACCTGGTCCGCCCCGAAGGCGGCGAGTGGAGCGAAGTGCCGGTAGGATTCCAGGTCGTGTGGCGCGAATTCGGCCGGGCGAGCGACGCCGCCTCGGTCGCCGACCGAATGGCGCGGATGGCGCCGCCACCGCGCCGCCGCGACCCGCGGAACGCGCGGCCCGCGCCGCGCCGCGATCCGCGCGGCCGCCCGTTCAGCGCCGACTTCGGCATGCTCGGCGCGCTCGCGAACCTCGGCAAGCTGGTGACCAGCGAGGTGGAAGACGACAGCACCGGCATCGAGGCCGATGGCCAATATGTGATCCGCCTGCCGCACACCGGCACGACGAAGCACTGAGCCAAGCGATGCCTTAGGGGACTGGGCCGGCACAGCCCCATCCCCCAAGTGCCGGCGGCGGAGCGCCCTCCTCCCGTTCCGCCGCCGGCCAGCTTCTCAAGCGATGCTCGTTCGCAGCACCCCGTGCTCCGCTTCCCGCCGCGGCAGGTCCGCCACCCCGTCCGTAGCGCCGATCGCCTTGGGCAGGCCTAGCATGCTCAGCAGATAGCCGACGATCGCGCTCCCGCCATAGCCGACCAGCGGCGTCGGATAATTGCCCAGCGCCGCCGCCAGCACGATCGCCAGCCACAGCGCCCCGAACACTGCGTAGCCCGGATCGCGACGCCACCTGGCACGCGCCGGCACCAGCGACAGCAGCGATCCCGCCACCACCATCAGCCCGGCGAGCGGGTGGACGGCGAAGGCAGTGAACAGGATCTGGTCGACAAAGGGCATGGCCGGCTGCACGTCTGGCTGGAGCAGCGTGGCGACCGAACCGGCACTGGCTGCCAGCAGTGCCAGCCAAACCTTCCGCTCGGGGCGGACCAGTGCCAGCGCGGCGAGTCCGGCGGCGAGCGCGCCCGCCATCGCCCGGTCGGGCTGCAGCGCCAGCGCGCCCGCCGCAGCGATTACGCCCAGCGTCGAAAGCCGGTCCCGCACGGCGGCGAAGCCGATCGCCAGCACCGGCACCAGGACGAGGCTCGGCTGGATGCTGAGCCCGTAGATCGAGATCCAGCGCGTTGCACCCTCGTTCGAGACGCCGAGCAGGCTGGCTGCGAGCAAGAACAGCCCGAGCGCAAGCAGGACCGGTCCCGCCGCGAGCAGCCGCGTGCGCGGCAGGTGCATGACGATCCCGACAGCAAGGAAGCCGATCAGCAGCGCCGCGAGGTTACGCAGCGGATAGCCGAACGGCGCACCGCCGATCGCCATGTACGCGATCCCCAATCCGGTCGCGCCGATCGCGCAAAACCCCACCCGCCCTCTTCCACGCCACATCGCCCCGTCTCCTCCATGAACCCGCATCGCCTCGCCGATCGCGCCCCGCAGACAACCGAACGCGAAGCGGAGGGCTTCCGCCGACGCCGCAATCTCTCCGGTCTCGCGTCGCATCGCCTCGCCCCAATGACCAAGCCGCGCGGGCAGCAGCGCCGCGGCAAGGTCGACGAGCGCCATCGCCAGCAGGCGGATCATGCCGGCTTCCCCGCCAGCGCCGGTGCCACGCCGCGCAGCAGCTCGCGCGCAAAGGCCCGGCCGTCCGCGCTGAGCCGGTAAGCGTGCCGCGCCGGCCGCCCTGGCTCGCTCGGCGGCTGCCACTGCGCTTCGAGATGCCCCTGCCCCTCCAGCCGGATCAGCAGCGGATAGAGCGTGCCCGATTTTATTCCGGCCGCCCGGCCCAGCGCATAGCCGTGCGACCAATTCTCCCCCGCCTCCAGCAGGATGGCGAGAAGGTTGCGAGCTGCGGGCGAAAGTGAACGGTTCCGAACCATGGGACAATAAATCTATCTAGGTAGACTTAGAGTCAACCCCTTCGCCTCGGGCGCGACTTATCCACGGGTTTCCGCTCCTCACGCGGGCGCGCGCGGGCGCGGGGTTGGCAGGATGCATCGGCATCGTTAGAGCCGTACGACACACTCAAGAACCCGAAAGCGTGATCCTTTGACCGACGAGACCATCCTCGCCGACGACCCCTCCGACATTACGCCGATCTCGATCGTCGACGAGATGAAGACGAGCTACCTCGATTACGCGATGAGCGTGATCGTGGCGCGCGCGCTCCCGGACGTTCGCGACGGTCTGAAGCCGGTCCACCGCCGCATCCTCTACGCCGCGCAGGAAGGCGGCTATGTCGCCGGCCGCGCCTATCGCAAGTCGGCCCGCCTGGTCGGCGACGTGATGGGTAAATACCACCCGCACGGCGACAGCTCGATCTACGACGCGATGGCGCGCATGGCCCAGGATTGGGCGATGCGGGTGCCGCTGATCGACGGCCAGGGCAATTTCGGCTCGATGGACCCCGATCCGCCCGCCGCGATGCGCTATACCGAAGCGCGCCTCGCCAAGGTCGCCTCGGCGCTGCTCGACGATATCGAGAAGGACACAGTCGACTTCGTCCCGAACTATGACGGTTCGGAGAGCGAGCCCGCGGTCCTCCCCGCCCGCTTCCCCAACCTGCTGGTCAACGGCGCCGGCGGCATCGCGGTCGGCATGGCGACCAACATCCCGCCGCACAATCTGGGCGAAGTGGTCGATGCCTGCCTCGAGCACATCAAGAGCATGCTCGGCCAGCGCGAGTTGCTCACGCTCGAGGAGCTGATGGAGATCGTCCCCGGCCCGGACTTCCCGACCGGCGCGCTGATCCTCGGCCGCTCGGGCTGCCGCAATGCCTATCAGACGGGCCGCGGCTCGATCATCGTGCGCTCGCGCCACGAGTTCGAGCAGCGCGGCGACCGCCGTTCGATCGTGCTCACCGAAATCCCCTACCAGCAGGGCAAGAACGCGCTGGTCGAGAAGATCGCCGAAGCCGCCAAGGACAAGCGCATCGAAGGCGTCAGCGACATCCGCGACGAATCGTCGCGCGAGGGCGTTCGCATCGTCATCGACCTGAAGCGCGACGCTACGCCCGAGGTCGTGCTCAATCAGGTCTGGCGGAATACGCCCGCCCAGTCGAGCTTCCCGGCCAACATGCTGGCGATCCGCGGCGGCCGCCCGGAACTGCTCAACCTGCAGGACATCATCCAGGCCTTCGTCAAGTTCCGCGAGGAGGTCATCACCCGCCGCTCGAAGTTCGAGCTGGCCAAGGCCCGCGAGCGCGCCCACATCTTGCTCGGCCTGGTGATCGCGGTCACCAATCTCGACGAAGTCGTCCGCATCATCCGCGGTTCGTCGAGCCCGGCCGATGCCCGCGACAAGCTGCTCGCGCGCGAATGGCCGATCGCGGAGATCGCCCAGTACATCAAGCTGGTCGAGGCGGTGGAAACCGAGATCACCGGCGACGTCTATCGCCTGAGCGACGCCCAGGTCCGGGCGATCCTCGACCTGCGCCTCCATCGCCTCACCGCGCTCGGCCGCGACGAGATCGGCGACGAGCTGAAGGAACTGGCCGATTCGATCGCCGAGTTGCTCGAGATCCTGGGCAACCGCGCCAAGCTCTACGAAGTGATGGTGGAGGAGCTGACCACGGTCCGCGCCCTCTACGCCACGCCGCGCCGCACCGAGATCGCTCCGGCCGCCGACGGCATCGAGGACGAGGATCTGATCGAGCGCGAGGACATGGTCGTCACCGTGACCGTGCAGGGTTACATCAAGCGCACCAGCCTCGACACGTTCCGCGCCCAGAATCGCGGCGGCAAGGGCCGCGCCGGCATGGCCACCAAGGACGAGGATGCCGTTACCGAGCTGTTCGTCACCTCGACGCACACGCCGGTGCTGTTCTTCTCGACCCTGGGCAAGGTCTATCGCATGAAGGTCTGGAAGCTGCCCGAGGGCGGCCCGGCCACGCGCGGGCGGCCGATGATCAACATCCTGCCGCTGGCGGCGGGCGAGACGATCTCCACCGTGCTGCCGCTGCCCGAGGATGAGAGCGAGTGGGGCAAGCTCCATGTGATGTTCGCCACCGCCAAGGGCTCGGCGCGCCGCAATTCGATGGACGCGTTCAACAACGTGCCCTCGAACGGCAAGATCGCGATGAAGTTCGAAGGCGAGGACGCCGATGACCGGCTGATCGGCGTGGCGCTGCTCGACGAGGGCGACGACGTGCTGCTCGCCACCCGCCAGGGCAAGGCCATCCGCTTCGCCGCCGACGACGTTCGCGAATTCCAGAGCCGCAACTCCACCGGCGTGCGCGGCATGAAGCTGGCGACGGGCGACGAAGTCATCTCGCTGTCGATCCTCCACCGCGTCGGCACCACCAGCGAGGAGCGCGAGGCCTATCTCCGCTTCGCGCCGTGGAAGGCCGAGAAGGAAGGCGAGCCCGACCTGGCGGCCGATCGCTTCGAGGAGCTCAAGAACCGCGAGCAGTTCATCCTCACCGTCTGCGCCAATGGCTATGGCAAGCTGAGCTCGGCCTATGAGTATCGGCGCACCGGCCGCGGCGGCCAGGGCATTACCAATATCGACAATATCGGCCGCAACGGCCCGGTGGTGGCAAGCTTCCCGGCGAGCAAGGGGCATCAGCTGATGCTGGTCACCGACCAGGCCAAGATGATCCGCATGTCGCTGGGCGACCTGCGCGTGATCGGCCGCGGCTCGGCCGGCGTGCGCCTGTTCAACGTCGCGGACAACGAGCATGTCGTCTCCGCCGCGCGGATCGAGGAAAGCGAAGGCGATGCCGAGGCGGAGCTGGGCGATGGCCCCATCGCCGGCGACCCGACCCCCGACGGCACCACCGGCGAGGATCTCGCACAAGGGCCCGAGGACGGGCAGTAGGACCGTATT
Source organism: Sphingomonas sp. 67-41 (assembly GCF_001899725.1). NCBI lineage: Bacteria > Pseudomonadati > Pseudomonadota > Alphaproteobacteria > Sphingomonadales > Sphingomonadaceae > Sphingomonas > Sphingomonas sp. 67-41. The sequence goes on along the minus strand of NZ_MKWJ01000025.1, from coordinate 109,992 downwards.
GGCATGACTGCGCCCCGGCGAAGGCCGGGGTCCGGTTGCAATGTCGCTCGAGAGGTTGACGCACCTCACTCGCTGCGTCGAGACCGGGTCCCGGCCTTTGCCGGGGCGCAGCAAGGCTCAGGAAACGCCATGGCCGACAATATCGCCTACAAGATCCTTACTGCGGATCAGATGCACGTCCTGGAGCATGAAGGCGTGTTCGAGGGCGCGCCCATCGACCTGGCGGACGGCTATATCCACCTCTCCACCGCTGCGCAGGTGGAGGAGACGCTGGGCAAGCATTTCGCCGGCCAGGCCGGCCTGTGGCTTGCCGCCGTCGATCTGGAGGCCATGGGCGATGCGGTGCGCTGGGAGCCCTCGCGTGGCGGCCAGCTGTTCCCGCACCTCTATGCCCGGCTGCCGCTGGTCGCGGTGACGGCGTACAGCGAAGTGCATTACGAGCCGGACGGCGCGCTGCGCCTGCCGGTCGCGGGGTGAGGCCACCGATCGCGAAATAAAATTGCCCCTGCCCCCGGAAGGCGCTTGACGGGCATGCAGCTGCCCCGTAATTGCCCGCTTCCGCAGCGCTAACGGCCCCTTCGTCTAGCGGTCAGGACGTCGCCCTCTCACGGCGAAAACACGAGTTCGATTCTCGTAGGGGTCACCAGCGGCTGAAATATGCCGCGCCTGCCATCCTGCACGCCCCGGGTTCCCGTTCAGAACCGCTGCTGCATGCTCTGCGGCCCCTGCGCGATCCGATAGTCGACCGGACCGGCCATGGTCAGCGTCTGCTGCCAGACCTGCCCGGCATAGAGCCGCTTCGCAGGCAGCGTCACGCACACTGCCGGACGCGCGGGATCGCACTGCTTTCCTTCATAGATCTCGACATTGCTGTTGCCGGCATTGCGGAGGGTCAGCACGTTGCCGTTACGCTCCCCGACGACTTTCACCGTCGGCTGCGCGGGACGATAGATGACGAGCACGTCATAGCCTATCAGCAGCTTCAGCGCGGTGACCGGCGCACTGACGGGCCCCGCGACCGGCTTGACGGCGACGCGGTAGATCCGGTCCGTCGCCCCGCGCGGCACGATCGCCGCGATGCGGATGAGCTTGTGCTCGCCTGGCTGGAGGATCAGCCGTTGCGGGGTGACGAGCAACCCGCCCGCGCCAGGATCGGTGATCGGCGTCCTGGTTTCGCCCGGGTGGCCGGGAGACACGATCTCGGCGGGCTCGACCGTCACATAGGAGACTTCGGTCCCGTCGTTCCATATGTCGATGTCCTGCGCGATCGCACCCGAGGGCAGGATATCGACCACGGCCTGGCTGAGCACGATCCCCGCCCTGGCAGGCAGGGCGAGGAGCCCGATGGACGCTGCGGCCGCAAGGATGCGCGTGCTGGTGAGAAAACGCGTCAGGGTCTGCATGGGACGTCTCCGATTGCGGAATATTCGTTCTGCGATGGTTTCGCGCTGAGCTTCGCCCGGCATGTCCGGCCGTCGGTTGCGTGCACGACGATTTGCGCATCGCCCGGCGCCTGCAACTGGAAATAGCCCCGCATGTCGCTCGCGGCGATGGCCCCGTCCGTGACGATATCGGCATTGGCGACCGGGCTGCCATCGGGCCAGGTCAGCCGCCCGAACATCGCCAGGACCGCGTTCGCCTTCCAGTCCAGCACCGCGACGGTCCCCGGATAGACGTCGACCGATCGGGTCTGCGCGTCGAAACTGACCAGTTCGCTGCCGGCCGGACGGATCCTGACCTTGTAACGCCGATAGGGCGTGACCGCCAGGTTCAGATGCTCGCCGGCGGCGAGTTCGCCGCGGGGCGCGTCATCGACCAGCACCACGAAGCGCGCGTTGCGGGCAGTGCCGCGCACCCGCACGCTGATCACGCTGTCATTCTGGTCGCGCGCGCCGATGTGGAAGATCCCTCCGCCCGCGGCGAGCGAAGTCTGTGCGGTCAGGGCATATTGGCTGGCGCTGCCCGTGCCCCCGATCCGGTGGACCACGCTCGCCGAGGCGAAGCCCGTGGCATTGCGCTCGCTGGCGGAAGCCTGGAGCACCGTGCCGTCGCCGCTATGCTGGACGGTGCCCGCTGCATCGAATTCGCCGCCCAGAACGCCGCTGCGATGGATCGAGGCCGACACTTCCTCGACATCGTCGAGCCGCCGCTGCCGCTCGCCGAGGCCGGTTTGGAAACCAGTTTGCACACTGAATGAGGATCTTGGACGAAATACTTGAAACTGAAGGCTAAATGCCACGGATTTCCCATGGTTCGTCGCGGCATATGTGCCGTTGAAGGTCAGCTGGAACTGCCGTCGCCGCAATACCGTCCATCGCACCGATGGGCCGATCGCATAGGATGTGGGGCGTCCTTCGTCATGCCGCAGATAGGCGCTGACGCCGATCTGCCCGCCGCCGACATAGTAGGAGATATTTCCGATCGCTTGGGCAAAGCTTGCGCTAGCCCCCTGAAAACCTTGGATAACAGGGTTAGGCGACGAGAAATTGTCATAGACATAGTCGGCGAGCGGGATCAACGGTGCCCGATCGCGGCTGTGAACATAGCGCAGGTCGAAATTATAGCCGAACGCGCCGCCCGTCGTCGAACCGGCCTGCCCGACAATGCCATAGTCGCCCGCGCTCGAGCCCAGTACCGCGAGGCGAGTCTGGAAATTGGGCGCGAGATAGGTCACGCCGACTTCGCTCAGCGCCTTGCGATCGGTCAGCATCACGGTCGCGTCCCAGGCGATGGTGGGGCCGGCGCGCCCCGCCAGCCCCGCCGTCAGCAGGGGCACGTGCGAGACCGACAGCCACTTGTCCTTGCGATCCACGGCCAGCAGGCCCGCATTGGCGAAGAAGGCAAGATGCCCGACCGGGGCGATGGCAGTGCTCTTGGTGAAGAAGCGCCGCTCGGTGCGCGTCGCCCCGCTCGCCTCCTGAACGCGGAGCTCGACCGGATAGGAGCCGTCCGGAAGTGCGGCGGTGTCGAGCGTCTGGTTGCCGGCCTCGAAGCTCTGGGAGCTCACCAGGCGGCCCTCGACATAGATATCCACGCGCGATCGCTGGCCGAGGAAGACGACGAGCGGGCTGCCGAACAGCTGCATCCGATCGGCACGCGTGTCGAACTGGGAAGCGATGCCGACGCCGAGAATGCGCCTGCGCCCGACCAGATCGGCGCCGGGCGCGTAGAACAGCCCCCCGCTGTACCGCGTGCCGGGGCTGTCGCGCTGAACCGCGAGCGTATCGACGTCGAGGCCCCGCCCCGACGAAACCGAAGCCTCTGAAATCAAGCGGGTATTTCCAGCGCCGATGATCGCGCGGTTATAGATGTTGTAATTGACCGCCTGCCCGTCGCCGCCCGCGATGGCGCCGCCCACGACGTCGACGAACGAGAGGCCCTTGCTATAGGGCTGGAGGAAGCGATCGACGGTCGCCGCACGGATCGCCAGCAGATTCGCGTTCAGATAGAGGTCGATGCGGAAGCGCCGCGGATCGAACACGATCGCGGCCGCTTCGGGGTGCGGAGTCTCGCAAGGGCTGGACGTGTCCGCGCACAGGAACCGGGCGTTCGCATCCAGCGCGCCGGTCAGGGCATGCGTGACGGCCCCGGCATCGGCGACATTCGGTATCGCCGCGACGACGCTTTCGGGGCGGGCGAAGCGAACCTCTCCGGGCTTCGCCTCGATGTCGAACTGCCCGATCCGGACGCCGCCGAAGAAGACATCGGCGACGAGCCTCTGCGCCTGGGCGAGGTCGGCGAAGTCGCTCGGCATCGCGGCCGTCACCATCACGGGCCTGGCCGGATCTGCCGGCGAGGGCGCGCGCCCCTCGACGCCGCCGGCCTGCCGGTTGCCCTGCGCCGCCGCCGAGGGAATGGCACCGATGCCCGCCGCGGCAAGCAGCGAGAGCAGCGCAACGCCGATCGCGCGGCGCATCCGCATCAGTTCGCCGCGAGCATGATCGTGAGCGTGCCGCTATAATTCCCGGCGGTGGCCGTGGTCAGCGCGGCACCGCGCAGGATGATGATGAGGCTCGAATTGGTGACCTGAAGAAGCGGGCAGCTCAACAGCACCGTCTGCCCGGTCAGTGCCGCGCCCGATACGAGATTGGTGCCCGAGCTCTGCCCGGCGGAGGTGTTCCACTGGACTTCATAGGGAAGCACGCTCGCCCCGTTGGAGAGCGTGAACGCGCCGCCGGCGCCGGAACCGGTCGCCGTCAGCGAATAGCGGCCGCCCAGCAGCCCGCTATAGGCGCACACCGACTGGCTCCGGACCTGATCGATGCCGACATTCGTGATCGCGCCGAACGACACGTCGCTCAGCTGGGTTATCTGCACGTTCTGGGCGAAGGCCGGCACCGGCATCGCCGCCAGGAGGAGCGTTGCGAGCACCCCCGCCGCCGTGGATCGGGAATGGGAGCGACCCTGCATGGCCGAACCCTTCCTGATCGCCCGGGGGCTATTGCGGCGTCACCAGCAGGGTCAGCGTGCCCGTATAGCTGACTCCCGCCTCCATCCCCTGCAGGTTCGGCGCGGAGATCGAGACGATGAGGCTCGAAGTCGTCGCTGCGCCGGTGCTGCAGGTCGGGTTGGCGGCGGTCGTGGTCAGCCCCCCGAGCGCGGTTCCCGCGGTCAGCGCGCTGCCGCTGGTCTGCCCGGTGCTCGCCGCCCATTGCACCGAATAGGGCACGGTCAGCGAGCCGTTGGCGAGCGTGAACGCCCCGCTGGTGCCGCTGCCGGTCGCGGTGATGCTGTATCCCTTGGTCGCCGTGTTGCTCCACACGCAGTCGCTCTGCGCGCTGGTCGCGGCGGTGGCCGGATCGACGGCCGAGAAGGATATGTCCGTCAGGCCGGTGATCTGCGCGCGGTTCGCGACGCTTGCGGTGATGCTGACCGAACCCGTCGAAGTGGCGCCCAGCGTACCCTGCGTGGAGGAAAATGCCGGCGGAGCAGCCACCAGCGCGCTTGCCACAACGCACAGACGGGCAGTCCGGCGGGCGGGAACGAAAATCTTGCCAGTATCGATCGCCATTTACCTTACCTCGCTATTGAGGTTCCACGAGAATTTCTCTCGGCAAGCGGCAGATTATTACAAGGCGGATTAAACTATCGTCGATTCGCGACCTCGGCAAAATCCGTATTATCAGGATAGTTAGCACCCGGACGATCGTCGCGCCGCACGGGGGTCCTTCTGTCGACACTGCTCGCCATGGCGCTCGCGAACGCGCGAATTTCCACGCGAGCGCGGGTCATGGCGAATAGCGTAATTTACGTCCTGCGCACCGCCCGGCCGGCACGTTCGGTTTCTCCGGGCGCCCCATGTGTCGGCAAATGGCATGCACGCCCCGCGCCGCGAGAAAAATTGCGACATAATCGCCGACGGAATAGTTCCGATCCGGAGGAAATTGCCGGAAAATCAACATCCGAACAGCTTCCGAACCTTCCCAATTTTGATACATATTTGCACCTAGACCCGCAGTTGCATTGCGCGTCTAATATCCCCGGAACAACCTGACAGCACGAAAGGTGCGCTGGTGACAGGCTTCAAGCTGACCTCGCCCCGCTGGCGCGCCATCGGCATCGTCCTTGTCCTTCTCCTGGTCATTTTCGCTGCCTGGCGATGGAGCGCCTCCCGCGAAGGCAGTTCGGGCGGGCGGCACCGCGGCGCGGGCCAGCCGATCACGGTCGGCGTCGCGCATGTCGGGCGGATCGATATGCCGATCCGGCTGGCGGCGATCGGCACCGTCCAGCCGCTGACCACCGCCACGGTGCGCACCCAGATCGCCGGCACGCTGTTCAGCCTGCACTTCACCGAAGGGCAGATGGTGACGAAGGGGCAGCTGATCGCCCAGATCGACCCCCGCCCCTACAAGCTCGCCCTGGCCCAGGCGCGCGCCAACCTTGCCCGCGACCTCGCCCAGCGCGACATGGCGGCGACCGATCTGAAGCGCTACCAGGGACTGCTTGCCCAGGATTCGATCGCACGCCAGCAGGTCGAGACCCAGGCGGCGACGCTCAAGCAGCTCGACGGCACGATCGGCGCCGACCGCGCGGCGATCGGCACGGCCGCGCTCAACCTCGCCTATACCTCGATCCGCGCGCCGGTGAGTGGACGGATCGGCCTGCGCCAGGTCGATATCGGCAATTACGTGACGCCCTCGGACACCACCGGGCTCGCAGTGATCACCCAGATCGACCCGATCGACGTGACCTTCTCCCTGCCGCAGAACCAGATCGCGACGCTGCAGGCGCGGCTGGCCAGCGGCGGCGACATGCCCGTCAGCGCCACCGATTCCACGGGGGCCACCACGCTCGCCCAGGGCCGCTTCCTGACGCTCGACAACCAGATCGACCCGACCAGCGGCACGGTGAAGGCGAAGGCGCGCTTCGGCAATGGCGGCGGCGCGCTCTTCCCCAGCCAGTTCGTCAATGTCTCGGCCGAGATCGGCACCGTGCACCAGGGGCTCGCCGTGCCCGTCAACTCGGTGCGGCACGGCGCGAATGGCGATTTCGTCTTCGTGATCCAGCCCGATCGCACCGTGAAGCTCACCCTGGTGAAGCTGGGGCCGAGCGACGGCACCAGCATCATCGTGGCGAGCGGGCTCCCCCAAGGCGCGGCGGTGGTAACCGACGGCGCCGATACCCTGGATGACGGCGCCCGCGTCTCGCTGCCGGGCAAGCAGGGTGCTGGCGGCGGCAGCGGGGGCACCGGCCAGCCCGGCGGCGGGCACAGGCACCGGCACGGCGCGGACCAGTGAGCGCGGACGAACAGCCCGGCCCAGTCGAGCGGGCGGGCCCCTGGCACGTCTTCATCCTGCGGCCGGTGGCGACCACGCTGCTGGCGGTGGCGGTGCTGCTCGCCGGGCTGGTCGCCTATCGGGTGCTGCCGCTGTCGGCGCTGCCCGAAGTCGATTACCCGACGATCGAGGTGCGCACCCTCTATCCCGGCGCCAGCCCGGACGTGATGGCGCTCACCGTCACCAGTCCGCTCGAGCGCCAGTTCGGCCAGATGGCGGGGCTGGCGCGGATGTCGTCGCAATCCTCCGCCGGCGCCTCGGTCATCACGCTCCAGTTCAAGCTCGACCTGTCGCTCGACGTGGCGGAGCAGGAAGTGCAGGCGGCGATCAACGCGGCGGGCACACTGCTCCCATCGGACCTGCCCGCCCCGCCCATCTACGCCAAGGTCAATCCCGCCGACGCGCCGATCGTGACGCTCGGCCTCACCTCGCGCACCCGCACCCTGGCCCAGATCGAGGACCTGGCCGACCAGCGCCTTGCCGCCAAGATCGCCCAGATGAGCGGGGTCGGCCTGGTCACGCTCTCGGGCGGCCAGCGGCCCGCGGTGCGCATCCAGGCCAATGTCCAGGCGCTGGCATCGTACGGGCTCTCGAGCGAGACGCTGCGCACGGCAATCGCCGCCGCCAACGCCAATGCCGCCAAGGGCAGCTTCGACGGCCCCACGCGCTCCTGGTCGATCGACGGCAACGACCAGCTCGGCACCGCACAGGAATATCGCGACCTGATCGTCTCCTGGCGCAACAATGCGCCGGTCAAGCTGAGCGACGTCGCCAACGTGGTCGATTCCACCGAGAATGTGCGCCTCGCCGCCTGGATGAACCGCACGCCGGCGGTGATCGTCGACGTCCAGCGCCAGCCCGGCGCCAACGTGATCGCCACGGTGGACGCGATCAAGGCGACCTTGCCCGGGCTCGAGGCGCAGCTTCCGCCCGACGTCCATGTGACGCTGCTCACCGATCGCACCGCCGGCATCCGTGCCTCGGTGGCGGACGTGCAGATGGAGCTGGCCTTCGCGGTCGTGCTGGTGACGCTGGCGATGTTCCTGTTCCTGGGCAGCCCGCGCGCCACCTTCGTCGCCAGCCTCGCCGTGCCGCTATCGCTCGTCGGCGCCTTTGCCGCGATGTATCAGCTCGGCTATTCGATCAACAATCTCACGCTGATGGCGATGACGATCGCCGCGGGCTTCGTCGTCGACGACGCGATCGTCGTCATCGAGAACATCCAGCGCCATATCGAGGAAGGCGACACGCCGCTCCAGGCCGCGCTCAAGGGATCAGGCGAGATCGGCTTCACCATCGTTTCGCTCACCGTCAGCCTGATCGCCGCGCTGGTGCCGCTGCTGTTCATGGGGGACGTGGTCGGCCGGCTCTTCCGCGAATTCGCGGTGACATTGTCGGTGACGATCGTGATCTCGGCCGGCGTCGCGCTCACCCTGGTGCCGATGCTCTCGGGCCGCTGGCTGCGGCGCGAATCGGAGGAGCGGCTGATCGCGCCGGTCCGCTGGTCGCTCGCGACGTTCGACCGGGTGGCGCACGGCTATGCCCGCGGCCTCGCCTGGGTACTCGAGCGCCAGCGGCTGGTGCTGCTGCTCTTCGCCGGCACGCTGGCGCTCACTGCCCTGCTCGCCTTCGCCATTCCGAAGGGGCTGTTCCCCGAACAGGATACCGGCCAGCTCCAGGCCGTGGTGATCGGCCCGCAGGAAGCATCGTTCGCACGGATGCAGGCGATCCAGACCCAGGTGGCCGACGCGGTGCTGCGCGATCCGGACGTGGACAGCCTGAGCGGCAATGTCGGCGTGGATGGCGTCAATCCGTCGCTCAACCAGGGGCGGATGCTGATCAACCTCAAGCCCCAGTCCGAGCGCGGCAGCCAGGCCGCGCTGCTCGAGCGGCTGGCGGAGCGCGCCCGCGGCATTCCCGGCGTGCAGGTCTATTTCCGTCCGGTCCAGGACCTCACCATCGATTCGGAGGGCGGGCCGACGCGCTACCGCTTCGCGCTCCAGGGTGCGAACCAGGCGCAAGTGAACCAATGGGCGCAGCGGCTGACCGCCGCTCTGCGCCGCGAGCCGGCGCTCGCCAACGTCACGTCCGACGTGCTCGACCAGGGCCGCGCGGTGACGGTCATCATCGACCGCGAGAGCGCCGGGCGGCTGGGGATCAGCGCCTCGACGATCGACAGCGCACTCTACGACGCGTTCGGCCAGCGGATCGTCTCGACGATCTTCACCGCCGCCAGCCAGTATCGCGTGATCCTGGAGAGCCAGCCGGGCATGCTCACCTCGCCGGATGCGCTGAACAGCCTCTATGTCCCCACATCGAGCGGCAGCTCGGTCCCGCTCGGCACCGTGGCGCGCTTCGACAAGGGCACCGCGCCGCTGCTCATCACCCGTGTCGGCCAGTTCCCGGCCGCGACGATCGGCTTCGATCCGGCGCCGGGCGTCTCGCTGGGCGCCGCGGTGGACGCCGTCGCGCGGGTGGAGGCCAGGATCGGCGTGCCCACGTCGCTCGATACCCATTTCCAGGGCGCTGCGGAGGCGTTCCGCAGCTCGCTCGGCAACGAATTCTGGCTGATCCTGGCGGCGGTGGTGATCGTCTATATCGTGCTGGGCGTGCTCTATGAGAGCTTCATCCACCCGCTGACCATCCTCTCCACCCTGCCCGCCGCCGCAGTCGGCGCGCTGCTCGCGCTGATCCTGTCGGGCGAAGGGCTGGGCGTGATCGGGATCATCGGCATCGTGCTGCTGATCGGCATCGTCAAGAAGAACGCGATCATGATGATCGACTTCGCGATCCGGGCCCAGCGCGAGGAAGGGATGGAGGCCGATGCCGCGATCCGCCAGGCGGCCCGGCTGCGCTTCCGCCCGATCCTGATGACCACCTTCGCTGCGCTGTTCGCCGCGCTGCCGATGATCTTCGGATCCGGCATGGGCTCCGAGCTGCGCCAGCCGCTCGGCCTCGCCATCGCCGGCGGCCTGATCGTCAGCCAGCTGCTCACCCTGTTCACCACGCCGGTGATCTTCCTGGCATTCGAGCGGCTGGGAGCCCGTTTCGGGCGGCGCCCGCCGCCTGCGGAGGCTCCGGCGGCGGCATGAACCTCTCCGCCCCCTTCATCCGCCGGCCGGTCGGCACGCTGCTGCTGACGCTGGGGCTGATGCTGGCCGGCGTGGCGGCGACGCTCTCGATCCCGGTATCTCCCCTGCCGCAGATCGACCTGCCGACGATCAGCGTCACCGCCACGCTGAGCGGCGCCAGCCCGTCGAACATGGCCTCCAGCGTCGCCGCTCCGCTGGAGAAGCGGCTGGGCACGATCGCGGGGGTGACGCAGATGACGTCCGCCTCCTCCACCGGATCGACGCGGATCACGCTGCAGTTCGACCTTGGCCGCGACATCGACGGCGCCGCGCGCGACGTGCAGGCGGCGATCAACGCGGCGCGTGCCGACCTGCCCTCGACGCTGCGCACCAACCCCACCTATCGCAAGGTCAATCCCGCCGACGCGCCGATCATGATCCTGGCGCTCACTTCGGACCGGCGCAGCCCGGCCGAGATCTTCGACACGGTCTCGGCGATCGTGCAGCAGCGGCTGCTCCAGGTAGAGGGCGTGGGCGATGTCGAGCTGGGCGGCGCGGCGCTCCCTTCGGTGCGGGTCGACGTCAATCCGCTCGCGGTGGCGCGCTACGGCATCCCGCTGGAGGATGTGCGCGCCGCCCTGTCGGCCAGCGCCGCCAACCGCCCGCGCGGCCTGATCGAGGGAGCCGGGCTGGCCTGGCAGATCTATGCCGACACCCCAGGCGTGCGCGCCGAGGATTTCCGCGACCTGCCCGTCGCCAGCCGCAACGGAACGCTGGTGCGGCTCGAGGACATCGCCAATGTCCATGACGGGCCCGAGGACGTGCGCACCATGGGCCTGTTCAACGGCCAGCGCGCGGTGATGGTGGTGATCACCCGCCAGCCGGGCGCCAACATCGTCGCGACGGTGAACGCCGTGAAGGCGGCCCTCCCCCGGCTCCAGGCATCGATCCCCGCCGATGTGAAGCTGCACCTGGCCAGCGATCGTACCACCACGATCCGCGCCTCGCTGCGCGAAGTGGAGATCACCTTGCTGATCGCCACGCTGCTGGTGGTGGGAGTGGTGAGCCTGTTCCTGCGCTCGCTGCGCGCCACGCTGGTGCCCGCCATGGCGGTGCTCACTTCACTGCTCGGCACGGTGGCGGTGATCTACATGCTGGGCTTCTCGCTCAACAACCTCTCGCTGATGGCGCTCACCGTGGCGACCGGCTTCGTCGTCGACGACGCCATCGTCGTCGTGGAGAACATCGCCCGCCATATCGAGCGCGGGATGAAGCCGGTGCAGGCGGCGCTCACCGGCGCCCGCGAAGTCGGCTTCACCGTGCTCTCGATCTCGGCGAGCCTGATCGCGGTGTTCATCCCGCTGCTGTTCATGGGCGGGGTGGTCGGGCGGCTGTTCCGCGAGTTCGCGGTGACCATGTCGGTGGCGGTCGCGATCAGCCTGGTGATCTCGCTCACCGCCACCCCGATGCTCGCCGCGCTGCTGCTGCGCGGCGAGGAGCGCACGCCGCGCTTCGCGCAATGGTTCGAGCGCGGCTTCGAGCATGTGCGCACGCGCTACTCCCACGGGCTGGACCGCGCCCTGGCGCATCGCGGCATCACGCTGGCGCTGCTCGCCGCGACGGTGGCGCTCAACGTGGCGCTGATCGTCCAGGCGCCCAAGGGCCTGTTCCCCGAACAGGATACCGGCTCGCTGATGGGCGGCGTGCATGTCGACCAGAGCATGTCCTTTTCCGCGGTGCAGTCCCGTCTCGTTCAGATCGTGGGCATGGTGAAACGCGATCCGGCGGTGGCCGATGTCGTGGCCTTTACCGGCGGATCGCGTACGGGCGGCGCGTTCCTGTTCATCATGCTGAAGCAGGGCAAGCGCGATCCGGCTCGCACCGTGATCAACCGGCTGCGCCCCCAGCTCGGCCGCATCACCGGCGTCACGGCCTTCCTCAATCCCGTGCAGGACCTGCAGACCGGCGGGCGCAGCGCGAACAGCAGCTATCAGTACACGCTGCAGGCCAACGACCCCGTCACGCTGCGCGCGGCGGGCACCAAGCTCGTCGACCTGATGAAGCGCGAGCCCCAGACCTTCACCGATGTCGATATCGACCAGCAGGACGGCGGGTCGGAGACCTATCTCACGGTCGACCGCGTCGCCGCGGCGCGGCTGGGGATCACCAACCAGGCGATCGACAACGCCCTGTACGACGCCTTTGGCCAGCGCCAGGCAGTGACGCTCTATTCGGGGCTCAACCAATATCATGTCGTGCTGGGCGTCGCGCCCGAGTTCAGCACCTCGCCCGAGGCGCTGAACGGCACCTATGTGCCTGCCGGAGGCAGCAGCGCGGCGGCGACCGGCTCCGCGCCGGTATCCACCACCGGCGCCGGCCGCGACGCCTCGACCGGCAACGCAGTGAACACCACCCCCGCAACCATCGTGCCGATCTCCACCATTGCGCGCTGGCAGAACAATTCGACGCCGGCGGTGGTGAACCATCAGGGCGGCGAGCCTTCGGCCACGGTGTCGTTCAACCTGCCCAACGGCGTCACGCTCGGCCAGGCGGCGGAGCGACTCATCGCCATCCAGCGCGGCGCCGGGCTGCCCGCCACCGTGCATGGCGGCTTTGCGGGCAATGCCCAGCTGCTCCAGCAGTCCATGGGATCGATGCCGCTACTGATCCTCGCCGCGCTCGTCGCCATCTATCTGGTGCTCGGCATCCTCTACGAGAGCGCGATCCATCCGATCACCATCCTCTCGACCATTCCCTCGGCAGGCGTCGGCGCCGTCGTGGCGCTGATGCTGGCGGGGATGCAGCTCGACGTGATCGGGCTTATCGCGATCATCCTGCTGATCGGCATCGTCAAGAAGAACGCGATCCTGATCATCGACTTCGCGCTGGACGCCGAGCGCGGCCGCGGCCTCGCCCCTGTCGACGCGATCCGCGAGGCGGCGCTGCAGCGCTTCCGTCCGATCGTGATGACCACGCTCGCGGCGGCGCTCGGCGCGCTGCCGCTGGCGATCGGCTTCGGCGAAGGGGCCGAGCTGCGCCAGCCGCTGGGCGTCGCGATCGTCGGCGGGCTGGTCGCCGCGCAATTCCTCACCCTGTTCACCACGCCGGTGGTGTTCCTCGCCCTCGACCGGTTCCGCCGCCGCAGCCCGCACGAACGCCTGCTCGCGCGCCATGGCCCGGACGAGCCCGGACTGGAGCCCGCATGACCCGAACCCGCCCCCTGCTCGCCATGCCCGCGCTCGCCGCGGCGCTGCTCTCCGGGTGCAACCTGGCCCCCCCCTATGCGCGGCCGGGCATCGCCACCGTCCCCGCCAGCTTCAAGGAAGCGCCGGGCTGGCGCCCCGCCACCCCTTCGGATGCCCTGGCCAAGGGCGAATGGTGGACGATGTTCGGCGATCCCGTGCTCGACGATCTCGAGCGGCGGGTGATCGTCTCCAACCAGAATCTCGCGGCGGCCAAGGCCACCTATGACGCGGCCCGGGCGCTGGTGCGCGAGCAGCGCGCCGCCGCGCTCCCCACGGTCAGCCTGCAAACCAATGCGAACGATAGCGGGGGCCTGGCGGCGAACAGCAGCATCAAGCCCGCGGGCTCGATCCAGCTCGGCCTCCAGGCCAGCTGGGAGCCGGACCTCTGGGGCAAGATCGGCAATACCGTGTCGCAGGCGCGGGCACAGGCGCAGGCGAGCGCAGCCGATCTCGCCAATGCCACGCTCTCGGCCCAGGCCGAGCTGGCGCTCGACTATGTCCAGCTGCGCGGCATCGAGGCGCAGAAGGCCGCGCTCGACGCCACGGTGGTGGACTATGAGCGCGCGCTGACCATCACGACCAACCTCTACAATGCCGGCGTATCAGCGCGCGCGGACGTGCTGCAGGCGGAGACCGCCCTGCGCAACGCACGCGGCGATGCCGCCGACCTGGTGCGCCAGCGCGCGCTGCTCGAACATGCGATCGCGGTGCTGGTGGGGGAAAATCCATCGAGCTTCTCGATCGCGCCGGCCGCGACCTGGAACCGCGCGGTGCCCGAAGTTCCCGCCATCCTGCCCGCCGAACTGCTCGAACGCCGGCCCGACATCGCCTCGGCCGAGCGCGGCGTGGCGGCGGCCAATGCCAATATCGGCGTCCAGCGCGCCGCCTTCTTCCCGACGATCGGGCTCACCGGCCAGATCGGGCAGCAATCCTCGGCGCTGGGCGCGTTGTTCGGGGTGGCGAGCAGTGCCTGGTCGCTGGGGCTCACCGGCGCGCTGACGCTGCTCGATTTCGGCGCGCGTACGGCCAAGGTGGATCAGGCGCGCGCGCAATATGCCCAGACGGTGGCGAGCTATCGCCAGGCCGTGCTCACTGCCTTTCAGCAGGTGGAGGACCAGCTCGCCGCCGTGCGCGTGCTCGATACCGTCGCGACCGAGCGTGCGGCCGCCGCCACCGCCGCCAATGCGGCCGAGCGTATCGCGCGCAACCAATATGGCGCGGGCACCGTCGCCTATTCGAGCGTGATCGTCGCGCAGAACACCGCGCTGGCGGCACGCAACACGGATATCCTCGCCGTCGTCAACCGGCAGGTCGCCGCCGTCTCGCTGGTCCAGGCGATCGGCGGCGGCTGGCATGCGCCCGACCCGGGCGTGCCGCTGCCGCGATGACCGCACCCTCGCCGGCGAGGCAAGGGTGCGGGCCATGCCCTATCGGCGCTTGATTACCCGCTGCTCGACCACCTGATCGAGAGTCCAGCGGATCGAGGACGCATCCGCCGGCGGATTGGCGAGATTCTCCTCGATGATCCGGATGCGATACTCGATCCCCGGCTGCGGTTCGAAGCCGACGATGCCGCCATAATGGAGCTGCCAGGGATCGCTTTCCTTGGTGCGCACCTGGAGGCAGGTCATCGGCGCAACGCCCATGCACGGCTTGGTCTCGGCCGAGACGTAGAGGAACTTGCGCGGCGCGTTGGCGGCCGGCTTGTGCGCGGCGCGATAGGTCAGCGTGGCGCCCCTCGCGGTCCGCAGGACGAGGCGGTCGCCGTCGATCCGATAGGAGCGGACGGCCCCGAGGATGGCGACATAGGCGCGCTCGGTCGCCATCCCGGGCTCGGGACATGCCATCAGGGTGCTTGCGAATCCGCCCTTGCCGTCGCCGAACCGGATCGTCCGGCCCTTCACCCGATAGGCACCGCCGGCGCGATTGCATCCCGTGTCCGCGGAGAAGCTGTGGCGGCCGGCGTCGAAGTCCAGCCGGAGCGGCCTCCCCTCCGGAAGCTTCCGCCCGCTCCATGCCACCAGATCCCAATGATGGGCGGCCAGGGCGGCCGTGCCGGCTCGTTGCGGCGCGGGTGCGGCCACCGCGGCGGTTGCGCCCGCCGAAGCCAGGGCAAGGAGGCCAATCGCGGCCCGACCGGCCCGATGCGAGAAAATCATTTCAAACTCCCGTTGATACTGGCGGCGCCTGTGGACGCCGCGGAATGAACGAGACGTGTCCCCGCCGTTGCCTGCCAGAAAGGCAGGTTGCGCCGGCCGGGAAGTGACGGCGCGATCCTATGCCAGGTCAGCGCGATTGACGAGAGCCGCCGGCTTCCCAATGATCCGGGCAGTTCCGGCACATCGATGACGATGGCCACAGGATGGACGCGGAGAGAATGACGACAGGCGTGACGACGGACGAGACACCGGTCTTTCCCGACAGCTTCAACATGGCCGACTATTTCGTGTTCGCGAACATAGCCGCCGGGCGCGGGTCGAAGACCGCCCTGCTGTTCGAGGGCCAGGCGATCACTTATGACGAAGTGGCCGCCAGGGTGACGCAGGTCGCCGAGCGGCTCCTCGCATCGGGCCTGCTGCCCGAGCAGCGCGTGCTGTTGTGCATGCGCGACTGCCCCGAATTCGTCTATGCCTGGTTCGGCGCGCTCAAGGCGGGCGCGGTCGTCACCCAGATCAACCCCATGCTGCCGGCCGCCGACTATTCCTATTATCTCGGCTATGTGAAGCCGCAATTCGCCTTCATCGACGAGACGAGCCTGGAGGCATTCCAGGCGGCGCGCGCGCAGGCCCGCCACTGCCGGGATCCGAACGCGGTGATCCTGGTCGGCGAGGCGCCCGGCCTTCCCGGCTTCGACGCCTGGATCGCCGCCTCCACCCCCGCCGCGCCGCCGCCCTGGCCGACGCGCAAGGACGATCCGGCGGTATGGCTCTTCACCAGCGGCACCACCGGGCAGAGCAAGGGTGCCGTCCATTGCCATTTCCACTTCGCCTACAACACCGAAGTCTATGCCAGGCGCTTCATCGGCATGACGGAGAACGACATCACCCTGTCGGGCCCGCGGCTCTATTTCGGCTATGCCACCGGCACCAACCTGATGTTCCCCTTCGCGGTGGGCGCCACCGCGATCCTGTTCCGCGAGCAGCCGACGCCGGACAATCTCTTCGCGCTGATCGAGCGCCATCGCCCGACGGTGCTCACCAACGTGCCCACGCTCATCAACAAGATGCTGGAGGCGGAGGCGCGCGCGCCGGACCTGTCGAGCATCCGGATGATGTGGAGCGCCGGCGAGGCATTGCCGCGCGAGCTCCACGAGCGCTGGAATGCCCGTTTCGGCGTACCGATCATCGACGGGATCGGCAGCGCCGAGAGCTTCCACATCTATATCAGCAACCGCCCCGGCGACATCCGCCCCGGCAGCCTCGGCAAGCTGGTGCCCGGCTATGCGGCCGATCTGCTCGACGATGCCGGCATGCCGATCGCCGGCGGCGAGATCGGAGTGCTGCGCATCCGCGGGGATTCCGCAGCGCTCTACTATCATGGCGACTATGCCAAGTCGAAGCGCCACCTGGGCGGCGGCGCGATCGTCAGCGGCGATCTCTTCCGGCGCGATCCCGAGGGCTATTGGTATTATGAGGGCCGCGGCGACGACATGATCAAGAGCGGCGGCATCTATGTCAGCCCGCTCGAAGTGGAGGGATGCCTGAGCGAGCACCCCGCCGTGCTCGAATGCTGTGTGTTCGGCCGTGCCGATGCCAATGGCCTGGAGAAACCGGTGGTAGTCATCGTGCCGCGGGAAGATGCGCCGGCGAGCGAGGCGCTGCAGGCGGATCTGCTGGGCTTTGCGCGGGCGCGCCTTGCCCATTACAAGGTGCCGCACCGCGTCTTCTTCTCGCCCGATCCCCTTCCCCGGAACGACCGCGACAAGATGGACCGCAAGAAGCTGCGGGAGATCTGGCGATGATGCTCGGCGACCAACCCTGGACGCGCGTGCGGGCGGCACTGGCGAGCGGCGTGCCGGTGGTGGCGATCCTGCCGCTCGGCGCCGTGGAGGCACATGGGCCGCATCTGCCGCTGTGCACCGACGTGATCATCTCCGAAGGCATGGCGCGGCGCGCGGCCGCGCTGCTCGAAGGCCAGGGCATGCACGGTTTCGTGCTGCCCGCCCTCGCTTATGCCCCCGCCCATTATGCCGCCGAATTCCCCGGCACCATCTCGATCGGCGAAGCCACGGCGCGGGCGGCGATCCTGGATATTGCCGCCAGCCTCAAGGCACAGGGTTTCGCTTGCCTGGCGCTGGCGAACAGCCATTTCGATCCGGCCAATGTCGCGATGCTGCGGGGATTGGCCGCGGAAGTCGTGGCGCTGGGACTTCCTCTGGCCTATCCCGATTTCACCCGGCGCGCGCTGGCGGCGGAACTGACCGAGGAGTTCGTGTCGGGCGCCTGCCATGCCGGCCAGTTCGAGACCAGCCTGGTCCTCGCCGATCGGCCCGATCTGGTGGACGAGCCCGCGCGCGCCGCGCTCGCCGACAATCCGGCCAGCCTCGTCACTGCATTCGCCGCCGGCGCCAGCACCTTCAGCGAGGCCGGCGGGCCCCAGGCCTATTTCGGCTATCCGTCCCGCGCCACGGCAGGCGAAGGCGCCGAGACGTCCGCGATCATGGCCGAGGCGATCGTCCGCGCGGTGCGGACGGCAATGTCGGGACCGGAATAGCGCCGCACCGCAGGCCCCTGCCCGAACGAGCCGGTCGCGCGAAGCGGCATGTTCGTCGCAGCCAAATTGCCGCGCCCCCGGTCCCGCCCGCATTTCGTCGCCGTCCGGGCCTTTAGCAAAGGCTGCTGCAACCCTTCGGGCGGCTAAGACCCCGCCATCCCGGAGGAGTCTTTGTGCCCAACCCGGACAAGGGCGGCGCTGCGTTTGGTTCCGCGGCGTCGCCCGACCCGGTTGGCTCGTCATTCGAACTCGAGGATCGCCGCGTCCACGGCCAGGCTGTCGCCGGGCCCGAAATTCGCCGCCTTCACCACCCCCGCCCGCTCGGCGCGCAGGATGTTCTCCATCTTCATCGCTTCCACCACGGCAAGCGGCTGGCCGGCCTCCACCTTGTCGCCGGGCGCGACATGGAGCCGCGTGAGCAGACCCGGCATCGGCGCGAGCAGGAACCGGCTCATGTCGGGCGGGACCTTCTCGATCATATGGTGCCGATATTGCGCGACATGCGGCGGATGGACTTCGACCAGGTGCGATGCGCCATGCGCCGTCAGCCGCCATGCCGCGCCCTTGCGATCCACCGCGACGCTGAGCACCGCGCCATCGATCTCGGCATCGAGCTGGATGTCGCCGAGCCGCCAGTCGCTGTCGAACGCCACTTCCACGCCGTCGAGGAAAAGCCGGCCGGCATCGGCCGAGATCGCGAACCGTTCGCCGCCGAGCGTCACCACCCGTTCGCCCGGGATCGGCTGGTGCGCCGCGAGCTGGCCGGAGATGCAGGCCGCCCGCTCGGCGCGTTGCAAGTCGATCGCCGCGGCGATCACCGCCAGCCTGCGCTTCAGCGCATCCGACGCGGGCGCACCATGGAAGCCCTCGGGATATTCCTCCGCGATGAACCCGGTGGTGATCGCGCCCGAGCGGAAGCGCGGATGCTGCATCAGCGCCGAGAGGAAATCGATATTGTGGCCGATCCCGTCGATCCGGAACCGGTCGAGCGCCGCCACCTGCAGGTCCGCCGCCTCGTCGCGCGTCTCGCCCCAGGTGATCAGCTTGGCGATCATCGGATCGTAGAACATCGAGATCTCGCTGCCCTCGGTCACGCCGTCATCGACCCGGACATAGCCATGGTCGCCATGGGTGCCCGGGCCGCCATAAGGCGTCTCCTCGCTCGCCGGCGGACGATAGCGCACCAGCCGGCCCGTGGAGGGCAGGAAGCCGCGATAGGGATCCTCGGCATAGACGCGGTTCTCGATCGCCCAGCCGGTGAGCTTCACATCGTCTTGGGCGAAGGCCAGCTTCTCGCCGGCCGCGACGCGGATCATCTGTTCGACCAGGTCGATGCCGGTCACCGCCTCGGTCACGGGATGCTCCACCTGGAGCCGCGTGTTCATCTCGAGGAAGTAGAATCCCGCGCCGCTCTTGTCGGCGCCCGAGACGATCAGCTCGACCGTGCCGGCGCTGAAATAGCCCACGGCCCGCGCCAGCGCGACGGCCTGCTCCCCCATCGCCCTGCGCATCTCCGGCGAGACGAAGGGCGACGGCGCCTCCTCGACCACTTTCTGGTGGCGGCGCTGGATCGAGCATTCGCGCTCGCCCAGATAGACGATGTTGCCATGCTGGTCGCCCAGCACCTGGATCTCGATATGGCGCGGGCTTTCGATGAATTTCTCGATGAACACCCGATCGTCGCCGAAGCTCGCCAGGCCTTCGCGCTTCGTCGCCTCGAAGCCTTCGCGCACATCGGTCTCGCTCCAGGCCAGCCGCATGCCCTTGCCGCCGCCGCCGGCCGAGGCCTTCATCATCACCGGATAGCCGATCTCGTTCGAGATGCGCACGGCATGCTCGGTATCCTCGATCACCCCGACAAAGCCCGGCACGACGTTCACGCCCGCCGCCTTGGCGAGCTTCTTGGACTCGATCTTGTCTCCCATTGCCGCAATGGCTTTGGGCGGGGGCCCGACAAAGGCGATCCCGGCCTCGGCACAGGCCCTGGCGAAGCTCTCGCGCTCGGAGAGGAACCCATAGCCGGGATGGATGCAGTCCGCCCCGGTCTGCTGCGCGGCGAGCAGGATCAACTCGGCCTTGAGATAGCTCTCCGCCGCCGGCGCCGGCCCGAGCCGCACCGCCTCGTCCGCCATCAGCACGTGCGGCGCGCGCGCATCAGCATCCGAATAGACCGCCACCGTGGCGATCCCCATCTTCTTGGCGGTGCGCATCACGCGGCACGCGATCTCGCCGCGATTGGCGACCAGGATCTTCTTGAACATCAGGCCCTCTTAAATCCGAAAAAGATCACCACCAGAACGATGCCGGAGCCGAGGATCGGCGTGAACCATTCGAGCGGCTCGCCAAAGCGAAATCCGGCAACCCACGCGCCGGTCCAGACCGCGGTCAAAGCAAGAATTGCGCGCAAGGCCCGGTCTCGCCCAGACCCTCGCGCCTCGAAATGCCAGCCGGCGCTCCGCATCATGCGTACGCCCAGCCAGAATCCGAGCGCCGACGCCGCGATTATGAACAAACCGGCCAGCAGGCCGAGCCATGGGTTCACTCCGCCGCCTCCAGCTCCACCTTCACCTCTGCCTGCATCGGCTTCACGCCCAGCCGCGCGAACAGCGCAGCGTCCTTGTCGTCGCCGGCATTGCCCGCGGTGAGCAGCTTGTCGCCGGTGAAGATCGAATTGGCGCCAGCCAGGAAGCACAGCGCCTGCGTCGCATCGCTCATGCTCTCGCGGCCCGCGCTCAACCGCACCATGCTCTCCGGCATGGTGATCCGCGCCACCGCGACGGTTCGCACGAACTCGATATCGTCGATCTGCGCCAGCGGCGTGTCCGCCAGCATGTTGCCGAGCACCGTGCCCTTGATCGGCACCAGCGCATTGACCGGCACGCTTCCCGGGTGCACCGGCAGCGTGGCCAGCGCATGGATGAAGCCGACGCGGTCCGGCCGGGTCTCGCCCATGCCGACGATGCCGCCGCAGCACACGTTGATCCCAGCCTCGCGGACATGCTCGAGCGTATCGAGCCGATCCTCGAAGCTGCGCGTGGTGATCACCTCGGCATAGCGCTCGGGCGACGTATCGATATTGTGGTTGTAGTAATCGAGCCCGGCATCGGCGAGCATCCGCGCCTGCTTTTCGCTGAGCATCCCCAGCGTCATGCAGGTCTCCATGCCCATGGCGCGGACGCCCTGCACCATCTCCACGATGGCGGGCATGTCGCGATCCTTGGGGTTGCGCCAGGCGGCCCCCATGCAGAAGCGCGACGAACCATGATCCTTGGCCTGCGCCGCCGCCTGGAGCACCTGGCGCACGTCCATCAGCTTGGTCGCCTTCAGCCCGGTCTCGGCCGAGACCGACTGGCTGCAATAGCCGCAATCCTCCGGGCAGCCTCCGGTCTTGATGCTGAGCAGCGTCGAGAGCTGGACTTCGTTGGCGGCGTGATTGGCGCGATGCACCTCGGCGGCGCGGAATACCAGTTCGGTGAACGGCAGATCGAACAGCGCGGCGATCTCTTCACGGGTCCAGTCGGTACGCACTTCAGCTTTCAAGCGGCTTCTCCAGTTGTTCCATGTGCGCCGCGGCAAGTTGCAGCCAGCATCCGGCGTTGAACCCGCCATAGCCCGATCCGCCCATAGAGTACTGCGTTTCATACAAGCAGCGCGCATCCACATAGGCCAGCCACGTCGTATGGAACGCGTCGAGCGCCTCCACATGATGGCCAGCGATTGCGCAAGGCCCTTCATTCTTGTCGCAGGCGCGCTGCTCTTCGCGGTCCTCCGCAGTCAGTTTAGCGCGGATCGTAGCGATTTCGGCATCCAGATCATGCTGGACCGCAATGGTCAGCGCACCCGAGCAGAAATTGAATACGACCTGCGAATATTGCCCGCATTGCACTAGCGCTCGACCGACCCGCGCGCTGGCCATACCCTTCGCGCGCCACAACGCAAGCGCTTCGGAAAAACGGCAATCCTCGTTCACCACATAAGCCGTGTCCGGGCAGCGCCCGAGATAGTCCCCCGCCGCCGCCTTGGCCGCAATGATCCGGGCTGGGGTTTCGCCCGCCGCCACGCGTCGATCGATCTCCCGGCGATCCGCCCTGTCCTTAGCCCGTGACGCCTCGACCATCGGGTCTTGACTCATCGCGTCCTGCGCCGCGGCCGGGCGCACCAGGCAGAACAACGCCAGCAGGACCAGGGCAGCGCTGCGGATCACTCTGCGGCTTCCTCCACGGGCGGCATGTTGTGGCCGAGAAGCCTCAGCACCTCTTCGGCGGCTTTGACAAGGTTGGTGCCCGGCCCGAAGATCGCCTGCACCCCCGCCTCGCGGAGGAACTCGTAATCCTGCGCCGGAATCACCCCGCCGGCGACCACCTTGATATCCGCCCTGCCCGCATCCTGGAGTTCGCGGATCAGCTCGGGGATCAGCGTCTTGTGCCCGGCGGCGAGGCTGGAGGCGCCGACCACGTCGACATCGCTCGCGATTGCCAGCGCGGCGGCTTCCCGCGGGGTCTGGAACAACGGGCCTGGAACCACTTCGAAGCCCAGGTCGCCGAACGCCGACGAGACGAGATTGGCGCCGCGATCATGCCCGTCCTGCCCCATCTTGGCGACCAGCATGCGCGGCTTGCGGCCCAGCCGGCGCCCGGTGGCGTCCACGCCGTCCTTGAGCCGCGCCCAGACCGCGTCGTCGGCATAGGCGCCGCCATAGACGCCCTGCACCGGCGTCGGCTGGGTGGCGTAGCGGCCGAAGCCCGCTTCCATCGCCGCGCTGATCTCGCCCAGCGTGGCGCGGGCGCGCGCCGCATCGACGGCGAGCTCGAGCAGGTTCCCGCTGGTCCGGGCGCCTTGCTGAAGCGCGAACAGCGTCTTCTGGCAGGCCGCCTCGTCGCGTTCCGCCTTGACCCGCCTGATCCGGGCGATCTGCGCCTCGCGCACGGCGTGGTTGTCGACATCGAGGATGTCGATCGGCTCTTCCTCGGCCTTGCGGTACTTGTTGACGCCGACGATCACCTGCTCGCCGCGGTCGATCCGCGCCGCCGTTGCCGCCGCCGCCTCCTCGATCATCGCCTTGGGCCAGCCCGCGGCCACGGCCTTGGCCATGCCGCCCTCGGCCTCGACCCGCTCGATGATCTCCCAGGCCTTGTCGACCAGCTCCTGGGTGAGGCTCTCGATATAATAGCTGCCGCCCAGCGGATCGACGACCTTGGTCATCCCGGTCTCTTCCTGGATGACGATCTGGGTGTTGCGCGCGATCCGGGCCGAGAAGTCGGTGGGCAGCGCGATCGCTTCGTCGAGCGCGTTGGTGTGCAGGCTCTGCGTGCCGCCCAGCATCGCCGCCATCGCCTCGATCGTGGTGCGGATGACGTTGTTATAGGGATCCTGCTCGGTCAGCGACACGCCGCTGGTCTGGCAGTGCGTGCGCAGCATCTTGCTGCGCTCGTCCTTCGCCTCGAGCCGGGTCATCACCCGGTGCCAGAGCACGCGCGCTGCCCGCAGCTTCGCGATCTCCATGAAGAAGTTCATGCCGATTGCGAAGAAGAAGCTCAAACGCCCCGCGAACTTGTCGATATCCAGGCCGCTGGCGACGCCGTACTTCACATATTCCATGCCGTCGGCGATGGTGAAGGCGAGCTCCTGCACCTGCGTCGCCCCGGCCTCCTGCATATGGTAGCCGGAAATCGAAATACTGTTGAATTTCGGCATGTTCGCGCTGGTATATGCGAAAATGTCCGAAATGATCCGCATGCTCGGTTCGGGCGGGTAGATATAGGTGTTGCGGACCATGAACTCCTTGAGGATGTCGTTCTGGATGGTCCCGTCGAGCAGGCTCTTGTCGACGCCCTGTTCCTCGCCCGCGACGATGAAGAAGGCGAGCACGGGGATCACCGCGCCGTTCATCGTCATGCTGACGCTCATCTGATCGAGCGGGATGCCGTCGAACAGGATCTTCATGTCCTCGACGCTGTCGATCGCCACGCCGGCCTTGCCCACATCGCCGGTGACGCGCGGATGGTCGCTGTCATAGCCGCGATGCGTGGCGAGGTCGAAGGCGACGCTCAGCCCCTTCTGCCCGGCCGCGAGGTTGCGGCGGTAGAAGGCGTTGGATTCCTCGGCGGTCGAGAAGCCGGCATATTGGCGGATCGTCCAGGGCCGCCCGGCATACATCGAGGCCCGTACGCCGCGGGTGAACGGCGCGAAGCCCGGCAGGCCCGGATCGAGATGCGCGGTGTCTTCCGCCGTGTAGAGCGGCTTGACGTCGATGCCCTCGGGCGTGTGCCAGGTCAGGTCCTTGCCCTTGACCTCCTTGGCCGCGAGGGCCTGCCAGCCGGGCAGATTGGGTTTATCCGTCATCGCAAAAACTCATCGTCATCCCCGCGAAGGCGGGGGCCCAGGGTAACAAAGCTACGTCCCGTTTGGCTCTGAATCCCCACCTTCGCGGGGATGACGAAGAAAGGGGTGCTCAATGCCCTTCCCCTTTCGGCGTCTCCATGATCTCGGTCAGCACCCCGCCCATGTCCCTGGGGTGGACGAAGAAGATCGGCGTGCCGTGCGCGCCGATGCGCGGCTCGCCGAGCACCTTGGCGCCCTTCGCCTCGAACCAGGCCTTGGCTTCGTGGATGTCGGGCACTTCGTAGCACAGGTGATGCTGCCCGCCCGCCGGGTTCTTCGCCAAGAAGCCGTGGATCGGCGAATTCTCGCCCAGCGGCTCGATCAGTTCGATCTGGCTGTTCGGCGTGTCGACGAAGCAGACCTTCACGCCCTGCGCGGGCAGATCGAAGGGCTCGCGGATCACCTGCGCGCCCATCACGTCGCGGTAAAAGGCGATCGACGCGGCAATCGAGGGCGTCGCGATGCCCACATGGTTGAGGCGGCCGAGTTTCATCATTCACCTCCGAACATCGAAGAGCAGCCCTCGAATGTGGGAATCGAGATCCGGTATTTTCCCAGCACCAACATCCGTTCTCATCAGTGTTATTATTCGGGCAAGCTCATCGAAATTTTCGCTGTTCACCCGTTGGTGATCCGCCGAGAAGCGGCCCAAAGCAGCCACGACGTCCACAGAACCAAACAGCGCGATCCTGCTCTTGGCTTCGATCATTCCCGACACTGCCAGCCAGCGAGCCTCGGAATCGGGCTTCGTAGCCCCAGAACCCGCCAAGCTCTTCAAGAACAGAATGTAAGCTTCATACTTGCTGTCACTGAGGAACTTGCGGTGCTGCCAAAATCTCTGAAGCAGTGCGCCGATTAAGACGCCGGCGAAACCGATAATTCCCGTGATGGCAGCGCTCACCATGTCCGATCTCACAGCGGAATATTGTCATGCTTCTTCCACGGGTTCTCGAGCTGCTTGTTGCGCAGCTTGCGGAGCCCCAGCGCCACGCGCCGCCGCGTGGAATGCGGCATGATAACCTCGTCGACAAAGCCCTTGCTCGCCGCCACGAACGGGTTGGCGAAGCGTGCCTCGTACTCCGCAGTGCGCTCGGCGATCTCCTCGGGCGTCTTGCCCCGGAAGATGATCTCCACCGCGCCCTTGGCTCCCATCACCGCGATCTCGGCGGTCGGCCAGGCATAGTTCAAGTCGCCGCGCAGGTGCTTCGACGCCATCACGTCATAGGCGCCACCATAGGCCTTGCGGGTGATCACGGTGATCTTGGGCACCGTCGCCTCGGCATAGGCGAAGAGCAGCTTGGCGCCGTGCTTGATGATGCCCGAATGCTCCTGGCCGACGCCCGGCAGGAAGCCCGGCACGTCGACAAAGGTAACGATCGGGATCTCGAACGCGTCGCAGAAGCGCACGAAGCGCGCGCCCTTCTTGGACGAGTTGATGTCGAGGCATCCGGCCAGCACCATCGGCTGGTTCGCCACCACGCCCACCGTGCGCCCCTCGATCCGGCCGAAGCCGATCAGGATGTTGCCGGCATGGCTCGGCTGCAACTCGAAGAATTCGCCCTCGTCGAGCGTCTTCCGGATCAGCTCGTGCATGTCGTACGGCTGGTTCGCGCTCGGCGGGATCAGGGTGTCGAGGCTCGGTTCCGCGCGATCCCAGGGATCGTCGCACGGCCGCTCGGGCACTTCCTCGCGGTTCGAGGCGGGAAGGAAGTCCACGAAGTCGCGGGCCGCGAGCAGCGCCTCGATGTCGTTGTCGAAGGCCACATCGGCGACCCCCGACTTCGTGGTATGCGTCACCGCACCACCCAGTTCCTCCTGCGTGACGATCTCGTTGGTAACGGTCTTCACTACATCCGGGCCGGTGACGAACATGTACGACGAGTCCTTCACCATGAAGATGAAGTCGGTCATCGCGGGGGAATAGACCGCGCCGCCGGCGCACGGGCCCATGATCAGCGAGAGCTGCGGCACCACGCCCGATGCCAGCACGTTGCGCTGGAACACCTCGGCATAGCCGCCGAGCGATGCGACACCTTCCTGGATGCGCGCGCCGCCGCTGTCGTTCAGCCCGATCACGGGGGCGCCGACCTTAATCGCCATGTCCATGATCTTGCAGATCTTCTGCGCGTGTCGTTCGCTGAGCGAGCCGCCGAACACGGTGAAGTCCTGGCTGAACACGAAGACGAGGCGGCCGTTGATCGTGCCCGATCCGGTGACGACGCCGTCACCGGGGACGATCTGGTCCTGCATGCCGAAGTCGACGCAATTATGCTCGACATACATGTCGAGCTCTTCGAACGAGCCCTGGTCGAGCAGCACTTCGATCCGCTCGCGCGCGGTGAGCTTGCCCTTGGCGTGCTGCGCGTCGATCCGCTTCTGCCCCCCGCCCAGGCGGGCGGCGGTGCGGCGGCGTTCCAGTTCCTCGATCGTCGACGACATGCGGTTCCCCATTGGATAGCGGCGGCTTCTGCATCCGGACATGCGGCGACCGCAAATGCAATGTTGCGAAGTTGCGAGCAGCTGGTTTGCAGATATAGTGCGGATATGCGCAGATCGCTTCGTCCCGCTCCCTCGCCACCCCTCCCTGCCGGGAAGCGGATGTGACCCCTCCCCGCCGGCGCCTGTTCGAAGGGTTCCGCCTGCGCGAGCTGCGTCGGCGCACGGGGCTGAGCCAGGCGGCGATGGCGGGGCGGCTCGGTATCTCCGTCTCCTATCTCTCGCAGATCGAGAATAACGACCGCCCGATCACCGACATCGTCCTCGTCGCCCTCAGCCGCGAATTTCCGCTCGAGGCGTTCGGCGACGTCGATGAGAGCGCTTCTTTGCTCCGCACGATCGATGCCGCCACCGATGCCGGCGTCCCGGCAGAGCGCATGGGCGAGGCCGATGTGCGCCGCGGCATCGAGCAGCAACCCTTGCTCGCGAAACGCATGGTCGCGCTGCACGAAGCCTGGCGGCGCAGCCAGGAGCAGCTCCGCGTGCTCGACGACCGCTATGACAGCGGCTCGACCGACGCCGCCCCGCTCCCCTGGGAGGAGGTCCGCGACTGGTTCCAGGCCGAGGGCAATTATATCGATGCGATCGACCGGTCGGCGGAAACGCTCGCCGCCGATCTCGATCCCCACCGGCCGAACCGGGGCCTCGAGGATCGCCTGCGCTGGCATGGCGTGCAGGTCGTGGCGGAGGATGGCGACGGCAGCGAACTGAGCCGTTTCGATCCCCGCGCACGCCGCCTTGCGGTCAACAGCGCGCTCCCGCCGGAAAGCCGGGCCTTCCTTCTCGCCCACCGGCTGGTCCGCTACGAGTTCGAGAACGAGATGCGGCAGGTTGTGGAGGATTCCGGCCTCGCCTCCCCGGCTTCGCGCGAGCTGCTGAGCATCGGGCTGGCCAATTATGCCGCCGGCGCGCTGCTGATGCCGTACGGCGCATTCAGGGACACCGCGCGCGAGGTCCGCCACGACATCGATCGTCTGCGCCAGCGCTTTGGCGCAAGCTTCGAGCAGGCCTGCCACCGGCTCTCGACGCTCCAGCGCCCGGGCGCACAGGGGCTGCCCTTCTTTTTCTGCCGGGTCGACATGGCCGGCAACGTCACCAAGCGCCATTCCGCCACGCGCCTCCAGTTCGCGGCACTTGGCGGCGCCTGCCCGCTCTGGATGGTGCACGAAGCGGTGGCGATCCCGGACCGCATCCTCGTCCAGCATGCCGAGATGCCCGACGGCACGCGCTACGTCTCGATGGCCAAGGGTCTGGTGAAGCCCTCGGGCAGCTATGCCCGCCCCCCGCGCCGCTATGCCGTGGCCCTGGGTTGCGAGGAGTTGCATGCTGCGGACTTCGTCTATGCCGACGATCTCAGGCCCGGCGGCGCGGCCACGCCGATCGGTACCAGTTGCCGCATCTGCCCCCGCCCGGATTGCGACCAACGCGCCTTCCCGCCCGCCGCCTCGGCGATCGCGATCGATCCGGACCGGCGCAGCGTGGTGCCCTATGGCTTTCGCTGAGGTTCCGCACACGCTTGCCGGGGCGGGAATCATTGCTCCTTCCCCCCGAACCATGGCATACCCGATCCACGAAAAAGCCTTGGGAGAGGTATGATGGCCACCGCGCTGCGCAATTCCACCATGACCGAAGCCGAGTGGGAGGCTCGCCAGCAGCTCGCCGCCTGCTACCGCGTATTCGACATGCTCGGCTGGTCCGAGATGATCTACAACCACATCACGCTCAAGGTGCCGGGCGAGGAAGGCGCCTTCCTCATCAACCCGTTCGGGCTGCACTTCAGCGAAGTGAAGGCGTCGAACCTCGTCAAGATCGACATCGACGGCAACAAGCTCGACGACTCGCCCTATCCGGTGAACCGCGCCGGCTTCGTCCAGCACGCGCTGTTCCACCGCCACCTGCCCGATGCGCACTGCATCGCGCATACCCACACCACGGCGGGCATGGCGGTCGCCAGCGTCGAAGGGGGTTTGCGCCCCACCAATTTCTATGCCTGCAACTTCGCCGGCCAGATCGCCTATCACGATTTCGAGGGTGTGACGGTGCGTGACGAGGAAGGCGAGCGGCTGCTCGCGCACCTGGGCGACAAGCGCGTGATGCTGCTCCGCAATCACGGCATCCTGGTGATGGGCAGGACGGTGCCGGAGGCGTTCATCAAGCACTGGTCGCTCCAGCGCGCCTGCGAGATCCAGATCGCCACCGCCAGCATGGGCGCGCCGATCACGGTCCCGGACGAAGTCGTCGCCGTCCATCAACGCGACCTCCACATGGCCCAGGTTCCCGGCGGGCCCGGCGCGGCCGATTTCGCGGCGATGGTGCGGCTGGTGGACCGGACCGACAAGAGCTGGCGGGAATAGGGGCCGGCACTCCGCGACCCCGAACGTCCTCCCCCGGCCCTTTGCCGGGGGGACGATAGCGTATCGGGAACGGACCTGACGCTTATCCGAACCGATAGCCGCTTACCGTCCATCCCAGCACGTGATCGCGATAGTCGCGCACCGCCGGCCCCTCCCCGCCCGCGCCCAGCGCGACCATCAGCGGCAGGAGATGCTCCTCGCGCGGATGGGCGAAACGGGCGTGGGGCAGCCTGTCCCAGGCCGCCACCCGTGCGGCGCGCCTTGCCGGATCGGGGTCCGTCACTGCCTCGGTCAGCGCTTCGTCCCACATATCGGCATAGGGCGTCACCTGCGGCCCGCGGGCGCGCAGATTGTGGAAGCTCATCCCCGAACCGACGATCAGCACGCCCGCATCGCGCAGCGGGGCAAGCGCCCTGCCCAGCGCGATGTGGTCGGCCGGATCGAGATCCTTGCGCAGCGACAGCTGGACGAGCGGGATATCCGCTCCGGGTACCGCCACCATCATCGGGATGAAGACGCCGTGATCCCAGCCGCGTTCGCGCTCCTCTCCGACGGGGAAGCCGGCGCCTTCGAGCAGCGCCTTCACGCGCTCCGCCACTTGCGGGGAGCCCGGCGCATCCCAGCGCAGGCGATAGGTATGTTCCGGGAAGCCATGATAGTCGAACAGCAGCGGCTGCCCATTGCCGGCATGGACGGTGACGACCTCCTCTTCCCAATGCCCCGAGACCAGCAGGATCGCCTCGGGCCGCTCGGGCAGCGAGCCGATCAGCCCGGCGAGATAGGCCTGCATCGGCCGCCACATCGGATCGGGCGGGCCGCCATCCGGGTCCATGAAGAAGCAGGGGCCGCCGCCGTGCGGAATGAAGAGTGCGGGAAGTGTCATGCCGCCGATGTCGGCCCCGGGGCATCCCGGCGCAATGGCGGTTTCGGAAACGGCGCGTTTCCCGCTACACCCCCGGCATGACTCGCTTCACCGTCAACAACCAGCCGGTCGCCTACAAGATGGATCCGCGCACGCCCCTGCTCTGGGCGCTGCGCGACGCCTCGAACCTCACCGGCACCAAATATGGCTGCGGCACCGGCGATTGCGGCGCCTGCACGGTCGATGTCGACGGCACGGCGCGCCTGGCATGCCAGGAGACGATCGGCGCGCTCGAGGGCACGTTCGTCACCACGATCGAGGGCCTGTCCAGGGATCGCAGCCATCCGGTGCAGCAGGCGCTGATCGCGGCGAACGTGCCGCAATGCGGCTATTGCATCCCGGGGGTGGTGATGGCGGCCGCGGTGCTGCTGCGCGGCAACAGGAACCCCAGCGAACAGGACATCAAGGACGCCATCCCCAATATCTGCCGCTGCGGCATCTATCCGCGACTGGCGGAGGCGATCCAGAACGCCGCTCGCATCGCCCGTGGCGACGTCGCCGTGCCCGAGGCCGGGCATGACGCGCCGGGCGCCCCCCAGGCCGGACCCTGAATTGTTTCAAATGCTTTCAATATGCTGACAGGCGAATTCAGAGTCGCGTCAGTTGCCGGGGCCTAAGGAGGGGATACCCCCGAAAGCCCGGCGCGTTGCCGGTCCCAGCGGAGACATTCAGATGAAGAAGACCTTGCTCGCGGCGATCATCGCCGCAACAGCCCTGGTCCCGCCGGCACTGGCGCAGGAACGCGGGCATCGCTGGGGCGGCGGCGACCGTTCCGGCGGCAATGCGGGCGCCGCGCAGCCGGCCCAGGATCGCGGCGACCGCGGCGATCGCGGGGATCGCGGGGATCGCGGCGGCGACCGTGGCGGCTGGCGCCAGTCCCCGGGCCAGCCGCAGCAGCCCGCGCAACCCACGCAGCCGCGCCCCGAATGGAACGGCGGCGGCAATACGCCTCCCAACGGCTGGAACCGTGGCGGCTGGAATCGTGGCGGCGACCGTCCGCAGCAGCCCGGCGGCGGCCAGGTTTCCCCGCCCCAGGATCGTCCGCAGCAGCGCTGGGACGGCAATCGCGGCGGCAACGACCGTCGCGACTGGAACCGCGACGGCAATCGCGGCGGCCAGTGGGACCGCGGCAATCCCAATGGGAACCGCGACCGCAACTGGAACAACGATCGCCGCGGCAACGACTGGAACCGCAACAATGATCGCGGCTGGAACGACCGCAACCGCTGGGACAACAATCCCCGCGGCGGCTGGAACCGTGGCGGCTGGCACGGCAACGATCGCGGCCGCTGGAACAATGGCTGGCGCAACGACCGCCGCTACGATTGGCGCGACTATCGCAACAGCAACCGCGGCATCTACCGCCTGCCGCGCTATTATGCGCCGTCGGGCTGGGGCTATGGCTATCGCCGCTTCACCATCGGCTACACGCTGAACTCGATCCTGTTCTCGTCGCAATACTGGATCAACGATCCGTATTATTATCGCCTGCCGGAAGTATACGGCCCGTATCGCTGGGTGCGCTACTATAACGACGCGCTGCTGGTGGACGTCGAGACCGGCGAGGTGGTCGACACCATCTACGACATCTTCTGGTAAGCAAGCCCGCATCTTACCAGAAACGGGAGGCTCGGCCCATCAGGGCCGGGCCTCTTGCTTTTGGCTCCAGCCCCCGCATGCTGGCGGCGATGACGAGCCCCATGGCCCCCGATCCCGTCCGCGCCGAAACCGGCCGCCGCGCCACCGCCCGGCTCGAGGCGAATCCGCTGGTCCACCACGCCGGGCTCGATGCGCTCCAGCTCTATCACCTGCCCAATTTCCTCAGCCGCACCGAGTGCAAGGCGCTGATCCGGATGATCGACGCCGATGCGAAACCCTCGGTGGTGCTCGCGCAATATCAGGAGCCCGGCCTGCGCACGAGCTATACCTGCGATCTCGAACGGCAGGATCCGGAGATCCGCCGGCTCGACGCGCGCCTCGCCGATCTGCTGGGCATTCCCCTCGATCACGGCGAGCCCATCCAGGGGCAGCGCTACGCCATGGGCCAGCAGTTCCGCGCCCATTGCGACTGGTTTCGCGACGATGTGGACTATTGGCCCGAGATGAAGGCACAGGGCGGCCAGCGCATCTGGACCGCGATGATCTACCTCAATGACGTCGAGGAGGGCGGCGAGACGTGGTTCCCCCGCGCCGGCATCCGCCTCACCCCCACCCGCGGCCTGCTGATCGCCTGGAACAACCTGGCCGCCGACGGCAGCCCGAACGACGCGACGCTGCACGAGGCGCGGCCAGTGCTCGGCGGCACCAAGTACATCATCACCAAATGGTTCCGCGAACGCCCCTGGACCCCCACCGGCGCCCGGGCCTATTGACCGCGAGCCCCGCAGGCGCAAATTGGCCGTCGTGAGCAAGAATATCGGCAGAGTATCGGGAACGCCCTCCCCCAATCGCGCGCGCATCGGCCGCGAGGTGGTGGCGAAGCTGGAGAACAACCCGCACATCAGGCGCGCCAAGGTGGAAAATGCGCAGATGTTCACCTATCCCGATTTCCTGAGCGAAGCCGAATGCGACATGCTCGTCGCCCTGATCGAGGCGGCGGCACGCCCTTCCACGCTGCTCGCGATGCACGAGGATCCCGAGTTCCGCACCAGCAGCTCGACCGATCTGGACCGCTGGTCCGAGGAAATCTGGCCGATCGACGACCGCATCGCCAATGTGCTCGGCCTGCCGCCGGCGAATGCCGAGACGATGCAGGGCCAGCGCTACACGCCCGGCCAGCAGTTCCGCGCGCATTGCGACTATTTCCACGAAGGCGCGGAATATTGGGACAAGATGGTCGAATATGGCGGCCAGCGCACCTGGACCGCGATGATCTATCTCAACGAAGTCGACGAAGGCGGGGCGACCTGGTTCCCGCGCGCCGGCGTGCGGTTCAAGCCCAGAAAGGGGCTGATGCTGATCTGGAACAACATGATGGAGGACGGCACGCCGAACTACGACACGCTGCACGAGGGCATGCGCGTGCTCGAGGGGACGAAATACATCGTCACCAAATGGTTCCGCGAGAATGCCTGGATCCGCGGCCATGTGCCGACCTATTATGCCGGCGGAGAGCAGCGGACCTGACTTCCCAGGAAAGGCGGGGAGCCTAGATCAGCCCGGCACGCGCCAGTGCCGCATCGACTGCCTTGCGGCTCGCCTCGCCCGCCGGAGTCATCGGCAGGCGCAGCTCTTCGGGAAAACCCGGACGAACCCGCGTCAACGCATATTTCACCGGACCCGGCGAGGCATCGGTGAACATCGCGATGTGAAGGGGATAGAGCCGGTCGTGCAATGCGAGCGCCCGCGCGGTATCCCCCCCCGCCCAGGCCGCCTGGAATTCCGCACAGAGCCGTGGCGCGACGTTCGCCGTTACCGAGATGCAGCCGGTGCCGCCCATCGCGTTGAAGGCGAGCGCGGTCTCGTCGTTGCCGGAAAGCTGGATGAAGTCATGCCCGCAGCCGGCGCGCTGCTCGGTCACGCGGGCGAGCGCACCCGTCGCGTCCTTGACGCCGAGGAACTTGCCCGGAAACGCCTTGACGATCCGCGCCATCGTCGCGGGCTGGATGTCGGTCACCGTGCGGCCCGGCACATTGTAGAGCACGATCGGCAGGTCGGTCGCTTCGGCCACGGCCTCGAAATGGCGGAAGATGCCTTCCTGGCTGGGCCGATTGTAATAGGGCGGTACCATCAGCGCCGCATCGGCGCCCGCATCCTGCGCGGCCTTCACATTCTCGATCGCGACCAGCGTGTCGTTCGAGCCCGCACCTGCGAGCACGGGCACGCGGCCCTTCGCCTGGTCGGCGCAGACGCGGACGACTTCGAAATGCTCCTCTTTCGGCATCGTCGCCGCCTCGCCGGTGGTGCCGCACGGCACCAGCGCGGCAGAGCCTTCGGCAATCTGCCATTCAACTAGCGCGCGATAATCTTCCTCCGCGAAGCTGCCGCCACGGAACGGCGTCACCAGCGCGGGAATGGAGCCCGAAAACATGGTCCCAGAATCTTCCTTAATTCCCCAATTCGGGGCTGGCAGATAGGGGCGACACGCGTATCATGTCCAGTATGCTTGCTCCGCTACTCAAAAGTGCGTTGCTGTTTGCCGGCGTTTCGGGGCTCGCCGTCTCTTCGCAGCTCACGCAGGAACAGATCCAGTGGTACAAGGTGGCGCTGGAAGCCGGCGTCCCCCGCGTGCCGCCTCCCTATATCCAGGCCAACCAGCTCGCCGATGCGCTGGTGGAATGGAAGCGACTCCAGCAGTCGGACAATTATCCCTTTTCCGACTATGCCAATTTCCTGCTGCTCCATCCCGGCTGGCCCGGCGAGAAGAGCCGCCGCGCCGCCGCCGAGACCGTGCTGGAAAGCGGCACCTGGGCGCCCGGCCTGGTCATCCGGTATTTCGAACGTTTCCCGCCGCTGACCGCCGCCGGGCGCACCCGCTATGCGGAGGCGCTCGCCGCCTCGGGCCGCCGCGCCGAAGCGGAGGAGCAGGCTCGCCGCGCCTGGCGCCACGGCGTCCTGCGCCCGCGTGACGAGACGGCTCTGCTCGCCGGCTTCTCTTCCGCGTTCACGCCGGCGGATCACGATGCGCGGATGGACATGCTGCTCTGGGCCGGCGCGCTCACTGCCGCGCAACGCCAGCTCGCCTATGTCTCCCCCGGCATGCGCCCGGTGTTCGACGCCCGCATCGCCTTTCGCACCAAGGCGCCGGACGCCGATGCCAGGGGCGCCGCCGCCCTCGCCATCGGCCGTGCCAATCCGGGCTTCATCGCCGATCGTGCGCTATGGCTGCGCGACACCGGCCAGAGCCCGGCGATGCGATCCTATCTCGCCCAGCCGCGCCAGCTGGCCTCCTATCCCGGCGATGCCGAGAAATGGTACGAGGCGCTGCTCACCGGCGCGCGGGGCGCCCAGTCGGACGGCCAGTTCAGCCTGGCATATCAGATCGCCAGCCAGGTCGATGACGCCTTCCCGCCGGGCACCGACATCAGCGAACAGCCTCTGGGCGAGCGCGACGACTATACCAGCCTCACCTGGCTGGCCGGTTCGGTGGCGCTCAACAATCTCGGCCGGGCGCGCGATGCGGTCGGGATGTTCGATCGCTACGGCCATGGTTCCAAGACGCCGACCACCCAGTCCAAGGGCTTCTATTGGGCCGGTCGCGCCGCCGAGGCTTCGGGCGACCAGACGGCAGCGACGCGTTTCTATGGCAAGGCAGCGGGTTTCCCCGACGTGTATTACGGCCAGCTCGCCACCGAACGGCTGGGCCAGCCGCTGAAGCGCCCACCCGATTTCAACGCGAAGGTCGCCGACCCGGCGGTCCGCGATGCCTTCTTCAAGAAGGAAACGGTCCGCGCCGCGCAGCTGCTCGGCACGATGGGCAATCGCCAGGACCAGGGCCTGTTCATCCGCCAGATCGCCAATGACGCGACCAGCGATACCGATCACATCCTCGCCGCCGAGCTGAGCCGGGCGATCGGCCGCCCGGACCTGGGCGTGCTGGTCGGCAAGAGCGCGCTGCAGAACGGCCTGTCCGACTATACCGCCGCGGGCTATCCGACGGTGGCGGTGCCGGCATCGCAGCAGGATTACTGGACGATCGTCCACGCCATCGCCCGCCAGGAGAGCCAGTTCGATCGCGATGCGGTGAGCCATGCCGGCGCGCGCGGGCTGATGCAGCTGATGCCGGGTACCGCGCGCGAAGTCTCGACCAAGCTCGGCATGAGCTACAATCCGGGCTCGCTGAACTCCGATACCGATTACAACATTCAGCTCGGCTCGACCTATTTCCAGCGGATGTACAATCTCTACGGCAGTTATCCGCTGGCGATCGCCGCTTATAATGCCGGCCCCGGCAATGTGAACAAATGGATCGCCGCCAATGGCGACCCGCGCCTGCCGGGCGGCGACATCGTCCAGTGGATCGAGAAGATCCCGATCTTCGAGACCAAGAACTACGTGCAGCGGGTGATCGAGAACGCAGTGGTCTATGATCTGCTCAACCCCGAGCGCTCGCGCTCGAAGGGGCCGGCGAACACGAGCTGGTATCTGGGGAAGAACAAGCCGGGCTGAGGCGCTTGCGCCGCCTCGCGCCATCCAGCCAAGGCGGGGTCCAGGTCGCCAACGACTGGGTTCCGTTACGCCGGATCTCCGCCTTCGCGGGGATGACGGTTTGGGCTACGGGTTAGGAATGGACCGCCCCAACTATATCACCCCGGCAGGCTATGCCGCGCTCCGGGCCGAATATGACGCGCTCTTCGCCACCGAGCGCCCCGCCCTGGTCGAGACCATCTCCTGGGCCGCCGGCAATGGCGATCGCTCGGAGAATGGCGACTATATCTATGGCCGCAAGCGCCTGCGCGAGATCGACCGGCGGCTGGGCTGGCTGTCGAGGCGGATGAAGGCGGCCAAGGTCGTCGATCCGGCGCAGCAGGCGGACAAGAGCCGCGCCTATTTCGGCGCCACCGTCACCATTGCCGACGAGGACGACAATCACCGCATCCTCACCCTGGTCGGCGACGACGAGGCCGATGCCGGCAAGGGCCTGGTCGGCTGGAACGCCCCGATCGCGCGCGCGTTGCGCGGCGCCGGGATCGGTGACCTCCGCCGGGTGATGCTGCCCGGCGGGGAGCGCGAATATGAAGTGATTGCGATCACTTACCCCTAGCGCGCGACGAGCCGCGCCTTCGCCCGATTCCCTCGCATCTTCAAATTGATAGAGTTGCATCCAGGCCGAAGGGATGCGGCCGGGTAAAAAATGGGCGTGGGGACATATGACGGCACAGCGTATCTATGTGTCGGGGCGCGTGCAGCGCGTCGGCTATCGCGACTGGGCGGTGCGCCTTGCCAAGCAACTGGGCGTGCGGGGTTGGGTTCGCAACCTGAATGACGGACGGGTGGAATTGCTTGCCGAGGGCGATGACGAGGCGCTGACCTCGCTCACCGAAGCCTTGCGGGAAGGCCCGCCCATGGCGGTGGTCGATCATGTCGAGGCCTTTCAGACGGCAGGCGACAAGCACGCCAAGGGCTTCACCAAGCGCTTCACCGCCTGAGAGCCGGGGCAGCGCGCGCCTGGAAACGATCGGTTTCCGGGGCGTCGGTTGACCGGATGGGCATGAGATGAAACATTTCAGCCTCGAAACGGCGCGCAGGGGCGTGTCCGGCGAGGAGAAATGTCCATGCCCATTCCCGCAAGCTGGTCGGCCCGGCTGCTGAGCGTCCTGCGCATCGTCGCCGGGCTCGGTTTCCTGCAGCACGGCGTATCGAAGTTCTTCGGCCTGCCGCCCTTTCCCTATCCGCTCAACCCGATGCTCTATGCCGCGGGCACGATCGAGCTGGTCGGCGGCGCATTGCTGGTGATCGGCCTGTTCACGCGTCCGGTGGCGTTCATTGCGTCGGGCATGTGCGCGGTCGGCTATTTCATCGCGCATTTCCCGAACGGCTTCTTCCCCGCCGCGAACGGGGGCGAGGCGATCATGCTCTATTGCTTCGTCTTCCTCTACCTCGCGGCCGCCGGCGGCGGCGCGTGGAGCGCGGACGCGGCGACCAGAAAGGCCTGAGATCGAACGCTGACCGTGCCGGCAACCCGGCGCGGTCAGCAGCGATAGGCCGCCAGCGCGGCCTCGAGCTTCGCCTTCACCTGCTCCGGCGGCAGCCTGGCCAGCGCATCGAGCGTCATCGTGTCGCCCAGCTGCCTGGCCAGCACATAACCCAGATAATAGCCAAAGCGCGGCGGCCAGCCGCCCTGCGCCTTTCCGCCCCTGCCGAAGAAGAAGGTCGCATAGTCCTGCTGGTCGGTCGACCCCAGCTTGGTGCGCACCAGGCACATCGCCTGGGCGAGCTTCGGCTCCACCTCGGGGCGGATCGGGCGCGGGAAGGTGAGCAGCAATGCCCGGTCGTCCGCTCCCGGGTTCATCCGCGCCGCGACATAGACGGCCAGCCCTTCCTGCCAGAGCGAGCACCATAGCGCCGGGCAATCCGGGAAATATCTTGCGTGGTGGAAATGGAACAGCTCATGGTCGAGGAAAGGCCCGATCGTGCCGCCGTCATGGATCCTGGCGATCATGTCCGCCCCGAAGATCGCCACCGTCCTTCCACGGAGTTCGCGCGTGCCGCCGTCCATCTCGCCCAGCGAGTGGATCAGGTAGATCGGCATGGTGGGCGCATAATCGGGAAAGACGCTGCGAAAACGCGCATTGGCCGTCGCATAGGCCCCGGTGAAGTCGCGCGCTGCGGCCAGCAGCTTGTCGCGCGTCGCCGGATAGCCCTCCAGCGCCTTCTGGACGCGCGCGTCATACTGCGCCTCGGTGGCGCCGAAGCGCGGTTCGTAGAATCCCGGGAGCAGCGCATCGAACTTCGCCCGGAATGCCTTCACGCGCTCGGCGGGCGGCATGGCCGTGCTCGCCGTCGCGAAATCGTCGAACGCTTCGACCTGGGACTGGAGGGCCGGCGCCTGCGCCGCGGCCGGTGCCGCCGCGAACAACGCGGCCGCCAGAAGGATCGATCTCGTCACCGGGGCCCCTTTTCCATCCGCATCACCAATGCAATGCACCATGTCGCATCCGGCGAAGCAAGCGTCAGCGCCAGTCGCGCAGCATCCGCGCCAGCCCCGCGGTGACCCGGGCGAGCCGTCCGTAATCGATCTTGTCGGGAGTATCCTCCGGCGTGTGATAGTGCGGATAGCGGAACGGCGCGGTGTCGGTTATCATCAGCGCGGGCACGCCGATCTCGCCGAATGCCCAGTGATCCGACCAGTCGATCCCCTGCACGAAGCCCGGCGCGGTGCCCCCGACGCTCGGGAAGCGCGCAACGGCGCGGAACGCCCCCGTCGCCCGCCGCACCAGCGGCCGCGCCGAAACGGGCCCGACAAAGGCGACGAAGTTGCCCGTGTCCGGATAGAGCTGCGCGAGCGGAAACGGGTAGTGCTGGCTGCCGCGTTCGTCGCGATAGAAGCCCATGGTTTCCAGCGAGAACATCGCATCGGGCTTCTGCCCCTTCTCCGCAAGCGCCAGCGCATAGACCAGGCTGCCCATCCGGTCGGTCTTGAAGAAGGGCGGCTCCTCGTTGGCGAAGAAGGCCAGTCGGATGCGGACATTCGCCCGGCCGCGCAGATCGCCGAGCAGCCGCCCCAGTTCGAGCAGCGCCGCGGTGCCGCTGCCATTGTCGTTGGCGCCCGGCGCCGTGAATGCACTGTCGTAATGTGCCCCGACCACCAGTGTCGGCGCCCCGGGGGAAGCCGGCTCGATCACCGCTTCGAGATTGACCGCGTGCCCATCATCGAAGGGTTGACGCAGAACGGCATGACCCTGCCCGGCAAGCGTCCGCTCGATATAGGCCGCGGCGGCGGCATAGGCCTCTGGATGACCGACATTGTGCGGCTTGCCGGCGATCGCGACGACATGACCGTGCAACCGCCCCTCCAGGTCGCGTTCCTCCGGCGTCGGCGGTGGCAGCGCCCCCCGCCACGATGTGCCGGGCACCGCGGTCATCCACATCAGCACCGCCACCGGCAAGGCGAAGAGCAGCCCCACCAGCGCCAGCGCGCTCAGCCGGATGCCATGCTCCCGGATCCATGCGCGCATCGCCTCTCCCCCTTCGCCGCGAACGCTACCGCGCGGTTCGGGGACCGTCTATGTATCCGTCATGAAGCACGCGTTCATTCTGGCCGCCGCGACGCTCGCCGGGATCGGCACCGCCCAGGCGCAGGACCTGCGCCCGCTCTGCCCCGACCGCCCGGGGCTCGATACCCCCGCCTGCACGGTGGACCGGGGACATCTCGTGATCGAGAGCGGCGCGATCGATTGGTCGCTCGAACGCGATTCCGCCCAGCGCACCGACAGCTGGACCTTCGGCGACCTGCTGGTCCGCTATGGCATGACCCAGGACATGGAAGTGCAACTCGGCTGGACCGCGCTGGGCGCGGTGCGCACGCGCGACCGGGCGAGCGGCACGGTCACGCATGCCAGCGGCACCGGCGATCTCACCCTGGCGGTGCGCCGCAACCTCTCCCACCCCGACGGCTCGGGCTTCGCCGTGGCGGTGATGCCCTATGCCACCCTGCCCATGGGCGGCGCGACGATCGGAGCCGGTGACTGGGGCGCCGGCCTGATCGTGCCGCTCAGCTACAGCCTCACCGACAGGCTCGGCCTGTCGCTCACTCCCGAAGTCGACGCGGCGGTGGACGGCGACCGGCGCGGACGCCACCTCGCCTATGGCAGCGCGATCGGCCTGAGCACCGTCCTCACCGCCTCGCTGAGCAGCGCGCTCGAGTTGCAGGCGGTGCGCGACCAGGATCCCGCCGGGCACGCCACCCAGGCGCTGGCCAGCCTGTCCCTCGCATGGCAGCCGCGGCGCGATCTCCAGCTCGACGTCGGCGCCGTCGCCGGGCTCAATGCCGCCAGCCCGGATCTGGAAATCTATCTGGGGATCGCGCGCCGCTTCTGAGTCGGGCGCGATCCCCGATGGCGCTTCAGGCAGCGACCCCGCGGAGTTCGACGACCCGGCCGCGGCGCGCCGTGCCGGCCGCGCCACCGGTGCGGAAGCGGCCCGCCTGATCGGCGAGATTGCCCACTTCCTCGGCAAGGTTCCGCGAAGCAGCCGAAGTTTCCTCCACCATCGCGGCATTTTGCTGAGTCGACTGGTCCATCTCGTTCACTGCGGTCACGATCTGGGTGATCGCGGTCGACTGAGCCTGGTTGTCCGCCGCCATCGCGTCGAGCAGCCGGTGCACCGCGCCGACGCCGCCCGAGATCGCCTCCAGCGCGCTGTCCATGCGCTGTACGGCTCCCACGGCGGTGCCCACTTCGTCCTGGGTGAGCGTCAGTTGTTCGCGGGCCCGCTTCGCCTCTTCCTCGGCCCGCATCGCGAGCGCCGAGACCAGATCGGCGACCACCGCAAAGCCACGCCCGGCTTCGCCGGCGCGACCCGCTTCCACCGCCGCGTTCATCGCGAGCACGCGGGTCTGGAACGCGATCTTGTCGAGGCCCTCGATCACGTCATCGATGCCGCGCGCGCTCTCGCTGACCCGGCCCATCGCGGTGACGGCCTGCTCGGCAAGCGCACGACCGTCGCCGACCACCCGGATCGCGTCGTCGGCACTGCGCACCGTCTGGTTCGCCGCCTCGGCGGTGCCGCGCAGCCGCTCGTCCATCTGGGCGAGCGCAGCCGAAGTCTCCTCGATGCTCGCGGCATTGCCTTCGGTACGGCGTGCCAGGTCCTCCGACGCCTGGGCGATCTCTCGCGAGCCCGTCTGGATCGCCGTGGCGCCTTCGCTCACCGTGGCGATCAGGACCCGCAGAGCCGCGAGCGCGCTGTTGAAGTTCGCCTTCAGTGCCGCATAGCTTTCCGGGAATTCGGCATGGATCTCACCGGTCAGGTCGCCATCGGCGAGCGCCGACAGGCCCTGCTCCAGCGCGGTGGTGACGATCCTCTGCGTCTCCGCCGCCGCGGCGGCGGCATCGCGCTCCTTGGCGATCACCGCCTCCAGAAATGCATCGACCGAGCGGGCGATGTCGCCGATCTCGTCATGCTGGTCGAGATGCGGAACCTTGGCCGTACCGTTCTGGCGCGCAAGGCCGTGGATCACCTCGGCAAGGCCCTTGATCGGCGCGACGACCTTGCGGCTGACGATGTAGAAGGCACCCCCCAGCACCGCGAGCGCGACCAGGCCAAGCAGGATCACCACGGTGGTGGCGACATTCGCCAGGCCCAGCGCCCTGGTGGTGACGTCGCCGGCGACGCTGATCTGCATGTCGACCAGCTTGCCGACCTTTTCGGAGACGGGATCGACATCCGCATAGAGCTCGTTGGTGACGAACCGGTCGAGCGCAGCCCGGTCGCCGGCGCGCAGGATGCCCTCCAGCCGGACGACTCCCCCATCCGCCCTGGCGATCACCCCCTCGGCCTCACTCGCCAGCGCCTCTTCTTCCGCGGTGGCGTCGGTCGCGGCATAGCGTTTCCATGCCGCATCGACATCGGCCTTGCCCTTCCCGATATCGGCCGCCGCCCGGGCGAAGCTGATATTGCCGTTGCGCGCCTTGTGCGCGGCATCGGTGATGCGCACCGCATAATTGTCGGCGACCAGCTTCAGGTCCTTGAGCGGGATCACCCGATCGGCGAGCACCGTATGGAGCGCCGCGCGGCTGGCGGTCGCGGACCAGGAAAAACCCGCGATCAGCGCACCGAGGACGATGCCCAGCATCGTCAGCGCGGCGAGCAGCTTCTGCTTCAACGTCATCATTCAACTCCAAAACTTCGTAAATTACGAAATTTATAGAGCCGAATCGAAGTGCGGCATGGCGGGCGGGGAAAATCGCCGGGCAGAACGCCAGCCGGGCGCGGCGGCATCGGCCACCGCGCCCGGCTGGCGCGCATATGCGATCAGCGCGTCAGCTTCTTATAGGCCAGCGCGGTCGGGCGATCGGCAGCGTCGCCCAGGCGGCGGCGCTTGTCTTCCTCATAGGCTTCGAAATTGCCCTCGAACCATTCGACATGGCTGTTGCCTTCGAAGGCGAGGATGTGGGTGGCCAGACGATCGAGGAAGAAGCGATCGTGGCTGATCACCACGGCGCAGCCCGCGAAATTCTCGATCGCCTCTTCCAGCGCGCCCAGCGTTTCCACGTCGAGGTCGTTGGTCGGCTCGTCGAGCAGCAGCACGTTGCCGCCGCGCTTCAGCATCTTGGCGATGTTCACGCGGTTGCGCTCGCCGCCAGAGAGCTTGCCGACATTCTTCTGCTGGTCGGCGCCCTTGAAGTTGAAAGCGCCCACATAGGCGCGGGTCGACTGGTCGTGCCCGTTGATCTTCATGTAGTCGAGCCCATCCGAGATTTCCTCCCAGACGTTCTTCTTGTCGTCCAGGTGATCGCGGCTCTGGTCGACATAGCCGAGGCGGACGGTGGTGCCCATCTCGATCGTGCCTTCGTCCGGAGTCTCCTGGCCGGTGATCAGCTTGAACAGCGTGGACTTGCCGGCGCCGTTCGGGCCGATCACGCCGACGATGCCGCCGGCCGGCAGCGTGAACGAGAGATTCTCGAACAACAGCTTGTCGCCGTAAGCCTTGGAGATGTTCTCCACTTCGATCACCTTGCCGCCCAGGCGCTCGGGCACCTGGATGACGATCTGGGCGCCGCTCGGCTTGCGGTTCTCCTGACTCGCCACGAGCTGGTCGAACTTGGCGATACGCGCCTTCGACTTGGTCTGGCGACCCTTCGGACCCTGGCGGATCCATTCGAGCTCGTCCTTGATCGCCTTCTGGCGGCCGGATTCCTCGCGGTCCTCCTGCTCCAGGCGCTTGGCCTTCTTCTCCAGATAGGTCGAGTAATTGCCCTCGTACGGGAAATACTTGCCGCGATCGATCTCGAGGATCCAGCCGACGACGTTATCCAGGAAATAGCGGTCGTGGGTGATCATCAGCACCGCGCCGGCATATTCCTTGAGGTGATTCTCCAGCCACTCGACGCTCTCGGCGTCGAGATGGTTGGTCGGTTCGTCGAGCAGCAGGATGTCCGGCTTCTGGATCAGCAGCCGGGTGAGCGCGATGCGGCGCTTCTCACCGCCCGAAAGGTTGGCGACTTCCCAATCCGACGGCGGGCAGCGCAGCGCTTCCATCGCGATCTCGAGCTGGTTGTCGAGCGTCCAGCCATCGACCGCGTCGATCTTGGTCTGGAGGTCGCCCATCTCCTCCATCAGCGCGTCGAAATCGGTGTCGTCCTTGGGATCGCCCATCTCGGCCGAGATCGCGTTGAAGCGATCGACCATGTCGGCCACCTCGCGCGCACCGTCCTTGACGTTCTCCAGCACGTTCTTGGTCGGATCGAGCTGCGGCTCCTGCGGCAGATAGCCGACAGTGATGTGCTCGCCCGGCCAGGCCTCGCCCGAGAAGTCCTTGTCGATGCCCGCCATGATCTTCATCAGCGTCGACTTGCCGGCGCCGTTCGGGCCGACGATGCCGATCTTGGCACCCTGGTAGAATTGCAGGTTAATGTTGTTCAGCACCGGCTTGGGAGCGCCGGGGAAGGTCTTGGTCATGTCCTTCATGACGAAGGCGTATTGGGCGGCCACGTGGCGGTCTCCGTTCGCAGGTCTGGATATGCAGGAAGTTCGGGCGCGATGTAGCGACGGGACGCGGAAATGGCAACGCAGCGGTCATGCGCCTGCAATGCTGGGCTTCCCCTGCCGTCGCCTCCGCGGAACGGCCTGGCGCGGCCGCGGAAACGCAGCGGAAACCCGCGCCGCATTGCCGAACGTTTCGGCTGCGGCTAGCGTCCGCCGCCATGACCAAGCGCATCCTGCTCGCGGCCGTCGCCGCCCTCGCCCTGCCCCTTCCCGCCCTGGCCCAGGGCGCCGCGCACGATCCGGCGGCCCTGCGCGATGCGGCTCTCAAGGACGATTTCGCCTGGGAGATCACCGAAGGCCTCACCACCGAGATCGGCCAGCGCCTCGCGGCGACCGAAGCGGAAACCCGCGCCCGGGCCTGGGCAGTGAAGAAGCTCACTGCGCTCGGCTTCCGGAACGTGCGCATCGAGACCTTCCGGATGCCGCTCTGGGTGCGCGGCGCGGAGACCGCAGAAGTGGTCGGCCCCTCGGCGCAGA
This sequence comes from Sphingomonas sp. 67-41, assembly GCF_001899725.1. Classification (NCBI taxonomy): domain Bacteria; kingdom Pseudomonadati; phylum Pseudomonadota; class Alphaproteobacteria; order Sphingomonadales; family Sphingomonadaceae; genus Sphingomonas; species Sphingomonas sp. 67-41. Next base: position 65,409 of record NZ_MKWJ01000025.1, on the reverse strand, counting down.
AGCTCGTTCTCGCCGCTCTCGGCAATTCGGGCTCGACCGGGCCCAAGGGCGTCGAGGCGGACATCGCCTTCTTCCCCACGCTCGCGGATCTCCAGGCCGCGCCGGCCGAGGCCGTGAAGGGCCGGATCGTCTATATCGGCAATACGATGACGCCCACGCAGGACGGCTCGCAATATGGCTATTTCGGCGGCGCCCGCCGGGCCGGGCCGAACCTTGCCGCCAGCAAGGGCGCGGTCGCCGTGCTGATCCGCTCGATCGGCACCGATCACCACCGCAATCCGCACACCGGCGTGACCAACTGGGCCAAGGACGTGAAGCCGATCGCCGCCGCGGCGCTTTCGCTGCCCGATGCCGACCAGCTGGAGCGGCTGCTCCGGCGCGGCCCGGTGCGGCTCAGGCTGCTGGTCACCCCCGAGTTCAAGGGCGAGGCGGAATCGGGCAACGTCATCGCCGAAGTGCCGGGGAGCGACCCTTCGGCGGGGATCATCGTGGTGGGCGGCCATCTCGACAGCTGGGATCTCGGCACCGGCGCGATCGACGACGCCGCGGGCGTGGCGATAACCACCGCCGCCGCCAAGCGGATCATGGATGCGGGCCAGCCGAAGCGCACGATCCGCGTCGTGTGGTTCGGTGCGGAGGAAGTCGGCGGCTTTGGCGGCGCGGCCTATGCCAAGGCGCATGCGAACGAGCGCCATGTGCTCGCCCAGGAATCGGATTTCGGCGCCGATCGCGTCTGGAAGTTCGAAGTGAACCTGCCCGAAGGCGCCAAGCCGATCGCCGATCGCCTGGCGACCGTCCTCGCCCCGCTCGGCATCTCGCGCGGCCGCGGCACGGCGCATGGCGGCACCGATGTCGGACCGATCATCAACACCGGCGTGGGCGTGATCGATCTCAGCCAGTCGGGCCTGCGCTATTTCGACTATCACCACACGCCCGACGACACGCTGGACAAGATCGATCCGGAACAGCTCCGCCAGAATGTGGCAGCCTGGACGGCAATGCTCGCGGTGACGGCGAACGCGCCCGAGGATATCGGGCCGATCGCCAAGGGCGGCGGCGAGTGAGGGAACCCTATGGCGGCCTCGCTCATTGATGGCCGCCAATGGGCAAGATTTGGGCAAAAAAATGTCCTAAATTTTGCCATCGGGTGAATTTGCGATTGACGCATACGCAACGACCGCTATGCCAGCGGTTCGCGACGGCAATCGGGCCGGTTGCGAAACGTTTGAGTTCCTTTAGGAGCACCACATGAAGAAGATCCTCATTGTTGCTGCGACCGCCGGCCTGATGTCGCTCGCGGCTTGCAACGGCGGCACCACCAACACCACCGCCGAGAACGTTGCCGACTCGCACGAGGCGAATGCCGCTGCGTACGAAGCTGCTGCCGACAACACCACCAACGCCGCCGCCGAGGCGACCCTCGAGAACGCCGCGAACGTGGAAGAGAACAAGGCCGACGCCGCCACGGCGAACGCGCACTGATCTCCGTTCGGCGCCGGCCATCCGGCCGGACCGAGGAATAGGAAGGGCGCTCCCGAAAGGGGGCGCCCTTTCCTGTTGGGGGCAATCGCGCGCTCCGCTATGCCCGGTCGGATCGAGGGGAAGGAAGAATGGGCGCAGTAGCAACGAGCCAGGCCGGCAAGCCGCAGCGCTGGTGGCAGATGCTCTATGTGCAGGTGCTGATCGGCATCGCGGCGGGCATGCTGGTCGGCGCGATCTGGCCTGCCTGGGGCGCATCGCTCGAATGGCTGGGCCTCGCCTTCGTCAACCTCGTCAAGATGATCATCGCGCCCGTGATCTTCCTTACCCTGGTGACGGGCATTGCCGGCGCCCGCGAATTGGGCTCGCTCGGACGCGTGGTCGTGAAGGCCTTCGCCTATTTCCTGTTCTTCTCCACCCTGGCGCTGATTCTGGGCCTGATCGTCGCGCATGTCGTCCAGCCCGGGGCGGGCATGCACATCGATCCGCATGGCCTGAGCGAAGCCAAGGTCGCCGGCTTCGAGAAGCAGGCCCATGAGACCAGCATCACAGGCTTCGTGATGGCGATCATCCCGACCACGCTGGTCTCGGCGCTCACGGCGGGGTCGATCCTCCAGGTCCTGTTCGTCGCCATCCTGTGCGGCATTGCGCTTGCCAGCATCGGCGAGCGCGCCCGCCCGCTGGTCGACCTGCTCGAACAGGCATCTGAAATGGTGTTCCGCATCGTCGCCATCCTGATGCGCGCGGCGCCCGTGGGCGCGTTCGGCGCGATGGCCTTCACCATCGGCAAATATGGCGTGGAATCGCTGCGGGATCTCGCCTGGCTCGTCGGCACCTTCTATTTCACCTCGGCATTGTTCGTGCTCGGCGTGCTCGGGATCGTAGGCTGGCTGGCCGGCTTCTCGATCTTCAAGCTGCTCCGCTACATAAAGGCCGAGCTGCTGCTCGTCCTTGGCGCCTCCTCCTCCGAAGCCGCCCTCCCCGCGCTGATCGACAAGCTGGAACGCGCCGGTTGCGACAAGGAAGTGGTCGGCGTGGTGGTGCCGGCCGGCTATTCGTTCAACCTCGACGGCACCAACATCTACATGACGCTCGCTGCGCTGTTCATCGCCCAGGCAACCGGCGTGCACCTCTCGCTCGGCGAGCAACTCATCCTGCTCGGCACCGCCATGCTCACGTCCAAGGGCGCGGCGGGCGTCACCGGCGCGGGCTTCGCGACACTGGCCGCGACCCTGATGGTGGTTCCCTCGATCCCCGTGGCGGGCATGGCACTGATCCTCGGCGTCGACCGCTTCATGAGCGAGTGCCGCAGCCTCACCAATTTCATCGGCAACGCCGTGGCGACGATCGTGGTGGCGCGCTGGGAAGGCCGGCTCGACCGCGAAGCCTTGCGACGCGCGCTCGACGGCACGGCCGACGCGGCGCCCGCACGCGCCGCCATCGAAGTCGATATGGGGTGAGGACCGGAAAATGGTCGGGGAGACAGGATTCGAACCTGCGACATCTTGCTCCCAAAGCAAGCGCGCTACCGGGCTGCGCCACTCCCCGACGCGGATTGCGGCCCTAGGCCGTGATTGCGAACTACACAAGGCAATAGCTTCGCCATTGCCCGCGATCCGCCGCTGGTGGGCCCGGCAGGACTTGAACCCGCAACCTAGCCGTTATGAGCGGCCAGCTCTAACCAATTGAGCTACAGGCCCCCAGCAAACCGGCCCTAGCGGAACCTCAGGCCGGGCCGCAAGTCGCCGCGACGATCTGATCAACCGATGCGGCGCGCACGCCCAGCCGGTCGAGCAGGGCGAGCACCTCGTCCCACCAGCGCAGGAATGCCGCCAGGTCCGCCTCGGTGCGCACATAGGGCGTGTGGCCCGGCTCCACCGAAGGCGAATGAAAGGCGAAGTTGAGCAGCCGCAACCCTTCGCCCACCGCGACGCGAATCGCCTCCCTGGCCTCGCCCAGCGGCATATCCTCGGGTGTGAGCGACACGCGCGAGAGCATACCCAGGCGCGACGCGATGCCGATCCCGTGCGGGAAACGGCCCAGGCTGCGATGCAGCCCCGCCCCGCCCCGCCGCAGGCGGCCGGTGAAAACCGTGGTGAAGGGCAGCTCGATCAGCTCGCCCAAGCGGAACGCATGATTGGGCACCGCAAGGAAATCGGGCCCGCCCTCCGCGGAATAATCATAGGCCGATCGCATCGAGCTATCGATCCGATAGCCGAGCTCGGCAAGCAGCGCCGGCGTCTCCGGCCCGATCCCGTAGCGGCCGGCGCGATAGACGAGCGGACGGCGCCCAAAGGCGCGCTCCACGGCATCGGTGAGCGCTGCCAGCTTGGCGCGCTGCAGGCCGATCGGGAGATTGCCCGTGAAGCTGTTGAATCCGTTCACTTCCTCCCGGTGCGGGGGATTTACCCAGGGATGGAGCTGGGTACCGATCGCCGAGCGCCCGTCCTGCATGACTTCGCGCAGCACGTCGATGGCGAGCGGCGAAGTCGCGATCGGATAGTCGACCAGATAGGCGAGCGGCACGCCCGCGGCGGCGAAGCGGGCATGTACCGCAGGCAGCGCGGCCATATGCCGGGTCCCGTCCGCATCGGAACTGAGCGGCGCACCCCAGTCGAACTCCTCCTCGGTGTCGACGAAGATGGTGAAGCGCGTGCCGAAATCGTCCGGCCAGTGCAGGCGCGCACCCGGAACGGGCGCGGGCACGCGGTAACCGCCGCGATCTGGAGCGTCACCCCCCACTTCAGCTTAGATGTGCCTGGCCCACCTGCTCGTTTACGGCGGCCGGAAGCCGCAAAGTCAAGCTTTCGCGGCCGATGACGAGCGTGCCGCCCAGTTCGCGGGAGAGGTTCCGGGCGAGCCGCAGCGCGAATCCGGTGCCGAGCAGCGTCGCGTCCTCGCGCTCATCGTCGATGTCGAGCACCGAATCGCCGGGATAGTCGGCAAGGGCCTGGGGACGATCGATGGTGATCGACACCATCTCGGCAGTCTCCAGCGCCATGTGTACGCCGATCCGTTCACTGTGCCCGCTGGCCGAAACGAGCGTTGCGAGGAGGCGCGCCAGCAATCGCTCGACCGCGCGGCGATCGCCGGTGACCGAAAGATCGGCGATCGGCAGCGCGATCACCGAGCCGCGCAATTCGGCAAGCGGCGCGAGGTCGTCGACGATCGTCGCGAGCACCGGCCGCAACGCGATCTGGCCGGGCACGAGCGAAAGCGCCGCGCTGTCGATCCGCGCGGCGAGATCGAGATCGTCGATCGCGCCAAGCAGTTCGCGCGCCTGGGAGCGGATCACCTGGGCCCGGTCGCGATAGGCATCGCCCACGGGGCCGAGCATCTGCGCCTCGATCATCTCGGCAAAGCCCGCGATCGCATTGGTCGGCGTGCGCAGTTCATGGACGAGCTGGCGGAGTGAATCGGCCGGCATCGCCGGCGCCGGCGCAGTGCGCACCGGCTCGGCGCGTTCGTCGACTCGCGGCCGGCGCGCGGTTCCGCGATAGCCGGTGAAGCGGCCATTGCCGGGATCGAAGACCGGGATGGCCGAGATCAGCCAGTCCCCCGCAGCATCGGATTCGCCTTCCACCGAAAGCCGGGCATTGGAGAAGCCGGCGCGGCGCCGGAAAGCCCCCGCGGCGACACCATCCACGCGCGATGCCTCCGATACGCCGGGAGCAGCCTGGCTATCGAGCGATACGCCGATCAGCGGCGCACGGCTGACGCCGTCGACCCAGCGGATCATGCCCTTGGCATCGGTCTCGAAACGGAAGTCGTCGGCCGGGCGCGGTGCGGGCGGGTCCTGCGGGCCGGTTTCCTCGCGATGGCGCCAGAACGCGTCGATCCGCGCCACCACGTCGGCAATCTCGAAGGTGCCGTCGTCGTCGCCCGCGGCTTCTGCCGCAATCTGCCGCACTTCTGCGACCAGGCTATCGCTATACTCCATGGCCGGACCCTGCGCCCCTGCCTCCGGCAGCGCAATCGCTTCGGCGGAATCGGCTGACTCGTCTGTCCCGGATTGGACCGGGCGGATCGGAATTTCGGCCTCTTCAGCTACTTGCGCCGCCGAAGCGGTGATCGACGGCGCCAGGCCGGCAAGTGCGACGAAGGAAAGGTCCTCCACCAGCGGAGGGGCCTCCGCTTCGGGTGCGACTTCGGGCTCGGGCACCGGCACGGGCCCGATATGGGCCTGCGGCTCCGCCAACCCGGAGTCGACCGGATCGAGGTCTTCGGCCGGCAAGCCCTCCCTCGCTTCGGCGACTGGAGCGGCGACGGGCAACCGGCCCAGCAATGCGGCAAGGGTCGCCTCGTGCGCCGGCAACCGCTGGGGAGTGGTGGAACTCCAATAGACCAGGGGCTTGCCCTCGGCCTCCGGCGCGGCTGCCGCCATGGATTCGTGCGAGTCCGCATTCGCTGGGTCGAGATGCTCGACCGCCTCAGTCTCGGCCGGCACCGGCTCGGCCGGGCGCGCGTCGACGACCTCGGACCAATCGATTGCCGTCACCTCGGCCATCACTTCCGGCTCGGCGGTCACGGTTTCGACCGGGACTTGCTTCACCGTCTCGTCGGGCAGCACGAAATCGATCGGGCCGAAACTCTCCAGCGCGCGACGCACCGCCGGGCTGAGGTCGCGCCGATTGCGCAATATCGCGCGTGCAGCCGGTGCGAGTTCGGGCAGCAGCTGGATCCACTCGGCCGAATTCATCCGCGCACTGCGCAGCACGGGCAGCGCCACCTGCAGCTCGTCGAGCGCGAACAGGCGCACGAGCGGCGGCGGCGGATCGGCATGCTCGAGGGTGCGGGCGCTGGCGGCACGCACCGGCAGCGGCACGGATTCGCGAATCGTGCGGAGCACGCCCATCGCACGATTGCCCGCAACGGCACGGCGACGACCGATCAGGTCGACGAGCTGCCGCCAGGCGGACTGGACGCCATAAGGCGTGCCCAGATCCGAGGCCAGCACCGTCTCCAATGTATCGTCGAAGCGCAACGCGTGCCCACCTTTACCCGGCGCAGCAACACGCGCCGTAAGGAATCCTTAACCCGTGAAACGTCGGTTCGGAACTGTCGATTTCGGCACGTCGCATTGTGGGACAATTGCGTTGCGGCGTAATAATATTATGTCTAAACGCAACACACGGAAACGAATCAACAGATAGAAGGAACATAAATGCGATTCGACGATATCGACGTACGGATCCTCGGCCTGTTGCAGGACAATGGCCGCATGACCAATGTCGAGCTTGCCGAACGCGTTGGGCTGACGGCGCCTCCCTGCCTCAGGCGCGTGCGGGCCCTGGAGCAGCAGGGAGCGATCACCGGCTATCATGCCGCGCTCGATCCGGCCGCACTGGGCTACAACCTTACCGTGTTCGCCATGGTGAGCCTGAAAAGCCAGGCGGAAGCAGACCTGCGCGCCTTCGAACAGATGATGGCCGACATTCCCGAAGTCCGCGAATGCCATATGCTCAACGGCGAGATCGATTTCATCCTGAAGATCGTCGCGCCCGACCTGCAGAGCTTCCAGCACATCCTGACCACGCGCCTCACCCCGGCGCCGAACGTCGAGCATGTGAAGACCTCGCTCACCATCCGAACCTCCAAGGCGCTGCCCGGCGTGCCGGTCGCCTGATACGAAAAGGGGCGGCATCGCTGCCGCCCCCTTCCCTGTTCGGCGCGAAGCCGCGCTCAGCTGAGCGGCGGCGTTTCGAGCGAGACCTGCCAGAGCAGCGCGACATTGACGTACGGGCCGGTCTTCACCGCCTGGAACGCCGTCTTCGCCTCTTCCTTGCGGCCGAGACGCTGCAGCGCGATGCCGCGGTGCAGGTTGATCTCATTGGCATCCGCACCGCCCTTGGCCAGCGCAGCGTCGTAGAGCTCGAGCGCGCGCGCATTGTCGCCGGCGGCGAGCAGCGCGTCGGCATTGCCGGCACCGCCCTGCTTGGCCAGGACGTCGAGCGACGGGCTGCTCTTAACACCGGCCTGGGCCGCGGTGTAGGTGCGGTTGCCATCGGGGTCGGTCGTCGGCAGCTTGCCGTTCTTGCGCCCCTCCTCGATCACCGAGATCGCTTCCCAGGGCAGGCCCGAGGACTGGGCGGCATAGGCATAGTCGGCATAGTCGCCGCGATCGGCGAGCGAGTTCGTGATGCGGCGAAGACGATAGAGGTCGATGCGCTCGGTCTTGGCGGCCCGATCCGAGCCCTTGGCGCCCTGGCCGAGCACTTCGATCGCCCAGCGCCAGTTCTTCACTGCCGGATAGTCCTTCAGATAATAAGCGAGCCAGTCATAGGTCGCCTCGCGATTGCCGGTGGCGGTCACCTTCGGAATGGCGAACTGATACCAGGCCTCCGGCGCCTTCTGCCCCGTCGATTTGGCAAATTCGATCGCATTGCGCGCTTCGGCGGCGGCCTCGGCATTCTTGCCGGTGGCGGCGTAGGAATTCGCCAGCATCAGCGGAATGTCGACGTTCTTCTCGCCCAGCTGGCGCGCCTTGGTCATGTAGTTGATGACGTCGGCATGCTTCTTCTGCGACGCGGCGGCCTTGCCGAGCAGGAAGTTCAGACGCGCATTGTAGGGGCCCACTGCGTCCGGCGCGCTGCGCGGGCTGGCCACCAGCACCTGCAGCGGCGCGATCTGGCCCGCCTCGTTGCCGCGCCCGAGCTCGAGCTGCAGGCGCATCGAGGCTGCGAAGAATTTCTCGTCGTCATTCTTCGCCGCAGCTTCGGCAGCGGTGATCTGCGGTTCGGCGGTCGCCCAGTCCTTGGCCTTCACCGCGGCTTCGGCGGCAGCGGCGGGCTTGCGGAATTCATCGCTGACCTGAAGCTGGTTCGCAGCCGGGGCGTTCTTGTCGTCCTTCTTCTTCTGCGCGGCAGCAGGGGCCACCGTCAGCGCAGTGGCGCCCAGCGACAGCACGGCGGCCAGCGCGAGCTTGGAAGCGAAGTTCATGCGAAACTCTCCTAAACGGGGAAAGGGCGGGGGCTTTCGGCGCACCTCTAGTTGCCCCACACGCGCCGTTCAAGCCGATCCCCGTCGCCGATGCCGGTTCTGCGATGAACGTCATTTTAACGGCCGGGCTCTCCCTGAGGCGTCGGAGGCCCTCGCCCGCCCTTCCCGGCTCTGCAATCCAACGGCCCGCCCCACAATTCGAACGACTCGTCCGCATATTTTGGTTGATGTGCGTTAACCCTGTGGATAAGTTTGTGGACAGCACGAGTAACTCGTTGCGTTGGAGGGGTAAAATGAGTTCCCTGTATCTCGGGTGCGCGCTTTGTGAAGTCGATGCGGAAGGCAATGTCCTGCTTGCCGACACCATGGCCCGGACGCTGGGTCTTCCCGCCCCGGAGGAGCCCTTGTTTCTCTCAACCCACGAACGCGATCAGTGCCTCGTCGGCTATGCCAGATCGCATCTCCAGGAGATTCGCACGCGTACCGAGCGCTGGCGCCTTGCCGACGAGGATGCCGGGCGCGATGCGCAACGGCATCATGAGCGCATGCGCCGGCTGTTCGGCATCGTCGAGGTCGCGCCGCGCAGCGAGCAGGGGCTGATGCTCCCGGCGGTGATGCGCCATCTCGGCCGGATCGAGAGCATGGCGCTGATCGTGGGCACCGGCGACCGGTTCGAAATCTGGAACCCGCGACTCGCGGTGACGCATGTCGACGGCCGGTTCCGCGAGCTCGCCAGCTGGCAGGTCATGCATCGCCGCGCGCCCCGCGCCGGCTCGCGCCGCACCCGCCCGGTCCGCCGCTGATGGGCGCGCTGCGCTGCCGGCTGCTCGGCCATACCGCGATGCCGACGCATTATCGCAGCGGCGAAACGGAATTCTCGCTGTGCATCCGCTGCGGCGACGACCTGCTTCGCGCGGTCGGGGCGGAGGAATGGGAAGAGGTTCCCGCCGGGCAGAAAGTGGTCTGGCGGCGGCGCGACCGGGGCGGCAGCGCCGCGGCAGTGGCCGAACGGATGACCTTGCCCCCTGCCCCGCGCCGCCATCGCCCGCGCAACGAACCGCCGATCGAGGCGCGCGGCCAGCGCCGCAGCCGTCCGCGCCGGGCCGGCGCCGTGATGCTGCTGGGGCTCACCGGTCGCTATGTAGTGGCCGGCCTCTTCGATCGCCTGCGCCGCCCTGCCCGGCCGGTGCCGCCGCAGACGCGCCTGCTTCCGGCACCGGGCCGGATTACAGCAGCTTCTCGATCTCGGGGCCAATCGCGTCGGGGCTGGTAGTCGGCGCGAACCGCTCCACCTTCGTGCCCGTCCGGTCGACGAGGAACTTGGTGAAGTTCCACTTGATCCCCTTCGAGCCGAGCACGCCCGGCGCCGCAGCCTTCAGCGCATCGAACAGCGGCGCCGCATCGGGGCCATTGACGTCGATCTTGGCATAGACCGGAAAGGTCACGTCATAGGTGAGCGAACAGAAATTCGCGATCTCCTCCGCATCCCCCGGCTCCTGCGCCCCGAACTGATTGCAGGGAAAGGCCAGCACCGAGAAGCCGCGATCCCTGTACTTGCGGTGCAGCGCCTCGAGGCCGGCATATTGCGGCGTGAAGCCGCATTTCGACGCGGTATTGACGATGAGCAGAACCTCGCCGGCGTGATCGGCGAGCGTGGTCTCCGCGCCGCCGGGCTGGCGGACGGGAATGTCGGTGATCGCAGTCATGCGGCCTCTCCTTCGTAGCGGGCCATCAGCAGTTCGATATTGCGGCGGACGCCGGGCCATTCATGCGCCAGGATCGAATAGACCACGCTGTCGCGCATATGGCCCTTCAGGATCAGATGGCCGCGCAACACGCCGTCCATCCGCGCGCCCAGCCGCTCGATCGCGCGGCGCGAGGCCTGGTTGAGGAAATCGGTGCGGATCTGCACGCAATTGACCTGAAGCTCGTCAAAGGCATGGTGGAGCAGCAGGTATTTGGCCTCGGTGTTGAGCCCGGTACGCTGGACGCGTGGCGCATAGAGCGTGCCGCCGATCTCGACGCGGCGATGGCCCTCGCTCATCCGCAGGAAACGGGTGGCACCGGCGATTCGCCCCTCGGCATCGAGCACGGTGAACGGCAGGCTCCGCCCCGCCGCCACGTCATTTTCGATCCGGTCCATCCAGGCGTCGATGCTGGCATCGTCGGGCACGGTAGTGTGAAACAGATGGCGGAGCCCGGCAAAGGCCAGGAGCAGGCCGACACGATCCGCGCGCGCCATCGGGCGAAGCGTGACGTGACGGCCGGCAAGCGTCGGGACCTCGCGCCAGGCCGTCATTTGTCGATCCTGGTGATCGGGCGATCGAAGCGCCCCGGCAGCGCCATCGACCAGGCTATGAAATCGACGCGCCCAAGCACATCGCTCTCCGGCAGCATGCCCACACCGAAGCTCTCGGGCGGGAACCTGCTGTCCGAGCTGTTGTCGCGATTGTCGCCCATCACGAAGAGGTGCCCGGCGGGGACGACGACGGCGGCGAAATCGTCCTGGCGCGTGGCATGCTGATCCAGGATGGCATGCGGCTGCGCCTCCCCGGGGAACTGTTCGAGCAGTTTCCGGGCGGGCGAGCCAAGCTCATCCGCGGTTCCCATGCCGATCTGCTTCTGCGGCACCGGCTTGCCGTTGATCGAGACGATGCCGCCCGCCAGCGCGACGCTGTCGCCGGCAAGCCCGACGACGCGCCCGACACGCTTCTCCTCACCCAGTCGATAGACGATGACCTCGCCACGCGCCGGTCCCTTCGGGCCGAGATCGCGCGGATAGAATCGATCCCCCACCTCGAGCGTAGGCCGCATCGATTGCGAGGGGATGTAGAGCGGGCGGAACTGGCGCCCGGAGTCGAAGGCATGGCGTGCGACCGGCCAGGCAAACCAGATGCCCGTTGCCAGCGCGAGCGTTCCGAGCCCCAGGGTGACCGGGATCCAGCGCTCGCGATGCTTCACTCCAGATGCCCCTCGTGCAGCCGCACCACGCGATCCATCCGGGCGGCAAGGCGCTCGTTATGCGTCGCGATCAGCGCGGCCGAACCCTGGGTGCGGACCAGGCCGAGGAATTCGGCGAGCACCTTGTCCGAAGTCGCCTCGTCCAGATTGCCGGTGGGTTCGTCCGCCAGCACCAGCGCCGGCTTGTTGGCCAGCGCCCGGGCAACGGCGACGCGCTGCTGCTCGCCGCCCGAAAGCTGGCTCGGCCGGTGCGTCAGCCGGTGTGCGAGGCCGAGTGCGGTGAGCAGCTCCTCCGCGCGCCTGTCCGCATCCGCGCGCAACGCGCCGTGGATCATCTGCGGCAGCACGACATTCTCAAGCGCATTGAAATCCGGCAGCAGGTGATGGAACTGGTAGACGAAACCCAGATGGTCGCGGCGCACCGCGGTGCGGCTCGGGCTGTCGAGCTGGGCGGCCTCCTTGCCGACGATCCGGATCGATCCCTGGAAGCCGCCCTCGAGCAGGCCGACGGCCTGGAGCAGGGTCGACTTGCCCGAGCCCGAAGGGCCGAGCAGCGCGACGATCTCGCCCGGCTGCACCGCGAGGTCGATGCCGCGCAGCACTTCGATTGTCTCGCCACCCTGGCTGAAGCTGCGCTTGAGGCCGTGCGTCTGGAGGACCGGCACGACGCGTCCCTCAACGTCACTCATAGCGCAGCACCTGCACCGGATCGGTGCTCGCGGCCTTCCAGGCCGGATAGAGCGTGGCCAGGAAACAGAAGATCAGCGCCATCACGCAAATGCCTATCGTCTGGAACGGATCGGTCTTGGCCGGCAGCTCGGTGAGGAAGCGCATCTGCGGATCCCAGATATTCTGGCCGGTCACCAGCCCGATGAACTTCACCACCCCTTCCCGGAACGTGATGAAGAGGAAACCCAGCACGCCGCCCGCGGCCACGCCAAGCGCGCCGATCGTGGTGCCCACGGTCACGAAGATCCGCATCAGTCCGCCGCGCGTCGCGCCCATCGTACGCAACACCGCAATGTCCCGCGTCTTGGCGCGCACCAGCATGATCAGCGAGGAGACGATGTTGAACGCCGCGACCACCAGGATGATCGAGAGGATGGTGAACGAGACGGTGCGGTCCACCGCCAGCGCCTCGAACAGCTCGGAGTTCATCATCCGCCAGTCGGTGATCTGGCCGACGCCGCTCACCTTGTCGTTCAGCGGCTGAAGGATCTGCGCCACCCGGTCCGGGTCGACAGTCTCCAGCTCGATCATCGAAACGCCGTCGCCGAGCAGCAACAGGGTCTGCGCGTCCTCGATCGGCATGACGGCGAAGACCTTGTCATAGTCGTAGACGCCCACCTCGAATATGGCGGCGACCTTGTACTTCACGATGCGCGGCATGGTGCCGAAGGGCGTCGCCGCTCCGGCGGGATTGAGAATCGATATCTCGCTGCCCACCGTGGCCCCCAGCGATTCCGCCAGGCGCGAGCCGATCGCGACCTGCTCTCCCCCCGGCTTCAGGCTCTTGAGCGATCCGACGACTTCCTTGCCCTTGAGCGTGGGATTGCTGAGGATGTCCTCCATCCGCATGCCGCGCAGCTGGATGAACTCCGCCCGGCCATTATAGGTGGCGAAGAGCGGCTGCTCGATCAGCGGCGTCGCGCTGGTGACTCCGGGCGTCTTTCTCGCTTCGTCGAGCACCGCGCGCCAATTGCGCAGCTGGCCGCCATAGCCCTGGACCACGGCATGGCCGTTCAACCCGGTGATCTTGTCGAACAATTCGGCGCGGAAGCCGTTCATCACGCTCATCACCACGATCAGCGCGGCAACGCCGAGCATGACGGCGACAAGGCTGAACCCGGCGACGACGGCGATGAACGCCTCGCTCCGCCCGGGCAGCAGATAGCGGCGGGCGATCATCCGCTCATAGCGTGAAATCAACAGCATGCGGGCCTTGTAACTCGCCGGGAAAACAGGTCTCCTGCCGATCTAGGGCAGATGGCGGCGAATTCCTACTGCCAACCGCTATGTTGCCGATTCAACACAGGGTGAGACCAATCTGCGCCTACCCCTTGTAATGCCAGTGACAAAGCGGGTGCGTGCGCCTAGCAAAACTCCTGTCGAAGCGCAGGCGAAAGGCCGTGGTTCGGGGAGGCTCCAAGCCCCGCTCGTAGGCAAGTACGAGTGTGCGGGCTGGGCCTGACAAAGGGGGCTGACGAGCATTCGTCACGCAGGCGCCCGGATCGGAAACGGTCCGGGCGTTTGCCGTTTTCGGCCCGTTGGAAATCCCCGCCGTTTCGGCGCTATTCCGAAAGCGGGCGATAGCTCGCCTGCTGCTCGGGCGTGGGCAGGCTGATGATATGCGTGACCACGCCAGGATGCAGCGGCGCCAGGAATTGCAGGCCGGCCGCGGCGCGGTTGCTCCAGACCACCCTGGCGGGCAGCGGTTTGAAACCGGGCAGCCGCAACACCGTTTCCATCCCCAGTTCGAGGAGGAAACCGGTCTCGAGCCGACAGCCCAGGCGCGAAATCTCGACCAGGCGCACGTCCTGGAAGCAGAAACGGGATTCCTTCACCGCAACCGCAATCGATACCGGCCAGCGCATCGCCTCACGCCGGTCCACGCCCTGCGTAATCTTCAGTCCTCTTCGATCGCCACGCATTCCCCAACCCCGACTCTAATCCCCTACCCAACCAAGATCGGCTTGCCGCAACGCAGCCCGTTCACGCGAACATCGGCCTGCCCGACACTGACTCCGAGAAGCCCGGTGAGACTGCCGAGCAGCGAATCGAGCGGCGCCGCCGCCCCCTGAAGCACCGTCCCCACCGCCGCGGTGACCAGCGATAGATTGATCCCGATCCCCAGCGTGTTGACCTGCAGATCCATGTCGCGGACCAGCGATGCCGCCACGCCGGCGGCGATGTCGTTGGTCGACACGGTATGCGTCTTGCCGGCGGCGATCTCCTGGGCGGTGAACGTCACCTGCTGCGCGCCCGCGCCACCCAGATTGACGTTCGACTGGCCGGTCACCTCGGCGAGCAGCAGCACTTTCACCAGCGTCGTCCGGCGGGGGGTGATCGCCGTGCCGAAATTGCCCAGCGATGCGGTATCCACGTCGCCGATCGCCACCTGCCCCGCCGAGGTGGTGACGTCGAGGCCGACCGTGGCAGTCGCCGGCGTCGGGCATGAGATGCTCCGCAGCGATGCTTCGGCCTTGGCCAGTTCGACGAAGAGCGGCAGATGGATCGAAGCCGCGCCCAACAGGCCCGCACCACCCACCTTGGTGTCGACGTACAGGCGAGTCTGCGCCGTGCGCACCTTCACGCTGCGGTCCTTGGCCACTGCAAGCCAGGGCGACTGCGCCGGCCGCTCGCCGATCGCCAGCGACACTTTGGTGGAGAGGAGCCCCGGAACGCCCGCCGCGAGATCCAGATCGACCTGACGCTTGCCGGTGGCGATCTGGAGCATCTCGCGAACGAGCGCATAGCTATCGGCCTCGATCGGGCGCGAGGGATCGGTCTTGGTCTCGCCGGAGAGCGGACCGAGGTCGATGATCTTGGAGAGCTGCACGGTGACCGGCGGCACGCGCGCGGCGATTCCGCGCAGCGCCGATTGGGCGCTCGAGTTGCCCGTCGCCGCCGCCAGGGCATTGAGCGCCTTGGGCAGGCTGACATTGGTGGCAAGCGTCTCGCCAAAGGTCAGGCCCTGGAGACTGGCCTGGGTGCGCAGCGCGTCGATGAAGGCAAGGAGGTCCACATCCGCGGTCACCAGCCCCTGCGCGTCCATCACGTTGAGGTTCAGCTCGGTCCCGGCGAGTCCCGAAAGCAATTGGCCGGGCAATCCACCGCTCACCGATGCCAGACGCGAGCCGATCGAAAAGGAAGCGAGGTCCACCCGCGCCGCCGTTGCCGTCACCGACACGCGCGCCGTGGGGCGTCCGGTAAGGAACTTGCCGAAGAACAACGGCACGTCCCGGCCCATGACGAGGCGGACGGCGTTGCCGTCGCCGGACGCGACGAAACGCGCGGCCGGTGCCACGGTGCTGTCGGCGGAATAGGTGCCGCGTTCCAGCTTCTCGATGTTCGCGTCGCTCGCCTGGTTCGCCGCCATTGCCTGGCGCGCCGCGGCATCCGCCGACTGGCTGTTCGCCGCACTCAGCGCCGCCGCGTCCGCAACACCTTGCAGCCGCCTCTTCTCCAGATAGAGCGAGCCGGTATCCACCGCGAACGCCGCCGATCCCGCCAGCATCACGAACCCGCCGGCGAAGAGCATGGTGACATTGCCGCCACGATCGACCCTGAAGCGGCGAAGGAAGGACCGGATGGCCATGGCGCACCTCATGGGGCGGTGAGCGTCACGGTCGAGCTGCGCTCGATCACCTTGCTGGGCAGCGGCACCAGCTTGATCGAAAGCAGCGGATCGTTCGACGCGTCATAGGAGAGGTGGACCGTCAGGGTGCGCCCATCATCGTCGATCAGCGTGTCCATGCGCTCGGGCTTGAGCGTGCCGGTCTTGCGCAGATTGGCATCCAGCGCGGTGCGCGCCAGAGCGGCGCGTTCATTGGGGTCCAGCCCGCCGACCGCCGCACGCGCCGCCTCGTTCGCTGCCTGCTGCACGCTGTTGGCGCAGAGGAACCAGCCACCATAGGTGACGATCCCGCAGATCAGCATCAGAAGGATCGGCAGCGAGAAGGCCATCTCGATCGCGGCCGCACCGCGCCGTTCGCGCCACAGCCCGCGGCCGGCGCGGAGCGGCTTCTCGGCCAGGGAAGGCGAACGCGAACACATGCGCGATTCTTCGCACAGGAGAGCTTCCAAATCGCTCGCACGCCTGCCGGCACGATATCCGGATTTTCAGTAAACCTTGGCCGCGAAGGCACGAACCCAGAGCCGCCCGGATCGGGACGATCCCCTTGATTTTTCACACCATTTTCGACCTAGGCGGTCTTGATTTACGTTAACTTTGTTGTATTCTACATGTCAAACTGAAATTGAGCAAATTACGCAATTCTCGAATCTACTGCGGTCGCAACGTAAAAAACTGCCGTCGTCCCGAAAACGTTCGAGAGCATTCAATTATGCAACGCTCATCAGTGCAGACTGTTTCATCAGCTGAACTTACGCGCAATTTCGCATATTGGCAGGACCGCGCCATGCACGGCCCCGTCACGATCACCTATCACGGACGTCCACGCTACGTGCTGCTGGCAGCCGAGAGCTGGGATGCCGAGCATGCGATCGGCGAACGGGACGGCACGCATCGCGAACTCGAATATCAGTTCCTCGTCGAGCATATGGACGGCGGGCTGCTGGTGATCGATCCCGAGTTGAAGGTCACCGATGCGTCGAGTGCCGCCGCGCTGATCCTGGGGCGCACACCCCCTGCGCTGATCGGTTCGCCGATCACCGATGCTCTGCCCGCTTCCACGCACGCCACCATGCTTTCCAGCCTGCGGCACGTGCTGCGCAGCGGCGAGCAATCCCAGTTCGATCTTGCGCTCGACGAGGAGAGCGGCACGCGGCTGCGCATCCGCGCCTTTCCGTGGGTGGAGGGCGTCGCGCTGCTGGTACGGGTCAGCTATGAGGGCGACGAGGAAGCCCGGCTGGCCGAGCAGACAGCGCTGGAAAAGGCCCGCGCGGCGCATGGCCGGATCGAAGTGATCCGCCTGACGGTGCGCGGCACGGTTACGATGGTCGAGGCCGAGTTTGCCCGGATGGTCGGGCTGGCGCGGGAACGCATCCTGGGGCTTCGCTTCGTCGACCTGCTCGCGGTGCGCGACCGCACCGTTGCGCGCGATGCGATCGAGCGCGTGCTGAGCGGCCGTTCCGAGGCGGAGGCATTCGATGCGCGGCTGCTATGCGGCGGCGCCGAGGAGATCGGCGCGCGCGTCTCGATCGCGCCGCTCGCCAGCGGCTATGCCGTGGGCGGAGCTATCGTGATCGTCACGCTCGATCCGAACACGGAAACGGTTCAGTAGCAGGAAGGTCGCTGCAGCGCCGCAGTGCGCGAGATCGAGCGCTTGAAGGTTCCCACCACCTGGTTGGTGAGGGCGTCGGTACGGCTCGCTTCCGCGCTGAGGCGGCCGCAGGAGAGCGTGACGCCTGCCCAGGTCACTGCCCAGCCGATGCGCGGATTGCCGATATTGCCGCCCTCGAGCGTGACATTGCCATGGATTTCCGCCGGGGCGCCGCCATCGATCTGGACGCGCGCCGCATCGTTGAGCCGGGCGGCCCAGCCCCCGTCCCCGCCTTCGCCGGGCCGCAGATCGATACGCGCCGGTGAAGCGGAACTGCGCCTTGCCCCGCCGACGACCTGCTCCTCGGGCATCGCGACGCCGCCGGGGCGCCCATTCGCGACGGCGGAGACGATCTCGCTCACCTGCTTCACCCCGGTGATGTCGCCACGCACCGCCACGCCGAGCAGCACCGTGATCACGCCGAGGACCAGCGACACGCGGACGCCATTGGGGATGGTAAGCCGCGAGAGCACCAGCACCGAGATGCAGAGCGACGCGATCAATGCGACATTGGTATAGCCCGAGGGCGCGAAGGCGGAAGAGTTCACCCAGATCAGCCCGCCGCAGATCTGGCAGGCAGAGACCAGCGTGGCGAGCAGGCCCGCATTGCTGAAACTCGGCAAGGATCCCGTGGCTACACGCATGATCTTCCCAATATAGGAGATCGGGATACTTGATGTTGGTTAAGCTTCGCTCAAATTGTCCGGTGCAAATCGACAAGAAAAGAAGGGAGGCGGTGCGGGCGCCGCCTCCCTTCCCCAACCTCCCCCGGCCATGGCAGGAGGTCAGTCTCGCAAGGTTCAGAAGCTCTTGCTGATCGTCAGGCCATAGGTCCTCGGATCGCCGGGCTGGCCGACGACCAGGCCGGTGCTGCCCGACTGGACCGAAAGCAGCTCGAAATAGCGCTTGTCGAAGACGTTGCGGACCCAGCCATAGATGTTGAGGTCCGAGCGCCGCCAGCCGAGGCGGACGTTGGACAGCGAATAGGCGTCGATCCAGGTATAGGCGGAGGGCGACGGGTTGGACGAGAATCGCGAGCGCCAGCTGCCATCATAGCCCAGATAGACATTGCCGTCGCCCACGGGCTGGCGCACTTCGCCGCCCCAGCTGAGCGACCATTTCGAGATGCCCGGCAGCACCTGGCCCGAAATGTCGCAAAAGGCAGGGCTGCGGCCGCCGGGCGTTCCCGCCGGATCGGTGACCCCGCCGGGCGCGGTCGCGGTGCCGCCGGAAAGCTCGGGCGGGCACGGCGCGTTCTTGAAGTCGGTATATTTGGCGTCGGTATAGGCACCGTTGAAATAGAGATTGAGCCGCTGGCTCGGGCGCGCCGCCAGGTCCCATTCGAACCCCCGCACCCGCACCTTGCCGGCATTGGCGAGATAGCCGCGGATCACGTTGATCGCGTTATTGTTCACCGTCGCCTGGTAATCCTTGATCTCGGTCCAGAAGGCGGCGGTATTGAAGGTTACCCGACGATCGAGGAATTGGGTCTTGAGACCGATTTCGAAGTGATCGACCTTCTCGGGCTTCACCGTCTGGGTGGAGAGATCGACGCCGGTACTGGTCGAATTGAGCGGCAGGCCCGAAAGGTTGATACCGCCCGACTTGAAGCTGCGCGCATAGGTCGCATAGGCATGGACGTCGCGCGACACGTCATACGAGACGGTGATGTCGCCCGAGACGTTCCAGTCGCTGAAGCGCGGGCTGTAGCGCTGCGGTGCCAGCGTGTTCAGCTGGTCCGCGGTCGCCGTACCATTCGCCAGCAATGCCGCGACATTGTCCGCCGTCGCGACATAATTGTAGCGCGCGTTGTGAATGCTGACGACGGCCTCGTAGAAGCCGGACTTCTTGTCATAGTTCAGGCGCAGGCCCGGCTGGATATGGAGGCCGTCCACCGGCTGCCAGTTGAGCTTGCCGAACAGCGCGAAGCTGGTGTTGTCGAAGTTGATCGTGTTGGTCGAGGTCAGCCCGTTCAGCACCAGCGGATTGCAGGCCGCCGCCGTCGCCGTCGCGCATCCGGTGGCTCCAGGCGGAACATTGCCGGGGTTGAGCAGCCAGCGGCTCGCCGCCGAACCCTGGACCTGCGAGCCCTGGGTGTTGATCGTCTGGTGGAAGAAGAAGGCGCCGAGCGTATAATTCAGCCGGCCGTCGCCGTTCGAGCTGAGCCGCAGCTCCTGGCTGACCTGCCGCTGCTGCGACGGGTTCTGGGAGATGGTGGTGATCGGCAGGCCGGTGAAGTCGCGGTCGTTCTTCGGCTGCCAGTCCCAATAGCGCCATGCCGTGACCGAAGTCAGCGTCGCCGGGCCGAGATTCCAGTTGGCGACCAGCGAGGCGCCGCCGATTTCCTGGCGCGACTTGATCTGGGCATCGAGATCGGTCTTGCGGTCGAACGGATCGGTGCTCGGCGGCGCATAGCCGAACGCCGCCGCCAGTGCCGCATATTGGCGGGACAGCGGCCGCTGGGTGGCGCCGACCCGGGCATAATATTGCACGCAGCACAGCGGGTTCTGGAGGTTCCAGTCGCCCGCCAGCGTGAAGTCGAGATCGTCGTTCACCTTCCAGAGGAGCTGGCCCCGGAAACTGCTCGTGCGCTGTTTGTGGAGATCCTCGCCGGTGCGGACATTCTCGATCGTCCCCTCGCGGCTGGTGACCGCGCTGGAGATGCGGATCGCGAGCTTGTCGCTGAGCGGGCCCGAGACCGAGGCCTTGGCCGAGATCAGGTCGTAATTGCCCAGGCTCAGCTCAACCTTGGTCTCCGGCCTGAAGCTCGGCGCCCGCGTAGTGATGTTGATCGCACCGGCAGTAGTGTTCTTGCCATAGAGCGTGCCCTGCGGCCCGCGCAGCACTTCCACTCGCTCGATATCGACGAAATCGAAGGTCGAGGCGCCGATGCGGCCGATATAGACCTGGTCGAGATAGAAGCCGACGCCCTGCTCGATGCCGTCATTGGTAAGGCCGAAGGGCGCGCCCAGACCGCGGATGTTGATCGCCGAGTTGCGCGGGTTGCTCGAATAGAATTGCACGGCGGGCAGCGAGGTCTGCAGCCGGTTGAGGTTGGTGGCGCCGGTCTGCTCGATCGTCGAGCCGCCGATCACCGACATCGCGATCGGCACGTCCTGGGCCTTTTCCTCGCGGCGACGCGCAGTGACGACGATCTCGCCGCTGCCGCTTTCCTGCGCCGGCCTGGCCTGCCGCTCGTCCTTGGCGCTCGCGGCAACCGGATCGTCGCGCAGCGCCCCGGCGGGTGCCGGCGCGGTACTCGCCAGAAGCAGCAGTGAAAGCGAAGCAAGGCTCATCATCATCCCCTTTGGCCGTGTCGCGCCTAATCTCCACTCATTTGATGGATATTAGCGAACAAGGAGATGTTTAGCGATCCCTAGCCTGGGTTGACCGGCGATAGCGGCCCGCGTTCCAGCGCATCTTGAAAGCCATGCGATCCAACACGATCTCAATTTCAGGCGGTGCCCAGCAGGGGCCGCCGGCCCGGCGTCGCGGGTCACCGGACGCCAGGCACATCGATCAATTCGCTTCGCATGGAGGTCTTGATATGCGTCAGTTCGATTTCACACCCTTCCGCCGATCGACCATCGGGTTCGACCGGCTGTTCGACCTGCTCGAGGCCAGCGCCCGCGCGCAGGCTTCCGAGAATTATCCCCCGTTCAACCTCGAGCGCGTCGCCGAGGACCGCTACCGGATCACGATCGCCGTCGCCGGCTTCAAGGCCGACGAGATCGACATCACCGCGCAGCAGAACCTGCTGCTCGTGGCCGGCAAGCGGCGCGAGGAGAACGAGAACAACCAGGGCGCCTATCTGCACCTGGGCATCGCCACCCGCAGCTTCGAGCGCCGCTTCGAACTGGCCGACTTCGTCCGCGTCGAGAGCGCCGACCTTGCCGACGGCCTGCTGGTGATCGAGCTGGTGCGCGAAGTGCCCGAGGCGATGAAGCCCAAGAAGATCGCGGTGAATGCCGGCGGCCAGCCGCGCCCGATCGCGCACCGCGAGGCCGACGCGGCCTGACGGACCGACCATGGCTCGCGACGTCTTCCTCCCTTTGGACGTCGCAGCGGGGGGCGCCCGGACCATGGTTCGGGCGCCCTTTGTCTTGGGTGCGGGAAACGGCCCTTCCGGGCACGCAAGTTCGCCCCGGTAACTGCGTTCCTCTCCCGGAGGGGGAGGCATGTGGGCGGCACTTGGCATCGCCGCATGGATGCCGGATGGGCATCGCCCGAGTTCGCAAGCGATACGATCACCAAAAAAAGAAGGGAGAGCTTTCGCCCTCCCCTCTTCAATGCTCGCACTTGCAATATAGCGCGTCGCACGTTTCCTTTCAAATTTAAAATCGATTTTCTTATCTGAATTGTCAGAAGGAAGCCCAGTCGTCGGCGCGAGTGAGCGCGGAGACGGCGGCAGCCGGCAGCGGCTTGACCGGCGACACATAGCCGGGCGCGACCTTTTCGCGAATGCCGCTCGCGGCGGGCGCCGGCCGACGTGGCGGCGCCTGGCCCGCGCCGATGTTGAACGCCGAAGCCTGTTCCGAGAGAAGCTGGACTTCCGAGCTCAGGTTACGCGAGGCGGCCGAAGTTTCCTCCACCATTGCGGCGTTCTGCTGGGTCGCCTGGTCCATCGTGCCGATCGCCACGGCGATCTGGGTGACCGCCGAGGACTGCGCCTCGTTGTCGGCCGCGATGTTGGCGAGCAGATCATGCACTTCGTCGACATCGCCCGAAATGGCGACCAGCGCGCCGTCCACCTTCTGGACCATCGCCACGGCATCGACGATGTCCGCCTGGGTCGCGGTCAGCTGGTCGCGGGCGCGGCCGGCTTCCTCCTCGGCGCGCATCGCGAGCGCCGAGACGAGGTCGGCAACCACCGCGAAACCGCGGCCCGCCTCTCCCGCGCGGCCCGCTTCCACTGCTGCGTTCATCGCGAGCACCCGCGTCTGGAAGGCGATCTTGTCGAGTCCCTCGATCACCGAATCGATGCCCTTGGCGCTTTCCGACACGCGCGTCATCGCCTGGACGGCATCGTCGGCGACCGAACGGCCGTCGCCGACCGTCGCGATCGCCTGATTGGCGCGCGAGAGCGTGCTGCCCGCCGCCTTGGCCGTCGCCTTGAGGCGGTCGTCCATCTGGCTGATCGCAGCCGAAGTCTCCTCGAGCGACGCCGCGTTGCTTTCGGTGCGGCGGGCCAGATCCTCCGAGGCCTGGGCGATTTCGCCCGAGCCGGTGCGGATGCTCGCCGCCCCCTCGACGACCGAGCCGATCAGGGTGCGCAGCGCAGCGAGCGCCGAGTTGAAGTTGGTCTTGAGCGCGCCGTATTCGGGCGCGAAGTCGCTCGAGATCTCCGTGGTGAGATCGCCCTTCGCCAGATTGTCCAGCCCCGTGGTGAGCTCGGTGACGACATGCCGCTGCTCGGCCTCGGCGACCAGCTTCGCCGCATCGGCCTTTTCCTTCGCGACCGCGGCGTCGCGGAAGACCAGCACCGCCTTGGCCATGCCGCCCACTTCGTCCTTGCGCTCGGTGCCCGGCACCTCGATCGTGTTCTCGCCCCCGGCCAGACGGCCCATCAGCGAAGTCATTCCCTTGATCGGCCGCGCGATCATCGTGGTGAGCAGCCAGCCGAGCAGCACCGCAATGGCGATGCCGAATGCGCCGCCGAAGGTGAGCGCGGCGACCGCTCCGGCGCGTGCATCGGCTTCCACCTTCTTGGTCGAGGCCACGCGTTCGTGCTGACCCCGGTCGATCTCACCCATGATCTCGCGGATCGCGCCGAGTTGCTTGACGCCGGCCAGCTGCTGCGCCTCCGCCTGGGTCGCGGGGTTCCGGGCAAGCGTGATCATGTGATCGAGCTTGCCGTCGAGCTCCTGGACGGCGTTCACCAGCTTGTCGAGCCGCGCCCGCTGCTCGGGCACCTTGGTCTGGCTCCGGAAGGCCTCGGCAGCCGCGCCGATCTTCTTGCGGGAATCCTGATAGGTGGCCAGGAAATCCGGATTCCGAAGAATGACATAGGCACGCACCGCACTCTGCCCCTCGAGGATCTGCATCATGATCTGGTCGGAGCTGGCCGTGACGTCGAATGCGCGCTCCTTGTCTTCGGAGGCGGTTCCGACCGTCTGCAGGCTCGAGAAGAGCAACCAGCCGATACCGGCGAAGATGCAGACGAGCGCGACGAAGGCCGCCGCGAGCTTACGCGGTATCGGCATATCCTGAATATTCATCAATTCCCTCCCTGCCGGACCGGGGGGCCGGCATCCGAAACTATTTTCGGGCCAGACGCGAGAAGCCTGCGAGCGGAGGGCGTTTCGATCTATCCCAATCCTTGTCATAGGAGAGGGCCGGGCCGATCGAACCGAATTGGGGGAATATATTTTTCCGATTTGTGTCCAGGCGCGAGCCCGGACTTCCCCGGAACGGGAAACTACCGCGATGCGGGCCCGATCAACCAGGGCTTGGCATAGCCCGTCGGCCGGGCGGCACCGTCCAGCCGCTCGACGCGAAGGATCCTGACCGGCTGGAGGATCATCTGGTCCTTCATCGCATCGCGGCCGCCGCCGGTGGGGAGTGCGAGGATGCGCTTCACCACCTCCATGCCGGAGATCACCTTCCCGAACGCCGCGAAGCCGCGATAGGCTCCGCGCGCATCGAGGCCGGGGTTCGGCCCGACCATGATCGAGAAGTTGCAATTGGCGCCATCGGGATTGGGGCCGTGCGCCATCGAGACCGTGGCATCGAGGTGCCGAATGCCGGTCTGGCTGGTCGGCTCCAGCAGGACGGAGGGCAGCATGCGGCGCGCATCGGTGCCGATGCCGCCCTGGACGAAGCCCTGGCCGGGCGCGCCCTTCCGCCGGGCCGAACGATAGAATTGCGTGCCGTCGAGCCGGCCATCGTCGACATAGGCCATGAAGTTGGCGACGGTCTTCGGCGCGCGCTTCGCATCGAGCGCAAGCGTGATGTTGCCGGCCGAAGTGACGATGCGGACGCGGACCGTGGCAGGCTCTTGCGGCGCGGCGGTGGCGATGAGGAACGGGGCGAGGACGGCGAACAGGATACGCATGCGCCGTTCGCTAGTCGATGCGGACCCGGATTTGGAGGGGGTTTCGACACGGAGTGCCGGTTTCGGGGAACAGGGCATCCGAGCTCCCATGGTCCCGGCGCCGCGAAGCTAGAGCAGGTAGATGAGGATGTAGCGCGCGACGAGGGCCAGCATCACCAGCCGCGCCCCGCGCGCGCCGCGGACGAACATCGCGCCGGCCATCAGCAGCGCGAGGACCGCGGTGAGGCCGAGCGACAGCGGGCGCAGCAGGTGCGGCGCGAGCGCCGGGAGGTTGGCATACCAGGCGAGCTGGCAGAGCAGCAGGCCGAACATCACGCCGATGACGATGCGGCGGACGCGGAAGAAATGCGCGTCGAAATCGGGCTGGCCCTCGATGGCGCGCGGGAAGACGAGATGGGCCGCCAGATAATAGGCGCTGGCGAAGAGAGTGATCGCCATCAGCGACTTGCCCGATACGCCGACGACGTCGCGCACCGTCCAGGCCGCCTGCCAGAAGGACAGCAGGTCGAGCATCACGAAGGCGCCGAGCAGCGGAGTCAGCCAGCCGATGCGGATGGCCGAGCCGAGGCGAAGACGCGCCTCGATCGCCCGGGCCAGGCCGCCCAGCACCTCGGCAAGCGAAAGCCCGAGCAACAAGCCGAACAGTGCGAAGATGAACTCGAAATCCGACATGCGGCGTGCCCCCTGCTTCCGCTGTTAGCCTGGCGGGTCGGCGACGGGCAATGTCGGTTCGCGCGGACTATGCCGGGACGCGAAGGGGAAGCGAACCCCGCTGCCCATTTCTTCGTGGCGTCGTTGCGCGAACAGGAAGGCCGGGCACCAGGCCCGGCCTTTCGCATTTCGGTCCGATCGGGATCAGACCAGCCGGCTCTGCCGCACCGCGGCCTGGATGAAGCTGGCGAACAGGGGATGCGGATCGAAGGGCTTGGACTTGAGTTCCGGGTGGAACTGCACGCCGACGAACCAGGGATGGTCCGGCCGCTCGACGATCTCGGGGAGCGAGCCGTCCGGCGACATGCCGGAGAAGACCAGCCCGCCGCGCTCGAGCACGGGCTTATAGGCGGTGTTGACTTCGTAACGGTGGCGGTGGCGCTCGCTGATCTCCTCCGCTCCGTAGATCGAGGCGACCACCGAATTGCCGCCGAGCTTCGCGGGATAGGCGCCCAGGCGCATCGTGCCGCCCAGATCGCCGCCCTCCTCGCGCTTCTGCAGGCCCTCCGTGGTCATCCACTCGGTGATCATGCCGACCACGGGCTGCTCGGTCGGGCCGAACTCGGTGGTGGAAGCGTCGGCGACGCCGCCGGCACGGGCGCCTTCGATACAGGCCATCTGCATGCCCAGGCAGATGCCGAAGAACGGCACGTTGCGCTCGCGCGCGAAGCGGACCCCGGCGATCTTGCCCTCGCTGCCGCGCTCGCCAAAGCCGCCGGGGACGAGGATGCCGTGCAGCGGCTCGAGCGCCGCGGTGATCTCTTCCTCATTGTCATGCTCGAACAATTCGGCGTCGAGCCAGCGGATGTTGACCTTCACCCGGTTGGCGATGCCGCCATGGGTGAGCGCCTCGGTGAGCGACTTGTAGGCGTCGGGCACGCCCATATACTTGCCCACCACGCCGATCGTGACTTCGCCCTCGGGATTGAGCACGCGGTCGACGATCTCCTCCCAGCGGCCGAGGTCCGGCGAACCGGCGACGTCGATGCCGAAGGCCTTGAGCACTTCGACGTCGAGCCCCTCGGCATGATATTGGAGCGGCACGCCGTAGATCGTCTTCGCGTCGAGCGCGGGGATGACCGACGAGGCGGGCACGTTGCAGAACAGCGCGATCTTGGCGCGGTCGCTCGCCGGCAGCGGCTTCTCGCTGCGGCAGACGATGACGTCGGCATGGACGCCGAGCGAAGCCAGCTCGCGCACGCTGTGCTGGGTCGGCTTGGTCTTCAGCTCGCCGGCGGCGGCAATATATGGCACCAGCGTCAGGTGGACGCTGACCGACTGGTTGCGGCCGAGATCGTTGCGCAGCTGGCGAATCGCCTCGACGAAGGGCAGCGACTCGATGTCGCCCACCGTGCCGCCGATCTCGCACAGGACGAAATCCAGATCCTCGGTGTCTTCCTGGGCGAAGGCCTTGATCGCGTCGGTGACGTGCGGGATCACCTGGACGGTGGCGCCGAGATAGTCGCCGCGGCGCTCCCGCTCGATGATCGTCTTGTAGATCCGGCCCGAGGTGATGTTGTCCGACTGGCGCGAGGCGACGCCGGTGAAACGCTCGTAATGGCCGAGGTCGAGATCGGTCTCGGCGCCGTCATCGGTCACGTACACCTCACCATGCTGGTGGGGCGACATCGTGCCGGGATCGACGTTGAGATAGGGATCGAACTTGCGGATGCGGACCCGATAGCCACGCGCCTGCAGCAGCGCCGCGAGGCTCGCCGCCATGAGACCCTTGCCTAGCGAGGAGACCACGCCGCCGGTGATGAAGATATACCGCGCCATGGGAGAAAACGCCTAACGTGAATGGGCGCGCACCGGCAAGCGTGCGACTCACGCCGGTGCGCAGATTTTTTGTGGACAGGCCCCGGACGCGCCGGGGCCGGCGAAGCTTATTGGGCCAGCGGAACCGCGCTGTTGCCCTGCCCGGCCGGAGCCGCCGGCGCGGTCGAGTTGCCCGGAGCGAAGGGCGCCGCGCCGCCCGGAGGCGCCGTGGTCGGCAGCGCCTGCGGCGCCGCGGCCGGCGCGGTACGCTGGAGCGAGGCGTCGATCGTCGCGCCGTGGCGATTCGCGGCCAGGAAGGCCAGCAGGATCGACATGGCGATGAACGCCGTGGCGAGGATCGCGGTGGTGCGCGTCAGGAAGTCCGCCGCGCTGCGCGCCGACATCAGGCCCGAGGGGCTGCCGCTCGAGGTGAGGCCGCCGCCCTCCGACTTCTGCAGGAGGATCACGCCGACGAGACCCGCGGCGATGAAGGCCTGGACGATGAGCAGGAAGGTGAACATGAAATGCGCGGACCTCTTGAAGAAAGGCGGCACATAGGGGAGCCGCCCGCTCCGATCAACCGTTGGCAGGCCCCTTCTCGCCGCACGCGCCCAACAAAGCTGTAACATTTCGCATCCGGACTGAAACCGGATCGGTTCACGCGCGTTATGAGCTTCGGCCCCGGCGTACCGGGGGCGTTACAACTAGAGTAGATGCCGTGAACGCAATGACCGACAGCTCGCTTTCTTCCTGGAAGAACACGCTCGTCGACTATGTGCGATCGGGCGAACCGGACCTGACCAATCGGCAAATGGCGCTGCTGATGCTCGTCTATCTCGATCCCGGCCCCCATACCGTGCGCGGATTGGCCCGGGCTTTGAACGTCTCGAAGCCCGTCGTCACGCGTGCCTTGAATCGTCTAGGCACGCTCGGCTATCTGCGCCGTCAACGCGACGATACCGACAAGCGGAACATCTTCGTCGCAAAGACCGCGGAAGGGGCAGAGTTTCTTGCAGAATTCGGGCATTTCCTCACTGGCCAGCACATCGAGCCAGTCGCCCGCAGGGCCAGCGCGTAAGCGTTTCTCGCTGAAGGGCCGTTCGGTTCCCATCGATCCCAGGGTCGATGCCGTTCGTCGTGACCTGGCAGACGTACGTCTGGCGGATCGGGTTTTCGCACCCCATTATGCGGCGCCTATGCCCCGCATCATCACCACGTCCATATCGCTCCATGCCGGCCCCAAGCCCGATTCGGAGACTCTCGCCCAGCTCTCGGCGGGGGATTCGTTCGAAGTGCTCGAATTCGCCGGCGACCATGCCTGGGGCGTCGCGCCCGGGCACAAGCTGGTCGGCTATGTGCCCGCCGCGATGCTGGAGCGCCCGGCAGCATGACGATTCGCGTCTTCATCGACGGCGCCGTGGGCACCACGGGCCTGGAGATTCGCGAGCGGCTGGACGGCCGCGACGGGATCGAGCAGATCATCCTGAGCGACAAGGACCGCAAGGACGCCGCGAAGCGCGAGGATGCGCTCAATTCGGCGGACTTCGTGATCCTCTGCCTGCCCGACGATGCCGCGCGCGATGCGGTGGAGATGATCAAGGCCGCCAAGGTCCGCGTGATCGACGCCTCGAGCGCGCACCGCGTCGCCGATGGCTGGTCCTATGGCTTTCCCGAACTGGAGCCCGGCCAGGCGGCCCAGATCGCCGAGGCGGCACGCGTCTCCAATCCCGGTTGCTACCCCACCGGCTTCCTCGCGCTGGTCCGCCCGCTGATCCGTGCCGGCCTGGTCCCGCACGACCATCCGCTGACCGTCAACGCAGTCTCGGGCTATTCGGGCGGCGGCAAGTCGATGATCGCCGAGTTCGAGGATGCGGGCGCGCCGGACCATACCGACACCGCGTTCCGCAACTATGGCCTCAACCTCGCGCACAAGCACGTGCCCGAGATGACCAAGCACGCCCGAATCGTGCACCCGCCGATCTTCCAGCCGGCAGTGGCGCGGACCTATCGCGGCATGCTCGTCGAAGTCCCCCTGCCCCTCCAGGCGTTCACGCGCCGGCCGTCGCTGGACGCCATCGAGAACGCGCTGCGCGAGGCGTACAAGGATTCGCCGATCGTGCGCGTGTTGCCCGGCGATGTGGCGACGGTACGGATCGAGGAAGATGCGGGGACCGACCGGCTTTCGCTGCGGGTCTTCGGCAATCCCGAAACCGGCCAGGCCCGGCTGGTGGCGACGCTCGATAATCTGGGCAAGGGCGCAGCGGGCGCCGCGGTACAGAATCTCAACATCATGGCGGGGTTCGAGCAGACCGCGGGGCTGGTGCTCTAGGCCTGCGCGCGACGGCGCGAAGCAATTGGGAGGCCGGGCGCGATGCCCGGCCTTCTTGTTCGCGCGCGATGAAGAGGAAGTTCTGTGCACGCGGAGGCGCGGAGACGCGGAGGCTGTCTCCCGCCGCGCAGCGGTACCCTCCACCACGACACTTGCACGAGTGCTGCCGCTGACGCGGCACGGGCGCAAGTCGCGAACGCAAATCTCCGCGCCTCCGCGCCTCCGCGTGGACCATTCTCTTCCTTCTTCTCATCGCGCCGCCGCGACGTTGCGCGAACATGGTTTGCACCGCTCCGCGCGCCGGCTGTCACCGGTTTCCCCTGGTAACCATTGCCACCGGCCTTGATCTTTGCGCCCCTTTGGTGTCTCGCGGGCTCGAAACGACGACAGAGAGGCGATCCATGCGACAGCCCGCGGGCAAATTGCTTTTGTTCGGTGCCACCGGCGACCTTTCCCAGCGGATGCTGCTCCCCTCCCTCTATGGTCTTCACGCCGACGGATTGCTGCCCGAAGGGCTGACCATCACCGGCACCGCACGTTCGGACTATGACGATGCCGGCTTCCGCGCATTCGCCCGCGAGGCGCTCGATCATTTCGTGCCGGCCGACAGGAAGGATGACAGCGCTGTCGGAAGCTTTCTCGAGCGCCTCTTCTACCAGCGGCTCGACGCCTCGAAGACCGAAGGCTTCGCTGCGCTGGCCGAGAAGCTGGGCGACATCTCGAACGGGCTCGCCATCTTCCTGTCGACCGCGCCCTCGCTGTTCGGCCCGACGATCAAGGGGCTCGAATCCGCCGGGCTGACCGGTGCCAATGTCCGCATCGGGCTGGAAAAGCCGCTGGGCGTCGACCTCGCCTCCAGCCGCATCGTCAACGACATCGTCGCCGAGGCCTTTCCGGAGGACCGCACCTTCCGGATCGACCATTATCTCGGCAAGGAGACGGTGCAGAACATCCTGGCGCTGCGCTTCGGCAATTCGCTGTTCGAGCCGGTGTGGAATGCGCAGGGAATCGATCACGTCCAGATCACCGTCTCCGAGACGGTCGGCCTGGAAGGCCGCGCGGGCTATTATGACGATGTCGGCGCGCTGCGCGACATGGTGCAGAACCACATGCTCCAGCTCCTCGCGCTGATCGCGATGGAACCCCCCGCCCGCTTCGACGGCACCTCGATCCGCGACGAGAAGGTGAAGGTGCTGCGCTCGCTTCGCCCGGTCGCGGGCGCCGACGTGCCGAACCTGACCGTGACCGGCCAATATGGCGGCGGCGCGGTGAAGGGCGAGATCGTCCGTTCCTACGACACCGACCTGGAGAAGCCCTCGGACACCGAGACCTTCGTCGCGATCAAGGCGCATGTCGACAATTGGCGCTGGCACGGCGTTCCCTTCTACCTGCGCACCGGCAAGCGCCTGGCGGAACGGCGCAGCGAGATCGTGATCCAGTTCAAGCCCGTGCCGCACTCGATCTTCGCGGATCGCGGGGGCGCGCTCCAACCCAACATCCTGGTGATCCGCCTGCAGCCCGAGGAATATATCCAGCTGCGCGTGATGGCGAAGCAGCCGGGGCTCGACCGCGAGGGTATCCGCCTGAAGGAAGTGCCGCTGAACCTGAGCCTCGAGCACGAGTTCGCGGGCACGCGCCGCCGCATCGCCTATGAGCGGCTGTTCCTCGACCTGATCGAGGGCGATCCCACGCTGTTCGTCCGCCGCGACGAAGTGGAGGCGCAGTGGGAATGGATCGACGCGATCCGCGAAGGCTGGAAGGCGGGCGGCGTGAAGCCCAGGCCCTATGCCTCGGGGAGCTGGGGCCCGAGCGCCGCGATCGCGCTGACCGAGCGCGACGGGGTGACGTGGAACGAGTGAGCTACACTGGGGCGGCGCCACGAACTTAGCCGTTCTCCCTGCACAGGCAGGGATGACGAAGATGGGATATTTGGCGGGAGATAATCGTCGAGCAGTTCGGTGCGACGATGATCTTGCGCCAGGAACACCCACCCGAACACAAGGAACGAACATGACGACCGAAATCGAATGGTGGGACTATGACGATGCCGACGAGATGGCCGAGGCCGTCGCGGGCGATATCGGCTTCATCATCGAGAGCGCGATCGACGCCCGCGGCGCCGCGGTGATCGCGCTGGCGGGCGGCAGGACGCCGCTGCCGATCTACGAGAAGCTGGCCAAGGCCAAGATCGACTGGAAGCGCGTGACGATCATCCCGGGCGACGATCGCATCGTGCCGCTGGGCGATCCGCTGTCGAACGTCACCGCGATCGGCAAGATCTTCATCCCCAAGGGCGCGCGGGTCATCCCGCTGGTGAGCGACAAGGCGCCGGACTACAAGGCGGCGGGCCGCTCGGCGGATGCGCTGCTCCAGGACGTGCACTGGCCGCTCGACCTGTGCCTGCTCGGCGTGGGGGGCGACGGGCATTGCGCCTCGATCTTCCCCGGCCCCGATTTCGACGAGGCGCTGAACGGCCCGAAGGAACGCCGCGCGCTGGGCGTGATGCCCGATCCCCTGCCCCCGGAAGCCCCCGTCGCCCGGGTGACGCTGTCGCGCGCCGCCATTGTCTCCGCCCGCGCGCTGATGATCGCGATCGTCGGCGAGGCCAAGAAGGAGGTGCTGGAAGCGGCGATCGAACAGGGCGCCTCTTCGAGCTATCCGGTCGGCCGGGTGCTCGCCGATGTCGAGCTGCCCGTCGATATCCACTGGGCAGCGTAATCCGAGGCCAAGTCATGACCCTGCATTCCGAAATCGCCGCCGTCACCGATCGCGTCATCGAACGCTCCAAGGCGCGCCGCCGCGCCTATCTCGCGCTGGTCGATGCCGAGCGCGAATCGGGCAACGACCGGCCCAAGCTCGGCTGCGCCAACCTCGCCCATGCCTATGCGGGCACCGACGAGCAGCGCGACCAGCTAAAGGCCGGGCATTCGATGAACATCGGCATCGTCACCGCCTATAACGACATGCTCTCGGCGCACGCGGTCTATTACCGCTATCCCGAGCAGATGAAGGTCTGGGCGCACGAGGCCGGGGCCACCGCGCAGGTGGCCGGCGGCGTGCCGGCGATGTGCGACGGGGTGACCCAGGGCTATCAGGGCATGGAGCTCTCGCTGTTCAGCCGCGACACGATCGCGCTGAGCACCGCGGTTGCCCTTTCCCACCGCACTTTCGAGGGCGCGGCGCTGCTCGGCATCTGCGACAAGATCGTGCCCGGCCTGGTGATGGGCGCGCTGCGCTTCGGCCATCTGCCGATGGTGCTGGTGCCAGGCGGACCGATGCGATCGGGCCTCGCCAACAAGGAAAAGGCCAAGATCCGCGAGCTGTACGCGGAAGGGAAGATCGGCCGCGACGAACTGCTCGACGCCGAGATCGCGGCCTATCACTCCAAGGGCACCTGCACCTTCTACGGCACCGCGAATTCCAACCAGATGATGATGGAGGCGATGGGCCTGCACATGCCGGGCGCGGCCTTCGCCAACCCTGGCACCAAGCTGCGCCAGGAGCTGACCCGTGCCGCCGTCCACCGGCTCGCCGAGATCGGCTGGAACGGCGACGACTATCGCCCGATCGGCCATGTCGTCGACGAGAAGGCGATCGTGAACGCGGCAATCGTGCTGCTCGCCACCGGCGGCTCGACCAACCACCTGATCCATGTGCCGGCGTTCGCGCGGGCAGCCGGGATCACGATCGACTGGGACGATTTCGACCGGCTTTCGCGCGTGGTGCCGTTGCTGGCGCGCGTCTACCCCAATGGCTCGGCGGACGTGAACGGCTTCGAGGATGCGGGCGGGCCGAGCTTCGTGATCCGCGAGTTGCTGGACGCCGGGCTGATGCACGGCGACACGCTGACCGTCGGCAAGGGCGGCATGGCCGATTATGGCCGCAAACCGGAAATGGCGGGCGACCAGCTGGTATGGACCGAGCATGGCGCCCGGAGCGGCGACGACACGATCCTGCGCACCGCCGATGCGCCCTTCTCGCCCGAAGGCGGCTTCCGCATCCTCAAGGGCAATCTGGGCCGCGCCTGCATCAAGGTCTCCGCCGTCGAGCGCGAGCGCTGGACGATCGAGGCGCCATGCCGCGTGTTCCAGGACCAGGCCGAAGTACAGGCCGCATTCAAGGCCGGCGAGCTCGATCGCGACGTGGTGGTGGTCGTGCGCTTCCAGGGGCCCAAGGCCAACGGCATGCCCGAGCTGCACAAGCTCACGCCGCCGCTGGGCGTCCTCCAGAATCGCGGGTTCAAGGTCGCGCTGGTAACCGACGGGCGCATGTCGGGCGCCAGCGGCAAGGTGCCGTGCGCGATCCATCTCAGCCCCGAGGCACTGGGCGGCGGGCCGATCGCCAAGCTGCGCGACGGCGATGTGGTGCGGCTCTGCGCCGAGACGGGCGAGCTGAACGCCCTGGTCGATGCCGCCGAATGGGATGCGCGCGCGCACGTTCCCACGCCCCCTCCGGCGATCGGCACCGGCCGCGAATTGTTCGCGATGCTGCGCCACCATTGCGACGAGGCCGAACGGGGCGCCTCGGCGATGCTGGCGGAAGCCGGGCTGTAGGTTCAACCGCCATCCCGGCTTCCGCCGGGATGACCGGGGCATCGTGAGAACGGTTACCCTTTACTTCTGCGCCGCCCGGGGGAAGAAGGGCGCAGCCGGGTCTGGCAACGTTGACAGGCCACGGCGCGAGAGAGGATCAGGAGCCCGAATGGAAGTCGTCGCGGTCGATATCGGGGGCACGCACGCCCGCTTTGCCATTGCCGAAGTGGCAGAGGGTCGCGTGGTCTCGATCAGCGAGCCGGTCACGCAGAAAGTCGCCGAGCATCCCAGCCTGCAACTCGCCTGGCAGGCCTATGGCGAGGCGCTGGGCCGCGAATTGCCCAAGGCGGCGGCGCTGGCGGTGGCATCGCCGGTGGGCGGCGACATCATCAAGCTGACCAACAATCCCTGGGTCATCCGCCCCGCCCTCATCCCCGAGCGGCTGGGCGCCGATACCTGGACGGTGGTCAATGATTTCGAAGCGATCGGCCATGCCGTCGCGCAGATGGGCGAGGAGCATTTCCTCCATCTGTGCGGGCCCGACGAACCGCTGCCCGGCAAGGGTTCGATCACCGTGTGCGGCCCGGGCACCGGACTGGGCGTGGCGCAGGTCTTCCGCCACCGGGCCGGATATGACGTGATCGCCACCGAGGGCGGGCATAGCGACTTCGCGCCGCTCGATCCGATCGAGGACGCGCTCGTGAAGCGGCTGCGCAAGACCTATACCCGTGTCTCCAAGGAACGCGTGGCGGCCGGGCCGGCGATCGTCTCGCTCTACGAAACGCTGGCCGAGCTCGAGGGCAAGCCGGTCCATCGGCTCGACGACAAGGCGATCTGGAGCCTGGCGCTGGACGGCAAGGACGAACTGGCGGTGGCGGCGCTCGATCGCTTCTGCCTGAGCCTGGGCGCGGTCGCCGGGGACCTGGCGCTGTGCCATGGCCCCAGCGGCGTCGTGATCGCCGGCGGTCTGGGCTTGCGCTTGAAGGACCATCTGTTGCAGTCGGGCTTCGGCCAGCGGTTCGTCGCCAAGGGCCGGTTCCAGGGGCTGATGTCTTCCATTCCGGTGAAGCTCATCACGCACCCGCAGCCGGGCCTGTACGGCGCCGCCGCGGCGTTCGCGCAGGAGCATGCCCTTTGAATATCGAAGCCATCATGAAGACCGCGCCGGTGATCCCGGTGCTCGTGATCGAAGACGCCGCTACCGCCCGCCCGCTGGCGGAGGCACTGGTGAAGGGTGGCCTGCGCGTGCTCGAAGTGACGCTGCGTACCGGGGCGGCGCTGGAAGCGATCGCCGAGATGAAGCAGGTCGAGGGTGCGATCGTCGGCGCGGGCACGGTCGTGAATACCGATCAGTTCGAGCAGGTGATGAAGGCGGATGCCGAGTTCATCGTCTCGCCGGGCCTGACGGACAGGCTGGGCGACGCAATCACCCGCAGCGGCGTGCCCTATCTGCCTGGCGTTGCCAATGCCGGCGACATCATGCGCGGGCTCGACCTGGGGCTGGAACATTTCAAATTCTTCCCGGCCGAGACTTCGGGCGGACTGAAGGCGCTGAAGGCACTCGCCGCGCCCTTCTACCAGTGCAAATTCTGCCCGACCGGCGGGATCTCGGCCGCGACCGCGCCGGAATGGCTGGCGTTCGATCCGATCCTGTGCGTGGGCGGATCCTGGGTCACGCCGAAGGGCGCGAGCTACGAGCAGGTCGAGGCGCTGGCGCGCGAAGCGGCTTTGCTGAAGGGCTGATCGCCTGGAACCCCGGCTTTCGTCGGGGGTGACTCTGATACCCGTCGTCATCCCGGCAAAAGCCGGGATGACGACTATATCGGAAGGCGATACGAAGTCGCAGCTCCTCGGTGCCCGGACCGAATGTCCCATTTCCATCCTGGCGCATCCACCCCAGATGGGTGCCATGGAAAAGACCGGCACGCCCTCCCCCCATGCCATCGCGATCCGCGAAGAGAAGCGGCGCTCCGCTGCCGAGATGGGGATCGACGATGCCTTCGTCTCCGAGTTGGTCGACCGATTCTATGTGCGCGTGCAGGCCGATCCGGTGCTGGGCCCGATCTTCGCGGAGCGGATCGCGGATTGGGGGCCGCATCTCGATCAGATGAAGCGCTTCTGGCGCTCGATCCTGTTCAGCAGCGGCGAATATCTCGGCCGGCCGATGCCGCTGCACCTCGCGATTCCCGGGCTCGACAAGCCGATGTTCGCGCGCTGGCTCGACCTGTTCGCCGCGACGCTGGCAGAGATTGGCGGCGGGAATGCAGCCGAGCACGTCCATGAACGCGCCCGGATGATCGCCAACAGCTTCCTGAACGGGATCGCGATCCACCATCACGGGAAGCTGGGGCTGGAGCCAGGCGAAGGGTTCGCCTGAAAGCGGGATCAGTTCCTGCCGGCCTTCGCCTCCGGACGGGCCGGCGGGTTGCTCGAGGCCGCGGCACGCAGCGCGTCGTCATACCAGGTCGCGAGATCGCGGTGCATCTCGGGGAGCGTGTCCGGGTTCAGATACACCATGTGCCCGGCATGATAGTAGGTGAAGCGGATGTTCTTCTGGAGCTGCTGGTCCAGCAGCATGTGGTTGACGTCGAATTCCGCCCCGTAGAACGGCGTGGCGAAATCGAAATAACCGTTGATGAACAGCACCTTGAGATAGGGATTGGTGCGCATCGTATAGGCAAGGTCGACGGCGCTGTCGGGCGCCAGATGGGTGCCGTCGCCCGGGGCGCGATGCTTCCAGTCCCATTCGAAACCCGGGCCGCGCGCGCTCATGCGATAGGGCATGTCGGTCTTGTAGCCGAGCACCCGGGTCGCATAGTCCTGAAACGTCGCGACAAAGGCGCCCGACACCGCAGTCGAGGCGGGATCGTCCTCGGGGCTGTCCGCATTCGCATCGGTTACGTTCAGCAAATAGCGCGAATCGAGCCGGCCCACGGCCAGACGGCGATCGCGCAGCAGCTCGGTCTGGAAACGCGGCAGGGTGAGGCGCAGGTCGGCGCGCAGGATATAGGCCTCGCCGATGCCGGTATATGCGCTCATCTTCGCCGCGACCGCCGCCTTTTCCTCGGGCGAGATCGTCGATCCCTTGGCCAGCGCCACGGCATAGGGACCGCTGGTGAAGGCCCGTACCTCGTCGAGAAAGGCCCGCAGATCGGCCGGCCGGTTCGGCAGCCGATCATGATACCAGGCAGTCGCCGCCATGGTCGGGAACAGGGTGAGATAATTCTGGTCGTAGCCCGGCTGGCGTACGCCATAGTTCATGATCGTCGAGAACTGGACGATGCCGTTCAGGCTGAGGCCGGCAGCCTCCAGCTTGGCGGCGACCACCGGGTTGCGCAGCGTGCCATAGCTTTCGCCGAACAGGAATTTCGGCGACGCCCAGCGGTTGAACTTGCTGGTGTAGCGCTGGATCGCGCGAGCAAAGCCTTCGGCGTCCTGATCGACGCCCCAGAAATCCTTGCCCGTCTTGTCGCCCAGCGGCCGGGACCAGCCGGCGCCGATCGCGTCGACGAACACCATGTCGGTCTTGTCGATCAGCGAATGGGGATTGGGGCCGAAGCCATAGGGTGCGGGGCGGATATATTCGGGATTGGCCGTCGTCACGCGCACCGGCGCGAAGCTGCCCATGTGCAGCCAGATCGTCGGCGAGCCCGGGCCGCCATTGTAGAAGAAGGTGACCGGGCGCGGCCCCTTCCCCACCCCGTCCCGGGTATAGGCGGTGTAGAAATAGGATGCGGTCGGCTTGCCCTCGTCATCGCGGATGGTGAGCGTCCCGGCGGTGGCGGTATAGGCGATGCTCTGCCCCGCCACCGTCACGGCGCCGTGGCTGACCGCGCTGGCTTCTTCCACCGGCGGGCGTGCCCATGCCGCCTCGACCTCCGCCTTCATCTGCTCGCGATAGCCCTGCCCCTTGGCGGCCGGCTGCTCGGCCTTTTCCTGCGCCTGGGCCGGCGCGGCGGTGGCGAGCAAAAGGCTGGTCAGAACAAGGCGATGCATGCGGCGATTCCCCGGTTTCGTGGCGATGACGAAACAATGTTACACGCCGCGATTCGGGAAACAAGCAGAGGGCGGGCGAAGCCTACATCTCTCCGCGCGCGCGGCGGATGGCATACCATTTCTGCACATTGGCGTTGTGCTGCTCGAGCGTGTCGGCGAACACATGCCCGCCGGTGCCGTCGGCGACGAAATAGAGCGCCGAGGATGTCGCCGGATCGAGCACGGCATCGATGCTCGCCCGGCCGGGATTGGTGATCGGGCCGATCGGCAGGCCGGTCTTCTCGTACGTGTTGTAGGCGTTCTTCGCGTGCACCTCGGAGAGGAGCGGACGGCGACCGAGCGGCTTGCCCTTGGTGATCGGGTAGATGAAGGTCGGGTCGGCCTGGAGCATCATGTTCTGCCGCAGGCGGTTCGAATAGACCGCGGCTACCGTGCGGCGTTCCTCGGGCTTGCCGGTTTCCTTCTCGACGATCGAGGCGAGCGTCAGCGCGTCGCGCGGATCGTTCACCGCGATGCCCGGCTTGCGCGCTTCCCAGGCCTTGGCCAGATAATTCGCCATCGCCTTCTGCATGCGATCGAGCACCGACTGGCGGGTATCGCCGCGATTATAGGCATAGCTGTCCGGCAGCACGGTGCCTTCGACCGGCACCTGAATCTCGCCGGTGAGCTGCGGCGCCTTCATCAGAGTCTCGTAGACCAGGATCGACGGCGTGCCCTCGGGGATCGTGACGAAACGCTGGAGCGTGCGGCCGCCCTGCATCATCTTGAGGATGTCGGACTGGCTGAGATGCGCCGGCACGCGATATTCGCCCGCCTTGATCGCATCCTTGCTGCCCAGCAGCTTGGCGAGCACGAGGAACTGGCGCGCCGAGCCGATCGCGCCGGCCTTTTCCAGTTCGGTGGCGGCGCGCGACAGGCTTGCCCCGTCCGGGATCATCACCGTCAGATTCTGCTTCGCCGGCCCGGCCCCGCCCCAGAGCTGGAGCACGCCCATGCCAAGCGCGACCAGCACCAGGATGCCGACGAGCAACGCGCACCCGCCAAGCCGCCGCTTCTTGCGGGGCTTGGCAGGCTGCGTGGCCGGTGCCGAGTTTGGCGCGTCGTCAGACAGACTTCATCACCAGGCTGGCATTGGTGCCGCCGAAACCGAACGAATTGTTCAGCACCGCGCGGACCTTGCGCTGCTTGGCGACGTGCGGGACAAGGTCGACGCCCGCGCAATTCTCGCTCGGATTGTCGAGGTTGAGCGTCGGCGGCACGACCTGGTCGCGCAGCGCCAGGATGCAGAAGATGCTCTCCACCGCGCCCGCGCCGCCCAGCAGATGGCCGATCGCCGACTTGGTCGAGCTCATCGACAGGTCACCGATCGCGTCCCCGAAGAGGCGGCGAACCGCCCCCAGCTCGAGTTCGTCGCCCAGCGGAGTCGAAGTGCCGTGCGCGTTGATATAGTCGATGTCGGAAAGCGCGAGGCCCGACTTCTTCATCGCCATCTGCATCGAGCGGAAAGCGCCCGAGCCCTCGGGATGCGGCGCCGTGACGTGATAGGCGTCGCCCGACAGGCCATAGCCGACGACTTCGGCATAGATCTTCGCGCCGCGCGCCTTGGCGTGCTCATATTCCTCGAGCACGACGATGCCCGCGCCCTCGCCCATGACGAAGCCGTCGCGGTCCTGGTCCCAGGGGCGGCTGGCACGCCACGGCGCGTCGCGGAAGCCGGTCGACAGCGCGCGCGCCTGGCCGAAGCCGGCGATGCCGATCGGACAGATCGTGCTCTCGGCACCGCCGGCGAGCATGATGTCGGCATCGTCCATCGCGATCATGCGCGCGGCGTCGCCGATCGAGTGCGCCCCGGTCGAGCAGGCGGTGACGACCGCATGGTTCGGGCCCATCAGGCCGTATTTGATCGAGACCTGGCCCGAGATCAGGTTGATCAGGCGGCCATGGACGAAGTGCGGGCTGACGCGCTTAGGGCCCTTCTCGGCCAGGACGAGCGATTCGCTCTCGATGCCCGGCAGGCCGCCGATGCCCGAGCCGATCGAGCAGCCGGCGCGGAAACGGGTTGCCTCGTCCATGTCGGTGAGGCCGGCATCCTCGATCGCCTGGCCGGCGGCATCGATGCCGTAGACGATGAACGGATCGACCTGGCGCTGCACCTTGTGATCGACGCGCAGGCTCGGATCGAAGCCATATTCATGGCCCGCCGGCTTCACTTCACAGGCATAGTTGCTCTGGAAATCGGTCGCGTCGAAGCGC
This sequence comes from Sphingomonas sp. 67-41, assembly GCF_001899725.1. NCBI lineage: Bacteria > Pseudomonadati > Pseudomonadota > Alphaproteobacteria > Sphingomonadales > Sphingomonadaceae > Sphingomonas > Sphingomonas sp. 67-41. Next base: position 25,392 of record NZ_MKWJ01000025.1, on the reverse strand, counting down.
GTGATCGTGCCAGCGCCGGATTTGGCGGCGATGATGTTCTTCCAGGCAGTCTCGACATCCGCGCCCAGCGGGGTGACGAGGCCAAGGCCGGTGACAACTACACGGCGCATCCGCTTTCTCCGTCAAAACTTCTCGAAATTCGCGCATGAAAATCGGCGAAATACCTGATTTCATGGTCAAAACAAAACGGCTCCCCGCCCAACTCTCTTCGAGCCCGGGACGGGGAGCCGCTGGATTCTCAAGCTCGGCCCATAAGGGCGCGATCGTCCGGGGACGATCAGCCCGCCTGATGCTCGGAGATGTAGGAGACCGCGTCGCCGACGGTGCTGATCTTCTCAGCCGCGTCGTCGGGGATCTCGACGCCGAATTCCTCTTCGAACGCCATCACCAGCTCGACGATGTCGAGGCTGTCGGCGCCCAGGTCATCAATGAAGCTCGCCGTCGGCGAAACGTCGCCGGCATCGACACCGAGGTGATCGACGACGAGCGCAGTCACGCGGGTGGTGATCTCTTCCTGAGTGGCCATGGTCCCTGTTTTCCTTTGTAGCTAGGGGCTCAATATCGTTGGAACGCACCTAGATCGCACATGATGTCGTTGCAAGAGGGTGCGCGCCGGTGCCGATGCGGTCAGGCCTGCGAAAACTGCCAGGCCGCATAGCGGACGGTGCTGAGGAAGAGGAAATATTTGTTGAGCAGCGCCGCATTGGCGCGCGTCTGCTTCGCTTCGTCGGTGACCGAGGCGATCACCAGCTGCTGCATTTCCTCGGTGGTGAGCGGACGGTCGCGCGTGTCCTCGGGCAGCGCGTCGAACTTGTTCTCGAGCTCGTTCGGATCGAATCCCTGGGCGACGACGGCCTTTTCGGCGATCGGCTGGCCAAGCCTGGCGAGCGTGTAGACTCGCGCGGCCCACAGCGCCGCCTCGGACCATTTGTGCGCGTCCGCGCATTCCTTGGCCGCGATCGAGATGCCGCTGCCGACCGCCGGATCATAGGTGGGGCGCACCGTGGCGCCCTCTCCCATGTTGCGCGTGACGTCCTTGCCGATCTGCTCGGTGAGGGCCGGCTTGAGCTTGCCGATCACGCAATCGATCGTCGCGAGATCGGCGGCCTGGGCCGGGACTGCGAAGGCGGCAGCCATGAGGGCCGCGATTCCGAAAAGACGCATAGACATCACACTCCAGCCCCCGCCAGGCTCACAGCATCGCCATACCGCCGTTCACATGCAAGGTCTGGCCGGTGACGTAGCTCGCTTCCCTGCTGGCGAGGTAGACGACGGCGGCGCCGATATCCTCGCCCTCGCCCAGCTTGCCCGCGGGAATGCGGCCGAGCAGCGCTTCCTTCTGCGCATCGGGCAGCACGTCGGTCATCGCCGAACGGATGAAGCCCGGGGCGACGCAATTGACCGTGATGTTGCGGCTGGCCAGCTCCTGGGCCACCGCCTTGGACATGCCGACCAGGCCGGCCTTGGACGCGGCATAGTTTGCCTGGCCCGGATTCCCGGTCGCGCCCACGACCGAGGTGATCGAGACGACGCGGCCGAATCGGGCCTTCATCATCGGCTTGGCGGCGGCGCGGATCAGGCGGAAGGCGGCCTCGAGGTTCACGGTGATGACCTGTTCCCACTCCTCGTCCTTCATCCGCATCGCCAGATTGTCGCGCGTGACGCCGGCATTGTTGACGAGGATGTCGAGCTGGCCGAGCGCCTCGACCGCCTGCGGCACGAGGGCATCGACCTGCGCCTTGTCCGAAAGATTGCAGGCGAGCGCGACATGGTCGCCGCCCAGGCTGGCGCGGAAGGCTTCGAGCTTGTCGGCATTGCTGCCGGACACGGCGAGCCGGGCCCCTTGCGCGGCCAGCGCCCTGGCGATCGCCGAGCCGATACCGCCCGAGGCGCCGGTGACGAGGGCGGTCATGCCAGTGAGGTCGAACATTGAGGTCTCCAGAAGAAGGAAGTTATTGGTTCACGCGGAGGCGCGGAGACGCGGAGGGGGCATAGTCGTTCACGATTCGCCTGAGCCCCTCCTTCAACGTCGCGACCCCGAAGTTGATCAACAGCCCTACGGGCTGTTTGGTCAGACGCAAATAGGCGAGAAGCTGCTTCCCATGCGCTGCGGTCAGCCGCTCGACCGACTTGATCTCGACCAGCAAGCGCTCGTCCACGGGCAGATCGATACGGAAAGCAGCTTCAAATCGAAGGTTGTCGAATTCAATGTCGATCGGCCGTTGGCGCGCCACCGAATGCCCCATCGTCATCAGCTTGCTGGCGAGGATGGCCTCGTAGACGCTTTCGAGCAGGCCCGGCCCGAGCTCCCGATGCAGCCGCAGCGCCACATCGACCACGTCGCCGCTGATCTGCTCGATATCCTTCAAGCCCGTTCTCCGCGCCTCCGCGTCTCCGCGTGAACCGATCTCTTCTTCCTATTCCTACAGCGTCTTCGCCAGCGCTTCGATGTCCTCCATCGTCACCACGCTCACCGGCGCGGCGTCGGGGGCGATGCGCTTGACCATGCCGCCCAGCACCTTGCCGCCGAACTCGACATAGTCGCCCACGCCCGCCGCGAACATCGCCAGCACCGATTCGCGCCAGCGGACCATACCGGTCACCTGCTCGACGAGCAGCGCGCGGATCGTGTCGGGATCGGCGACCGGCGCTGCCGTGACGTTGGCATATACCGGCACCAGCGGCGCGCGGATCGAGACCGCCGCCAGCGCCTCGGCCATCGCATCGGCGGCCGGCTGCATCAGCGGGCAGTGGAAAGGCGCCGAGACCGGCAGCAGCAGCGCGCGCTTGGCCCCCATCTCCTTGGCGATCGGAAGCGCGCGCTCGATCGCCTCGCGATGCCCCGAGATCACCACCTGCGCCGGATCATTGTCGTTGGCGACGGTGCAGACCTGGCCCTCGGCCGCGGCGTCCGCAATCGCCTGGGCCTTTTCGCGGTCGGCACCAAGGATCGCGGCCATCGCGCCGATGCCCACGGGCACCGCGGCCTGCATCGCATCGCCGCGGGTCCGGAGCAGCTTCGCGGTGGTAGCGAGATCCAGCGCTCCGGCGGCGCAGAGCGCGGTATATTCGCCAAGCGAGTGGCCCGCGACGAAATCGGCCTTGTCGGCAAGGCGGATGCCGCCTTCCTTCTCCAGCACGCGCAGCACCGCGATGGCATTGGCCATGATCGCCGGCTGGGCATTGGCGGTGAGGGTCAGCTGATCCTCGGGGCCCTCGGTCATCAGCTGGAACAGCTTCTGGCCCAGCGCCTCGTCGACTTCCTGGAAGACTTCGCGGGCGGCGGCGCTCGCTTCGGCAAGGGCCTTGCCCATGCCGACGGCCTGGCTGCCCTGGCCGGGGAAGATGAAGGCGCGCATGTCTCTCTCCTGTCGGCGGCGCTGCAATGGGGCCGCGCGTTAGAACCGCGCCCTGCCCGACGCAACCCCGCGCGCGCAGCGCGGAAGCTGAACGGACCCGGCCGACTTGCGAAACATTGCGACCATTTCGCGCATCGAACGGGAAATACCTGCGACACGGCCGACCCAGATTGCCCTCGACGCCGGCGCAATCCGGCGTCGCCGACAATGAGGAGTGCAGTCATGAAGAAGTTCGTTCTCGCCGCCGTCGCCGCGTCGCTGGTCGCCACCCCGGTGCTCGCCGCCGCCCCGCAGCACGGCCGCCCGCCGGTGCAGCAGAAGGTGGTCGTCAAGAAGAAGGTCGTCGTCACCAAGCCGGGATATCGCAACTGGCGCAAGGGCGAACGTTTCGACAGCCGCTATGCCCGCGACTATCGCCAGATCGACTATCGCCACTATCGCGGCCTGAAGGCCCCGCCGCGCGGCTATCGCTATGTCCGGTCGGGCAATGACGCGGTGCTGGTCGGCATCACTTCCGGCATCGTCGCGGCGGTGTTCGCGGGCGCGATCCGCTGAAGCGGAACGCCTGACGGGCACGCGAAACGGCAGGGCCCCGCCCTGCCGTTTTACGTTTGCGCGAAAGAATCCGACTCCTCGTTTCGGCTGCGTTAGTGTTATGGTTAACGCGCGTCGACTGGGAGGAATGCAGGATGTTCAGGGCAGCCGTTACGGCCCTTGCCGCCGCCATGCTCGTGCCGCTGGCGGCGTTGGCGGCCGACCGCGACGATGGCGGCCTTGCGCCCGATTTCGAGGGCCAGGTCGCCTATTTCGGCAACTACACCGGCAAGACCTCGGTCACCGCCGATCTGCGCCGCCGCGAACAGACCCCCTGCCCCTATCAGGACCAGCGCTGCTACCAGCAGATCGTGGGCGGCGGTGTGAAGGTGGTGCTGAGCTTCGACGGCGAGCACGTCACCGGCTTCTATTATTCGGTCGGCGGGTTCGAGGGGCCGAACGGGCTGCGCGAAGGCACGCTCATCGGCCGGCGCACCGCGATGGGCTGCGAACTCTACGAGGCGGACGGCACGATGTGGCAGGCGACGACCTGCGGCTCCAAGGGCTTCCAGGGCCAGATCGTCTCGGTGCGCGGCATTCCCAAGCAATCGGAAGTGAGCTTCTCCACCGTCGGCATGTTCGTGCGCGACACCGGCTGGATCACCAAGCTGGGCGAGGAAGAGGCGCGGCGCGACCGGCGGATCAACTGGCTCAGCCAGAAGATCGACGGCCCGGGCGCGCCCGAGAGCCGTTTCCGCGCGGCGATCGAGCTCGACAGCTTCTCGCGCCATTTCCGCGGCATCGACATGGGGCGGGTCTCCGAACCGGTGCGCTCGGGCAAGCCCCGCAAGAACCGCGAATGGTATCTCGACAGCAGCTACACCCGGCAGGACGGCAGCACCGGCAACATCCGCGGCGTGATCTACAACGACCGGCTGCGCTGCCTCCAATGGGACGAGGAGCCCTGCGGCCCGATCCACCCGCCGGCGGACTTCCCCAAGCCGCGGCTCGACGATGACGGGGGCTGGCTCTCGCGCAGCCCGGCACCGATCGTGGCGAGCGACACCCGGCCGATGCCGCGGCCGCGGGGGAATGGCGCCGGCAATGGGGACCGTTACTAGGGGAAAGGAGGGCGCCGCTTTCGGAGCACCCTCCCCTCCGGGTCAGGCGCGCTCGACCACGATCTGCTTCACATGCGCGGCGCCACCATGGGTGGTGTCGTCATTCCACAGATAGATTGCGAGATCGGTGAACGAGATCGGCACCGCCGGGGTGCCGATAGCCGGCCGCAACTCGTGCCATTGATAGTCGCTGGTCAGCGTGATCGTGCTCGCGGACGCGGTGCCGCCGAAATTCTGCGGCTGCACATAGAGCTGCTGCCCAGCGACGCTGGCCTTGGCCAGGACGCGGATGACCACCGGGCCGCTCACCGGACGCTCGTCGTCCCGGAAGAGCAGCAGCGAACCATAGCTGCTCAGCGCCGGAATGACGAAGGCGCCATCGACCACCTTGCAGCCCGTGCCATAATTGCCGGCGGAGAGGCCGTTCGTCGAAGGCGACAGCACCCAGAGGTCACGATACTCGCTCCGCAACGGCGGCGAATCCTCGGTGACGAAGGGCACCGGCAACGACTGGCGATTGTCCCGCACCACGATCTTCTGCCGCACGAATTCATCGTGCACGTAGAAGGAGCCCGCGCCGCCATACCAGTCGACGGTGCCCCAGCCGAGGCTGAGCGAAGTGTTGCCGACGAACTCGAAGAGCGCCCCCCTTCCGTCGCCGCTCACCTTCAGAAACTGGGGGCACATCTGAATGGTCTCGTTCTCCGGAGACTTGCCGGAAAACGGGACTTCGAGCCGGTTGCGCTCGAAGCTGGTAATGTAATTGTGCTCGATGTCGAGCACCGGCCCGACCAGCGTGTAGCCGTTCTGTTTCTCGAGATAGCTGTCGCGCACCATTAGATGGCGATTGCTCGACTTGATGAAGGTCCGGATCGGAGCCAGCAAGTCCGCGCCGTCGATCAGCATGCCGCTGCCGAACGTGTCGACCTTCTCGGTATGGATCAGCGTGTCGCAATCGAGGATTCGCGTGCGGTTGGTAATCGTCTCGAAGTCGCTGCCGCGCCCCCAATAGCCGCGCTCGAACCGCTCGATGGTGCACTGGTCGACCACTGCGGAGAAGCACTTGTTCAGGTTGATGCCGAACGAACCCGTCGCCGAGACGCTCGGGCCTAGGAGCGACAGGCGCCGGAAACGCGGGCGCATGATATAGCTCTGGCCAGCACTGCCGCTGGCCTCGGAGAAGTTCCCGTTCGGGTCGTTGAGCTGAATGCCCGAACCGGCACAGGCGAGCCTGAAATTGGTCAGCTCCGGGCCATCCATCAGGTTCAGGCCGGTCGGCGCGTAGTAGACGAACGCGAGATCGGTCGTGCAGCGGATCTGGGAGGCCGTGACGCCGGCGCCGGTCAGCCGCGTGCCGGGACGCAGCGTGATCGGGCCTTCGAAATCGACGACATTGGCGTCTTCCGGGAGCTCGACATGATATGCCGCATTGATCGCATTCTGCAGCGCCGTCTTGTTCGCGGACGCCGATGCGCTCGAGGAAAAACCATAGCTAGAAGCGAGTACCATCAACTGTCTCCATTCTGGATTGAACAAATGGAGAACATTTGAAATCCTACATTGCAAGCACCAATCTGCGCGCCTGCTTGCGTTCCCGCCCCACCTCCGCTAAGGGCGCCCCTTCGTTCGGGCATGGAAGCGATTCCCTGCCCTTTCGAACCATTGATTTGAAACGACAGCCGGAGGGGCGCCGCACGGGGTGGCGTCAGCGATCGGCCAACAGTGAGAAAGACGCATGGCTCTTTACGAGCACGTGTTCCTTGCGCGCCAGGATCTGGCACAGGCGCAGGTGGACGCTCTGGCGGAAGCCGCCACCAAGATCGTCGAGGACAATAACGGCAAGGTCGTGAAGACCGAGACCTGGGGTCTTCGTTCGCTCGCCTATCGCATCGCGAAGAACCGCAAGGCGCATTACGTGATGCTCGAGATCGACGCGCCGGCCGGCGTGGTCGCCGAGCTGGAGCGCCAGACGCAGATCAACGAAGACGTGATCCGCTACATGACCGTCAAGGTCGACGAGCTGGAGCAGGGTCCCTCGGTGATGATGCGCAAGGGCGACCGTGAGCGCGGCCGCGGCCGTCGCGATCGTGACGAGGCCGGCAACACCGGTTTCGGCGGCGAATAAGGAGACATAGACCATGGCACGCCCGTTTTTCCGCCGCCGCAAGAGCTGCCCCTTCTCCGCGAAGGACGCTCCCCGGATCGATTACAAGGACGTCCGTCTGCTCCAGGGCTTCGTCTCTGAGCGCGGCAAGATCGTCCCGTCGCGTATCACTTCGGTGAGCGCCAAGAAGCAGCGCGAGCTGGCCCAGGCCATCAAGCGCGCCCGTCACCTGGGCCTGCTGCCCTACATCGTTAAGTAAGGGAGGCTCGACCCATGGAAGTCATTCTGCTTGAGCGCGTCGACAAGCTCGGCGCCATCGGCGACGTGGTGAAGGTCAAGGACGGGTTCGCCCGCAACTACCTGCTGCCGAACAAGAAGGCGCTCCGCTCGAACGCCGCGAACCGGAAGGTCTTCGAAGCCAACCGTGCGCGCATCGAGGCCGATAACGCCGCGCGTCGCACCGACGCCGAGAAGGAAGCCGGCACGTTCAACGACGTGTCCGTCACCCTGATCCGTCAGGCTTCGAACACCGGCCAGCTCTACGGCTCGGTCGCGGTGCGCGACCTGGTCGAGGCGCTCGTCGCCGACGGCCACAAGGTTACCAAGGCGCAGGTCGTCCTCGACAAGCCGATCAAGGCGATCGGCGTGTACGAGGTGCGCGTCGCGCTGCACCCCGAGGTGTCGGTGACCGTCAAGGTCAACGTCGCCCGCTCGCCGGAAGAGGCCGACATGCAGGCCCAGGGCGTCGACGTGATGGCGCAGATGTTCGAGGAAGGCCGCGACACCACCGGCTTCGTCGAGGATTATGATCCCAATGCCGAGCCGGGCGCGACTGCCGAAGTTCGCGAGGAGGCTCCGGCCGCCGACGAAGGCGAGACCGCCGAGGGCTGATCGCCCCCGTAACGGGAAAATGAAAGGGCCGCTCCGGCATTCCGGAGCGGCCCTTTTCCTGTGCGACCCGTCAGGGAATATCAGTATTCGAGAAGGCCTCCGGGCAGATCCTCAATATATATCCGCATTCTCGAATGAAACTATTGCATCACGGACAAGAAACACAGGCTCCGATTATCGCAGCCAACGGAATCAACGCCAACACTACGGGCAAAACCTTGTTCATATCGATCAGAACCTTGCCTGTTGTTCACCGTATAGAACGAGCCTCGCCGGGCAAGGTTGCAGCGGGCGTTAATCTTTTGTTCGGAACGCGTTCACCCGGATCTGGCCTATAGGGGCACGATGCCACCTTTCCTGCCCCTCGCCCTGGCGATCGCCATACCGCCCCAGGCCGGCCTGGAGGCTGCGGTGCTGACCGAGATCAATTTCGCGCGCACCCGGCCGCGCGACTATGCCGAGCGGCTCCGCGACTATCGCAAGTTCTTCAGGGGCAGGATCGTTCGCTATCCCGGCAATCCGGATGGACTGCGCACCGCCGAGGGCACGCGCGCCGTGGACGAGGCGATCCGCTTCCTCGAGCGCCAGCCTCCGCTGGAGCCGATCGAACCATCCGCGCTGCTCGCCCGCGCGGCGCGCGACCATGTCCGCGAACAGGGACCGAGCGGCCGCACGGGGCATATCTCGGCCGATGGCGGCAATCCACGCGCCCGCGTGCAGCGCCGCGTCGGCGGCGACTATGTGGCCGAAGTGATCACCTATGGCCCGCCCAGCGCCGTCGAGGTGGTGCGCCAGCTGATCGTCGACGATGCGGTGCCCGGTCGCGGGCATCGCAGGACATTGTTCGCCGCCGAAATGCGCTATGCCGGCATCGCCTGTGGGCCGCACAAGGGCTATCGCGTGATGTGCGTCGCCGATCTAGGTCGGCGGCCCGATGGCCGTCCCTAAGGTTAACTCCCGAATATCCGCTTGCCTTCTCAGGCGGTTAAGCGGATGCCGCTATCCGTGACATAACGGACGGGCGCGGGGCCCGGCCGGCTCCGGGGGAGCCCGATCGTGATTGCCAAGAGCCGTTGGACTGCCGCGCTCGGCGCGTGCGCCCTGTTGCTGGCCAGCGGCGCCGCCTCTGCCGGCGAACGTGCCGCCAATGTCTCGCGTCTCGAGCGCGACGTGCTCGCCGAGATCAACCGCGCCCGCGAGAATCCACGCGAATATGCCGAGATGCTGCGGGAATATCGCGAATTCTTCGACGGCCGGGTGCTGTTCCTGCCCGGCGACAGCAACGGCGTGATAACCAATGAGGGGATCGCCGCAGTCGACGAGGCGATCGACTTCCTCGAACGCCAGGAACCGCTGCCGCCGCTCGGCCGCGCCGAACTGCTGGCGCTGGCGGCGCAGGACCATGCCGACGAGCAGGGCGCCACCGGCGGCAGCGGCCATGCCTCACGCGACGGGCGCACGCCCGGCGAACGCGTGCGGCAGCGTGGCGGCGACATCTATGTCGGCGAAGGCATCTGGTATGGCAGCGGCGACGCGGGTGCGGTCGTCCGCAGCCTGATCGTCGATGACGGCGTGCGCGGCAGGGGGCATCGCGCGCTGCTGTTCCAGTCGGATTTCCGCTTCGCCGGCGTCGGCTGCGGCGCGCATCGCCGCTTCGGCAGCATCTGCGTGGTCGATTTCAGCGGCACCGCCGACGGCTCGCCGGTGGTGCCGGACTGGGCCAGGGCGCGCGGCGGCCAGGTTTTTCGGATGCCGGCGACGACCAGGCGCTGAGGCGCATTGCCAGCCGCTCCCTTATCGGTGAAGGATCGTGCCTCGATGGCTTATCTGGTGCTGTTCCTCGCCGGGGCGCTGCTCTGCAACGCGATCCCCCACCTCGCTGCGGGCCTGCGCGGGGAGCCCTTCCCCACACCCTTCTCCCGCCCGCGCGGCGTGGGGCTCTCGACCCCGCTGATGAACTTCTACTGGGGCTCGGCGAACCTGCTGATCGGGATCTCGGCGCTGCTCAGCTATTCGCTGCGGACCTACGGCATCTGGCCGGTGATCGCGGGATGGCTGGTGCTGGGGAGCTATTGCGCCTGGCATTTCGGGAGGGTGCGGCGCTAGCTCCCTCCGCCGAGCGCCCACCATGGTTTACATGTAGGATTTCGAAGAACAGTTCTCCATATGTTCCGATTCGGATGCACCGCCGCGGTGCGCGCGGAACGCGAAGGAGAACGACATGAGCCATATCGTTTCGGCAAGCGATTTCGGTGCCGTCGGGGACGGCATCTCCGACGACACCGCTGCACTGCAAGCCTTTCTGGACGCTTGCGAGGGGAAGGCCGGCTTCATCCCCTCGCCCGCGGAGTTCTACAGGGTGACCAGCCAGCTGAACGGGCGGCGCAACAGCAGGATCTTCGGCGAGAATCGTAACAAGACGCTCCTCTATTATGACGGCACCGGCACCATTCCCGGCGGGGGCGCCGTCCTGGCCTTCGACGAAGCCGACCATGTCAGCATCTCGAACATCGGGTTCCGCTGGGAGCATGTAGTTGCAACCAATGAGTCGGTCGCCCTCCGCCTGCGCGATCAGGTATATGCGGTGGTGGACGGCATCACCAATGGCGGGGAAGCCGCAGCGCCCGAGGCGTTGCGGATCAGGGGCATCCTGATCGAGCAGACAAAGACCGGCCTGGTACCGCCACGCGGCAATGTCGTGCTGCGCAATATCCTGAACGTCTTCGAGCGGGGCACCGCAGGCGACGGCGGCGGACCCGGCTCCGCTGGGATCCACATCAAGGGTCTTGCGAGCGACCGCATCAATCACGTGGTACTGGAGAGCGAAGGCAATCTCGAGCACGCCAAATACGGCATCCTCGTCGAATATGCCAATGAGGTCCTGATCGGCCCTGGCTGGCTATTGCGCGCTGCGAATGACACGGAAGTGATGATCAGCAACGCCGCGAACGTCACCATATTCGGCGCGCAGATCGCGCCCATGAGGATCAAGGGGAAAGGCATCGTCATCGATGCCAATTGCGAGGATTGTACCGTGATCGCGCCAGCCTGGAACCTTTCCAGCGGCGAGCCGGCTGTCGTATTCAGCGACAATGGCGCCCGGACCACGGTGATCGCCCCGGGCGCGCCGAGCGTTCCGGGCGCCACGAAACCGCTGGCGCCTCCCGCCAAGGTGAACGCGCCGGTTCAGCATCGCAAATATGACGGCATCGGCCCGCATCTCGAATTGATCCGCTCGCCAACCGACAACCAGTCGGTGCTGGTCATGCGCGGTGCCGGCCAATCCGTGTCGAGCGCCGCGTGGCAGGTGATCAACAACGGCAATGGAAGCGGCATGGACATGCAGCGCTTCGAGATCGGAACCGGCCTGGCCGAACGCCTGGACGCCAGCGGCCAGCGCTATCTCAAATGCCCGGCAGCAAGCCCGGGCGGCAATGCGCTCTCCCCGGGCCAGGTGACATTCTTCGTGAACGAGCCGAGCGGCCAGCTCTGCGCGCTCGTCAAGCTCGCCGACGGATCGGTAAAATCAGCAACTATCTCCTTGACCTAGTCTGCATGAGCGCGGGCCCCGGATCCGGGGCCCGCAAGCTTCACGGGGAAAACCGGAACGGCCCCGGAGCGTCACTTCCGCCCGAACAGCTTCTCGATATCGCCATGCGCCAGCTTCACCCAGGTCGGACGGCCATGGTTGCACTGGCCGGAATGCGGCGTGACTTCCATCTCGCGGAGCAGCGCGTTCATCTCGGCGACCGACAGCACCCGCCCTGCCCGCACCGAGCCGTGGCAGGCCATGGTCGCGGCGACATGGTCGAGCCTTTCCTTCAGGCTGAGCGCCTCGTCGAAGCTGGCCAGCTCATCGGCGAGATCGGTCACCAGCGCGTGGACGTCGCCCTTGCCGAGCGCGGCGGGCACCGCGCGGACCAGCATCGCCCGGGGGCCGAAGCGCTCGAGATCCAGGCCGAACTCGGAAAGCTCGCCGGCGCGGGCCTCCAGCCGGTCGCAGCCGGGCTCGTCCAGTTCCACGACTTCCGGGACGAGCAGCCCCTGCGATGCCACGCCGCCTTCGGACATGGCGCGCCGCATCCGCTCCAGGACGAGCCGCTCGTGCGCGGCATGCTGGTCGACCAGGACCAGGCCGTCCTCGGCCTCGGCGACGATATAGGTCTTGGCGACCTGGCCGCGTGCCACGCCGAGCGGATGCTGGATGCCTTGCGGGACGGGCGCGACCGCCGGCTCGGCGCGAGCGAGGGGCGGCGGGGCCGAGAAGCCCGGGCGACGGTCCTGGACGCTCGCATAGCCATAGGTCGGCGCCGGATCATATTGCGGCGCCGGCGTGAAGCCGGGCTCGGCGTCCCAGAGCCGCGGCGCAGGAGCCACCGGAGCCCTGGCCTCGCTCGTCCACATCCCCAGGGCCGCCTCGCTCGGCCGCTGGGCGCTGCGATGGCCCGCCTCGTCGAGCGCGCGGCGCAGGCCGGAGACGATCATCCCGCGCACCAGGGCCGGGTCGCGGAAGCGGACCTCGGTCTTGGCCGGGTGGACGTTCACGTCGACCTGATCGGGCGGCACGTCGAGGAACAGGGCGACCACCGGATGGCGGTCGCGCGCCAGCATCTCGGCATAGGCGCCGCGGAGCGCGCCGATGAGCAGGCGGTCCTTCACCGGGCGGCCGTTGACGAACAGATATTGGTGATCGGCCACGCCGCGATTGAAGGTCGGCAGGCCGGCGACGCCGCCAAGGGTGATCCCCTCGCGCTCGAAATCCACCGCAACGCTGTTCTCGGCGAGCGCGCGATCGGTAAGCCCGGCGACGCGCTCCGGCCCGGTCTCGCCGCCCTGCACCTGCAGCGCCTTGCGCCCGTCATGCTCGACCGAGAAGGCAATGTCGGGCCGCGCCATGGCGAGGCGCTTCATCACGTCGAGGCTGGCGGCATATTCGGCGCGGGGCGAGCGGAGGAACTTGCGGCGCGCCGGCACCCGGCCGAACAGCGCCTCGACTCGCACGCGGGTGCCCGGCGGCAATGCGGCCGGGCCTTCGGAGACGAGCACGCCATTGTCGACCACCCGGCTCCAGCCCTCGGCGCCGCGCACCCGGCTTTCCAGCGTCATCCGCGCCACGCTGGCGATCGAAGGCAATGCCTCGCCGCGAAAGCCGAGGGTGGTGACCTGGTCGATCTCGTCGTCGGGCAGCTTGGAGGTGGCGTGGCGCTCCAGCGCGAGCGCCATTTCGGGTGGCGACATGCCGCAGCCATCGTCGGTGACTTCGATCAGGTCGGTGCCGCCGCCGGCCAGTTTGACGGCAATCCGGGCGGCGCCGGCGTCGATTGCGTTTTCGACCAGTTCTTTCAGCGCGCTGGCAGGGCGTTCGACCACTTCTCCCGCTGCAATTCGGTTGACAAGGTGTTCGGGCAGACGGCGTATTGACATGGTCGTTGCTCTAGCCCAAGCGGCGGCATCCCGCGACCCCAACCGCATGGCAACCAGGCCGGATTCTTCAGTCCGTCCCGGAAAGGTCCCGGACTAGATATTTTGTGCGATTAGCCGGCGGCGGGCGCCCGCCCGGCAGGACGGAAACATAGATGGCATTTCCCCGCTTGTTCAATTTCATGTCCCACGACATGGCGATCGACCTCGGCACCGCGAACACGGTGGTGTACCTCCGCGGCCGCGGCGTCGTCCTCAACGAACCGTCGGTGGTGGCGGTCGAGACGCTCAACGGCGTCAAGCGCGTCAAGGCGGTCGGCGACGACGCCAAGCTGATGATGGGCAAGACCCCGGGCAGCATCGAGGCGATCCGCCCGCTGCGCGACGGCGTGATCGCCGACATCGACATCGCCGAGGAAATGATCAAGCACTTCATCCGCAAGGTGCACGGCCAGCGGCGCTTCATGCGCTGGCCCCAGATCGTGATCTGCGTGCCCTCGGGCTCCACCTCGGTCGAGCGCCGCGCGATCCGCGACGCCGCGTCGAACGCCGGCGCCTCGCAGGTGTGGCTGATCGAGGAGCCGATGGCGGCCGCGATCGGCGCCGACATGCCGGTGACCGAGCCGATCGGCTCGATGGTGGTCGATATCGGCGGCGGCACCACCGAAGTCGCGGTGCTCTCGCTGCGCGGTCTCGCCTATTCCACCTCGGTCCGCGTCGGCGGCGACAAGATGGACGAGTCGATCGTCAGCTATGTCCGCCGCAACCACAACCTGCTGATCGGCGAAGCCACGGCCGAGCGGATCAAGCAGGAAGTCGGCGTCGCCAAGCCGCCGGCGGACGGCATCGGCCAGACGATCCACATCAAGGGCCGCGACCTCGTCAACGGCGTGCCCAAGGAAATCCAGATCAACCAGGGCCAGATCGCGGAAGCGCTGTCGGAACCGGTGGGCACGATCGTCGAGGGCGTGCGCATCGCGCTCGAGAACACCGCGCCGGAACTGGCCGCGGACATCGTCGACCAGGGCATCGTCCTCACCGGCGGCGGCGCGCTGCTCCAGGGAATCGACGAAGTGCTGCGCGACGAGACCGGCCTGCCCGTCACGATCGCCGAGGACCCGCTGACCTGCGTGGCGCTCGGCACCGGGCGCGCGCTGGAAGATCCGGTGTTCCGCGGCGTCCTCATCTCGGTCTAATCGGAGCAAAGGGGTATGGCGCCGCCACGCAACCGGCGCCCGGGGTTTTCGCGGCGGGCGCAATACGGGCTCTTCCTCGGTTATGTGGGGCTGGTCGGCGGAATGCTGGTCGCGGCGGGCCTCTTGCTGCTTTCGATATTCAATCCGCCGGCCTTCGGCGCGGTGCGGGGTTTCTTCTCGGAGATCACCACGCCCGTCGCCTCCGCCTTCACCTGGGTGCGCACCAGCGTCGCCGGCGTGCCCGAAGGCGTCTCCAGCTATGTGAATGTGCGCGGCGAGAATGCGCGACTCAAGAAGCAGATCGCCGACAATGAACTGCTCGTCGAGCGCGCGCGCACGCTCAACCAGGAAAACCGGCACCTGCGCGAGATGCTCAAGCTGCACGACGTCTCCACCGATGCCGTGGTGGTGGCGCGGCTGGTGGCCAGTTCGATGGGCAGCACCCGGCGCTATGCCACGCTCAACGCGGGCGGCTGGCAGGGCGTGAAGGCCGGCCAGCCGGTGCGCCAGCCCGACGGGCTGATCGGCCAGGTGGTGGAGACCAGTCCCAATACCGCGCGCGTGCTCCTGATCGTCGATCCGGAGAGCATCGTCCCCGTGCGCCGTACCCGCGACGGCCTGCCCGCGATCGCCACCGGGCGCGGCGACGGGCTGCTCGACATCCGCTCGGCGAGCGTGGCGACGATGATCTTCCAGCCGGGCGACACCTTCGTCACGTCGGGCACCGGCGGCATCTTCTCGCCGAACATCCCCGTCGCGCGCGTGATCCGCACTTCGCGCGACATCGCGGTGGCCCAGCCTTCGGCCAATCCCGACGCGCTCGATTTCGCGCTCGTCCAGGCGACCTTCCTGCCTGACCCCACGCCCACACCGTCCCCCAAGCCCTCGCCCAGCGCAAAGCCAAAGGCCGGGAAGAAATAGCGGTGACCGACTATATTCCCCTCGGCCGCAGCGAGAAGATGCCGCGCAGCATCTGGCTGGCGCCGCTCTCGGTGGTGCTGGGGTCGATGACGACCTTGCTGCCGGTGGTGGCCACGGTGCCGTTCCTGCCGCCCTTCGGGCTGATGATGCTGCTCGCCTGGCGGCTGATGCGCGGCGATTCGATGAAGGTGTGGATGCCCGTCCCGCTGGGCTTTTTCGACGACATGCTGAGCGGCCAGCCCCTGGGCAGCGCGATGCTGCTCTGGTCGGCCGCGGTGCTGATGGTGGACGTGCTCGATACGCGGCTGGTGTGGCGAGACTTCTGGCAGGACTGGCTGATCGCAAGCGGCGCGATCGCCTTCGTGCTGATCGGCGGGCGGCTGGTGGCGGCTCCCTTCACTGCCCATGTCGATACGGCGCTGCTCATCCAGATCCTCATCTCGGCGGCGCTGTTCCCCGTGGTTGCCCGGTTCTGTGCGTGGCTCGATCGGGATAAGAAGCGACAATAATGGCCCGGATCACCGAAGCAGCGCAGGCTTACAGTTTCTCCCGCCGCGCGCTGGTGCTCGGCGGGATCCAGGGCGCGGCCGCGCTGGTGCTGGCCGGGCGGATGACCTGGCTGGCCGTGTTCGAGAACGAGCGCTACCGGCTGACCGCCGAGAGCAACCGCGTCCGCCTGACGCTCACGCCGCCACGGCGGGGCTGGATCGTCGACCGCAGCGGCATTCCGATCGCCAACAATCGCACTGCGTTCCGCGTCGACATGATCCCCGACCGGATGGAGGACAAGGAGAAGACGCTGGGCATGCTCCAGCAGATCCTGAGCCTCTCCGAAGAGGAAATGTCGCGCATCCGCACCGATCTGAAGCGGGCGGCGGGCTTCCAGCCGGTGCAGGTCTCCGACAATCTCGACTGGGAGCGCTTCGCCGCGGTGAGCGTGCGCGTGCCGGAGATGCCCGGCGTGCAGCCCACCCGCGGCTTCTCGCGCAACTATCCGCTGGCCGCCGGCGTCGCGCATCTCGTCGGCTATGTCGGCACCGCTTCGGCCGAGCAATATCAGAAGGAAAAGGACCCGCTGCTCGTCGCCCCCGGCTTCAAGCTGGGCAAGGACGGGCTGGAGAAGACGCTGGAGGATCGCCTGCGCGGCACGCCGGGTGCCAAGCGCGTCGAGGTGACGGCGCATGGCCGCCTGGTCAAGGAACTCGCCACCCGGCCCGACCAGCCGGGCGAGACGGTGAAGCTCACCATCGACGCGCTGCTCCAGGAATATGTCGCGCGGCGCCTGGGCACCAATTCCGGCTCGGCGGTGGTGATCGACGTGAGCAACGGCGACATCCTCGCCATGGTCTCGATGCCCGCCTACGACCCCAACAGCTTCTCCGACGGCATCAGCCGCAACGAGTGGAAGATGCTAAGCGAGGACGACCATGTGCCCTTGATGAACAAGGTGCTGCAGGGCCTCTATCCGCCGGGCTCCACGGTGAAGCCGATGAACGGGCTGGCGCTGATGCATGCCGGCGTCGATCCCAATGCCCGGGTGGTGTGCTCGGGCGCGCTGCGCGTGGGCAACGGCGTGTTCCACTGCCACAAGCGCGGGGGCCATGGCGCGCTCGACCTCAAGCATGCCATCATGCAGAGCTGCGACATCTATTTCTACGAGATGGTGCGCCGCGTGGGCTATGACGCGGTGGCCCCGATGGCGCGCGCGCTCGGCCTGGGGCAGAAGTTCGACCTGCCCTTCTCCACCCAGCGCTTCGGCACCGTGCCCGACAGCGCCTGGAAGCTGAAGCGCTACAAGCAGCAATGGACCGTCGCCGATTCGCTCAACGCCTCGATCGGCCAGGGCTATGTGCTGGCCAATCCGCTGCAGCTGGCGGTGATGGCGAGCCGGCTCGCTTCCGGGCGCCAGCTCGTCCCGCGGCTGCTCGCCGACGCCCCGCACCAGGATGCCCCGCCCCTCGCCTCCACGCCCGAGCAGCTGGCGATCATCCGCGACGCGATGTTCGGCGTGATCAATTCGGGCGGCACCGGCGGTGCAGCGCGGATCCAGGTTCCCGGCATCACGCTGGCCGGCAAGACCGGCACCGCGCAGGTCCGCCGCATCACCATGGCGGAACGTGCATCGGGCGTGCTCAAGAACGCCTCGCTGCCCTTCAAGCTGCGCGACCACGCGCTGCTCGTCTGCTTCGCTCCGGCGGAGAACCCGAAATATGCCGCCGGCATCGTGCTCGAGCATAACGGCCACACCATCCGCAACCTCGACACGCCGATGATCGGCCGCGACATCATGACCTTCCTGTTCGACCGGAAGCGCGCGATGGAATCGCTGCACCGCGAGGAACCGACCTGGGGCGGCGACTATCGCACCCGGATGGCCGAGCAGGCCAAGGCCTTCAAGGCGGCGCAGAGCGCGCCGCCGCCCGAAGCGCCCGAGGACGCGGCCGAGGCGGCGAGCACCGTCGCTTCCGAAGCCGCCAACGCCACGACCAGCAACACGATCGACAGCAGCGCGGCCGAACGCGGCAGCGTGGAGGCAGACTGATGGCCACGCTCCAATCCTCGGGCCTCGGCCCCTCGGGCATCGTTCCCGGGCCGCTGGCGCAGCTGCCCTGGCGAATCATCGGGCTGGTGGTGGCGATCGGCATGTTCGGGCTGGTCGTGCTCTATTCGGCCGCGAGCGGAAGCATGACGCCCTGGGCGTTCAACCAGGGCCTGCGCTTCTTCGTCTTCCTCGCCATGGCCATCGGCCTCTCGCGCGTGCCGGAAAGCTTCTGGGCGCTGGGCGCCTTCCCCATGTACATCGTCATCGTGGTGATGCTGGTCGGCGTGGAACTGCTCGGCGCGGTGGCGGGCGGCAGCCAGCGATGGCTCGACCTCGGTTTCATCCGGTTGCAGCCCTCCGAGCTGATGAAGCCGGTGATCGTGATGGCGATGGCCCGTTTCTACGAGATATTGCCGGCGGGCGAGATCCGGAAGTTCGGGGCGATCTGGCCCGCCTGCGTGCTGATCGGCATCCCGGCCGGCCTCGTCATGCTCCAGCCCGACCTCGGCACGGCACTGATGATCACCGCGGGCGGCGTGACGATCATGTTCCTGGCCGGCATCCCGCTGCGGCTGTTCATCGGCGGCGCGCTGGCGCTGGCGGTGGCGGCGCCGCTGGCGGTGAACTTCGTCCTGCACGACTATCAGCGCAACCGCGTGCTGATCTTCCTCGATCCCGAGAGCGATCCGCTGGGCACCGGCTATCACATCAGCCAGTCCAAGGTGGCGATCGGATCGGGCGGCGTGTTCGGCAAGGGCTTCCTGCAAGGCACCCAGAGCCATCTCGACTATCTGCCCGAGGGGCATACCGACTTCGCGCTGGCGACGATGATGGAGGAATGGGGCCTGATGGGCGGCTTCTTCCTGATCGTCGGCTTCGGCATCCTGATCCGCTGGGGGATCGGCGTGAGCATGCGCGCGCAGAGCCGCTTCGCGCGGCTGACGGCGGCGGGCCTTTCCGCCACCATCTTCTATTACTGCGCGATCAACATGGCGATGGTGATGGGCCTGGCGCCGGTGGTGGGCGTGCCGCTGCCGCTGATCAGCTTCGGCGGCACGGCCGTGATGACCTTCATGATCTGCTTCGGAATCCTGCTCTCGATCGACCGCCAGAGCCGTCGCGTGCAGCGCTGGTGATTTTTTTGTGATTGGGGCTTTACAAGCCGCGAAGCGCGACGCTAAAGGCGCCCCTCCACTGCGGAGGCGCACCCACCAAGAGCGCCGAAACAACCCGGAATGGACGCATAGCTCAGTTGGTAGAGCAGCTGACTCTTAATCAGCGGGTCCTAGGTTCGAGCCCTAGTGCGTCCACCATTTTTCCATGACATAGATGTGAGTTGCGAGCTGCGCCTTTCGGCGGGGCACCAATGGGGCATCAGGCGCGCTTAGCTGCTGCTAGCGACTAACTCATTGTCCGGTTTCGTTCGATCGACGCGATGCCGACAGCAAGCCTCCTAGGGTCAGGACTCATTGGTCATAGCCAGAAGATGATGGTGGCGGCAAGCGCGATGGCGGAGAAGAAGGCGGTGGGGCAGCGGTCGTAACGGGTAGCGACGCGGCGCCAGTCCTTGAGGCGGCCGAACATGCTCTCAATGCGATTGCGGCGTCTGTAGCGGCGCTTGTCGTATTTGATGGGCTCGTTGCGCGATTTCCGGCCCGGGATGCAGGGCCTTATGCCTTTCTCCTGCAGCGCATCCCTGAACCAGTCAGCATCATAGCCCCGGTCGCCGAGCAGCCATTGAGCCTTTGGCAATTCGTCCAGCAGGGCTGCTGCACCGATATAGTCGCTGACCTGGCCGGCGGTCATGAAGAAGCTCAAAGGGCGGCCGTTGGCGTCGGTGACGGCATGGAGCTTGGTGTTCATGCCGCCTTTGGTGCGGCCGATCAGGCGGCCGAGATCCCCCTTTTTACCGCCAGGCTCGATGCCGTGCGGTGCGCCTTCAAATAGGTCGCGTCGATCATCACCGTCTTGCGCTCAGCACCGGTCGAGAGCCCTTCCATCATGCGCGTGAAGACGCCCATCTCGCCCCAGCGCTTCCAACGATTGTAGAGCGTCTTGTGCGGGCCGTAATCCTTCGGCGCATCCCGCCAGCGCAGCCCGTTACGATTGACGAAGATGATCCCGCTCAGCACGCGCCGATCGTCAACCCTCGGCCTGCCATGGCTCTTTGGAAAATACGGCTCGAGCCGCGCCATTTGCTCGTCCGTCAGCCAGTACAGGTTGCTCACAGTCAGTCTCCTTGCGGAGCCTGAATCAGATCGCACCTCTCACATCAATGGGTCCTGACCCTAATGCTATTCTTGTAGGTATGCAGCCGCCATATGCCAGCCCAGCTCGCGAACAATTTCATGGTTCTGAGTGGATATTTCGTTGCTTGGGAAAGGCACCACAATCATCAGCGGACGATCTGAAATAGACTCGATTTCGGAAAAGCCATTTTCAGCTCGGCCTTCCGGCGTGTTCAATAAAGGCGTGTGAAGCGATCGGATAAATATCTTCGATACATCTTTTTCTACGCTAACATTTTCGCCATTCATCAACAATATCGACGAAGCAGTTCGATCGTTGACAAATATAGTACAAATCCCGACGCCTTGATCAGACGTAAATTTCGTCCGAATGTGAGAGAGATTACCCGACCATGTATAATCAAAAACACCACCAAATTCCAAAAATAATTCTTGACATAAGCTCGTCCATTTCGCCGAAAGATTCTGATACTCTTGCTCTCTAACGCCTTCAAAGTGACCAAAGGCAGAGAATGCGGCTATGGAAAAACCGTTTTTAGCTGCGGGGATGAACGATTGGTTCATGTTGGTCATCTCTCGAACTTGGGTACTAGCACGTGTTCTCGGCCCGGAACGATTTGGTCAACCCGGGTTCGCCACAGAGACCCAATACGCTGCTGAACCGGATCGCGGAAGCCAGCAAAATCATGTAGATATCCCCCAGCGACTGCATCAAGACGATGAGCCGCGTCAAGTCCTGCACCCGATCCTTCTATGTTGAACCGCCCCAGCGCACGGGCAGCTTTGAGTTCACTGGCAATATTTGGATAATTTGTAAGATTGGTCAGCAGGTCATCCGTTCTCTGCAACGAGAGATAGTTAAGGCCAATTTGTTGCTCATTAAGATGGGCAGCAAATAAAGCCTGCTTTTGCGATGACAGTCCGTATGCTGGAAATTCAATCTCGACAGGGCGTAGCATCAGGCTTTGCCCCTTCGGGAGAATATCTATTGCGCTGTCTGCGACCTTCGCCCGGCTGAGGAATTGCGAGATTTTGCTGAGGCCTTGGTAGCCCTTGGCGAGGGTATAGGATCCAGCCCCCAGCAACTTGACCGGAGGAGCGCCGGTAACCATCATCTGCAAACCGACTTGGGGGTCCGCCGCCATGCCCTCAATGTCGCTCAATATCGGATTTACCGTTGGCCCGGCCCATTTGGCAAAGGGCTGGCCAATATACTGCCCGTACAGAGATTGCGAACCAACGAGATAACTCCCCAGATTTCCATAGTATTCTACATTTACATCTACGACAGAATTTATGCCTTTGACGACACTATCCAATATCGACATGACAGATATTCCAGACTTACTCTCGAAATATCTCTTCCATCCGTCATGGATATCATCCGCTTCTTTTATGAGCCTCTCATCGCCGCCATATCTCTCCTCGATAACGGCAATCAGATCGCGGTGTATTTGATCGTTATCGGCCGGCCCCACCGGATCTCGGTGCTTACCGGCGATATCGGCGACGCTCCTTGGCGTAGGATCCTGGAACGCAGGCTTGTTATGTACCCAAATGCCTTCCCGGCCGACGAAGTAAGTGTGATCCTCGTCGACGGTGATGTTGTACACCGAGGTCGCCTTGCCCGTCTCCCTTGTCCACGCAATCCGAGCCGTCCGTCCATCCGAGAGGGACAGAAATTCACCTGCCTCGAGCAGCGACGCATCGACCCAACCACGCCCGCAGACCCAGAATGGGTGTTTGGCGGTTGTTGTGATGATTGAGAGCTCGGCAGCGCCGCCCGAAGCGAAAGCCACCTCCAGGGTTCGCTGCCCATCCGCGTGATGCAACGCAATCACCTTGCTCAGGCGGATGGGCGCGTTGGGGCCGTCTTCCTGCCTCGACAGAACAAGGTCCAACCGTCTGATCTGCTCGATTGGAATCAGGCCACGCTCGGTATGCACCAATGTCCCGGCGACAAAGCATGCGTGGCGCCCCGTCGCCTCCATGCTGGTGGCAGTACTGTCACCATCGGCATATGGGTTGAAGCTAAGTAGCAGCAGTTTGTTCTCAGAGCTCAGCCCGCCAGCGTTCGCACGTGCGAGTTGGCCGCGCTGTATCGCATCCTCGGCGACCCTGCCGAGGGTTCGCGCGATGACGCCGGGCAGCGTGGCGATGATGTTGTCGCCAAAGCTGGTGCCGGTGAGGACGGAGCGGCTGGCGGCGCTGGCCAGCGCGTCCGCGCCGATGCCGAGCACTTCGCGACCGAGCCCCTTGCCGCCGAACGGCGCGCCCGCCGCCGCACCCACGCCAGCCGCCGCCACGCCCGCGAAGTCGAACTGCGACTTCAATCCGGTCGCCACGCCGATGCCCTCGCCGAGTACACCGCCGATCACCGCCCGCGCCGCCGAGCCCAGCACGCCGGTGCCGATCCCGACCTTGTCGAAGATGCTCTGCGAAATGTCGACGTCATCGGCGCCGACCGACTTGAACGTGCCCTTGCCGCCCAGCCCCGCGGTGATGGCCGAGGTCACCCCCGCCATCGCCAGCCCCTTGAAGTCGAACCGGTCCTGGATGCCTGTCGCGATCCCCACGCCCTGGCCCGCGGCATTGGCGAGCAGGCCGCCGAGCACCTGCCCGGCGAACGACTTGAAGAAGGGCGACAGCTGCGGCAGCGCCACGCTGACCGCGATCGACACCACCGCCACCAATATCGCCCCGAGCGCGCCGCAGCTGTTCCGCTTGGGCGGCGCCGGGGTGTTGGGGGAGGTGTTGCCGATGGCCTCGGCGGGGTCGTAGGGCCGGAAGGTGGTGGCGTCGTGATGGCTGCCGACAACGCCGCCGGGAACGGTGAGCGTGGTGCCGGCGGGCACCGCGCCGCCCGCGCCGAAGCCGGGATTGGCCTCGGCGAGGCGGTACCACAGGTTGGAATCGCCCCAGAGCTGGGCGGCGATCGACTGCAGGGTCTCGCCCGCACTCGCGGAATAGCTCGAGGCGCCGCCCACCGTGCCACCGTTCAGCGCCGTGAAATTGGCGTCGAAATCGGCGAAGATGGTGGCGTTGGTCGCGCCGTTCCGGAACGTGCCGTTGCCGGGCGCTGCCGTGCGCGCGGCGATCGCGGCGGCATAGTCGACATTGGCAGTGCCGTCGTTGCTCACCACGCCCATCTGGCGCCCGCCGAACATATAGGTGCGCGTAAGCGGCTCGTTGTTCCCCCAGATGAGGTCGGTCTCGCCGCGCAGGATCACCTGGCCCTGCAGGTCGGTCCGATACAGGATCGCGCGGGGTCGCGAACCGCCGTTGATGGCGACCCCGGTCAGCGCCCCGTCGCGGTCATAGCTGTAGCTCGAGCTGCTCGTGCCGTCGCGGTTGGTCAGCTGCACCAGCGTCTGCTGCGCGCCGTCACGCCATGCATAGGACTGGCTGGTATAGCTGTCGGCATAATCGAGATCGGCCTGCGAATAGCTACCCGGGCCGCCATAGATTGGCGTGCCGCCATTCTTCCAGTTCTTGGTCTCGCTATAGTAGAGCAGGCTGCCGCTCGCGTTGCCGGCCTGGCCCGACCAGCTGATCGCCGGGCCGGCGGATCCCACGCCGGTGGCGCTGTAATAGTTGACCGTGTGGGTGTAGAGCGTGTCGCTCCCCTGCCTGGTCGAGCTCTTCTCCGCCAATACCAGCCCGCGCGGGTCGTAGACGATGTCGTAGCGGCTGTGCACGCCGACGCCCCAGCCGTCATATTCGGCATAGCTCGAGACCCGGCCCAACAGATCGTAGGACGTCTGCGCGCGCGTCGTCCCACCGATCACGACCGAGCCAAGCTGCCCCGCGGCGTCGTAGGCATAGACCTCCTGCGCGTTCGAACCCGTCTGCGCGGTCGCCCGCTGGCCCGCCGCGTCATAGGTGACGTCCGTGCCGGCGCCTCCGCGCTGGATCGCTCCCGAACCCGCCGCGCCAACGAACACGCCCTTGGTCGTCACCACACGGTTCATGCTGTCATAGCGATACCAGTAGGTCTGGCTCGTCGCCGTGGTCGCGAGAAGGCCGCTCGCCTGCACCGGCAGGTAGCTGGTCGCGATCGAACGGACATTGCCGGCGGCATCATAGGTCCAGCTCTTGTCGACGGCATCGACCCCGGGCGCGTAAACGTCGCGGTAGCGGGTGATCCGGCCCGCCGCGTCATATTCGGCGCGGCCGTCCTGCCACGTGCCGGTTCGGACGATGTAGCTTGCGGGAATGAAATCCCAATAGCCCTGCCCTTCCCCCTCGGGCGTGTCGGGAGACTGGCCTGGAGCCAGAACCCAGACATATCGTTCCTCCTTGAACTCCGCGACCTCGCTGACAAGGGTCTCGCGGGTCAGCTGGCCGAGCAGGTCATATTCATAGCTCGCGACCTTGCGATTCCAGCTGGTGTTGACGACGGGCACGTCGCCCGAGAGGACCTGCCGGATCTGCCCGGTATTGTAATAGCTGTAGACGAGATTGCGCGCGGGCGCTCCGTCGAGCGTGCTCGTCTCGGCGACGATGCGGGCGGCGCGATCATATTGATAGCCATAGGCCTGGCCGCCCTTGTCGCTGCGCGCGACAACCCGGCCGAAAATGTCGACACGCTGGACCGCCGCATGGATGCCGTAGCTGGCCGAGGCCCGATCAGCGTCGGTGCTGGTCGTCGCCACCCAACCGCCGAAGGTCCCCAGCCCCGAGGTGGCCATGGCGCCGTCCCAGCCATAGCTGGTGGTGGTGGTGTCGCCGCCGAACGCGACCTGCAGCGTGATCCGGCCAAGCGCGTCATATTGGGTGCGCTCGCGGCCGGCATAGCCGACGGCGTTGTTCCACGCACCGATCCGGTTGCCGAGCAGGTCATAGGCATAGGATTGCACCAGCGTGCCCGCCGCCGTCGCCGGGCGCGTCACCTGGGTGAGCCGGCCGAGCTTGTCATAGGCCATGCTCGTATGGCGGTTGAGGGCGTCCCAGCTGTCGACCTGGTCGCCGAACACGTCATAGCTGTTGGCGACGACGCCGCCGTCGGGATGCCATTCCTTGACCACCAGCGCCGCGCCGTCACCATAGCCGGT
>NZ_MKWJ01000024.1:0-6155 GCF_001899725.1 Sphingomonas sp. 67-41 | reverse complement strand
GCGCCGTTCGCGTCGATCGTCTCGACCAGGTTGCCGCGCGTGTCGTAGCGATAATATTCCCGCGGCGTCGCCATGGCCTGCGACAGCCCCACCGACACCGCCTCGCCCCATTTCGACGTCAGCCGGTTCGCCTTGTCATATTCGAACCAGCTGTCGCGCTGCTCGGCCAGGCCATACGCCTCGATCCGGTGCACCACATTGCCGCGCGCGTCATATTCATAGCGGTTGCGCGAGAAGGCGGCCGTGACGACGTTGCCGCTCCCGTCCAGGATCGCCTGGACCCTTTCCTCGGCCAGCAGCCCGCGGCGGTCATAGCTATAGTCGGTGATCCCACCCAGCTTGTTCACCAACCGGATCCGGTTGCCGAACGCGTCATAGCCGCTCGTCTCGACCCCGCCCTCGGCATCGGTGGTCGTCACCGCCCGGCCCAGCTTGTCGTACGCGAAGCTCGTCACCGCCGCGCCGCGCGTTACCGACGCCACTTCCCCGAACGCCGTGTAGCGCGTCGTCGTCGTGTAGTTCAGCGCGTCCACCACCGACGTCACCCGACCGGCCTGGTCGTACTCGCTGTACGTGCTGAAGCCGCGCGCGTTGGTGACGCTCACCCGCTCGCCGAATGCGTTGTAGGTAAAGTTAGTGGGCTCGGCCAAGGAATTGCGCTGCCGGACCAGGCGGCCCGCACGGTCATAGTCGAACGACGTCGTGTGGAAGTTAGGGTCCGTCGTGCTGACCAGGTCGCCCAGGCCATCATATTCATACTGGGTGATCGCCTGCTCGGGCGTGCCCGCGGCGTCGTAACGGACGAGCAGACGACCCGCCGCGTCATGAAAATACCAGATATCACTCTGGTCGACGGTGCCAAAGGCGCGCGAGACCTGCCCCAGCTGGCCGTTGCCGCGATACCAGTACCAAGTTCGCGTGCCCGCGGCGTCATATTGATCGGAGACCCGGCCTTGCACGTCGTAGACGGTCTGCGTGTCAGCATAGTCGGATGAAGCAACTGCGGCAGCTACCACCGCCGCGGTGGCGCCATCGGAAATGCTCGTCTTCAGATCATAGCGGATCGTCCGCACGACGCGGCCATCGGCATCGTAGCGGTTCTCGGTGACGAAGCCCTCGGCGTCGATCGCGTAGAGCAAGTCGCCGCGGCCATTGTAGAAGGCCCGCGTGACGCGGTTGGCCGCGTTGCCGGCGCGCGCCGCGGCCCAGGCTTCCATGTCGCCCGGCAGCGGCTGGCTCGAGGTCGGTCGGGGCTCGGCGAACGCGATCGTCTTCACGATCCGGCCGAGATCGTCATAGACATGGCCGATCACCCCGCCCGCGGCGTCGATCGCATAGATCAGCTGGCCGGCCCTGTCGTAGACATTGTAGCTGGTGCGGTTGCCCGCCGCGCCGACCAGTCCCGCGCTCGAAAGCGCGGACGCCACCGAACCCAGCGTGAAGGTACCGGGCAGCGCGATCGTTCCCGCATAGCGCGTCGTGCTGCGCACCCGGCCATAGGCCCAGGAATAGGGCTCGACATAGCCATATTCGGTGACGGCGCCGAGCGGGTCGATCTGGTAGCGGAGCAGCCCCTGGCCATCATAGACGAAATGGACATGGCGATCCGCGCCGCTGGTGCCAGCGCTCGTCGCGAGCTGATCGAGCGTGCCGGCGGCGCGATATGCCGTGCCGGTCGCATTGGCATAGGCGATCGTCTCGATCACCTGCCCGGCGCCGTCATAGAGCGTCCGGCTCAGATAGCCCTCGCCGTCCAGCGTGCCGAGCAGCAGGCCGTCCTTGTCGAAGAAGCTGCGCGAGGCCCTGTCCCCGGCGCTGCTCCCCGGCAGCAGGACGCCGCTCACCGGATTGGCGATCAGCGCCGCGATCTGGCCGCTGGACAGCTTGTTGGCATAGCCCATGGTGCGGACCAGGCGGCCCGCGCCATCATATTCATGGGCAGTGACGGCACCGTCGCCCTGGATCGTCTCCAGCACCCGGCCGGCAATGTCATAGACCGTCCAGGTCCAGACGTCGACGGTACCGCTCGCAACGGGTCGAATGCGCGCGACGTCGAGGATGCCGTCGGTCTCGCGGAGCAGCTGCATCTGCCCGACGCTGAGCGTCTGATAATAGCGGACGCTCGCAACCTGTCGCCCCTCGGCATCGTAGCGATACTCGACCATCGTGCCATCGGCAGCGACATCGGCGGTCTTTCGCCCGCGCTTGTCATAGACGTAATAATGCGTGTTGCCGCGGAAGTCCGTCGCGCTCTTCAGCCGGCCGGCCTCGTCATAGGCATAGGTGGCGGTGCCGCCGGTGACGTTCTTTCCCGCCTCGGTCAGGCTGACCAGCTCGCCGGCGCGATTATAATGCGCCGACCGGACGAGCGTCGCCTCGTCGAACGTGGACTGGACGAAATCGTCGACCGGGCGGAACGAGGCACCGTAGAAATAGGTGCTCTTGTTCTGCAGCGACTCTTCGTAATAGTTGAAGAAGCGGAGGAAGACGCTGTTGTCGGGCCGACCCGCCGACCATTGATAATTGGAGACGGCCTCGATCTTCTGTCCCGTCGCGACGTCATAGACGCCGCCATAGTTCGACGCCGTGCCCAGGGCGGATCCCTGGGGCAGCACATAGCCGACGATCTTGTACCACTTGCCCGGCTGATAGCCCGCCGCAGCGGTAGGCACCCAGTACATGAAATAGGGATTCTCGCTCGCGACGCCGGACCATTGCTGGTCGACATAGGCCGGGTACGAGGGAGTCAGGCCCAGATAGACATGGTGCTGATCGGTGGCCGATAGCTGGAAATAGATCGAGAATTCATAGGCCTGGCTGGGATCAATGGTCGCGGTGTTAGTGTAGTTGCCGCCGCCCTCGGCACTATAGTCGGCCTGTCCGGACTGGATCGCGACGACTGGCCTGCCATCGGGCCCGAGCATCCGGACCCAGTTGGTCTCGTCGACATGATAGCCAGGATTGTACCAGCCCGGCACCTGCGCATAGCCGGCCTGCACCGGCATCGGCCCCTGATATTCGCGGACCTCCGGCTTGTAGAAGAGCGTCGACCAGCCCTGATCGGCCTGCCCGTAATAGTTGAAGAAGCGCGAGGTGACCTGGTTGCTCGGCCGGCCTTCGTACCAGCGGAAATTGTTGACGCTGGCGATGCGCTGGCCGGTCGTCATGTCATAGACGCCGCCATAGTCGGCGGTATTGATGTTGGCGCTGCCCTCCGGGAAGACATAGCCGACGACCTTGTACCAGCGGTCGCTCTGCAGATTCTGGGTCTGCCAGTCCGTACCGGCACTGAAGAAATAGGGGTTGTGCTGTACCCCTCCGTCCCATGCCTGCCTCACATAGGAGCTTCCGTCCCATGCATCCTGCGCGCCGAAGTAAATGTTATGGGAATCCAGGTCAGTCTTCTTGAAGTAATAAGTGAATTCATAGGCCTTGCTGCCGTCGATGGTGATCGCATTGCTATGGTTGCCGCCGCCGGGTTCGTTCGCATCCAGCTGGCCGGTCTTGATCGCCCAGACCGGGCTGCCATCCGGCCCCGTGGTACGCGTCCAGCGCGTCTCGCCGAGATAGGACAGGACATTCGACCAGCCTTCGATCGAGGCAGGACCGCTGCCGAAGTTCAGCTGGTGCATCTCCGGCTTGTAGAAATTGGTGTAATAGCCCTGAATTTCCTTGTTGTAATAGTTGAAGAAGCGGACTCCGGCCTTGCTCCCCGTATAGGTCTCGTTCCAGCGGAAGCTGTTGACGTTCAAGACCTTGTCGCCGGTCTCCGCGTCGTAGACGCCACCGAGCGAGCCCCAGGCGACGTTCTCGGCACCTGCGGGCAGGACATAGCCCACCATCGTGTACCAGCGCCCCGCCTGAAGCGAATTGCCCGAGCCGGGAATCGCATAAGTGAAATAGGGATTGCCATCCTCGCTACCGTCCTGCCCGTTGCGGACCATCGCGTTGGCGCCGTCACCGAAAAGGCCGAAGAAGACGAGATGCTTGTTCGCCTCGGTCACCTGGAAGTTCAACGTGAACCGATAGGCCTTGGTCGGATCATAGGTGGAGAGGTTCGTTTGGTTGCCGCCGCCGGGATCATAGGCGTCGGACTGGCCGGCATTCATCGCCACGACCGGCAAGCCGTTCGGCCCGATCGTGCTGACCCACTGGGTTTCCGGAGTGTAGGAATTGTTCCAGGTCGGCAGCGTCGCCGTGCCGCCGGGCACCGAAGCCGGATTCCCCGGCCAGTTGGCGAGATCGATGAGGTTGGGCCCCTCCACTTCCTCCGGCCACCGGCTGTTGTCGACCAGGTTCGGCCCGCGCACCGGCTGGCTGCCCGCCGGCTGGGTCGGCCAGCCGCTCTGGTTGACCAGATTGCCCCCCGCCGGCAGCGTGACCGTGTCGACCTGGTTCAGCCCGTCGCGATAGATGGTGAGCGTGGTCGCGCCATTGGCATCGGTGCTCGAGATCAGGCGGCCCAGCCCGTCATAGACGAAGGTCTGCGGGTTGGTGCCGGCAACGGTCTTGCTCAGCAGCCGCCCGGCGCTGTCGTACACATAATGGGTCGTCTTGTAGTCGTTCGCGCTCGAAGGCGTGCCGTCGGCGTTCGCCGCCCCCCATTCCGTCGTCCGGGTCAGGTTCCCGCGCCCGTCATACCAGTTCTGGTGGAGCTGGACGGTGCTCTTGTCGGCGATGGCGCTGCGCCACGCATCCATCTGCGCCGCGCTCGGCGCGACATCCGCTGCCCATCCGGCAAGGTTGAAGCGCTGGTCGACATAGGTGGTGACCATCGTCGGCAGGTCATAGGTGTAGCTGTACTGCGTCACCCGGCCTTCGGCGGAGACGGTGTAGGTCAGCCGGTCCTGGCTGTCATAGACATAGCGGGTCGTCATCCCGCCCGAAGGCAGCACGCCGCCCGCGCCATCGGGATCCAGGCCGGTATAGCTGGTCTCGGTGAGGAGCCGGTTGCTCGCCGAATAGGTGCGCACCACGGTGTGGAGGGTGCCGTCCACCGTCTGCACGATGTTGCCGCGCGCATCGCGGAGATAGGCCATGTAGGAGCTGAAGCTGTTCGTCGCGAGCTTGGCCGCGCCGTCATAGCCGCGCACTGCCTCCAGATCGTCGCCGGAATATTGGAAGGTCGTGATATGCTCGGCTGCGCCCGGGCCGGCAGCGGCTTCGTCGAGCCGCGTCAGCTTGCCGACGGAATCATAGTAGAAGCGGGTTCCCACCCCGGCGGGATCGATGACCGTGGTGACCCGATTGGCGAGGTCATAGTCGATGCGGGTGGTGCGGCTGACGCCTTCGTCGACCCATTGCTTGACGGCCGTCACCCGATAGTCGCCGCCGATCTGCGCATAGGTGAACTCGATCCGGCTGCCGTCGGTCTGGGCAAGCGAGGCGACGCGCTTCGAGCTGCCGTCATAGGTGTAGAAGAGCGAATAGACGCTGCCGCCGCCGGTGAGTTCGGTATCGACGCGGCTCAACCGGTCGTAGCTGTCGTAATAATAGCGGGTGGCGGTGCCGTCGCCCGAGACGACCTGGGTGATGTGGTTGCCGCTCCAGCTATACTGGATCTGGCCGCCGTCCGCAGTGGTGACCGTGGTCAGCTTGTCGCCGGAATAGGTGAAGGTCAGGCTGTCGCCGCTGGTGGCGTCGGTCTGGCGGGTGATGACATAGCCGTTCACCCAATAGCCGTAATCCTCGACGATCCGGCCATCCTCGCTGCTCCAGTGCCAGCTGCCGTCATAGGTGACCTTGTCGCGGATGCCGGCGGAATTGGTCGCGCGATAGGCCGTGCCGTCGCTGACATAGGTGACCACGCTGCCATCGGCCGCCCGGCGCTTGACCACCGAGCCGACCGCGTTGAGCGCGCCGTCGAAGCCGAAGAGCTTGCGATCCGTGCTCTGCAGCCAGTTGTCGCCATTGTCGTCCGAGCCGTCGCCCAGGCTGTTATAGGTCCGGCTCACCGCCACGTCCGGGCCGCGGCCGACCAGGAATTCGTCCTGCCGGCTGATCAGCAGATTCCCCGTCGCGGCGTTCAGGAGGAGCTGTTCGCCACCGCGCCCGACACTGGCCGAACCCAGCAAACCCGACGATCCCAGGGCACTCCCCGATCCGCGCTCGAATCCCGTCCCGGCGCCCGTGAAGATCGCAACCATCCGTTCCCC
>NZ_MKWJ01000023.1:0-328513 GCF_001899725.1 Sphingomonas sp. 67-41 | reverse complement strand
TCCTCTCACCGATCCGACTCGGCGGTCCGCCAGCGGCGGGACCGGCACATTGCGCTTGCGATGTCGGATCCGGCCGCCCTTCTCGCCCGTCGCCGGGGCGGGAATATTCTCCAGCATGGTGACTGTGCGGGGAGGGCAAGGAGTGCCCCATACCCTGAGCGTCGCCGACTTCCGCGCTCCGGAGCTGCCCTACAGCGCCACGCCGAGCCCGCGTCCGATCGCCCGCACCCGGCCGATCAGCGGCGAGATCAGCCGATCCGGGTCCTTGGCTGGCAGGCTCACGCTCTCGGGCAGCACGCCCATCGCTTCGCGCAGCGTCACCGCGCCCTGGCGGAGCGCGGGGCGGGCGACCAGCCACCAGAGGCGGGCATGTTCGCCATCCACTTCGATCCGCTCCTGCCGGGTGAGCGGCGTGCGAGCGACATGGTCGGCATGGAGCGTGGCAAGGATGCGCGAGAGGCGGCTCAGCGTGCCGAGGTCGGGCACCGGCTCGCGCGCCATGAAATAGCGCACCACCAGCTCGGCATTGGCCTGCACCGCATCGGGTTCGAACACGCCGGCATAGCGCCCGGCGAGCACGCGCGCGGCGCTGGCGGCCATCATCTCGGCATAGCGTTTCGAGGCGCCGCCGGGATGGCAGCGATAGAGAAGCTGGGCCGCGTCGAGCCGGGCGATCTGCCCGAAGCGGCCGAGCCGGTGATAGAGGTCGAAATCCTCGGCGTAGCGCACCTGCGGGCGCTCGAACGGCTCGAGCAGCCGCGCGGCCTCCGCGCGGAACATGACGGTGGACCAGACCAGCGGGTTCTGGGTGAGGAGCAGCCAGTCGATGGTCGCCGGGGTGAGCGGTCGATCGCCCGGCCAGGGCGTGAGACGGCCGTCCTCGAGCAGTTCGGCCGCGGTGGCGACGAGCACGGTGCCGGGATTGGCGTCGAGATGGGCGACCTGCGCGGCGAAGCGGCCGGGCTTGCACAGATCGTCCTGGTCGAGCCCGGCGATGTAGCGCCCACGCGCCGCGGCGAAGGCCTGGTTGCGGGCGAGGACGGGGCCGCCATTGGCCTCGGCATGGAGGATGGTGATGCGCGGATCGGCGAAGCTGGCGAGCAGGGCGCGGGTGTCGTCGGTCGAGCAGTCGTCGACGATCACCAGCTCCCAGTCGGCAAAGTCCTGCGCCAGCACGGAGTCGATCGTCGCGCCGATCCATGGCGCACCGTTATAGGCCGGCATGATGACCGAGATTGCGGGGGCGGGCAGGCCGTTCATGCGGCGAGACTCACGGCCTGGCCGAGCAGCTGGTCGACGATCAGCTGGCCGACATCGTTCTGCCATTGCCACAGGCCGTTGGCCTTGCCCTTGAAGCTCTTCTCGCCGCCCAGCCGGCCTTCGGGGACGAAGCCGGCGGCGAGGCCGATGCCATAGGCGCCGGGCAGCGGCTGCCCCTCCGCGTCGCTGACGCGGCAGAGCTGGTCGGCCAGGCGCGGGCGGCCCGGCGCATGGGCGGCAAGGGCGATGCGCTGGCCTGCCGCGTCGAGCAGCGGCAGGGCGTGCGGGCGATAGCCGAGCGCGGCGACGATGACATCGGCTTCGGCAAGGATGCGGGCGGCGTCGGAATCCGGGCCGGCGAGCCGGTGGAGCCGGACGCGCGGATCGGGGGTGCGGCCGCCGATGCGGAGCATGCGCAGCACCAGCTCGCGCGCTTCGAGCCGGAAGCCGGCCAGGCGATAGACGAAACCCGAAAGCGGGCAGATGTCGTCGGGGCCGAAATCGGTGAAGCCGTCGGCATGGGCAGCCTCGGCATTGGGATACCAGGGGCGCAGCGCCTCGCGATGGAGCAGGCTCAGGCTCTCGGCGCCGAACGGGATGTCGGATTTGAGGAGGAGGACCGCGGAGGCGATCGCCGAGGTGGATGCGCCGATGATCGCGATGCGTGGCGCCCGGCTATGGGCGATGCGGGCGCGCAGCCGCTCCATGCCGCCCGTGCGCAGCATGTCGTCGCACAGCATCAGCCGTTCGCCGGCCTGCTCGCCCAGTTGCGCGCCGGCGACGGTGGCGGCGGCAATGTCGCTGGCCGACTGATAGCCGCCGGTGGCAAGGACGATGTTCTCGGAGAGCAGTTCGTGTTGCGCCCCGCTGGCGAGGTCGCGGATGCGGGTCTGCCACAGTCCGGCGGCGGTGCGGCGGCTGTCGAGCACTTCATGGCCGGTGTGCACGCGGCCGCCGCTCTCGGCCAGGATCGCGCCGACGCGCTGGCCCATCGCTTCGAGGAAGGGGCCGGTGCGATGGAGGGGGACGCCGAGCTTGCCGGCATAGCGGGCGATCTCGCGGGCGGCGGGGTGATCGATCAGCGCGGCGATGCCCGGTTCGGGATTGTCCTTCACTGCACTGAGGAAGGTCTCGGCCGTGCTGTCCGAGGTGATGGCGTAGTTGGGCAGCTGGCCGCCGCCGAGGCTCGGCCCGCGCTCGATCACGGCGAGGCCGGCGCCGAGTTCGCGCAGCTTGCCTCGCTTGCTCGCCGAGATGAGGAAGGCGATGCCGGCCGGGCCGCCGCCGACCAGGACCGTGGAAAGAATCCGGGGCTGCGGGGCGGGGACGACGATGTGCGGCTTGCGGAGCGCGGCATGGAGGGCGCCACAGACAGTGGCGACATCGGCTTCGGTCATGGCGTCGGTGACCGGAAGCGAGAGCATCCGGGCGGCGAGATCGTCTGCAACAGGCGTGGGATACAGCAGGCTCTCGCGCTGGAAATAGGGCTGCTGGGCGAGGTGCGGTGCGAAATAATGGCCGCTGCCGATGCCCTTGCCGGCGAGCTCCGCGATCACCGCGGCACGGTCGATGCCCCGGGGCAGGAGCATCGGCATGAACTGTGCGACCTGGCGGACGGCGCTGGTCGCCTGCAGCGTGACGGCGTCGCCGAGACAGGCGCGATAGGCGCGGTCGAGCGCGGCGCGATGCTCGGCAACCGCGTCGATTTCGTCGAGCTTGGCGAGCGCGAGCAGGCCAAGCACTTCAGGCAGCTTGGCGTTGGTGCCCGGCTCGGTCGCCGAGCGGGGGAGGCCGAAGCCGAAATTGTGCATGCGGCGAAGCGCATCGATCCGCTCGGCATCGGCGCTATAGATGAGCCCGCCCTCGGCCGTCGCGAAGGTCTTGGTCGCGTGCATCGAGAAGACGGCGGCGAAAGGGGCGCCGGTGCCGAAGCCGCGGCCGGCGGCGTCGATGCTGCCGAGCGAGGCGGCGCCATCGACCACGACGCCGACGTCATGCTGTTCCGAAAGCCGGGCGTAGCGGGCCAGATCGATGCAGGTGCCGAAGGTGTCGTAGGGGACGAGCACCGCGATCTCGCCGGCATGGCGGGCGAGCATAGCCTCCTCGGCCTCCGCGCCTGCCGCCCAGTCGGTGGGGGCGCTGTCGATGAGGATCGGCGTCAGCCCGGCCCAGATGGCGGCATGCGCGGTGGCGGCGAACGTGAAGCTCGGGATCAGGGCGTATTTGCCCCTGCGGCCTTCCGCCGCCTGGCGGATCGCCAGGATCAGGCCGATCGTGGCGTTGTTGACCGCCAGCGCGGCGCCCTGGCCGCCGAACAGTTCCGCGACTGCGCGGCTCTCGAATTCACGGACGACGGGGCCGCCATTGCTGTAGACGCCGCGTGCCTCGATGGATCGCAGCGCCTCGGTCAGCTTGCTCAGCCGCGGTGGCCGCGGTGCGATCAGCGGAAATTCGTGCATGTCCCCGGCAAGGTCCCTCATCCCGATGCCGAAACTATGCGCGATGGTCTCCTAATATTGCGTAAGGGCCCGCTTCAGCGCCACCAGCTCGCGATCGAGCGCCTGGAGAAAGGCCGAGCGGTCGGCGGGGGAGAAGGGTCGGGGGCCACCGATCTGGTCGCCGCCGGCGCGCAGATCGGCCATGATCGCCCGGGTCGCGATCGCCGCGCCGATGGAGCTGGTGGTGAACGGCTTGCCGTTCGGGGCCAGCACCTTCGATCCCGCCTTGAGTGCGCGGTCGGCCAGCAGGATATCGGCAGTGATCACCACCGTGTCCGCGCCAGCCCGTTCGGCGATCCAGTCGTCGGCGGCATCGAAGCCGTCGCTCACTACCTGGCGGCTGACGAGCGGGTGCTGGGGCACGCGTAGCCAGGCATTGCTCACGATCACCACCGGCACCGCGTGCCGCCAGGCGACCTTGTAGACCTCGTCCTTCACCGGGCAGGCATCGGCGTCGACGAGGACCCTCACCTGGGCGCGTGACCCCGGGGCGGGCCCTTGCGGTGCGGCTTGGCCTGATAGTTGGGACGGTTCGGGCCGTTGCGCTGCGGCCGGGCGCCCTGCACCGGGCCTTCCGACGGCTCGATGCGGACATCGTCGTCACCCTCGGCGGAACGGGCGACGGCGCTGAGGAACTTGGCCGCGAGCGCCCGCGGTATCTGGAAGGCGGTTTCGTTCGGCCCGATCCGGATCGCGCCCACTTCGGCCTTGGTGATGTGGCCGCGGCGGCAGATCAGCGGCAATATCCAGCGCGGATCGGCGTTCTGGCGGCGGCCGATATCCATGCGGAACCAGGCGACGTCGTCGAAGCCGGGGCGGTGCTGGCCGGCCTGGCGCTCCTCGCGCCTGTCCGAATGGCTGCGGTCGCTGAGTTCCTCGGGCGCGGGCAGCGCGGCGCGATGGGCGCGCACCAGCGCGGCGGCGAGTTCCTCGGGGCTGCGCTCGGCGAGCAGGCGCTCGGCGATGGCGGCATCCTCTTCCTCGATCTCCACGGGTGCGAGCAGCGCGGCGATCAGCCGCTCGCGATCCTGCGCGCGGATCGCCTCGGCGCTCGGCACCTCGACCCATTCGACCGGGATGCGCGCGCCCTTGAGCATCATCTCCACGCGGCGCCGGCGCGGATAGGGGACGATGAGCACCGCGGTGCCCTTCTTGCCGGCGCGGCCGGTGCGACCCGAGCGGTGCTGGAGCGTCTCGGCATCGCGCGGCAGCTCGACATGCACCACCAGAGTGAGCGTGGGCAGGTCGATGCCGCGCGCCGCCACGTCGGTGGCGACGCAGACGCGCGCGCGCTGGTCGCGCAGCGCCTGGAGCGCGTGGTTGCGCTCGTTCTGGCTATGCTCGCCCGACAGCGCCACGGCGGCGAAACCGCGCTCGACCAGGCTGGCATGGAGATGGCGGACATTGTCGCGCGTCGCGCAGAACAGGATCGCCGTCTCCGCCTCGTGGAAGCGCAGCAGGTTGATCACCGCATGCTCGATGTCCGAGGGGCTGACGGTCATCGCCTGATAGCTGATGTCGCCATGGCCGCGATCCTCGCCCACGGTCGAGATGCGCAGCGCGTCCTTCTGGTAGCGCCTGGCGAGCGCCACGATCGGCTTGGGCATGGTCGCCGAGAAGAGCAGGGTGCGGCGCGTCTCGGGCGTGCCGTCGAGGATCGCCTCCAGATCGTCGCGAAAGCCCATGTCGAGCATCTCGTCGGCTTCGTCGAGCACCACCGCGCGCAGCGCCGAGAGATCGAGCGCACCGCGTTCGAGATGGTCGCGCAGGCGGCCCGGGGTGCCGACGACGACATGGGCGCCATAGCTCAGCTGGCGGCGTTCCTTCGAGGCGTCCATCCCGCCCACGCAGGTGGCGATGCGCGCGCCGGTGGGGCCGTAGAGCCAGATGAGCTCGCGGCTCACCTGGAGCGCCAGCTCGCGGGTAGGGGCGATGATCAGTGCATGCGGCTCGCGGGTCGGCTCGATGCGGCCATCCTCGCCGAGCAGTTCGGGATGCATGGCGAGGCCGAAGGCGACGGTCTTGCCCGATCCCGTCTGGGCGGAAACGATGAGGTCGCGGCCCGCGGCCTCGGGAGCGATGACGGCGGCCTGGACGGCCGTGGGCGCGGCATAACCACGCGCTGCGAGCGCTTCGGCGAGAAGCGCAGGAAGATCGGCAAATGACATGAGGCCCCGCACATGGGCTCGCCGGGCCCGCATCGCAAGGGAAAAGAGGGTTGATCTCCGGCGGCGTCCTATTGTGTCGTTCAACCGCGTGGTTGAGCAACTAAATGGCGGATTTCGCCGGATCTCGGTTGCGGCTCGTAAATTCGTTGCGGCGAAAACATTGCCTTCGCTGAATCGTCCGCACGTGCGTGGAGCATCGGCGAAGGCACCGGAGTCGGGATTGTCTCGCCGACATTGCCGGTCTTTGCTCCCCTCCCGAAGAGGGGAGCAAACGCGGTCAGCCGATCAGTGCCCGCACGCCGTCCGCCAGGCCGGTGGTAGGCCGGCCGATCAGCTGCGAGAGCTGGCGGCCGTCGTCGAACAGCGCGCCGTTCGCGATATCGATGTCCCAGGCGGCGAGCATTTCGGCGAAGGGCGCGGGGACGCCCGCGCCGGCGAGCGCGGCGGCATAATCGGCCTGGGCAAGGTCATGATAGGGAATGGCGCGGCCGGCCTGGCGCGAGACTTCGGCGGCGAGCCCGGCAAGGGTGAAAATGGTGTCGCCGGCCAGCTCATAGGTCTTGCCGTCATGTCCGGTGCCGAGCAGCACCGCGACTGCGGCGTCGGCATAGTCCGCGCGGGACGCGGCGGCGATGCGGCCTTCCCCGGCGGCACCGATCAGCGT
This sequence comes from Sphingomonas sp. 67-41, assembly GCF_001899725.1. NCBI lineage: Bacteria > Pseudomonadati > Pseudomonadota > Alphaproteobacteria > Sphingomonadales > Sphingomonadaceae > Sphingomonas > Sphingomonas sp. 67-41. Next base: position 321,923 of record NZ_MKWJ01000023.1, on the reverse strand, counting down.
GCCGTGCGCCAGGGCACCCTGTACCGAGGCGGCATAGTTTTCGAGATACCAGCCGTTGCGCAGGAAGGTGTGCGGGATGCCGGAGGCGGCGATCGCCCGCTCGGTCTCGGCGTGCTCTATGCCCAGGCTCAGCGGCGTGGTGTCGGCCCGCAACAGGCTGGTATAGACGATGCGGCCGACGCCGGCTTGCCGGGCCGCCGCGACGATTGCCGCATGCTGCGGCGCGCGCTTGCCGACTTCGCTCGACGAGATGAGCAGCAACGCGTCGACGCCGGCGAGCGCGGGAGCGAGCGCCTCCGGCCGGTCATAGTCGAAGCGGCGCGCCTCGACGCCGAGATCGCCGGCCCTTTCCGGATTGCGGGCGAGCGCGACGATCTCGCTGGCGGGCAGCTTCTCCTTGAGCTTTTCGACGACGATGCGGCCGAGCTGGCCGGTGGCTCCGGTGATGGCGATGGTCATTGGATCCGTTCCTTCCTTGGGGACGGACATCCAGATATTGACCTTGCTTACTAATCGTAAGTACATACATAGACGTAAGTATGGAAAATCCTGTCGAACCCTTCTCGGTCCGCGTGCGGCGCGGCGACCTGATGTCGCCCGATTGCCCTTCGCGCGAGGTGCTGCGGCACCTGACCAGCCAATGGGGCGTGCTGATCCTGATCGCGCTGGAAGGCGGCACGCATCGCTTCAGCGAACTGCGCCGCAAGGTGGGCGGGGTGAGCGAGCGGATGCTGGCGCAGACGCTGCAATGGCTGGAGGGTGACGGACTGGTCGATCGCGTCGCCTATCCGGTGGTGCCGCCGCACGTCGAATACAGCCTGACGCCGATGGGGCGCGAGGCTGCGGCGCATGTGCGCGGCCTGGCCGATTGGATCGAGGCGAGCATGCCCCGTATCGCGCAGCGGCGCGGGGCGCGGCTGGCGGCGGAATAGTCCCTGCGACCGAGCGAGGGCGGCGGGCGGGTCTCGTCGCCGGACGATGTGGGGCCGGCAGCTGCGAGGGCGCCGGGTGCGGGCGCCCTCGCGGCTGGATCAGAAGCTCGCCCAATCCTTGGCGGGCGCTGCCGGCGCCAGCCTGGCGGGCACGCCGCCGGTACGCGGCTTCGGCTGCGCCCGGGGACGCGCAGGCCGGCGCGCGGCGAGGCGCCGACGTCGAACTTCGCCGCTTGTTCGCCGAGCGCGCCGACTTCGCCGGTGAGCTTGCGCGCCGCCGCCGAGGTCTGCTCGACCATCGCGGCATTCTGCTGGGTGCCGCGATCCATGTCGCCGATCGCGGTGCTGATCTGGGTGATCGCGGCCGCCTGGGCCTGATTGTCGCCGGCCATCTGGCCGAGCAGCGCATGGACCTCGCCCACATCGCCCGAAATGTCGGCGAGCGCGCCGTCGACCTTGCGGACCATCCCGACGGCGGTGCCGATATCGGCCTGGGTGGCGGTCAGCTGGTCGCGGGCGCGACCGGCCTCTTCCTCCGCCCGCATCGCCAGCGCCGAGACCAGGTCGGCGACCACCGCGAAGCCGCGTCCCGCCTCGCCGGCGCGGCCTGCTTCCACCGCGGCGTTCATCGCCAGCACCCGCGTCTGGAAGGCGATCTTGTCCAGGCCCTCGATCACGCTGTCGATGCCCTTGGCGCTGTCGCTGACGCGAGTCATCGCCTGCACCGCCTCGTCGGCGATCGCGCGGCCGCCCGATACGGTCGAGATCGCGTCGTCGGCGCGCGCGACGGTGCGGCCGGCGGCTTCGGCTGTGGTCTTGAGCCGCACGTCCATCTGGCCGACCGCGGCCGAGGTCTCCTCCAGGCTGGCGGCATTGGCTTCGGTGCGACGGGCGAGATCCTCCGCGGCCTGGGCGATCTCGCTCGAGCCGGTCTGGATCGTCGCGGCGCTTTCCATCACCGCGCCGATCAGGCCGCGCAATGCGGCGAGCGCGTCGTTGAAGTTGGTCTTCAGCTCGGCATAGCCCGTGGGGAAGCCCTCACCGATCTCGGCGGTGAGGTCGCCGCGGGTAAGACGCGCAAGGCTGGCGCCGAGATGGGTGACCGCGATCGACTGTTCCTCGGCCTGGCGGGCCTGTTCGAATGCGTTGTCGCGAAAAACCCCCATCGCCTTGGTCATGCGGCCGACGCAGTCCTGATAGTCGCCGAACAGGATCGGGCTGGCGAGGTCACCGGCGGCGAGCGCTTCCATGCGGACCACGGTGGAGACATAGGGGTCGGCGATCGCGGCGCGATAGCGGGCGCACTGGATCGCGGCGCCGCCGATCAGCAGCACCGAGATCGGCACCGCCGCCAGAGGCGGCGCGAGGAAGGCGACGAGCGCGATCAGCGCCATGACGCCGATCAGCGAGCCGAAGGCGACGTACAGCTTGAGACGGATAGGCGCGATGGCCTGGAACCAGTGCATCGAGAATCCTCCTACACGGCCTCCGGGCGATACGGCCCGGGAAGCCAGTTGCTCGGCCGGCCGCGCGGGAAGCGGGATCGGACAAGCCCTTTGTAGGAGACACATGATGGAAACATTATTTTGCCTGTGAAATTCGGCATGGGGAGTGTTGTAATATTTCCGATCTGGTCGATAGGATCATGCGTCGCGCGACGGGTGTGCCAGGAAATCATGTCCGGGCGGGTTTCCGGCAGCGCCTGAACCGGACCCTAGAGCGCGAGCCCCGCGGCGCGGCCGCTCGCCCAGGCCCATTGGAAATTGTAGCCGCCGAGCCAGCCGGTTACGTCCACTGCTTCGCCGATCGCGTAGAGGCCGGGCACCTTGCGGGCTTCCATCGTCTGCGAGCTGAGTTCCGCGGTGCTGATGCCGCCGATGGTGACTTCGGCTTTCGCAAAGCCTTCGGTGCCGCCGGGCGCGAAGCGCCAGTCGGCGAGGCGGCGGGCCGCGTCCTCGAGCTTGCGATCGGGCGTGTTGGCGAGTTCGGCGGGCAGGGCGAGCTTCTCGGCCAGCGCCTCGGCCAGGCGCGTGGGCAGCGCCTCGCCGAGCAGCTTGCGCAGGGTGGCGCGGGGGCGGGCGCGCTTGGCGGCGGGCAGCCAGCCGGGCCCGGCATCCGGCAGGAAATCGATGCCGATGCTCTCGCCGTGGCGCCAATAGCTCGAGATCTGGAGGATCGCGGGCCCGGACAGGCCGCGATGGGTGAACAGCGCGGCCTCGCGGAAGCGTGCCTTGCCGGCGCTGGCGGTGACTTCGGTCGAGACGCCCGAAAGCTCGCGGAACAGCGCTTCCTCGCCGCTCAGCGTGAGCGGGACGAGGGCGGGGCGAGGCTCGACGACCTTGAGGCCGAAGCGGCGGGCGAAGTCATAGGCGAAGCCGGTCGCCCCCAGCTTGGGGATCGAGGGGCCGCCGGTGGCGAGCACCAGCGCGGGCGCCGTGGCGATGCGCCTGCCGCAGGCGATTTGCCAGCGGGCATCGGCGTGCTCGACCCGCGGCGCGTCGCCCAGCCAGATCTCCACCTGGCCGCGGGCGCATTCGTCGAGCAGCAACTCGACGATCTGGCGCGCGGAGCCGTCGCAGAAGAGCTGGCCCAGCGTCTTCTCGTGCCAGGCGATGCGGTGACGCTCGACCAGGTCGAGGAAATCCTGCGCGGTGTAGCGGCCGAGCGCGGACTTCATGAAATGCGGGTTCTGCGAGAGGTAGCGATCGGGCGCGGTGCCGAGATTGGTGAAGTTGCAGCGGCCACCGCCCGAGATCAGGATCTTCTTGCCCGGCGCATCGGCATGATCGACGAGGAGCACGCGCTTGCCCCGCTGGCCGGCGGTGAGCGCACACATGAGCCCCGCGGCGCCGGCTCCCAGGATGATCGCGTCGTACATTGCGGCGGGCCTAGCAGGTGTTCGGCCTGCGGCAAGCGGCAGCGCTCCCCGGGCTAGTGCAGCTTGGCGATGCTGAGCCCGTCCAGCTTCGCGCGCTCCTTCACCGATTCCTCGCTGCGGGTGAGCGCCTTGGCAATGGCCTTCAGCGCCATGCCCTTCTTTGCCAGCGTGTGGAGCTTCTGGACTTCGTCGGGGCGCCAGGGCTGGCGATGGCGTTCGAAACGTTCGGCCATTGGTATCTCCTGAAGCAAAAGGGCGGGCTCCCTCGGGAACCCGCCCTTCGCATGTTCAGCGGCAGGGCCCCATGGCCCCGGCCGGCTTACTTGACGTGCTTCGCGATGTGCTTGTTCATCTCGAACATCGTCACCTTGTCGGTGCCGAAGATCGGACGCAGCGTGTCATCGGCGAGGATCTCGCGCTTGTTCGCCGGGTTCTGCAGGTTGTTCTTCTTGATATAGTCCCACAGCTTGCTGACGACTTCGCTGCGCGGAAGGTCCGCGGAGCCGGTGATCTTGGCCAGCTCGGGCGAAGGGGTCACCGGCTTGGCGATACCGCCGCGTGCTTTGGTCTCGGCCATAAAGTCTTCTCCTGTTCCTGCCCTGGACGGGCTATGCCTTCGTGGGCGCCAGCGGCGTGTGCGAACCCTTTCGCCGCTTTTCGTGCCTACGATGTACCGCGGTGAGAGCATTCGTCCTCACCTGCAACCCTTTGATCGTGACAAAACGCGTCTGTCTAGAGAGCAGATGCGCCGAGACGGGCTCCGAGAGCGATATTTCGGGGATAACTGGGGTTAAACGGCCGGTAGGAGAGGGGAATTTGCCGTGCTATCGTGCGATTTCATGGCGAAAGGGGAGAGCGGGATGCGCGGTCTGGTGCTCGGCGGGTTGCTGATTCTGGCGGGCTGCGGCGGCGGCGGAACCACCGGCACCAACTATTCCGATCCGCCGCCCATGGCCGAGATCGTCGCCACGCCGAGCCCGAGGCCGAGCGAGACGCCCGAACCGGTGGTGGCGAGCAACAATGTTACGGATGAGGCTCCCGCGGCGACGGAAAACGAAAATACGGCAGCGACAAACGCAATGTAAGGTGGACAAGGCCGCGCGGGCTTGTCTAAGGGGAGCCCATCATGACGGCTCGCGCGCTTCTCGGACTGCGACTTATCCGCCCTTAGGGGCCGGACGCGCACGCGCACGCCCCTAAGGGCAATTCACAGATCTGAACCCAAGTCTCCAGCCGAGAGAGAGCTGTCATGCTGCGCGATCCGAGTATCAAATATCGTCCGTTCCCCCAGGTAAACCTGCCCGGCCGCCAATGGCCGAGCCGCACCATCACCAAGGCGCCCCGCTGGCTGTCGACCGACATGCGCGACGGCAACCAGGCGCTGATCGACCCGATGGATGCCGAGAAGAAGACCCGCTTCTTCGAGCTGCTCTGCAAGGTGGGCGTGAAGGAGATCGAAGTCGGCTTTCCGAGCGCGGGTGCCACCGAGTTCGATTTCATCTCGAGCCTGGTCCGGCAGGACAGGATCCCCGACGACGTGATCGTCCAGGTGCTCACCCAGTCGCGCCAGGACCTGATCGAGACCAGCTTCCAGAGCCTGAAGGGCGCGAAACAGGCGATCGTTCATCTCTACAATGCCGTCTCGCCGGCATGGCGCCGCATCGTGTTCGGCATGAGCCGCGAGGAGATCAAGGGCATCGCGATCGCCGGCGCCAAGGTGCTGCGCGACGAGGCCGCCAAGCAGCCCGATACCGACTGGCATTTCGAGTATAGCCCGGAGACCTTCTCGACCGCCGAGCTCGATTTCTCGGTCGAGGTCTGCGAGGCAGTGATGGACATCCTGCGCCCGACCACCGAGCGCCCGCTGATCCTCAACCTGCCGGCCACGGTCGAGGCGGCGACGCCCAACATATATGCCGACCAGATCGAGTGGTTCTGCCGAAACATCCGAAGCCGCGAGACGGTGGTGATCAGCCTGCACACCCACAATGATCGCGGCACCGGCGTCGCCGCGTCCGAACTGGGGCTGCTGGCGGGCGCGGACCGTGTCGAGGGCTGCCTGTTCGGAAACGGCGAGCGCACCGGCAATGTCGACATCGTCACGCTGGCGCTCAACATGTACACGCAAGGCGTTGATCCGGGGCTGGATTTCTCGAACATCGACGAGGTGATCCAGACAGTCGAATATTGCAATCAGATCCCCGTCCATCCGCGGCATCCCTATGCGGGCGACCTGGTGTTCACGGCATTCTCCGGTAGCCATCAGGACGCGATCAAAAAGGGTTTCGCCGCGCAGGAAGCGCGCAACGACGAGATCTGGGACGTGCCCTATCTGCCGATCGATCCCAAGGATCTGGGGCGCGATTACGAGGCGGTGATCCGGGTCAACTCGCAATCGGGCAAGGGTGGCGTCGCCTGGGTGCTCGAGCAGGACAAGGGGCTGAAGCTCCCCAAGCGGATGCAGGCCGATTTCTCGCGTCACGTCCAGGCGCTGGCCGACGAGACCAGCCGCGAGCTCAATGCCGCCGACATCTGGGGCCGCTTCGAGCAGACCTATCTGCCGGGCGCCGGCGATCGCTTCGCGCTGGTCGATTACGAGGAGACCGGCGCCGCCGGGCAGCGCGTGTTCGTCGGCCGCATCGCGGTGGACGGGGAGGCGCGCTCGATCTCCGGCCGCGGCAACGGCCTGATCTCGGGCGTGATCGACGCGCTGGCGGGCACGACCGGGCCGGCGCTCGACGTCGTCGACTATAGCGAGCATGCGATCGGCCATGGTGCCGATGCGCAGGCGGCCGCCTATGTCGAATGCCGTACCGCCGAGGGGCGCACGGTGTTCGGCGTAGGCATCGATGCCGACATCGCGACGGCTTCGGTGCGCGCGGTGCTAAGCGCGGCGAACCGGGCCTGAGCGCGCCCGGCAGCGGCACCTTGCGGCGCCGGGATTCGTTCCGAATCGGCAACGGTTTGCGATTGTCCCGAATCGCGCGGCGGAACTAGGATGCGGGCAGCGATCGCAGGGGGGATGCATGATCCTGACGTTGATTGTTGCCCTGATGGGCGACGGCGAGCCGGTTGTTCAGCGCCGTGCCCAGCCGGTGCTGCTCGAGCGCCGCGCCTATCGGTGCCTGATGCGGCATCTGGATGAGGTGCGCCTGGCCTCCGGAAAGGTGGTGATCGACCTCACCACCTGCCCGCCCTCGCTGGTGCAGGGTTCCTATCCCGTGCCGCCGGGCGAGCGCATCCTGCCCTTGACCGTTCCCGAGCTGAAGTGCCTCCGGCAGGCGAGCAGGCCGAATATGGGGATCGCTGACTTCTCGCGGCCAGGCAAGGTTGCGCTCTATCTCTCGCCCTGTGGGGGGCGCCGCTGATGACGACTCCGGCGACCGGCGCGATGCATGCCCCGCCTACACGGCGAGGCTGGGCGCCGGTGATCGACTGGATTCGGATCGGTGCCGACGTCGCCGTGGTGGTGACGGTCGCCGTGATGGTCTGGATCTATTTCGCGGGGCGAAGCGATGCCGAGCATATGCGGCGCCAGGAAATGACCGCGTCGCTACTGGCGATGAAATATGACGAAGCCCTGCGGGGTCCGCAGCAGCGCGTGAACAAATACTTCACCGACGCGCGGGGCATTTACGACAAGGCGTATATCGCACGCATCGCCGGCAAGCCCTATCCGGCCCAGGATATCCCACCGGAGATTCGCGCGGATCTGCAGAAGCTGACCGACTATTATGCCGACATCGCGAGTTGCGCGGCCAACAATCTCTGCGATGCGCAGATGGTCGAACTCTGGTTCAAGAACGATATCCACGCCTTTGCCTGCCATGTTTATCTGGTCGGCCTGCCCGAGCTGCGACAGAGCCTGGGCGACAGCTATGGCGCGGCGCTGGTGGCCTATGCCGGGAAATGCGGCCCGAATTAATTCGCGGTCCAGCCGAACTCCTTCACTTGCGACGCGATCGAGGAATTGCGGAGCTCGACACAGGCAGCGGCGCGATCGGCACCGACCATGGCGGGATTGATGGCCACGAAGGGCTTCATCATCCTCTCGGGGTCGCCGCATCCCTCCGCGATGATCCGGGCCAGCGAGAAGCTGAGCGCCGCCATCACCACTCCCATGGCGGCCAGATCCTTGTTGGCGACGCCAACCCTGGCCATTTCCAGGACAGGCCCGTCCAGGGGCAGATATCGCTGCGCGACGTTGAACCGGGCCACCAGTTCGCGGGCATTGGCAACCGCGCTCGTTCCGGCGGGCTGGCTCATGTACCAGGACATCGCGCGCAAGAAAGCGAGAGCCGCATAATTGTTGGGCGCGAGGCTGGTCAGGTCGACCTTGCCGAACAGGGGTTCTATCTTCGCAAGATACTGGCGCCCGCCTGCCAAATCGAAGGTGCCGGTCATCGATCCGCGCATCGCGCTCATGAACAGCATGACGGTCTTCCATTTCATCCCGTCGGGCGTGCGCGGGGAGAATGCATCCAGCGCCGCGGCGAGGTCGTAGGGGGTGCCGGCATTGACTGCCTCGACGGATCGCTTGGATATCACCAGCAGGTCATCCAGGTCCCGCTCCATCGCATCGAAGCGCCCGGGCGAATAGGTCGTGCACTGCCCGGCGGGAGCCATCAGCAGGCTGGTGGAGTCGCTGAGATCGGAATTGGCCTGCGCGGCCCGGAACTTCTCCGGCTTGATCAGCGCCACGGACAATAGCAGCACCTTGGGCAGCAGGCGCTTGGTGAGTTGCTGCGAGCGCAAGGCGCGGCAGGCGCTCGATCCATGAAGATCGGCCGATACCACCTCGTCGATCAGGGAAGTGGTGGCGAAGCCCGACAACAGGCCGATCGGCAAGGTGCCGTTGCTGATCATCGATTGGAGCCCGAGCAGATCGGCTTCCAGCTCGGCGCTCTCGCCCTGCTTCGGCAGCACGAGATGGGCTGCTTCGTGCGCCATGAGGAACTGTACGCTCAGCCAGGGCGCGTTGGCGAGGAACTGTTCGATCGTCAATCCATCGGCATCGCTCGGTTCCCAGGGCACGGGGCTGGCCTGTGCGAGATGGGCGGTCACCGCTGCATCGAGGCAGCTGGCCCATCCTCCGCCACGGCGGATACAGGCCTGGGCGGCGGGTTTTACCTTCTCTTCGCCACGCGTGTTGCCGGACAGGTGATAGGCCTGAAGGAGCAGCATTCGGCACTGCCGGGGAAGGAAGGCCGCCGGGACGATGATCTTGGGCGCTCCCTGTCCGCCCATCGGGGCGCCTGCCTGCGGTCCCAGCAGATATTCATTGACCGTCTCTTCGATCCGGACCCTGGAAAGCGTATCGAAATAGCGGACGGGGAAGCTCTCGGTCAGCGCCTGTTTCAGTCGCCATTTTTCCTGCTCGCCCAGATGCTGGGGCAACTGGTTGCAGAGTTCGAGCTGCGGATTGCCTGCTGCATGCGCGGGGCTTGCCGACAGGAGCGACAGGGCGGCCGCGATCGGCGGCAAAGCCAGCTTGCACCAGGATAGCATTGCGATTCCCCCTTGCGGACCGCCGGTGACGGCCAGCGCAATGGAGACTATCAAAGCGCACGGGATCGCGAAACGGAGAGGTTCCGGAAATTGGGTCCAGAACGAGGCTATCCGCGGGGGGCTAGCGTGTCCGGACGATCTCGCAGCCGATGCGCGCATCGGGATAGATGTCGAGCTTCATCGAGCGGACAGTGACGCGGATCACCCGCGGATCCTTCAGCGCCAGGGCCGCGACCTGCTCGCAAAGCGTCTCCTGCAGCTCGAAATGCCGTGATTCCACAAGCTTGCGGATGCCGGTTCGCAGGAAGTCGTAATCCACCACCGCGTCGATCCGGTCCTCCGGCGGCGCGGGATAGCGGCAGGTCATCGCGACGTGCAGCGTCACGCGCTGGGGGGCGGCCCGTTCCTCGGGATGGATGCCCAGGCCCATCGCCACTTCGAGCCCGTCGAGCAGGATGGCATACTCAGCCATGCGGGCGCTTCCGCCCCTCGAACATCACGTCGCCGTCGCGCTGCAGGAAGCGCTGGCCGCAATCGACGAAGACATTCTGGCCGGTGATGCTCCGGGCGGTGAGCAGATGCTCGACCGTGGCGGCGATGTCGGCCAGCGCGACGGGGCGCTGGAGCAGGTTCTGGCGGGCATGCCCGGCGAATTCCTCGGCGGTCTGGTCGAGGCTGGGGAGCGTGAGGCCCGGCGAGACCGCGTTCACCCGGATGCGCGGCGCGAGGCCGCGGGCGAGCAGTTCGGTCGCAGTGGCGAGCGCTGCCTTGCTGAGCGTGTAGGTCAGGAAATCGGGATTGAGGTTGGCGAGCTTCTGGTCGAGCAGGTTGACCACGGCGCCCTCATCGAGATCGTCCTGCGCCGCCAGCGCCGAGGCGAGCGCGACGGGAGCGCCGCAATTGACGCGCATGTGCCGGTCGAGCAGCGCGAAATCGGTGAGGGGCAGGGCGTCCCAGGCGAATTGGGACGCGTTGTTGACCAGCCCCTCCACCGCACCGCCCAGCCCGTTCCGCGCCGCCGCGATCAATGCGGGGGCGGTCTCCGCCTCGGCCAGTTCGCCGCTCACTACGCAGGCGGTGCCGCCCTCGGCTTCGATCTGCGCGCGCAGCGCCGCGGCCTCGCCGGGGGCATGGTGATGGTGGATCGCCACGGCATGGCCGCGCAGCGCCAGCCGGCGGGCGATCGCCGCGCCGATCCGTCTTGCCCCGCCGGTGACCAATATCCGCATCAATAGCCCATCAGCTTGAGCACTTCCTGGCGGCTGCGTTCGTCGTCGCGGAACACGCCCATCATCCGGCTGGTCACCATGCCGACGCCAGGCGTGCGCACGCCGCGCGCGGTCATGCAGCCATGCGTCGCCTCGATCACGACGGCGACGCCCTGGGGCCGCAGCTTGTCCCAGATGCAGTCCGCCACCTGCGCGGTGAGCCGTTCCTGCACCTGGAGCCGGCTGGCGAAGCCGTGGAGCACGCGCGCCAGCTTGGAAATGCCGACGACCCGGTCCTTGGGCAGATAGGCGATCGACGCCTTGCCGGTGATCGGCGCCATGTGATGTTCGCAATGCGACTGGAACGGAATGCCGTTCAGCAGGACGATATCGTCATAGCCGCCCACTTCCTCGAACACGCGGCCCAGGTGATGCGCGGGGTCCTCGTCATAGCCCTGGCAATATTCCTTCCAGGCGCGGGCGACGCGCTGCGGCGTGTCGAGCAGCCCCTCGCGCCCGGGATCGTCGCCGGCCCAGCGGATCAGCGTGCGGATCGCGTCCGAGACTTCGGCGGGGACCGGAATTTTGGCCGACGGCGCAACGATGTCGCCATCTTCGGGCCCCTCGTGATCATGCACCATTTTCTTCTCTTCCTCGCGACTTTCGGTCTTTACGCTACGGCATCTGCGGTTCTTGCAGAAACCGAGTGTGGCTCAACTGTATCTCATCGAGAAAAACGGCGGGAAACTGCGGAGTTCCGGCCCTTATCCCCGTTGACGGGCTGAAAAATGCAGCGTTAGTTTCGCTGGCGATAAAAGCAACGCCGTGACCGGTAGGAGCCGGCCGGCGCCCAAGGAGGGGGATGCACCCGATGAAGAAGCTCGACCTGCTCGCGGCGACTGCGCTCACGCTGTTCCTCGCGACGCCCGCCTTTGCCCAGCAGAAGACGACGACCGCACCGGCCGCGGACGACAGCCAGGAATATACCTCCGCCAACGAGATCGTCGTCACGGCCACCCGCCGCAACGAGACCGTGCAGGACGTGCCGATCGCGATCACCGCCATCGGCGCCGCGGAGCTGCAGAATGCCGGCGTCGACAATATCCGCGACCTCGAGCAGCTGGCGCCGTCGATCCAGAGCTCGACCGGCCAGTCCTCGGCCACCGGCACCACCATCTATCTGCGCGGCATCACCACGGGCGGCGACAATCCGGGCTTCGAGCCGGCGGTCGGCGTGTTCATCGACGGCGTGTTCCGCGCCCGTGCCGGCGTGGCCATCTCCGAGCTGCCCGAGCTGGAGCGCGTCGAAGTGCTGCGCGGCCCGCAGGGCACGCTGTTCGGCCGCAACACCTCGGCCGGCGCGCTCAGCATCTACACCGCGCTGCCGCAGTTCGAGACCCATGGCTATGTCGAGGGCACCTACGGCAACTACAATGCCTATGGCGTCAAGGGCGCGATCACGGGCCCGGTGAGCGAGGGCCTCGCCCTGCGCCTCGACGGCAGCTACCGGAAGCGCGACGGCTATATCAAGGACGCCAATAGCGACCGCCGTTTCAACGACATCGATCGCTGGGCGCTGCGCGGCCAGGCGCTGCTCGACAAGGGCGACGTGACCTTCCGTCTGATCGCCGATTATTACCAGACCGACGAAGTCTGCTGCGCCACCGTCTCGGTGGTGCGTGGCGGCCTTGCCCAGGTGATCAACGGGATCGCGGCGTCGCAGGGCCGGGTCGGCATCTATACCGGCCAACCCAGCGACCGCATCCAGGCCGCTTCGCCCAATCGCAACTATGGCGAGAAGGTGAAGGACTGGGGCCTTTCGGGCGAGCTCAACTGGGATCTGGGCGGCGCCAAGCTGACTTCGATCACCGCCTATCGCGACTGGCGCGCACTCCGCAGCCAGGACATCGACTTCTCGGGCATCGATCGCGCCTATCGCGATGGCTACAAGACCCGGCTGAAGGACTTCACCCAGGAAGTCCGCCTCCAGGGCTCGGCGTTCGGCGGCGTGCTCGACTGGCTCGTCGGCGGCTTCTACCTGCACGAGCAGAACGACCTGACCGACACGGTGCGCGTCGGCAACGACGCCAATCTGTACGTCGATTCGGTGTTCAATGCGCTTGCCGGCCCCTCCTTCGGCGGCAAGGTGCAGTTCTACGGCTCGCTCGGTCCGGCGGTACCGACGCCGGGCGCCGTGTTCCTCAATCCGGCGGTGCCCAATTCGCTGCCGGCGCTCCAGGCGGTCTATGGCGCCACGCTCGCGCCGCTGGTCGGCTGCTTCCGCGCCCAGGCCGGCACGGCGCCGGGGAGCCTCTGCGTGATTCCGGGCTTCCCCTCCACGCCGATCCCGGGCCTTGCCGCGCTGGCCGCGTCGCCGCTGCCGGGCGCCGTTGCCGGTCAGGGCAACAACAACGACCAGTTCGGCGTGAAGACCGATGCCTTCGCGCTGTTCACGCACAACATCATCAATATCAGCGACAATTTCTCGCTGACCCTCGGCGCGCGCTGGAACCATGAGCGCAAGGCGATGAACGCGTCGATCAACAACAACACCGGCAGCTGCACCTTCTTCAACCAGGTGCGCGCGGGCAATCCCGCGGCGACCGCCTATGCCAACCTGCTCAAGCAGCTCGGTATCTTCAACAACCTGTACCTGCTGAGCTGCAACCCCGCGATCAACACCGAGTTCAACGGCAACTACGCCGACAGCTTCACCGACGACAAGATCACCGGCACCGTGAAGCTCGCCTACAAGCTTTCGAACAAGCTGCTGATCTATGGAAGCTATGATCACGGCTACAAGTCGGGCGGCTATAACCTCGACCAGGCGACCTTCGACTCGGTGCTGCTCGGGGGCAACGGCCCGCAGGGCCGTGACCTGCGCTTCGGCGCGGAGACCAACGACGCATTCGAGATCGGCACCAAGTTCAGCCCGAACCGTGCTTTCTCGCTGAACATCGCCGCCTTCTACATGAACTTCTACAACCTGCAGTCGCTGGTGTTTTCGGGCAACAATTTCGTCGTCCAGAACGTGCCCAAGAGCGTTTCGAAGGGTGTGGAGATCGAATCGACGATCCGGCCGTCCAAGAACCTGACCTTCCAGCTGGGCTACAGCTATATCGACGCCCAATATTCCAAGTCGAACAACTTCACCGGCACGCCGCTCCAGGGCCAGGAGGGCCGCCAGTTCCAGAACCAGCCGAAGCACACGGTGACCGGCTCGGTGACCTGGGAGCCGCAGATCACGAGCGGGCTCAAGGGCCTGATCCATATGGATGCGCGCTACAACAGCGAAGTCGACATCCCCTCGAGCAACCCCGATCCGGTGACCGGCCACACGGCGATCCGCAACGAAGGCTATGGGTTGATCAACGGTTCGATCGGCCTGCAGTCGAACGACGGGAAGATCCGCGGCGAGGTGTTCGTCGAGAATCTGACCAACACCTTCTACTTCATTTCGGGCTTTGCGGTGCCGGAGCAGACCGGCAACTACAACGGCTATCCGGGCTATCCGCGCTTCTATGGCGCGCGGCTGCGCTTCGGCTTCTAGAAGTCAGGCTTCGGCCAGGGATGGGGGCGCTCCGGGAGACCGGGGCGCCCTTTTCATATGCGGCCCCGGGTGGGCGCCTCGGGGCCGCACGTCCCTCAATGGGTAGCGTGCGGCCTGACCGGGCTGTACGCGCCGCTCTCCTGTCCGAAGATCACCCGAATGTCCTGCGGATCGCCCTTGCGATCGCAATCGAGCACCACGGCCCGTTCGCCGGTCCAGAGGGCGCGTCCGACGCAATCCGGCATGGCGGGGGTGCGATAGAGCGGAACCGTCCCGGAATAGCCGCTGACCTGGTATTTCTGCACGGTATAGGCGATGGTCTGGAAGAGCGTGAACGCTGCGAGCGCGAGCGTTGCCGCAGCGGTGATTCCCGCGCGCGCAGTCCGGTTCCGTCGAACGCGCAGCGCGGCCTGGCTGAGCAAGCCCATGATCACGACGCCGCCCGTCGAAGCCGCCGCTGCCGCGCCCTGGTCCGCCTGGGTCCGCGACAGACCCCAGATGCCGAGGACGAACACGAAGCCGGCCAGGCCCAGCGCGATGCGCCACAGCCAGCGCAGCCGCCCCTGGAAGCCGCCCACGAACCATGCCGCAAGGAATGCGATGGCGAGGGGAATGGTGAAGAACAGAAGCGACAGGCCCGACATCGCGACATCGGCGAATGTCGCGAGCTGGAGGAAGTTCAAGCCCCAGCGATCGAAGACCGCCTGGTTCGCGAGGATCGACAGCGCGAAGGAAGCGGCTGTCACGACGGAGAAATACTCGGTCAGCCGCTTGCCCAGCCGAATGCCTTCGGGCCTTGCGGGCGCGGCGTCGAGGGCGGACCCCGTTTCGATATCGTCCAGCCGCTTCGCTGGAGGCGCGGCGCGGCGTCGGCGTGCTTGTTCCCTCATGAATCCCCCGAAATAAGTCGAGACCCCTAGCCGGAAGCGCGCGTGCGGGTGAAGCCTTGCATCGGGATGCGCTTACCCGCCTCGAAGACGCGCTACCCGGCGTTCCTTGGGCCCCTCACTCCCCGAACAGCGCGTCGATCGGGCTCTTCGGCAGGAACCACAGCACCGCCACCAGCGCCGCGCAGGCGAGCCCCGCCCAGGGAGAGGCGAAAGTGAGGGCAATGCCGCTCGCATAGATGGCGGAGGCCACCGCGCCCTTGCGCAAGGTGCGGTGGTGATAGGCCTGCGCCGCCTCGTCCTGCCGGCCCGTGCGGCGGATCACCGCCTGGAGCCAGACATAGGCAAAGCTCGGCAGCATCATCACGCACATATAGACGAGCGCCGCGTCGTGCGTGAAATGCTGCTCGCCCAGATAGGCGGTGGCGAAGGGCACCAGCGAGAGCGTGAAGAGCAGGGCGATATTGGCCCAGAGCAGATCGTTGGTGATTCGGGTGGCATGGGCGAACATGCGGTGGTGGTTCACCCAGTAGATCGCGACATAGGCATAGCTGAGCACATAGGCGGTGAAGACCGGCCACAATGTCCAGAGACGTTCCAGGCCATGTTCCTCCGGCGCCTTCATCTCGAGCACCATGATCGTGATGATGATCGCGATCACGCCGTCGGAGAACGCCTCCACCCGGTTCACGCCGCCACGGCCCTCGTCGGTATCGCTCATGCTGTGCCCTCATGAAAAAACCCTCTCCCGCATGCGGGAGAGGGTTGGGGGAAGGCAATCCCGGCCCGCGCACCATGCGGCCCGTCATGCCCTCCGGATCCTTGCCCTCCCCGCGGACGGGAAGGGACCAAGATTGCCTTAGTTCTTTTCCTTGTCGACCAGCTTGTTGGCGCCGATCCACGGCATCATCGCCCGCAGCTCGCTGCCGACCTGCTCGATCGGGTGGCGCTTGGCGGCGATGCGGCTGGCCTTGAGCTCGGGCTGGCCGGCGCGGTTGTCGAGCACGAAGTCCTTGACGAAGCGGCCCGACTGGATGTCGGCCAGCACCCGCTTCATCTCCTTCTTGGTCTCTTCGGTGATGATGCGCGGGCCGGTCTTGATGTCGCCATATTCGGCGGTGTTCGAGATCGAGTAGCGCATGTTGGCGATGCCGCCCTCATACATCAGGTCGACGATCAGCTTGAGTTCGTGGAGGCACTCGAAATAGGCCATTTCCGGCGCATAGCCGGCCTCGACCAGCGTCTCGAAGCCGGCCTGGACCAGCGCGGTGGCACCGCCGCAGAGCACCGCCTGCTCGCCGAACAGGTCGGTCTCGCATTCCTCGCGGAAATTGGTCTCGATGATGCCCGAGCGGCCGCCGCCCACGCCCGAGGCATAGGCGAGCGCCAGGTCGTGCGCGTTGCCCGAGGCGTCCTGGTGGATCGCGATCAGGCAGGGCACGCCGCCGCCGCGGGCATATTCCGATCGCACGGTGTGGCCCGGCCCCTTGGGCGCGATCATGATCACGTCGATGTCCGCCGGCGCCTCGATCAGGCCGAAATGGATGTTGAGGCCGTGCGCGAAGGCGAGGGCGGCGCCGGGGCGCAGATTGCCCTTGATGTCGTTCTCCCAGATCGCGGCCTGATGCTCGTCGGGCGCGAGGATCATCAGGATGTCGGCCCATTCGGCCGCTTCCTTGTTCGGCAGCACCTTGAAGCCGGCGCCCTCCGCCTTGGCGGCCGAAGCCGAGCCGGGGCGGAGCGCGATGGCGACTTCCTTCACGCCGCTGTCACGCAGGTTCTGCGCATGGGCATGGCCCTGCGAGCCATAGCCGAGGATGGCGATCTTCTTGCCGGAGATCAGGTTCAGATCGGCGTCGCGATCGTAATAGACACGCATTTCTCTTCTCTTCCCTTTGTGATCGTCATCCCCGCGAAGGCCGGGATCCAGGGCAACAGGCAGAACCGCTCGTGACTCTGGCCCCCGCCTGCGCGGGGTGACGGAATGAAAACCTCAGGCCGCCTCGGCCCCTCTCGCGATCGCGACGATGCCGGTGCGCGCCACCTCGACCAGGCCGAGGTCGCGCATCAGCTCGACGAACTTGTCCAGCTTCTCGGAGCCGCCCGTCACTTCGAAGACGAAGCTCGACGTGGTCGCGTCGACCACCCGGGCGCGGTACACCTCGGCCAGGCGCAGCGCCTCGATCCGGTGCTCGCCGGTGCCTGCCACCTTCACCAGCGCCAGCTCGCGCTCGACATGCGGGCCGAAAGCGGTGAGGTCGGTCACCTTGTGCACCGGCACCAGCCGCTCGAGCTGGGCGATGATCTGCTCCATCACCGGGGCCGAGGCCTCGGTGACGATGGTGATCCGGCTGATCAGGTCGTCGTCGCTGATCTCCGACACGGTGAGCGAGGAGATGTTGTAGCCCCGTGCCGTGAACAGGCCGGCGATCCGGGCGAGGATCCCTGGCTCGTTGTCGACGATGACGGCGAGCGTGTGCCGCTCGACTGCTTCTTCCTTGATGTGCATGGGATCAGACCAGCGCCTTGGCTTCGTCGTCCATTTCGCCCGAGACTTCGGCCGATTGGAGCAGCATTTCGGTATGGGCGGCGCCCGACGGGATCATCGGGAAGCAGTTGGCGAGCTTGGCCACCCTGCAATCCACCAGCACCGGCCCGTCATGCGCGAGCATCTCGGCGATGCCGGCATCGAGCTGGTCGCGCGTCTCGATGCGGACGCCCTTCCAGCCATAAGCCTCCGCGAGCTTCACGAAATCGGGCAGCGCGTCGCTGTAGCTCTCCGAATAGCGCGACTGATAGGTCAGCTGCTGCCACTGGCGGACCATGCCCATATATTCGTTGTTCAGGATGAAGATCTTGACCGGCAGGCGATACTGGGTCGCCGTCGCCAGCTCCTGGATGTTCATCTGGATCGAGGCTTCGCCGGCGATGTCGATCACCAGCGCGTCCGGATGGCCCAACTGGGCGCCGATCGCGGCCGGCAGGCCATAGCCCATCGTCCCCAGGCCGCCCGAAGTCAGCCATTTGTTGGGGTCCTCGAAGTCGAAATGCTGGGCGGCCCACATCTGGTGCTGGCCGACTTCGGTGGTGACGATCGGCGCCCTGTCCTTCGTGGCTTCCCACAACGCCCGGATGGCACGTTGCGGCATGATGACCTTGGGATCGGCCTCCTGGAAGTCCAGGCAGCGGGTCTGGCGCCAGCCCTGGATGCGGTTCCACCATTCGGACAGGTCCGGACGGGGGTGCTTCCGGCGTTGATACGCATCGATCATCGCCTGGATCGCCCGGCCGACGTCCGCCACGATGGGCAGGTCGACGCGGACGTTCTTGTTGATGCTCGACCGGTCGATATCGACATGGATCTTCGCGCTGTTCGGCGAAAAGGCATCGAGGCGGCCGGTGACGCGGTCGTCGAAACGGGCACCCAGGGCGATGATCAGATCGGCCTTGTTCATCGCCATATTGGCTTCGTAGGTGCCGTGCATTCCCAGCATTCCCAGCCACTTCTCATCCGAGGCGGGGAAGGCGCCGAGGCCCATCAGCGTCGAGGTGACCGGCGCGCCGGTGATCTCCGCGAGCTGGCGCAGCAGGCGCGCGGCTTCGGGCCCCGAATTGATGATCCCGCCGCCGGTGTAGAAGATCGGGCGCTCGGCCGCGGCCAGCATGTCGACCGCCCTCTCGATCGCCGCCGCATCGGGCTCGACCTGCGGGCGATAGGTCTTGTGCGAGATCGGGGCGTTCTCGCCGCGCCGCGCAGTCGCGACCTGGACGTCCTTGGGGATGTCGATCACCACCGGGCCCGGGCGGCCCGAAGTGGCGATGTAGAAGGCCTCGCGGATCGTCGGTTCGAGCCGGGCGGGGTCCTTCACCAGATAATTATGCTTCGAGCAGTGGCGCGTGATGCCGACCGTGTCCGCTTCCTGGAAGGCATCGGTGCCGATCAGGCCCGTCGGGACCTGGCCGGTGATGACGACCATCGGGATCGAATCCATCAGCGCATCGGTGATGCCGGTGACGGCGTTGGTCGCGCCCGGGCCCGAAGTGACGAGGACGACCCCCGGCTTGCCGGTGGCGCGGGCATAGCCCTCGGCCGCATGGGTCGCCGCCTGTTCGTGGCGGACAAGAATATGTTTGATGCGATCCTGCTTGAAGATGGCATCGTAGATCGGAAGCACCGCGCCGCCGGGATAGCCGAACACGACTTCCACACCGAGATCGCACAGCGTCTCGATCAGGATGTCTGCTCCACTCTTCTCGGTCACATCGGCCTCCGTTGGTTGCAGTGCAAAACGCACCGCCGAAGGGCGCTGCTACCTGCACGAAAACTACGCGTCAAGCCGCATTATAGCAATTTTGTTTCGAATTTCTCAACGAGCCTGTTCGTTTGTGTCTCTCCCGTGCGTTCCCATTCGGGTGGGGGCTGGCGGCGGAACCAGGTGTACTGGCGCTTGGCGTACTGGCGGGTGGCGAGCGAGCCGGCGAAATGCGCCTCGTCCATGTTGCTCTCGCCCTGGAGCGCCAGGCCGATCTCGCGCACCCCGATCGCGCGCAGCACCGGTGCGTCGTCCGGCACGTCGGTGCGGGCGAGCAGCGCCTCGACCTCTCGCTGCGCCACCTGGACCATGTGGCGGAAGCGGCGGTCGATCCGGTCGGCAAGCCAGGTCTTGTCGGGCAGCAGGATCAGCGCGGCGATGCGCACCTCGCCGCCGATGCCGCCGTGACGCTGCGCCTGCCATGCGCCGAGCGACTTGCCGGTGGAGCGGACGACTTCGAGCGCGCGCGACACGCGGGCGGTATCGGCGGGCTTGAGCCGTGCGGCGGTCTCGGGGTCGAGCCGCGACAGCTCGGCATGCGCATCGGCGACGGCCATGGCGCGGACCGCGGCGCGGACTTCCGGATCGATCTCGGGCACCGGCGCGATCCCTTCGATCAGGGTGCGCAGATACATGCCGGTGCCGCCGACCAGGATGGGGAGGCGGCCCGCCGCATGCGCCTCCGCGATCGCGCCGCGCGCCTCGGCCGCCCAGCGCGCGGCGGAATAGGCATCGGCGCCATCGACATGGCCGAACAGGCGGTGCGGCGCGCGCTTCTCCTCCTCGGCGGTGGGGCGGGCGGTGAGCACGCGCAGATCCGCATAGACCTGCATCGAATCCGCGTTGATCACGATGCCGCGATGCTTCTCGGCCAGCGCCAGCGCGAGCGCGGACTTGCCGCTCGCGGTCGGCCCTGCGATGAGCGCCACCAAAGGCAGGTCAGGGGATCCGATGTTCATTGCGACGCTTATAGCAGAGGGTTTGACCGCGGGGCAGCTTTCCGAGGCGGGTGACCGGCTGGCGGCGGTGGGCTGCGCCCCGGGGGCGTCGCGCTGGATCGACGAGGGGCGCGCGGCGGACCTCGAATTCGCCATGCATCCCGATGCCGCGCGCGCCGCGCTGGAAGGCGCGTTCCCCGCTTGCGACGCGGCGGTGCAGCCGATTGCCGGGCGGGAGAAGAAGCTGCTGGTCGCCGACATGGATTCGACGATGATCACCGTGGAGTGCATCGACGAGCTGGCCGACTATGCCGGGATCAAGCCGCAGATCGCCGAAGTGAC
This sequence comes from Sphingomonas sp. 67-41, assembly GCF_001899725.1. Classification (NCBI taxonomy): domain Bacteria; kingdom Pseudomonadati; phylum Pseudomonadota; class Alphaproteobacteria; order Sphingomonadales; family Sphingomonadaceae; genus Sphingomonas; species Sphingomonas sp. 67-41. The sequence goes on along the minus strand of NZ_MKWJ01000023.1, from coordinate 301,367 downwards.
CGAGCGGGCGATGCGCGGCGAGCTGGATTTCGGCGCGGCGCTCGATGCGCGGGTGGCGCTGCTGATGGGGCTGTCCGAAGGGGCGATCGAGCAATGCCTGGCGGAGCGGGTGAAGCTGATGCCGGGCGCGAAGGCGCTGGTGCGGACGATGCGCGCACGCGGCGCGACTTGCGTGCTGGTCTCGGGCGGGTTCACGCGTTTCGCCGAGCCGGTGGGGGCGGAGATCGGCTTTCACCGGGTGATCGCCAATCGGCTGGGGATCGCGGACGGCGCGCTGGACGGCACGGTCGAGCGGCCGATCGTCGACAGCAACACCAAGCTGGAGACGCTGGTGGCGGTGCGCGGCGAGTTGGGGCTGGCCGCGGCGGAGACGCTGGCGGTGGGCGACGGCGCCAACGACCTGGCGATGATCCGCGAGGCCGGGCTGGGCGTGGCCTATCACGCCAAGCCGATCGTCGCGGCGGCCGCGGGGGTGCGGATCGACCATGGCGACCTGACCGCGCTGCTCCATGCGCAGGGGATCGCGGCGAAGGATTGGGTTCGAGGCTGAGGCTCCCGCGCCAAAAGGCACGGGAGCCGGGCAGGATCAGCCGTTCTTGGCCGATACGTACAGGAACTGCGGATCGGCCTGGGCGAGCGGGCCGCCGGCATCGATATAGGTATAGAAGCGCGCATTCGCTTCGGTCTGGCTGCCGAGCGTAATCGAGCCCGGATGGCCGGAGCTATTGGTGTTGAGCGATGCCGAAAGCGCATAGTCGTCGCTGCGGAACGGCTTGTCCCAGTTGACCAGATAGTCGCCCACGCCGACGCGGATCACCGAGGCGCCCTGGCCGCCGTCGATCACCACCTGGGTGCCGTCCCAATGGAACTTCACCCAGGGTTCGGCATGCGCGCCGTCATAGAGCGTGAAGGCCGGGCCGAACGAAGCCTTGGACGTTTCCACCGGCGGCGTGGCCGGATCATCGTCATGGTCGGTGAACTGCGGTTCGGCTTCGTATCCGGTCACGATGTTCCTCCGCCCATTGTCCACCATCTGCGCGGCGAGCGACGCATAGGCGAAATAGGGAAGCGCGATCCGGTTGTTGTGCGAGCTGGTGCCGAGATAGAGGAGATAGTCGAGCTGGGGCACGTTGCCCGTCCAGTCCTGGCCCTCGATATAGCCATCGGCCAGTTGATTGTTATAGCCCTCGACGCGGAGCAGGAAGCTGGAATTGGCGTTGCCGGCCTGCTTGACTACGGCCTGCAGGGTGTTGCCGCGCCATGCATTGCCGGTGGCATAGGGGCTCTCCTGGACGAGGATGTGGTGGCCCGCCTGAAGGTCGCAAGTGTCGATGGTCGTCGCATGCGCCGCGGAGAGCGGGCAGAGATCGCCGTCATCCTGCGTGATGAGCTTGTACGCCCCCCAGACCGCGCAGTTGCGGATCGTGTTCACTTCCCCGCCGGCATAGGGCTTCTGCTTGTCCGGCCCGGGCAGCGTGACGCCGCTGCTGATATTGCCGATCACCATGCCGTAACCCTGGACGTCATATGCGTAATTGGGCGTCTTGGGCTTGGTCAGAACGCCGTTCTCGGGCGCGAGATTGCCGACATGCACGCGCTCGACGATCGAGCGGGTGATGTTGCGCAGATCGATGCCGATCTGGATCTGCGTGGTGGTGATGCCGTTGTCCGGATGGGTCAGGACGACGCCGAAGTCGCGCAGCACCACATCGGTGACATAGTCGTTCGTGCTGTTCGGGTTGAAGGCCCGGCGGATGATCGAGCCGCCGCCATAGCCGGCGAGCTGGGCGATGGAGCCGCCGCCGGGCAAGGCCTGCAGGATGGTGGCGCCGCGGCCCTCGCCGACGATCTGACTGCCCGTCCGCAGCACCAGGCCGATCGATGGATCGATCCGATAGATGCCGGCGGGAATGAAGATCCGGTGGTGATCGTTCAGCGCCGCCTGGATCGCGGCGGTGTCGTCGGCCTGACCATTGCCCATGGCGGAATAGGGGGCATCCTTTACATTGACTGTCATGAATCTGGTCCTCGTTGCTCGACGGGTCATGTCGTCGAACAAAACAAGAACATGTGGATTTCCTACATTGCAAGCGCTGGTCGGCTAGACCCCCAGCCAGCGAAAGGCGCGCGCGACCACTGCATGCGCGTCATGCGCGATCGGGGGTCCGTGCGCGATCACCAGCCGTTCCGCCGGCCACGCCAATACGCGCCGCATCGCGGCCCGGGCGGCGGGGCGATCGGAAAAGGCGTAGCGAAACTTGCGCGGGACCCGCGGCTCGGGCGCAGTCATCCCGTCGAGCCGGGCGACGATCGCGCGCCAGCCGGTGAACCAGCCCGGGGGGAGGTGCTGGATCAGGTCGGTGAACAGCAGCGTGCGGCTTGGGCGGTGGAAGAAGGCCAGCTCGGTCGCGATCCGGTTGCCCGGGATCCCGACCTGGTCGATCTGGCCGTCCCAGGCGAAGCCGGGACTGTCCGCCAGGTCGCGGCCGAAGCGCAGATCGGGGTGTCGGGCGGCCAGGCCGGGCGGGGCGTGCAGCGTCGCTTGCGGAAAGGCATGCTGCCATTCGCCCAGGAAGCGATCGTGCAGCGTGTTGGGCGCGACGAGATGGCGGACCTCGCCCAGCGCCGCGACTGCGCCGCGCAGGCCATCGGAAAGTCCGATCGGCGACCAGAGGAAGAGTGCGCCGCTCGGCAGCCGCATCACCGCCATCCGCGTCGGGTAGCGAAAGCCGGCGACCGCCACGACCGGGCCGTCCGCCAGCCAGATATCCTCGCCAAAGGGATGCAGCGTGCCTTCCGTCACCACGGGTCCCTTCCGGTTTGAATGGCTCAGCGCACGCCCTTGCCGAAGGTGAAGCTGAGGCCCAGGCCGCCGGAAAGCTGGTCGCGGCTGCCGATCGGCCCGCGCGAAAGGGGCGAATCGGCGCCGTCGCCCACCAGGCGATCATAGCGGGCATAGCTGTACAGGCCCCAGCGGCGCGAGAATTGCCAGGTCGCGGTCGAGCTGATGCCGAGCGCCTGCACCGCGCTGCCATCGGCCCGATAGACCGGCAGGCCGGTGCGGGCGGCGACGGCGGGTGTGACTTCGAAATAGGCGCGGCGATATTTCGCATCGGACAGCGTGATGCGCGGCCCGACCGAGACCAGCCATTTGTCGCCGTCGCGCGCGACATAGTCGAGCCCGACGCCGCCGATCAGGCCCTTATGGCCGTTGATCCCCTTGCGCAGCTCGGTGTGGAGGCGCAGCGACTTGGCGAGCCAATATTGCGCATAGCCGCCCAGCTCGATCGTGGTGCCGACCTCGTCGACCGGGGCGCCGGCCTCGCTGCGGCGCCGCGAGCCCTGGAAATTGGCGGCCGGGCCGATCTCGAACCCGCCGCCCTCGAATGCAGCGAAGCCGAAGCTGTCGTCCGCCGCGACGAAGGGAAAGGGCGCGTCGCCGCGCGCGATGGCAACGTCGACCATCGGGGTGAGCTGCAGCTTGTCCGCCCCGGGATAATTGGGGGTGAGCTGGGGGCCGAGCGAGACACGGTAGCGGCGCGGCGGCTTGGGCTCGTCATCCTGCGCATGCGCGGGCAGGGCGATGGCGAGCAAGGGCGCGAGCGCGAGGAAACGGATCATCATGCTCGAACGTCCCTACACGCATCTCTGTTGCAGGCGCGATATGACTATTGGCTCACCGGCACGCAAGGGCTCACGCCGCGGCAGGCGCCCGCCGCCTCGCCGCGGTTGGCAAAGGGGCCGACCAGCACCTTGGTGAGGGTGCCCGCCTTCACATAGTAAACCTGCCGGCCCGGGAAACGCGCGCCGACCTGGCCCCAGAGCTTGCGGGCATTGCCGGGGTCGCCGAACGCGCCGAGCTGGAGGCGCCAGCCGCCGTCGCGCATCGCCGCGGGAGGCGGTGCTGCCGTGGCGACCTTGGCCGGGGCGGGCGGCGGGGTGGCGCTGCCGGTGCGCGGCGGAGTGCGGACGGGCGTGGTGCGCGGCGGCGCCGTGCCCGCGACTTCTGCCGGGGGCGATGCCTTGCCGGGCAGGGGCGCGCGGTTCGCCTCCTCCTCATATTTGCGCGCCAGGGTCAGGCCCGCCTGGCGGTCCTGCACCGTCATGTACTTGTCCATCTGCGCAAGCGCGCTCGAGGCTTCGGCCAGGCCGGACTGCGAGGCGCGGGTGACCAGCGCATACGCGCGTACCCAGTCCTTCTGGACCGCGTCGCCGTTGAAATACATCGTGCCCAGGACGTACTGCGCACGCGGATCGCCGCGGCCGGCGGCGCGCTGGAGCCAGGGGGCGGCCTTGTCACGCTTGCCGTTGGCGAAGAGGGCAAGGCCGTAGCTCGCCTCGGCCTGCTCATGGCCCTGCGCGGCTGCCTTGCCGTACCAGAGCTCGGCCTGGTTCAGATCGGCGGTGACGCCGCGGCCGAGCTTATAGGCCTGGCCGAGGTTGAACTGCGCATCGGCATCGCCCTTCATCGCCGGGCTGCGCCAGCGATCGACCGCGCCCTTATAGTCGCCGCGCTCCCATGCCTCGACCCCGGCCTTGACCGGATTCTCCTGCGCGAGCGCAAGCGGGGCGGCGAGCGCCATCCCGGCAACAGCGATCAACCCGAGAAGCTTCATGCGACCTTCGACTCCCGCCCCGGCAAGATTGGATAAATGCCAGTTAACCATCGTTTGTGAAAGAAATCCTTACCCGGCCGCACGTACGGAGAATCCCGGGGCGGAACGCCGTTAACGCATTCTTAGACGCCGGCATGGCATCCCCACCCTCGGGTAACTGGTATTTCGAGGGGGTTCATGCGCGTTCTCGCGATGGCATCGCAGAAGGGCGGATCCGGCAAGACGACCTTGTCGGGCCATCTCGCCGTGCAGGCGGAACGGGCCGGGTGCGGCCCGGTCGTGCTGATCGACATCGATCCGCAGGGCTCGCTCGCCGATTGGTGGAACGAGCGCGAGACGGATCTTCCGGCCTTTGCGCAGACCACGGTTGCGCGGTTGGCCTCGGATCTCGAGATCCTGCGCCAACAGGGCTTCAAGCTCGCGGTGATCGACACGCCGCCGGCCATCACCATGGCGATCCAGAGCGTGATCGCGGTGGCCGAGCTGATCGTGATCCCGACGCGCCCGTCGCCGCACGACCTGCGCGCCGTGGGCGCCACGGTCGATCTGTGCGACCGCGCGGGCAAGCCGCTGATCTTCGTCGTCAACGCCGCCACGCCCAAGGCCCGGATCACCAGCGAGGCCGCGGTGGCGCTGTCGCAGCATGGCACCGTCGCGCCGATCACGCTGCATCACCGCACCGATTTCGCCGCCTCGATGATCGACGGGCGCACCGTGATGGAAGTCGATCCGAACGGCCGCTCGGCCGGCGAGGTCGCCGCGCTGTGGACCTATATCAACGACCGGCTGGAGAAGAATTTCCGCCGTACCGTCTTCGCTGCGCCGACCGCGGTCAATCAATTCGGCGCGCCGCGCCCGGCTGGCGGCTTCGGCCGCAGGGTGGTGAGCTGATGTTCGGCACCCCCAAGCCCACTGCCTCGCTCTCCTCGAGCCTGCTCGCCCGCAAGGGCCAGGCACGCCCGGCGATGCGCCCGCAGGGTTTCGTCGGCCTCAATCCGGCGACCGCCCAGGAGGATCTCGGCTGGAACGACATGGGTGACGATCACGCCCATGCGCACCATGCTCAGCAATTCGCGCCCGAGCCGGCGCCGATGCCGGCACCCAAGCCGCAGGTGCTGCGCCAGATCGAGCAGCTCGACGAGCGGTTCAGTGCGCCCGAGCCGGTGGCCGCTCCGCCGGTACCGGCGCCCGTGGCCGCGACCGCGCCGTCGTCCGCTCCGGTCGCGCCGCGCGCCGCGCTGGCTCCGGCTGCCGCCGAACGGCTCGCCCGCGAAGTGGCGCGGAAATCCAAGGCGGCGTTCACGCTCCGTCTCGACAATGACCGGCATCTGCGCCTGCGCCTCGCATCGGCGGTCACCAATCGTTCGGCGCAACAGCTCGTGACCGAGGCGCTCGACGCCTTTCTCGAATCGCTGACCGAGGTCGAGACGCTCGCGCGTCAGGTCGGCCCGGCCGGGAACCGTTGAAGGAACGGATGATGAAGACCCGTAGCAAGCTCGTGATCGGCCTCTCGGCGCTCGCGGCCGGCGGCACGCTGGCAGCCGGCATCGCGACCCAGGGCTTCGTGCTCTCGGCCTTCGCGACCGACGCGCCCAATGCGAAGAAGGCGGCGCAGGAAGCCGGCCAGGCGCGCAAGGCGATCGCCCGGCGCAAGGCCGGCGACGCGGTTGCGCACGCCGAGGCGGCGGTGGCCAATGATCCGCAGAATGCCGAGTATCGCGCGCTGCTGGGCCAGGCCTATCTGCTCTCCGGCCGCTTCGCCTCTGCGAACCAGGCGCTGGGCGACGCCCTGACGCTCAACCCCGGCGACGGCCGGGTGGCGCTCAACCTCGTTCTCGCCAAGATCGCCGGCGGCGACTGGCCGGGCGCGCGTGCGATGCTGCAGGCGCATGAAGGTACGATCCCCGCCGCCGATCGCGGCCTTGCCTTCGCGCTGGCCGGCGATCCGGTGAAGGCGGTCGAGATATTGGAGCCCGCCGCCCGGGCCGAGGACGCCACTGCCAAGACCCGCCAGAATCTCGCGCTCGCGCTGGCGCTCTCAGGCCGCTGGGCCGAAGCCAAGCAAGTCGCCGTGGTCGACGTGGCGCCCGACCAGATCGGTGCGCGCATGATGCAATGGGTGAGCTTCGCCCGCCCGACCAACGCCTATGACCAGGTTGCGTCGTTGCTCGGCGTGACGCCGGTGCAGGACGCCGGCCAGCCGGTCCGCCTCGCGCTCGCCCAGCAGAACGTGATGCTCGCCGCCGCCGCGACTCAGCCGGTGCAGACCGTGCCGGCGCAGGACGCGGTCGACAGCTACATGCCGGGCGTTCCGGCCAATGCCCAGGCAGTCGCAGTCGAGACCGGCGGCGCCGCCGCGGCCGCTTCCGTAACCGCGACGGCCGCGGTCGAGGTCGCGCCGGTCGCCGGCACCAATGGCGGCGTCGTATTCGGCCCGCGCGAGGAAGTGGTGCAGGCGGTTCCCGCCGCCGCGGTCCGCGCGCCCGTCGCCATCGCATCGCCGAGTGCGCGCGCACCGGCGATCGAGAAGGTCGCGTCGGCCAGGCCGTCGCGCGGCAATTTCTTCGTCCAGCTCGGCGCCTATGCGAACCCGGCGGTAGCCCGCGACGCGTGGAGCCGCTTCGGGGCCCGGGTGCCGGCGCTTTCGGGGCAGACGCCCTATGGCGCCAAGGTCTCGACCCGGGCCGGCAGCTTCTATCGCCTGTCGGTGGGCGGCTATGGCCGCGGCGACGCCGAGGCGCTGTGCCGTCAGGTGAAGGCGAGTGGCCAGACCTGCTTCGTGCGCGCCGGCGCGGGCGACGCGCTGGCGGCCTGGGCCAAGTCGGGCACGCGCCTGGCTTCGCGCTGAACGAGTTTCCCTCTCCCATCGGGAAAAGAGAGGCCGGGGCGGCAACGCCTCGGCCTTTTTCTCGCGCTTGACGAACGGATAACCTGATGGTTATGAGAAATGCATAGCCGAATGGTTATGTATTTTACGGAGAGGCAGCCATGATCCGCCAGATTCATCGTTGGACCGGAATCGTCTTCAGCATCGCTGCGATCGTGAACATCGTCGCGGTGATCATGGGGAGCAATGCGATGTGGCTCGGGCTGGTCGCGGTGATCCCGCTGCTGGTGCTGCTGCCGACGGGGCTCTACATGTTCGCCCGGCCCTATCTCGCGAGGAACGCATGAGCGAAGACAAGACCGCCGCCGAGCAGATCGACGCCCGCATCGCCGCCCTGGACGACTGGCGCGGCGAGACATTGGCACGGGTGCGGGCAATCATCCGCGAAGCCGATCCCGAGGTGGAAGAGGCGTGGAAGTGGCGCGGCGTGCCGGTGTGGGAACATGCCGGCATTCTCTGCACCGGCGAGACCTACAAGGCAGCGGTGAAGCTGACCTTCGCCAAGGGCGCGGCCCTGGCGGATCCCGGGGGCCTGTTCAATGCGAGCCTGGACGGGAATGTCCGCCGCGCGATCGACATCCATGAGGGCGAGACGATCGATGCGGAGGCGCTCAAGGCGCTGATCCGCGAGGCGGTGGCGGCGAACCTGGCCAGGCCGGCGAGGGGGTGACGGTCCAGGAGCGGGGCTCCGGCGACTCTATTCGATCTCCCGCCCGCCCTTGAAGACGCGGCGGACCTTGCCCTGCACCGGCAGTCCGTCGAACGGCGTGTTGCCGGCGCGCGCCTTCATCTGCGTGGCGTCGATCGCCCAGGGTGCTTCGGGATCGAACAGGATGAAGTCGGCCGGCTTGCCGGCGTCCAGCGTGCCGGCGTCCAGGCCGAGGATGCGTGCCGGGTTGGCGGCAAGCAGCTCGAAGAGGCGTTCCAGCGTAAGCACTTCGTCGCGGACCAGGCCGAGCGACAGGGCGAGCAGCGTCTCGGCACCCGACATGCCTTCTTCGGCGTCGGCGAAGGGAAGGCGCTTGCCCTCGGGCCCGCGCGGATCATGGCCCGAGGCGATCACGTCGATCGTACCGTCGGCGAGCGCGGCGCGAACCGCCTGACGGTCGCCATCGCCGCGCAGCGGCGGCGAGAGGCGGGCATAGGTGCGATAGTCGCTGACGTCGATGTCCGAGAGCAGCCAGTGCGCCGGAGTGACGCCGCAGGTGACCTTCACGCCGCGGCGCTTGGCCTGGCGGACCAGGTCGAGCCCGGCGGCGGTGGTGACCTGGCGGAAATGGATGCGGGCGCCGGTGTCTTCGGCGAGCATCGTGTCGCGCGCGATCGCCAGTGCCTCGGCAATGGCGGGGGCGGCGGCAAGGCCCAGGAGCGTGGCGGTGAGGCCTTCGGTCGCGACCGCGTCGCCCGCGAGCCCGCCATCCTCGGCATGGGCGATGACGGCAAGGCCGCAATCGCGGGCATAGGCAAGCACCTTGCGCATCACGCTCGCGTCCGCGATCCAGCGGCGGCCGGTGGCGACGGCCCTGGCGCCCGCAGATGCGTTGATCGCCATCTCGGCCAGGTCGGCACCCTGGAGGCCGCGCGTGGCGGCGGCGAGCGGATGGACCCACAGGTCGGGCTTCCCCATCAGCGCGGCGCGGCGGATGATGCCGGGATCGTCGAGGATCGGCGACTGATCGGGCATCAGCCCGACTCGAGTGATGCCGCCGGCCCGGCAGGCGGCGCGGTCCACGGCGAACACGCCCAGGTCGACGATGCCGGGGGCGAGGGTGAGGCCCTTGCCGTCGATGGTCTCGGCGCCGGCAGTTTCGGTGGCGACGGTTTCGCCGTCAAAGGCGAAGCTGGCGCCGCCGCCAAGGACTTTGACGTTCTCGAACACCCGGCTCATGCCCAGCCCTCCACGCCGCGCTCGGCTCTGGTGAGGACGTCCAGACAGGCCATGCGGACGGCCACGCCCATCTCCACTTGCTCGGTGATCGCGCTGCGCTCCGGATGGTCGGCGATCGCGCTGTCGATCTCTACGCCGCGGTTCATCGGGCCCGGATGCATTACCAGCGCATCGGGCCTGGCCAGGGCGAGCCGCTCGGGCGTGAGGCCATAGCGGGCATGGAACTCGCGGGTGGAGGGGATGAAGCCGCCGGCCATCCGCTCGTTCTGGACGCGGAGCATCATCACGACATCGGCGCCTTCCAGCGCGGCGTCGAAATCCACGAAGGGCGTGACGTAGAGTCCTTCGATCGCCGGGGGCATCAGCGTGGAGGGTGCGACCACGCGGACCTCCGCGCCCAATGCGGTCAGCGCCAACATGTTCGAGCGGGCGACACGGCTGTGGAGCAGGTCGCCGCAGATCACAACGCGCTGGCCGGCGACCGCGCCGCGGCGGCGGCGGATGGTGAGCGCGTCGAGCAGCGCCTGGGTCGGGTGCTCGTGCCAGCCGTCGCCGGCGTTGAGCACCGGGCAATCGACCTTGTCGGCGATCAGCTGCACCGCGCCCGAGGCCATGTGGCGGATCACGATCACATCGGCGCGCATCGCGTTGAGCGTGACGGCGGTGTCGATCAGGGTCTCGCCCTTCTTCACCGAGCTTTGCGCTGCGTGCATGTTGACCACGTCTGCCCCCAGGCGCTTGCCGGCGATCTCGAAGGAGAGGAGCGTGCGAGTGGAATTCTCGAAGAAGGCGTTGATCTGGGTGATGCCCTCGAGCCGCCGGTCGCTGCGCGCGCGGGTGCGGTTCGCTTCGATCCACTGCTCGGCCTCGTCGAGCAGGAACATGATCTCATGGGGCTGGAGGCCCGCAATCCCGGTGAGGTGCCGGTGCGGGAAGACGGCGCGGCCCTTTATCTGGGCTGCGGGGCGATGATCGGAGGCTTGCATTAAAGCCGTCGCCTAGACCCGCCGGGCCGGCGAGGCAAGCCGCGAGGCGGCGGAGTCTCGCATCTGCCGCAAATGCCGGATAGGAAGTCCGCCGCGTTGCGTTTCGGGGGGAGCGTTCGTGCAGGGCTGGTGGGCTGTCTTTGTTGGTTGGATGACGCGCGATCCCGCGTGGCTGGCGGCGTTCCAGGCCGGGGCGTTCTTCTTCGTGCTGGGGCTGGTGCTCGTTCTCGTGCTGCTGCCCTGGTGGCTGGCGCGGGTCGAGCGGGCGCGCTGGCGGCCGCTCCGGCGGATGCTGGTGCTGGCCGCGTTGCAGGCGCATCGCGATTGCGGGGAGAATGTCGTGGCGCTGTCCCGTCAGTTCTTCCGCGAGAATGCCGGGGCGCCGCTCGATCGGCTGATCCGCGCGCGGCGGGCGATCGAACGGCAGCAATCGGACGGCGCGCGTTTCGCCCGGATGGTGTCGGTCTATGCGCCGGCAGTGGACGCGCGCCACGCCGCGCTGCTCGCCGATACCGCGGCGCTGGCCGAACTGGCCGAGCATACGCTCGCGGGGCTGACCCGACTCTATCTCGGCCAGGCGACGGTGCGGGTGGGCGCCAATGCCGTGCATGGCGACGATCAGCTCGGCTATGCGTCCGCGCAGCTCGTCTCGCTGTCCTATATTGCCGAGATGGAGGCGCTGGCGGACGGCTTTGCCGATGCGGCGGCGGAGCATCGCGCGCGGATGGAAGGCGCCCTCGGGCGCAAGGCGCGCAAGGCGGCCCGCGCGGATCTCGACCGGATCGGCGCGGACGTGGCGATGCTGGGCGCGGACGTGCGCCGGTTCTGTGGCAGGCTGCAGGCGGCGGACGCCGGGGATTCGACTTACAAGACGCGGGAACGCGGCGAGCGCGGCGCGCGCACGCTGGACGGGCTGATCGCGCGGTTCGACCGGGGCTGAGTCTCCCTCCCCTCCGGAGAGGGGAAGCCGGTCAGGCGTTCACCAACGCGTCGATCGCCGCCTGGAGGATATGGGCGGCGGCCATGTTGTCGATCATTTCCGCGCGGCGGGCGCGGCTGAAATCCTGCTCGATCAGCGTACGCTCCACTGCGACGGTGGACCAGCGCTCGTCCCAGAGCAGGATGGGGAAGCCCAGATCGGCCATGTTGCGGGCAAAGGCGCGGGTGGACTGGGTGCGGGGGCTGTCGGTGCCGTCGAGGTTGAGGGGCAGGCCGATGACGATGCCCTTCACCTGCTGCACGGCGATCAGCGCCTGGAGCGCGGCCTTGTCCTTGGAGAATTTCGTGCGGCGGACCAGTTCCGCCGGGCTCGCGAAGCTCCAGCCGGCATCGCAGAGGGCGGTGCCGATCGTCTTGGTGCCGACGTCGAGGCCGATCAGGCGGCCGCCGGCGGGGAGGGTGGCGCGAAAGTCGGCGGGGGCGGTGGTGATCATCGGGCCGTTCTAACCAGAATCGTCATTCCCGCGAAGGCAGGGATGACGGGACAGGGGACTTTAGAACGGCCAGAGCTTGCGCCGGGCCTTCAATCGCCGCTCGGCATCGGCGCGGACGTTCGCCCAGAACAGGCTGTAGTCGAACACGTGATAATTGTTGCCCGGCAGCACATAGGGACCCAGTTCGGGTGGGCTGTTGCCGATCATCAGGAAGCCGCGCCCGTCGCAGCGCGCGGGAACGAGGTTCTTCTGGAGCACGGCGCTGCTCAGGTCCCTGCTCGGCAGCAGGCCGCCCAGATTGGCCTCCATTGGCGCGCCGTCGTTGGGCTTGCCGGTGAGCGGATTGGTGCAGACCATCGGCGTGCCCTTGCGCGGCTGGCCGGTGAAGCCGTTCGTCTGGTCGAAGGTATCCAGGATCAGCGAGGGATCGGCGGGTTCGGCGAAGCTCTGCCAGGAGAGGATGCAGCCGGTCTCGTCCGGGCCGGAACATGCGGGCAGGCCCATCTTCGGCAGGTCGGCGGTGATCGAGACCGGCCAGCCGACCACATAGGCGGCGACGATTCGTTTCGCCAGCGGCTTGCCCGCGACGCGGTCGACGAGCAGGCGGCTGAGGTGGAGCGCGCCCTGGCTGTGGCCGGCGAGGATGATCGGGCGGTTGCCGGCTTCCTTGAGGAACTGGTCGAACGCCGCGAGCACGTCGCGATAGGCGAAGTCGAGCGCCTGCTGCGCCTGGGCCTTGCTGGTGAGGAAGGCGCCGAAGGTCGCCTGGCGGTATCGCGGCGCCCAGACCAGGCCCGAGGAATTGAAGGCGCTCGCCTGGCCGCGCAGGAACAGTTCGGCCCGGGCATTGGCGGCGACGTCGTTCAGCGGGGCGTTCCACTGCGTGCGATCGAGGAACGAAGTCGGGTGGACGAAGAATATCGCGGCGGGCGGGTTCTCCGCCGGCTGGAAGCCGTCCGGAGTCCATAGCGCCGGATTGCCGGGCTTGTCCGGCCGGGCGAGCCAGAGATCGGCCCTGCCATAGTCGCCGGGCGCGGAGAGCCGCGCCACTTCCGCGCTGGGCACCAATGCCTGGCGGAGCAGCTCGATGCCCCAGAATCGATAGGCGAAGTTGGCGGCCAGTGCGAGCACGATGAGTCCTACTACGAGATAGAGAAACTTCCGGGCCAAGCCCATCTCCATTGTGCAATGCAGCATAGAGCCGATTTGTTGCAATCGCATTCCCGTGGGGCACGATTGCCGGGGATGCAACCTTGCATGCGCGATGCAGCCATTCTGCACCGGAAATCCACTTTACCGCCTCGGCCGGATGCGGGAGCATCGTCGGCGAGGGGAGAGGGGCATGGACGAGATCGAGACGCGGGCGGAGTTCGGGGAGGCGGCGCCGCCGGAAGGCTGGGCGGCGCGGCCCTTGCTGCTGGCCGGGCTGGGGCTGGCGACCGGCGTCGCCGCGCACCTGATCCTGGGCGGCAGCCTGAACTACCGCATGGAATGGAGCGCGCTGCAGGCGGCGGCGCTGATGGGCGTGACGCTGTTCGCGGCGATGATCGGCTTCACGATCGAGCGGCGGCTGTGGTGGGCCTCGATCGCGTTCGGGGCGGTGATCGGCGTGGCGGCGGGTTGCGTCACCTGGTGGAACGGCGCGCCGGGCGGGTGGAGCGCGAGCGAGGGCTGGCGCACGATGAGCCTGTTGCTCGCCGTGGCCGTCGCCGCGCCGCTGTTCCAGGCCGCGCGCGATGAAGGTGCGCCACGCACCCCCTATGCCGCGGTCCATGACTATGCCTGGCAGAATGTGGTGCTGTGGTTCGCCTGCTGGCTGTTCGTGGCGATCGTGTGGATCATGGCCTGGCTCCTCGCCAGCCTGTTCCAGCTCATCAAGATCGAGCTGCTCCACGAACTGCTGATGAAGAACTGGTTCGTCCGCGCGCTGATCGGCCTGGCGTTCGGAGCGGCGCTGGGGCTGCTGCGCGAGCATGACGCCGTGGTGCGGCTGCTCCAGCGCGTCGTCGCCACGGTGCTCGCGGTGCTGGCGCCGGTGCTCGCGATCGGGCTGGGGCTGTTCCTGCTCGCGTTACCCTTTACCTGCCTCCAGGCGCTGTGGGACGCGACTTCGGCGACCACGCCGCTGCTGCTGAGCTGCGCGGTGGGGGCGCTGATCCTCGCCAATGCGGTGATCGGCAACCGGCCGGAGGAGGAACGGCGCAATCCGCTGCTCCGCTATGGCGCGATGCTGCTGGCGATGGTGATCCTGCCGCTCGCGGTGTTGGCCGCGGTGGCGACGGGACTTCGCGTCGGCCAATATGGCTATACGCCCGAGCGGCTCTGGGCGATCGTGTTCGTGGGGATCGCGATCCTCTATGGCGCGGCCTATCTGGGGTCGCTGGTGCTGGGGCGGCTGGCCTGGACCGTGCGCGTCCGGCCGGCGAACCTGGCGCTTGCCTTCCTGCTCTGCGGCCTGGGGTTGCTGCTTGCCACGCCGCTGATCAACTTCAACCGGATATCGACCGACGACCAGGTCGGGCGGCTCGAATCGGGCAGGATCTCGGCGGCGAAGTTCGACTGGCGGGCGCTGGCGTTCGACTTCGGCAAGCCCGGGCGCGATGCGCTGGAACGGCTGCGCAGGTCGAAGAATGCCGGGATCCGGGGCAAGGCGGCGGAAGCCGCCAAGGCGGAGAGCCGCTGGGATCTCGAAATGGGCGATGTGAAGAGCTCGCCGCGTTCGGGCCCGAAATCCGCAGTGCTCGACAATGCCCGCGTCCTGCCGGAGGGGGCGAGCGTGCCCCAGGGGCTGATCGATCTGCTCGCCGACAAATATCAATGCCGCCAAGGCAATCTGTGCACGATACTCGTCGCGAACCCGGCCGAGGCCGTGGTGTTCGCCGACAGTTGCTATGCGGGAATGCTGGACAAGGACGGCAAGGCCCGGAGAATCGTCACCTATTGCGGCGGCGGCGATCGTTTCGTGCTCGCGGACGGCGCGTGGAAGGATGCCGCCGATCGCTTCGTGCCGAGCGCGGAGCAGCGCGCGCAGATCGCGGCCGGCTATCCGGCGGGGAGAGTCGAGATTCGCCCCGTCGAGCGGCGCCAGGTCTTTGTCGGCGGCGTGCCCGTGGGCGAGCCCTTCGAATAAGCGGCGCTTGAAGGCGGGAGGCGCGGCTGTTAGGCGCCTCCCATGTCCGTCGATACCGCAACCGTGAAGAAGGTGGCGAGCCTCGCACGCATCGCGATCAGCGATGCCGATGCCGAGCGTCTCGCGCCCGAGCTCAACAACATTCTGGGCTGGATCGAGCAGCTCGGCGAGGTCGACACCTCGTCGGTCGAGCCGATGACCGCCGTTATCCCCAATGTGCTGCGCCTGCGCGAGGATGTGGTGACCGAGGGCAACCAGCGCGACGCCGTTCTCCGGAATGCGCCGCAGGGCGAACACGGCTTCTTCACCGTGCCGAAGGTGGTCGAATGAGCGACATCACCGATCTGGGCGTCGCGAGCCTTCGCGACGGCATCCGCACCGGCAAGTTCTCGGCACGCGAAGTCGCCGACGCGTTCATCGTCAAGGTGAGCAAGGGCAAGGCGCTCAACGCCTTCATCGTCGAGACTCCCGAGCACGCGCTGGCCGCCGCCAAGGCTGCCGACGAAGCGATCGCCAGGGGCGAGCCGCTCAAGCCGCTTTCCGGCGTGCCGCTGGGCATGAAGGACCTGTTCGCGACCAAGGGCGTGCAGACCACGGCCGCCAGCCACATCCTGGAGGGCTTCGAACCCGTCTATGAATCGACGGTCTCGCAGAAATTGTGGGACGCGGGCGCCGGCATGCTGGGCAAGCTCAACATGGACCAGTTCGCGATGGGTTCGTCGAACGAGACGAGCTATTTCGGCAACGTGATCTCGCCCTGGCGGCGCGGCGGCGGCGACAATGCCCCGCTGGCTCCCGGCGGTTCCTCGGGCGGCAGCTCGGCGGCGATCGCCGCGCGGCTCGTGCCCGGCGCGACCGGCACCGACACCGGCGGCTCGATCCGCCAGCCCGCCGCCTTCACCGGCATCAGCGGCATCAAGCCCACCTATGGCCGCTGCTCGCGCTATGGCGTGGTCGCCTTCGCCTCGTCGCTCGACCAGGCGGGACCGATGGCGCGCGACGTGCGCGACTGCGCGATCCTGCTCGAGAACATGGCGGGCTTCGATCCGCGCGATTCGACCTCGCTCCAGCTGCCGGTGCCGAAATGGGAGGAGCATCTCTCCGGGGATCTGAGCGGCAAGAAGATCGGCATCCCGGCCGAGTATCTGATCGACGGCACGCCGACCGAGATCGCCAAGCTCTGGGAAGCGGGCATCGCCTGGGTGAAGGACGCCGGCGCCGAGGTGGTGGAAGTGTCGCTGCCCCACACCAAATATGCGCTGCCGGCCTATTACATCATCGCGCCGGCCGAAGCTTCGTCGAACCTCGCCCGCTATGACGGCGTGCGCTACGGCCTGCGCGAACTGGCCGAGGGGCAGAACCTGCAGGAAATGTACGCGGCGACGCGTGCGGCGGGCTTTGGCGACGAAGTGAAGCGGCGTATCCTGATCGGCACCTATGTGCTCTCGGCGGGCTTCTACGATGCCTATTACACACAGGCGCAGAAGGTCCGCGCACTGATCGCGCGCGACTTCGAGAACGTCTTCAGCATGTGCGACCTGCTGCTGACGCCGACCGCGCCGAGCGCCGCGTTCGCGCTGGGCGAGAAATCGGCCGATCCGATCGCCATGTACCTCAACGACGTGTTCACCGTGCCTTCGAGCCTCGCCGGCTTGCCGGCGATGAGCGTGCCGGGGGGGCTCGACGCGGGTGGCCTTCCGCTCGGATTGCAGATCATCGGGCGTCCGCTCGACGAGCAGGGCGTGCTGAATGCCGGTCTGGCGATCGAGCAGCGCGCGGGATTCGCAGCGCGGCCCGAGGCATGGTGGTGAGCGTGGCGGCCGGCGTCGATTATCTCGAGGTCGGCCGAAAGGCGCATGAGCTGGAGACGCGGCACGGTATGGGCGGAGCCCTTCGCTACGCTCGAAAGATTTCGGAATAGGCCCTGGCCGACGGGGATTTGGACGACCATCAATTTTGGAAAGCCGTCGCAGCCATGCTGACGCCGCGCTGAGCCTGAGAAGAAGCAACATGACTGATTCCACCTACCGCATCCAGGGCGAAACCGGCGAATGGGAGGTCGTGATCGGCCTCGAAGTCCATGCGCAGGTCACTTCCAACGCCAAGCTCTTCTCGGGCGCGGCGACCACGTTCGGCGCGGAGCCGAACAGCCAGGTGAGCCTGATCGATGCGGCGATGCCGGGCATGCTGCCCACGCCGAACAAGGAGTGCATCCGCCAGGCGGTGCGCACCGGCATGGCGATCGGCGCGGTGATCAACAAATGGTCGCGCTTCGACCGCAAGAACTATTTCTACGCCGATCTGCCGCAGGGCTATCAGATCAGCCAGCTCTTCCACCCGCTGGTGGGCGAGGGGCAGATCGAGATCAGCCTGGACGACAAGGATCCCGAGGCCGCGGTCAAGACGATCGGCATCGAGCGCATCCATGTCGAGCAGGATGCCGGCAAGCTGATGCACGACCAGCATCCGTCGCGTTCCTATGTCGACCTCAACCGCGCCGGCGTGGCGCTGATGGAGATCGTGTCCAAGCCCGACATGCGCTCGCCGCAGGAAGCCGGGGCGTATCTGAGCAAGCTGCGCGCGATCCTGCGCTATGTGGGCAGCTGCGACGGCAACATGGACCAGGGCTCGATGCGCGCGGATGTGAACGTCAGCGTCCGCAAGCCGGGCGCCGAGTTCGGCACGCGCACCGAGACCAAGAACGTCAACTCGGTCCGCTTCGTCATGCAGACGGTGGAAGTCGAGGCGCGCCGCCAGGTCGAGGTGCTGGAGAGCGGCGGCCGGATCGTCCAGGAGACCCGGCTGTTCGATCCCGATCGCGGCGAGACCCGCTCGATGCGCTCGAAGGAAGATGCGCACGACTATCGCTATTTCCCCGATCCCGACCTGCTGCCGCTGGAGCTGGACGATGCGTTCCTGGCGGAATGCCGCGCCAGCCTGCCCGAGCTGCCCGACGCCAAGCGCCGTCGCTACGAGCAGGCGCTGGGGCTGAGCGCCTATAATGCCGCGACGCTGACTGCCGATGCGGACACCGCGCGCTGGTTCGAGGCGCTGCTCGCCGAAAGCGCACGGGTGCAGAAGAAGGGCGAGAACGAAGTCGCGCGCGCCGCGGCCAACTGGCTGCTCTCGGATCTCTATGGCGCGCTCAACCGGCTCGGCAAGGATCTGGACGCGAGCCCGGTCAGCCCCGAACAGGGCGCCGAGCTGCTCGCGCTTGCCGCGGACGGCACGCTTTCCGGGCCGCTCGCCAAGCAGGTGTTCGAGATCATGCTCGAGACGGGCGAGCCGGCAGGCAGGATCGTCGAGGAGCGCGGGCTGAAGCAGACCAGCGACACCGGCGCGATCGAGGCGGTGATCGCCGAGGTGCTGGCGAAGAATCCCGGCCAGCTCGAGCAGTATCGCGGCGGCAAGGAGGCCCTGTTCGGCTTCTTCGTCGGCCAGACGATGAAGGCGATGGGCGGCAAGGCCAATCCGGCAGTGGTCAACGAACTGCTGAAGAAGGCGCTGGCGGGGTAGGCGGGAGGTCGTATCTCGCCTTCTCGGCGGGATTGACCGCATAGCCTGACGGTGTGCGGATCAGGTCGGCGGGAAGCGGGATCGCTCCCGTTGGCATGATCGGGAGCGATAGCGTTCCCGGCCAGCGCCGAGCCACGCTTTGCATCAGGTGCTGCCGGAACCGGGCGAAACCTTTCGGATCTTCGCCTTTGGCGAAGCTGATCCAGATTCGGCCGAGATTATCGCGATAGTCCATGGCCGAGGCAACGATCTCCCGGTCCTCCTTTCCCCGCCAGATCGTCGCGTTCAGGGTGATCGGCGATACTTCGGACAAGCGCTGAAGCTCTTCCGGCGTGGCGGCGTCGAGGTGAAACCCGCTTGCTTCGGCCTCGTGGCGCAGCAGGGCCAGAAACGCATCTCGTTCGGCGGCATCGGGCAGCGGGACCTCGAACGCCGCGACGGTGCGTCTGCTTTCGCGCTGAGGCGCGGTATCGCAGGCGGCGCACGCCAAGAAGAGCATCAGGATGTTACGCATGCAGCTTCTCCCGGCGCAGCAGCTTGTTGCTGCGTTCGGGCGCGCACTCGGGCGTCCGCACGTCCCAGGCCAGGCCGGCGCGCTCCAGCAGGCGGATGAAGGCGTAGCCGAGGTCGCTCTGGCCCGGATAGAGCCCGATCTTCGCCGAGCCGGGGAAGGCGTGGTGGTTGTTGTGCCAGGCCTCGCCCATCGTGATCAGCCCGGCCCAGGGCACGTCGTGCGCCTGGACGCCGGCATCCGCAACGATCCAGCGCTGCGGCCCGCGATTATGGGCCAGATGGCCGACCAGCCAGTGGCCGTGCACGCACACGAAGACGCGGGCACAGACGCCCCACACGACGAAGCTCCAGCCGCCCGCCCAATAGAGCAAGGCCGCGACGGGCAGCTGCTGCGCCATCCAGCTGGCTTCGAGGAAGCGGTAGAAGGGATCGCGGCCGATGCGGCCAAGATCGAAGCGTGGCGGCGAATCGAGCTCCAGGCGGCAATGGAGCTGCCACCAGGCATCTCTTGCCGGGCGGCTGGCGTGGCTGAGATAGGGGTGGCAATCGGCGCGGCGCTGCGCCCAGTCCCGCAAATCGTGCGTGCGGATGATCGCGAACGGGCCGCTCATGCCGACCAGCGCGCCGAACCAGACGAGCAGGCGCTCGAGCCAGGGCGCGCAGCCGAAGCTCTTGTGGATCAGCCGCCGGTGATAGCCGACCGAATGGCCGAGCAGCAGCGTGGCGCCGGTCGTGCCGATGAACACCGCCAGCGCGGCGGGCGAGCAGGTGAGGGGGGCTAGGACGAGCGTCGTTGCCGCCATTCCGCCGTTCCACAGCGACTGGACCGGCGCCCAGCGCACGCGCCCCTCCACGGGATCGGCTCCCGGCGTCTCGACGAGATGGTTCACTGCATGCGGATCCGTCATGGCGCGACTCAAAGGTATTTAAGCAACTACTTTATTATCGCCTTTGCGCTGGCGGGCAATGAAGAAATTGCTTAAATACCTTCCCATGCAACGCGTCTTCGAAGCCCTGTCGTCCACCGTGCGCCGCAAGATCCTGGCCTATCTGGCCCATGCCGAACTGACTGCCGGAGAGATCGCGGCGCGGTTCGAGATATCCAAGCCGGCGGTGTCGCAGCATCTCGCGGTGCTGGAGAATGCGGGGCTGGTCACCAGCGAGAAGCGCGGACAATATGTCCATTACCGGCTGGTGCGCGAGCATCTGGCCAATGTGCTGAACGACTATGTGCAGGAAGTCTGCCCGGTATCGCGCCCGCTCAAGCGGGAGAGCGTGGCGCTGGGGGAGGGTTCGGAGGAGAAGGAATAGGATGCGCTGGATCGCCGCTTGCCTGCTGAGCCTGGTCGCCCTGCCCGTTCTTGCGCAGACCGCGCCCGCGCCGAGTCCCGCGGCGACGCTGCCGCGCGTGGCGCTGACCACTGCCGCGGGCACGATCGTCGTCGAGGTCGACACCGTCCACGCGCCGATCAGCGGCAACAACTTCCTGCGCTATGTCGATCAGAAGCGGCTCGACGGCGCCCCCTTCTACCGGGTGGTGAAGGTGCAGGACCATTTCGGCTTCGTGCAGTTCGGAGTGAACAATGCGCGGGGCAAGGTGTTGCCACCGATCAAGCATGAACCGACCACGCTCACCGGCATCAAGCACACGGATTTCACGCTTTCGACGCCCCGCCGCGCGCCCGACACCGCCGCCGGCGATTTCACCATCCTGCTGGGCGACCAGCCTTCGTTCGACGCCGATCCGACCAAGCCCGGCGACAATCTCGGCTATGCGGCCTTTGCCCATGTCGTCGACGGCAAGGACGTGGTGCTCAAGGTCTTCGACGCCCCCAATTCGCCCACCGCCACGCTGGGCGGCTATTTCAAGGGCGAGATTCCGGCAGCACCGGTGAAGATCCTGACGGCGCGCCGGGTTGCGAACTAGAGGCGGGCGCTAGTTCGCCGGCCGGTCGAGATACAAATAGAGCGGGTCGAACTCGGCAAGCGATTCCAGCCTGGGCCGGTCGTGGATCGTCACCCGCCCGCTGCGAAAATCGGCCAGGCCCGCCTCGCGCAACTCGCGCAGCACGCGGTTCACATGCACCCCGGTGAGGCCGAGGCACTCGGCGAACTGGTTCTGCGTGATCGGCAGGCCGAAGCCGTTGCCTTCCGCCGCGCCGACGGCGAGCAGCCGCGACTGCAGCTCGCAGAGCAGGTGCGCGGCACGCTCGATGGCGTTGCGCCGGCCGAGCGAGACTTCCCATTCGCGGTGGATGCTTGCGTCGAGATTGGTCGAGAACCAGAAGGCACGGGCAAGGTTCGGGAAGCGGCCGGTGATCTCCGTCACCTTGGCGTGCGGCGCGCGGGCGATCCGGCAGGGGGTGAGGGTGATCACATTGTGATCGAGATAGCCCAGCGTATAGCCGTGCAGGTCGGCGAAATCGCCGGGCACGTGCAGGTGCGTGATCTGGCGCTGGCCGTTGCTGAGGTCCTTGTACCGCGCGAGCAGGCCGTCGAGCAGCAGGATCGAGCTGTTCAGCCGCTCGCCGCGGCGCACGATCACCTGCTCCGCCGCATGGACGAACGGACCCTGCACCGCGGCACGCAGCGCTTCCTCCTCCGGAGCGCTGATTTCGCAGCGCAGCCGGAGCCTTTTCAAATGTTTGTCGATCATGGATGGCCGGAGTTTACTGCTGATCCAAGTCCTGGTGCCGCACGTCGCCGGTACGGCCCGATAGCGCTAGGGGCTCCGGCGGCGCATGACCGTTGCCGGTTTCGCCCGGTTTGACGGCGTCGGCGCGGGTTTCGCCGATCCGCGTGCGATCGGAGCGCGGGTCTTCACGATCATTGTCGTTCATCCTCTCTCTCCCTGTCGGGCAATCGGCTGGCCGGGCGCGGGCACTGTCGGCGTGGCCGGCTGCGGTACGGGCACGTCGATGTCCGGCACCGGCGGATCAAGTTCGGGAGGCGGGCTCGCCGGCTGGCCCGGAAGCGGCGCGGGAGGCTGCTCGGCGGGCGGCACGGTGGGCTGGACGGGCGGCTCAACGGGCACGAACGGTCTCCTTGTTTCGGTAGACCAACGCTTCGTGTCGCGATGAAGTTGCCTGCGCCCTTGCGATGAAGGCCCCGACTGTTATAGAGCCCGCCGACCGGCGGTGCCCTGTGCGGGCGTGGCGGAACTGGTAGACGCGCCAGATTTAGGTTCTGGTATCGAAAGGTGTGGGGGTTCGAGTCCCTTCGCCCGCACCAGCATCGCCGCTCGTTTGCCCGCGTCACCGGACGCCTGCCAATTCCTTTTCTTGAAGTTTGGAAGCCTGAGAAAAATGCAGACTGTCGAGACGTTGAACGAGGGCCTGAAGCGCGCCTACACGCTCAAGATCACTGCCAAGGACATCGACAAGAAGGTCGATGCCGAGGTCAAGCGGGTTGCCCCGCAGGTCCGCATGCCGGGCTTCCGTCCGGGCAAGGTGCCGACCAACCTGATCCGCAAGATGCATGGCGAGGCGATCGCGCAGGACGCGCTCAACAGCTCGATCCAGGAAGGCGTGCAGAAGCTGATCGCCGACAACAAGCTGCGCCCGGCCGTGTCGCCGTCGGTGAGCCTGGAAGGCGAATATGCGCCCGGCGGCGATGCTGAGATCAAGGTCGAGCTGGAGGTCCTGCCGGACGTCCCGACTCCCGCGATCGACGGTCTGAAGCTCGAGCGCCTGACCGTGCCGGTGAGCGATGACGAAGTGAACGTCCAGCTCAAGCAGCTCGCCGGCCAGCAAAAGGCCTGGACCGATGCGCCGGCCAAGCACAAGGCCGCCGAGGGCGACCAGGTGACCATGGACTTCGCCGGCAGCGTCGACGGCGTCGCATTCGACGGCGGCACCGGCACCGACATGTCGGTCGAGATCGGCACCGGCCGCCTGATCCCCGGCTTCGAGGACCAGCTCGTCGGCGTGAAGTCCGGCGACGAGAAGACGATCGACGTCACCTTCCCGGCCGATTATGGCGTGCCCGACCTGGCCGGCAAGCCCGCCCAGTTCGCCCTCAAGATCACCGCCGTGAAGACTGCCGGCGAGACCGTGATCGACGATGATTTCGCCAAGACGCTGGGCCTGCAGAGCCTCGAGCAGCTCACCGGCCTGCTCAAGGGCCAGCTCGAGCAGCAGCTGAACGGCCTGACCCGCACCTATATGAAGCGCAAGCTGCTTGATCAGCTCGCCGCGGGGCATGACTTCGAGGTTCCGCCCTCGATGGTCGATGCCGAGTTCGAGCAGATCTGGCACCAGCTCCAGCACGAAGCCGAGCATGAGGCGGACCCCGAGGCGGCCAAGGCCGAGCTCGAGGCCGAGCGCGCCGATTATGTGAAGATCGCCGAGCGCCGCGTGCGCCTGGGCCTGCTGCTCTCGGAGATCGGCACCGCCAACGGCGTCGAGGTCACGCCCAACGAGATGAACCAGCTGATCACCCAGGCGGCGGCGCAATATTCGCCGAACGATCGCGAGCGCTTCTACCAGTATGTCCGCAACGAGCCGATGGCCGCCGCCCAGCTGCGCGCGCCGCTGTTCGAGGACAAGGTGGTCGATTTCCTGTTCGACAAGGCCGACATCTCGGACCGCGAAGTGACTCGCGAGGCGCTGGAAGCCGCGATCGAGAGCGATGACGGCTTCGACACCGGCACGCACACCCACGACCACGACAACCACAAGCCGCGCAAGTCGAAGAAGGCGGAAGCCGGCGAGGGCGAGGCCAAGGCCGAGAAGAAGCCCGCCGCCAAGGCGAAGAAGGCAGACGCCGAGCCGGCGGAAGCCGAGGCCGAGCCCGCCAAGAAGCCGGCCGCCAAAAAGGCTCCGGCCAAGAAGGCGGAGGGCGACGAGGCCGAAGCCAAGCCCGCCAAGAAGGCGCCCGCGAAGAAGAAGGCCGACTGAGGCTTTCTCCTTCGGGACAAGTTCAGGCCCTCGCTCCTTGTGGAGCGGGGGCCTTTGCTTTGTCAGCTGAAGATGTCGGTGAGCGCCGGGCCGCGCTGCGCGGCCTGGGCGCGGGCGATTCTCCACAGCATCGGGATGACGATGGCGGCGAGGGCGATGCCCGTCACCGACTGGATCCAGATGATCGTCATCAGCGCGAACGGGCCTGCGAACACGCTTAGGATGATCAAGTCGAAGAAGCTGAAGAGTCACAGGCCCCACGAGGCGAAGACGCACATCGTGAGGAGCGTCCGGATCAGCATGTCCATCTTGACCTCGACGGAGGCCAGCTCGGCAAGGACGTGCAGCGCATAGAGGCCGGGCCACAGGTGATAGGCGATCAGCAGCACTGGGTTGGTGGCGGCATCGATCATCACCCTCGCGATGGTTGCCGATGTCAGCGGTCAGAGCCCGCGCGTTTTCATTCTCGCTCTCCCGCCGGGAAGCATGCTCGGGGCACCAATCCCCGCCAAGTGAAATTGATATCGAACCGTAACCGTTTCGGCCCTATGGCTGGCGCATGAGCAAGCCGACCGTCGCCGTGATCCTGCCCTGCTACAATGAAGAAGCCGCGATCGCGCAGACGATCGAGGGGTTCCGCAAGGTGCTGCCGGATGCGGCCATCTACGTCTATGACAACAACAGCCGCGACCGGACGATCGAAGTCGCGCGAGCGGCCGGTGCCGTGGTCCGCAGCGAACGGATGCAGGGCAAGGGCAATGTCGTCCGCCGGATGTTCGCCGATGTCGAGGCCGACATCTATGTGATGGCGGACGGCGATGCGACCTATGATCCGGCCTCGGCCCCCGCCATGGTGACGCGCGTGGCGGAGGAGGGGCTCGACATGATCGTCGGCACCCGCGTGCACGAAGCGGCCGAGGCCTATCGCCGCGGGCATGTGCTCGGCAACCGGATGATGACCGGCATCCTCGCCAAGCTGTTCGGCCGCAGCTTCACGGACATCTTCTCGGGCTACCGCGTCTTCTCGCGCCGCTTCGTGAAGAGCTTCCCGGTGCTTTCCGCCGGCTTCGAGATCGAGACCGAGATCAGCGTTCATGCGCTGGAGCTGAAGATGCCGGTGGGCGAGGTGGAGACGCGCTATTTCGCCAGGCCCGAGGGATCGGAGTCCAAGCTAAGCACCTATCGCGACGGCTGGCGCATCCTGAAGACGATCGCGGTACTTTACCGGATCGAGCGGCCGATGCTGTTCTTCGGCTGGATCGCCACCGTGTTCGCCGCGCTGGCGGTGGGGCTCAGCATCCCGCTCGCCGTCACCTGGTTCGAGACCGGCCTCGTGCCGCGTTTCCCCACGGCGATCCTGGCGACGGGATTGATGATCCTCTCCTTCCTGAACCTGTTCACCGGGCTGATCCTCGACACGGTGGTGCGCGGGCGGCGCGAGGTGCGGCGGCTCGCCTATCTGGCGCAACCGGGGCCGCTCAAATAGGCGGTCGCCGCGAATCGAGGCTTGCAGCATTGCTCGAATATTCGATCTGATAAGGTCTACCTTGTCGGATCGGCCATCCATGGGCGTATGTCTTCAAAGATTCGCCCGATCGAAAAAGAAACTTCGATCATCACTGTCCGATGACCGGGTATGATTATTGAAGATTTCATAGACTTTACTGAATTCATTGTTCGATTCTCGTTAAATGAAACGAAAATGAAATGAGCATTACTTATATGCTGCTATCGTTGTAACAATAATGCCAACTGCAATGCGTAGGGGCGCCTCGATCAGGAATAAACCTGAAGGGGGTTACCCATATGCAGAATGTTTCCCGCTTCCGTCTGTCGCTGCTCGCGGGCGCGACCTTGTTCGCGTTGTCCGCGATGCCCGCGCTGGCGCAGGACCAGACGGCGACGACGACGTCCGCCCAGGCCGACGGCAATGATCAGGGTGGCCTCGGCGAGATCATCGTCACGGCGCAGCGTCGCGAGACCAATCTGCAGCAAACGCCGATCTCGATTTCGGTGCTGAGCACCGAGGCGCTGCAGGATCGCCACGTCCAGAGCCTGTTCAACCTGGCCGACGGTACGGTGCCGTCGCTGCGCGTCGCCACGTTCGAGGCGCGCCAGTCGGCGCTGACCATCGGCATCCGCGGTATCGTCCCCTATGACCAGAACCAGACGGCCCGCGACGGCGGCGTCAGCGTCTATATCGACGGCGTCGCCCTCGGCAAGACTCAGGGCCTCAACGCCGCGCTGTTCGACATCGAGCGCATCGAAGTGCTGAAGGGCCCCCAGGGCACGCTGTTCGGCCGCAACACCGAAGGCGGCGCGCTCTCGATGGTCACCAAGGCGCCCACCGGCGAGTTCGGCGCGCGCATGACCGCCGGCATCGGCAATTATGGCAGCCGCAACGCGGACATCCATCTCGACCTGCCGGCGTTCTTCAACATCGCGCTGAAGTTCGACGGGGTGTACCAGCATCAGGATCCGACGGTGAAGGATCCGCTCGCGGGCTCGGTCGGCTGGAACTATTACGATCGCAAGGGCGGCCGCGCGGCGGCGCGCTGGACTCCGTTCGAGGGTCTGACCGCGGACTTCTCCTATGATTATGCGAAGGACGAGAACACCCCGCAGTTCAGCCAGCTGATCAACTACAATCCGAACAACTACACCGTCGGCACCTATACGCCGGCGGGCGGTACGATCGGCACCACCCTGTATCTGCCGGGCACCGCTACCGCTTGCGGCGGCACCATCACCGCGGCCCAGGCCGCGGCTGGCCGTCTTCCCTGCGTTGCGCCGCTTGCGCCCGCGGTCGGCGTGCACCCGGAGCGTCAGAAGGTCGCCGATGTCGGCGTGCCGCAGCAGCCGAGCGTCGACATCACGCACGGCTTCACGTCGAACCTGAAGTACAAGGTCGCCCCGGGCCTCGAACTGCGTTCGATCACCGCCTGGCGCGGCGTCAGCACCGATCAGTGGGACAATTCGGGCGGTCCGGAGCGCAGCACCTATGCGCCGAACGCCAATTTCAGCCGCTACAGCCTCTCGTTCCTGAAGCAGCACCAGTTCAGCCAGGAATTCCAGGCGGTGGGCAGCTTCGATCAGTTCGATTTCGTCCTCGGCGCCTATTATTTCACCGAGCATGCGACCGAATATGCCGCGACGCCGCTCAGCAACCTGTGGAACGCGGACGGCACGGCCTACACCATCCGCAGCCCCATCGTCACCGGCACCGTCACCAGCGCGAATTCGGGCTACCAGCCCTATGCCGCCTCCTGCGTGAACACCCTGGCGGCCACCGTCCCGCAGTTCACGAACAGCTGCCAGTTCATCACGCGCGCCAGCAAGGCCTGGGACCACAACTACTCGGCGTTCGGCAACCTGACCTTCTCGCCGGAAGGCACCGGGCTGCACTTCACCGCCGGCGGCCGCTTCACCAAGGACAAGCGCCACGGCGCGCTCTACGTGGTGAACAACGCGGTGCAGGGCTTCACCTTCGAGAACAGCATCAGCCGCTTCGATCCGATGTTCAACATCGCATATGACGCGACGCAGGACGTCCATCTCTACGCCAAATATTCGACCGGCTTCCGCGCCGGCGGCGCCAACGACCGTTCGCAGAGCTTCAACGCCTTTGGTCCGGAATCGGTAAAGTCGTACGAGATCGGGGCGAAGATGGACTTCTTCGACCATCATGCCCGCTTCAACATTGCCGGCTACATCATGGATCGCAGCAACACGCAGTTCGACTTCGACCTGTTCGACACTGCCGCGACCATCACGCTGCCCAACGGCACCGCGGTTCCGAACCCGACCAACGGCGCGCACATCGAACAGACCCAGAATGCCGGCAACACCAAGATCCGCGGCATCGAGGCCGATCTGACGGTGAAGCCGACGGCCGGCCTGACGTTGTCGGCTTCCTATGCCTATACCTATTGGAAGGCGCCTTCGGCAGTGAACCCGTTCACCGGCGGCCTGCCGCAGCAGCTCTACATCGTCTACACGCCGAAGAACGCAGCGTCGGGCGCGATCGACTATGTGCTGCCGCTCACCATCGCGAACGGCGCCAATCTGCGCCTGCACCTCGATGCCAACTATGCCAGCAGCCAGTACAGCTTCCAGCTCGAGCCGACCAAGACGGATCCGAGCTTCGTCGTGAACGGCCGCATCGCGCTGGCGGATATCAAGATGAACGACAGCGCGCAGGTGACTCTGTCGCTGTGGGCGCGCAACCTGTTCGACAACACCTATATCTATCGCCGGTCGAATGCGAACTCGTCGCCGGTGTACAACTATAATGGCGCCACCCTAGTCTCGACCAACTATGGCGGCATCCTGGGCGACTATGCCAATTTCAACCCGCCGCGCACCTTCGGCGCGGAAGCCAGCGTCAAGTTCTGATCCCCGGTTCCCGGCGGCGAGCCGGGGAGCGGATCGCGGGAATGGCGGCCCGGACGGTCATCCGTCCGGGCCGTTTCTCATGGGGCGAGCGGCAGGCGGACGCGGACGCGCAGGCCCGGCCGGTTGTCCACCAGCTCGAGCGCGCCGCGATGGAGCGCGGCGATCGCCTGGACCAGGGGCAGGCCGAGGCCGTGCCCCGGGCGGTTCCGGCTATGTTCGAGCCGGCCGAAGCGGCGGAGCGCGAGCGCATGCTCGGCCGGGGCGATGCCGGGGCCGTCATCGGCGACGGTGAGGACGGCACCGTCGCTCTCTCGCGTCACCGACACAGCGAGGGTCGAGCCCGGCGGAGTGTGGTTGACCGCATTCTCGATCAGGTTGACGACGAGTTGGGTGAGCAGCCGCGCGTCCCCCTCGATCGGTGCGGAGTCCCAGGGGCCGAGGCGCAGCTTCTGTCCCTTCTCGTCCGCCAGGGCCTCGATCGCCTCGGCAGCGCCGGCGGCGATCTCGGCCAGGTCCAGCCGGCGGAACATCGCCCGGCGATCGCCACCCTCCACTTCGGTGATGCGCAGGATCGCGGCGAACATCGCCAATATCTCCTCGCTCTGCGCCATCGCTTCCTCGACCTGGGGGCGGAGCGCATCGGCGCCGGGCTCGGCAGCGAGCCGAGCCAGCTGGCCGTGGAGCCGGGCCAGCGGCGTGCGCAGGTCATGCGCGATGTCGTTGGATATCTGGGAGAGGCTGGTCATCAGCGCCTCGATCCGGTCGAGCATGTGATTGAAGGCCTCCGCCTGCCGGCCAAAGGCGGAGCCCGCCCGCTCGACCGGCACGCGCGCGCGCAGGTCGCCGTCGACGATCGCCTCCGCCGCATGGCGTACCGCGCCGATGTTGCGCCGGATGGCAAGGCCGAGGGCCAGCGTGCCCAGCGCCACGAGCAGCAGGATCGTGCCGAAGCCCGATGCGAGGATCAGCAAGCGATGCGAATCGTGATGATCGATCGGCTCGCTCTCTGCCGCCAATGCCAGCGTCAGGCCGTTCGGCAACGCGTGCACCAGCGCCCGCCCGCGCGTGAGGCCGTGGATGCCGGCACTCCGATCGATCGTCGAGAGGCCCTGGGGAAAGCCGTGCGCGGGCGCGATGTTGCCGGCCAGGTGCCGGCCTCGTGCATCGATCAGCAGGAAGCCGATGTCGCCGCTGTCGCGTCGCCGCGTTTCCTGCGCGATCCGGTGCATCAGCAGCGGCTGGTCCGGATTGTCGGCGAGCAGTTCGGCGGCTTGTCCCTGCAGCCGCTTGTCCACTTGCCGGTCGATCGCGCCGACGAGCGCCAGATAGACTCCGGCGCAAGTCAGCACCGTGGCAAGCGCTATGGCGGTGAGGAAGGCGAGCGCGATCGCCCGTAGCGAGCGAGGCGGCGTCATGGCTCAGGCGCGGAACATGTAGCCGACTCCGCGCACGGTCACGATCGGATCGGGGAGGCCGGGCAGCTCGAGCCGCTGGCGCAGGCGCCGGATATAGGCGTCGACGATGTTGGTGGTGGGAACGAAATCATAGCCCCAGACGCGCTCGAGCAGCAGCGGCCGGGTGAGCACCGTGCCCGCCTCGCGGACGAGCTCGGCGAGCAGCTTGATCTCTGTCTTGTGCAGCTCGATCGGCTGGCCCGCACGCGTGACCCGGTGCCGCGCGACGCTCACCGTGACGTCACCTGCCGTCACCGTCGCGCTGTCGGCGCCATTGGCCTGGCGGCGGCGGAGCAGGGCGCGGATGCGGGCGTGGAGCTCGTCGGTCTCGAACGGCTTGACGACATAGTCGTCGGCGCCGGCCTCCAGCCCTTCCACCCGCTCGGGGAGGCGGCCCAGCGCGGTCAGCAGGATCACCGGCGTCAGCACTTCCTGCTCGCGCAGCCAGCGCAGCACGTCGACTCCGTCGACGAAGGGAAGCATCCGATCGAGGATCACGATGTCGAACGGATCGTCGCCGATCGCCGCGATCGCCGCGCGCCCATCGGCAACCGCCTGGACGGCATAGCCCCGTTCGCTCAGCTGGTCGCCCAGCAGGCGGCGCAGCGGTTCGTCATCCTCGACGAGGAGGAGGCGCACGGGGTCGTCGGACATCGATTGGCTGGCCAAGGTTCGCATCCAGGCAAGGTTCGTGCCCCTGTAAGGGGAAGGCAGGCAAAGGTCGATCCGAAACAATGGGGCCGCGAGCGTTCGGGCCCGGAGCGCTCAGGCCCGGGTCTCCACCAATCCCAGCGCGATCAGGCTGTGCGCAGTGGCGAGGATCGCCTCCGCATTGCCGCGGGGCTGCCAGTCGAGCAGCTTGCGTGCCTTGACGTTGCTGGCATTGGCCCGGATGCCGAGCCGCGGCGCCGCCTCGCGCGCCATCGGATTGAAGAGGGCGAGGATCCGCACCAGCCAGCTCGGGATGCGGCGGCGCGTGATGTTGCCGGCCGCGTCGCCCAGGTCGGCGCGCAGGATATCGGCCATTTCGGGAATCGAGACTGCCTTGCCCGCCACGGCGAGGAATCGCTCGCCCGCCGCGCCGGCATGCGTCATCGTCTCGATCTGCAGGCTGGCCACGTCGCGCACGTCGACCACGCCGAACCACAGGTCGGGCAGGCCGGGCATCCTGCCCTCGATCATCGACTTCACCAGCCAGATCGAAGTGGAAAGATCGTCGTTGAGCGCCGGGCCGAAGATGCCGACGGGATTGACCACCGCCAGCTCGAGGCCGTTGCCCTCGGCTGCGATGAAGTCCCATGCCGCGCGCTCGGCGAGGGTCTTGGACTTCATATAGGGCTGGACGGCGGGGCCGTTCACATCGGTCCAGTCGGCCTCGGTATAGTCGCTATGGCTATGGCCATGGCCATAGCCGATCGCGGCGAAGCTGGAAGTGAGCACCACGCGCTTCACGCCCGCGTCGCGCGCCGCTCGCAGCACCCGGAGCGTGCCGTCCACGGCCGGGCGGATCAGTTCCTGTTCGTCGGCGGGCTGGCTCTGCGGGAAGGGGGAGGCGACGTGCTGGACATAGTCGCAGCCGGCCACGGCCTCGGCCCAGCCTTCGTCCCTTTCCAGATCCGCGGCGACGAAGCTCAGGCGGCGCGTATCGGCGCCGGCCCGCTCGAGCGTCGCGCGGACCTGTGGCTCGCGCGCGAGGCTGCGGACCGTGGTGCGGACATCATGCCCCGCCGCCAGCAACTGGAGGATGACATGGCTGCCCACGAAGCCGGAGCCGCCGGTGACCAGGACCTTGTGCGTCGTCATGATGCCATCATGGGGCAGCACCGTTGCGCCTTCAAGGCAGCGCGGGCGTGGAGGGCGTGCAGCCCTGGCCGGCCATCCGCGCGTTCCCGGGCGGCGGCCCTCCGTGAAAGCCCTTGTCGCGACTAACCATAACCAAGGCTTGAACTCCGCTCGCCAAGCGCCGATGTTGGGTCGGGCAAACAGACATAACGAGATTTTCACCCATGCATCCGCTTTCCGGTCAGATGACCATTGACCCCGTCACCGGCGGCCTCGTCCCCATCGTCATCGAGCAGTCGAGCCGCGGCGAGCGCAGCTTCGACATCTATTCGCGCCTGCTGCGCGAGCGCATCGTTTTCGTGACCGGCCCTGTCGAGGACCATATGGCCTCGCTGATCACCGCCCAGCTGCTCTTCCTCGAGTCCGAGAACCCGAAGAAGGACATCTGGATGTACATCAACTCGCCGGGTGGCGTGGTGACCGCCGGCATGGCGATCCACGATACCATGCAGTATATCCGCCCGCGCGTCGGCACGGTCTGCATCGGCCAGGCGGCGTCGATGGGCAGCTTCCTGCTCGCTTCGGGCGAGCCGGGCCTGCGCGTGGCGCTCACCAATGCCCGGATCATGATCCACCAGCCTTCGGGCGGCGCCCAGGGCATGGCCTCGGACATCGAGATCCAGGCCAAGGAGATCCTGCGGATTCGTGCGCGGATGAACGATCTCTACGTGAAGTACACCGGCCAGCCGCTCGACAAGATCGAGCGCGCGATGGACCGCGACACCTTCCTGGAGGCGAACGAGGCCAAGGAATTCGGCCTGGTCGACGAAGTGTACGAGAAGCGGCCGATGCCGACCGACGGCGAGGCTGCGGCCGCCTGATCGTCAGGAGCTGTTTAAGGAGTCTGGCGTAATAGCCAGATTCCGGGTTTGCCGGATAATCTCCCGCGTGTAGGATGGCGGGTGGCGTAACGTGCGCGCGGCGCACCAAGGATGGATTGAATGACCAAGCTCAGCGGCGGTGACTCGAAGAGCACGCTCTATTGTTCGTTCTGCGGCAAGTCGCAGCACGAAGTGCGCAAGCTCATCGCGGGCCCGACCGTGTTCATCTGCGACGAGTGCGTGGAGCTCTGCAACGACATCATTCGCGAAGAGACCAAGTCCGCGCTCGTCAGCAAGAAGGACGGCGGGGTCCCGACGCCGCAGGAGATCTGCGACGTCCTCGACGATTATGTGATCGGCCAGAAGCGCGCCAAGCGCGTGCTCTCGGTGGCGGTGCACAACCACTACAAGCGGCTGAACCACGGCGCCAAGGGCGCGGACGTCGAGCTTTCGAAGTCGAACATCCTGCTCGTCGGCCCCACCGGCTGCGGCAAGACGCTGCTGGCGCAGACGCTGGCGCGCATCCTCGACGTGCCGTTCACCATGGCGGACGCCACCACCCTCACCGAAGCCGGCTATGTCGGCGAGGACGTGGAGAACATCATCCTCAAGCTGCTCCAGGCCTCCGACTATAATGTCGAGCGGGCGCAGCGCGGCATCGTCTATATCGACGAGATCGACAAGATCAGCCGCAAGGCCGAGAACCCGTCGATCACGCGCGACGTGTCGGGCGAGGGCGTGCAGCAGGCGCTGCTCAAGCTGATGGAAGGCACCACGGCGAGCGTTCCGCCGCAGGGCGGGCGCAAGCATCCGCAGCAGGAATTCCTGCAGGTGGACACGACCAACATCCTGTTCATCTGCGGCGGCGCCTTTTCGGGGCTGGAGAAGATCATCGGCGATCGCCTGCAGGGCAAGTCGATCGGCTTCGGCGCGCATGTCGCCGCACCGGACGAGCGCCGCACCGGCGAGATGCTCAAGCAGGTCGAGCCGGAGGATCTCCTCAAGTTCGGCCTGATCCCCGAGTTCGTCGGCCGCCTGCCGGTGATCGCGACGCTCGAGGATCTCGACGTCGAGGCGCTGATCAAGATCCTCACCGAGCCGAAGAACGCGCTGGTCAAGCAGTATCAGAAGCTGTTCGACATGGAGGGCGTGAAGCTGGGCTTCAACGACGACGCGCTCACTGCCGTCTCGAAGAAGGCCATCGAGCGCAAGACCGGCGCGCGCGGCCTCCGCTCGATCCTGGAGGGCATCCTGCTCGACACGATGTTCGACCTGCCTTCGATGGACGGGGTGGACGAAGTCGTGGTCGACAAGGACGTGGTCGGCGGCACCAAGGAGCCGGTGCGCGTCTATGCCAAGAAGGAAAAGGCGGGCTGAGCGCAGCGCGCCGGCTCTGGCTGGATTTCAGGAGGCCCTTTCCGCGAGCGCGGGGAGGGCCTTCTGCTTTTCGGCACCCTCGAGCCAGCAATCGTCATCCCCGCGAAGCCGGGGATCCAGCGGCATGAAGGCGAACCCCCTGCCGCTTCGGACCCCGCCTTGGCGGGGATGACGCGCAAGGGATGCTCTGCCATCATTCCCCGATGCGGGGGGCAAGGAGCAGAACGGACAGACTCGCCGCCGCGCAGGCGCGCCGCCGGCATGTCCGTTTCCGGCACGCCCTTATCTGGCTGCTGGTCGGCGCGGTCGTCTATGCGGTGGCGCTGGCGCTTGCGATCCTGCTTCATCCCGATCCGAAGGTCGTGCTGGCGCCGGTGATCGGCCCCAGCCTGTACCTCACGCCGCTGTTCGGCATGCCCTATCTCTTCGCCAGCGCGCGGCAGCGCGGATGGGCGCGCCGGCTATTCTATTTCACCGCGGTGCTCACCTTCGTCCATGTCGCGGCCAATTATCTCGCCTGGCGGCACGCCTCGATCAGCTTCGCGCTCGAGCCCGATCCCCAGGCCTATGTCCAGGATCTGGGCACCGGCGCGGTGGGCGGTTTCGCGGGCGGGGCGCTGGCGCTGATGCTGCTGGTGCCGCTGCGCCTGGCGCCTTTCCACGCGGGCAGTCGCGCGATCATCCTGCTCGGCATCGCCGCGCTCACCCTGCTCGGCGCGCTCGGCATGGCGCAGGGGCTGCTGCTCACCGGCGCCCATGGCTACCAGTTGAAATCGGCGGGCTTCGTCTTCTGGCTGGAGTGCGTGCACTTGCCCTGGCAGGCGTGCCTGGCGTTCTTCCTGGCCTGGCTCATGCGGCTCGGGCGGCGACCCGCGGGCTGAGCCGCATCAGCGCGAGATAGACCAGCAGCGCAACGGCCAGGCCGACGAACCAGGCCCAGGTATAGATCGCCATCCATGCCGGCCCGGCGGCGAAGGCACCGGGCGCGGCGGTGGCGAGGAAGCCGGGCAGGTTGGGCAGCACGCCGGCCGCGAAGGCGATCAGCGCCGCCGGGTTCCAGCCGCGGCGATAGGCATAGGCGCCGTCCGCGCGATAGAGGTCGTCGACCTGCAGCCGCGTGCGGCGGATCAGCCAGTAATCGGCGATCAGGATGCCGGCGATCGGCCCGAGCAGCGCCGAATAGCCGGCAAGCCAGACGAAGATATAGCCGCCGGTGGAGGCGAGCAGCTTCCACGGCATCATCAGGATCGCGATCGCCGCGGTGATTATGCCGCCGGTCCGGTAGCTGATCCGCGCCGGCCAGAGCGAGGAGAAGTCATAGGAAGCGGAAACGAGGTTCGCGGCGATGTTGCACGAGATGGTGTCGACGCTGATCACGATCAGCCCGAGCAGCACCAGCGGCCCCTCGAACCGGCCGGAAAGCGCGACCGGGTCCCAGATCGCCTCGCCATAGATCACGACCGTGGCGCTGGTGGTGATCACGCTGGCGAGCGCGATCAGCCCCATCATCGGCGGCAGGCCGAGGGACTGGCCGATCAGCTGGTCGCGCTGCGAACGGGCGAAGCGCGTGAAGTCGGGAATGTTGAGCGCGAGCGTCGCCCAATAGCCGATCATCGCGGTGAGCGCGGGCCAGAACACGGCCCAGAACTGCCCGGCCTTCGGGCCGCCCGGCACGAAGGCGGAGGGCGCGTGGAAGATGGGGCCGAGCCCGCCCGCCGCCTCCACCGCCCACCAGACCAGCGCGATGCAGACCAGGATCTTCGCCGGCGCGGTCCAGGTCTCCAGCCGGCGAATGGTAAGCAGCCCCTTGCGCACGAAGAAGAGCTGGAGCGACCAGAAGAGGAGGAAGGCGACCAGCTGCCCGCTCCCGATGCCGAGCATCGGGAGCGGGGCGCCGCGCAGGTCGGCGCGGACCAGCACGCCGAACAGGGTGAGCAGCGCCTCGCCGCCGATCCAGGTCTGGATGCCGTACCAGCCGCAGGCCACCAGCGCCCGGGCCAGGGCGGGCAGCCGCGCGCCCGCGGTGCCGAACGAAGCGCGCACCAGCACCGCATAGGGAATGCCGTGCCGGGCGCCGGCATGGCCGATCAGCAGCATCGGCACGAGGACGATGCCATTGCCCAGCAGCACGGTGAACGCCGCCTGGCCGGCGGACATGCCCTGTTCGACCAGCCCCGCGGCGAGCATCCAGGCCGGCACCGCGACGATCATGCCGATCCACAGCGCGGTATAATGATACCATGCCCAGCTGCGCTGCCCGGGCCCGGTCGGCGCGAGGTCGGTGTTCCAGAGCGCTTCGTCCGCCATGCTTCCCCCCAAGATGCCGGCCCAACGGATTGGAATGTCGCGCGAAGCCGGCGGCGCCGCAAGGCCGACTTTGTGTTGACGCGACTCAAGATGAGGCGCACCCTAGGTGTATTGGCCGGATAGAGGAGTGTTCCTATGTCTGATGCTGCTATCCTCGCGGATGAAGATCCCCGCGAGTATCATTCGTCGTTCAATCTTGCCCTCGATTCCGCCGCGGGCACGGCATTCAAGTGGCTTATCCTCGGCCACCTGTTCTTCATCGCCGGGTTGTGCGTGCTGACCCTGGCGAATGTCGCCAACGCGGCCGTGTGGCTTACGCCTCTGCTTACCTTGCCTCTGGTCTGGGCCGGGCGGGGCCACAAGCTGGCGATGAAGGTCGCCGTGCTGATCGTCGGCCTCACCTTTGCGCACTGGGCGGGCGCCCAGCTGGCGAACCAGGTCAATGCCTCCACGGATCCGATGCGGTTCGGCCTGATCGGCGGCGGCGTGGGAGCGGGCCTCGCCCTGCTGTTCGTTCTGGGCAGTGG
The DNA here is from genome assembly GCF_001899725.1 of Sphingomonas sp. 67-41. Taxonomy (NCBI): domain Bacteria; kingdom Pseudomonadati; phylum Pseudomonadota; class Alphaproteobacteria; order Sphingomonadales; family Sphingomonadaceae; genus Sphingomonas; species Sphingomonas sp. 67-41. Next base: position 264,777 of record NZ_MKWJ01000023.1, on the reverse strand, counting down.
GCTTGGCCGTCGCGGGATCGCGCCGGTGATCTTCGCCGTGTTCGGCACGGCGATGCTGGCGGGCCTCGGCGCGCTGGTCGTCTATCTCTACATGACGACCGGTTCGACCAGCGAGACCTTCCCGGGCAACTGGGTCCAGCTGCTCAAGATCTACACGCCCTGGCAGATCGGTTTCGCCTTCGTGCTCGCCAAGGTGCTGCGGCCGGACGGCGCGGTGATCGAGGAGGAATAGGGCTGCGTGCCGGGGGCAGTCCCCCGGCACCTGCTCCAGGGGCGTTCGTCTTCCCTGCCTGCGTGGGGAGGATGGGGCTTGCCGATTGCGGCTCGACCCTAGATCAGCCCCGGCACGAAGCGCTTCACGCGCGCGGCATAGGCGTCATAGGCGGTGCCGAACTGTGCGCGGAGGAGCCTCTCTTCACGGCGCACGCGCATCCAGGTGCCGACCCAGTAGAGCGGCACCCCCAGGATCAGTCCGCGCCAATGGCCGAGCGCCAGCGCCATCACGAGTATCCAGACGAACAGCGCGACATAGATGGGATTGCGGACCACCGCGAAGGGGCCCCAGGTGACGAGCTGATGGTCTTCGCGCGTGCGCGCGACGATCGCCCAGTTTCGCCCCATGGCGCGCGAAGAGGCGACGAACAGCCCGATCACCCCGGCCATCAGCACCAGGACGGCGGCAAACTGGCCGATCGCGGCTGGGTCCGGTGCTCCCACGACCATCTCGAGTGGGCCGAATCCCACCGCAAGGAACCCGAGCGCCTGCACGGCGACGCCGATCATCGAGCCCGAATCGCGCTTGCTGGTCACTTCGGTGCCTGCCGTGCCGCGCCTGGCCTTGGCGGCGAGCAGCACCGCGACCCAGACGATCATGCTGCCGCAAAGCGCGGCGACCGCATAGACGCTGGTAGGTTCGGGATGGACGAGTGCGATCATGATCACCTCCGATAGGCATTGGCCTGATAGGCCTCGACGGCAGCCGAATATTTGAGGACCCGCGCGTTCGGATCGACGACGACATGCGCGTCGGCCGGCACGTTCAGCGTTGCGGTGCCGCCCGGCATCTCGACCAAGCGCACCTTGCCGTCGACCGAGACTTCCACCGGCAGCGGGAACGGCTTGTCGTTCGCCACCTTCCAGCGCAGCGTCAGCGTGTCGCCCTGGCGCGCCTCGACCAGTTCCGGCAGCGGTGCCTGGTAGAGATAGACGTCGAAGAACCATTGCATGTCGCGGCCGGTTACGTCGTTCACGATCTTGATGAAATCCGGCGTGGTGGCGAAGCGCGGGGTGAAATTGCCCGGCCTGGGATCGGGGCGACCATAGACCAGCCGGCGCGTCGCATCGAAGAACCTGTCGTCGCCGATCAGGTTGCGCAGCGTATGGAGGATCCAGGCGCCCTTGACGTAGATGTCCTGGCCCGGGCCGCCCTTCTCCTCCTCATACACCTGCTCCTCGGTGCGGATCTTGCCGGAGACGATCGGCGCATGGTTGGTGATCTGGAGGCGGAACTCGTCCATCATCACCGCATAGCGCGCGTCGCCCTCGCGCCAGCGGCCGTAGAGCGGCTGCATGTACTGCGCGAAGCCCTCGTGCAGCCAGTAATCGTCCCAATTGCTGGCGGACATCTGGTTGCCGAACCATTCATGGCCCAGCTCATGCTGGAAGATCTCGTCGAAGCCCGAGGGATATTGCTTGTAGTTGTTGCCATAGGCGTTGATCGTCTGGTGCTCCATGCCGAGATGCGGGGTCTCGGCCACGCCCATCTTCTCGTCGCCCCAGGGATAGGGTCCGATCACCCGCTCGTAGAAATCGAGCGCGGGGGCGAATTCGGCGAACAGCGTCCGCGCCTTCTCGTCGCGGCCCGGAATGTACCAATATTCCATCGGGATCACGTTGCCGAAGCGGCTTCTATAGTCGGCCTGGATCAGCTTGTAGGGGGCGATCTGCAGCGTCACCGAATAGGGATTGGGGCTGCGTGCACGCCAATGCCAGGTCGAGCGGCCGTCGGGCAGCGTGTCGGTGCCGACCAGCTTGCCGTTGCCCGCGACCTTCAGGTCCTTGGGCACCGTGACGTGCAGGTCGACCATGTCGGGCTCGCCCCTGGGGAAGTCGAGACAGGGCCAGAACAGGTCGCAGCCATAGCCTTCGGCAGTGCTGGCGATCCAGGGCTGGCGATCGGGCCCCGGCGTCCTGGCCCAGACCATGCCGTCGTCCCAGGGCGGGCGGACCGCGACGTGCGGCGTGCCGCCATAGCTGATCTTCACCACCGCCTTGCCGCCGGCCGCGAGCGGGCGGGGCAGGGCGACCGTCAGCCGGCCCTCGGGGTTCGACCAGTCGGCCGGTGCCAGCGCCTTGCCGTCGACGCTGATCGCAGTGACCGGCAGGTTGCGGTCGAGATCGATCTGGAGCGCCTTCTGCGCGATAGCGCTGGTGATGGTCAGCGTCGCGATGCCGGCGATGCGCTGCGTCGCCGGGAACACTTCGATGGCGAGGTCGGCATGGTCGAGGTGCAGCGCGGCGCGCTCGGGGCTGATCGGACCGCCCGATTCCTGCGTCGTGGGCGTGAGCGGCGGCTCGCCGGGCTTGACCTGGGCCTGGGCGGTGGTGGCCGAAAGAGCGAGGGCGGAGGCTGCGAGGAGATATTGGTGCATCGGAACCTCCCTAGCGCGATGTCTGGGCCGCGCGCCACGCCTGGAACGCGTCGATATCGGCGGAGCGCTTCAGGATCTTCGACCAGGGATCGACGACGTAATGCGCACCCGCCGGCAGGTCGATCGTGTCGCTGCCGTCGCGCATCGCCAGCGTGATCAGCCTGTCGCCCAGCTGCACTTCCACCGGCATCGGAAAGGGCCTGTCTCCGGGCGCCTTCCACCTGAGCGTCAGCCGATCGCCCGTCTGCTCGGTCAGCAGTTCGGGCAGCGCCGCCTCGTACAGATAGACATCGAAGAACCATTGCAGCTTGCGGCCCGAAGTCTGCTCCATGAAGGCGATGAACTCGGGCGTGCTCCGGTAGAGCGGTTTGAAATTGCCGGGCCTGGGATCGGTGCGGCCATATATCGCCAGGCGCAGCCCGTCGAAAAAGGCCTTGTCGCCGATCAGGTTGCGCAGCGTGTGCAGCGTCCAGCTGCCCTTGGTGTAGATGTCGCCGCCGCGCCCGTTCCTGTCCTCATAGACGTCCTCGGCCGATTGCGGCTTGCCGGTGACGATGGCCGACCTGGCGCGGATGCCGATGCGCTCCTGGAGCAGCATCGCGGTATAATCGCCCTTGCCGCCTCGCCATTCGGCATAGAGCGGCTGCATATAGGTGCCGGTGCCCTCGTGCAGCCAGAAATCGTCCCAGTTGCCCGCGGTCAGCTGGTTGGCGAACCATTCATGGGCGAATTCGTGCTGGAACAGGTCGTCATAGCCCCAGGGGGTCTTGGCGTATTTGTTGCCATAGGCGTTGACCGTCATGTGCTCCATGCCCTTGTGCGGCGTCTCGACCACGCCGAGCTTCTGGTCGCCAAAGGGATAGGGGCCGATCATGGTCTCGAAGAAGTCGAGCGTCGGGGCGAATTCCGCGAACAGGCCCTTCGCCTGCCGTTCCTCGCCGGGCAGGTACCAATAGAACATCGGGATCGTGTTGCCGAAGCGGCTCTTATAGTCGCCCGAGATCACCTCATAGGGTCCGACATTGAGCGCGATGCCGTAGAGCGTCGGGTTGGTGACGTGCCAGTTCCAGGTCGAGCGGCCGTCGGCGAGCGTGTCGGTGCCCTTGAGCACGCCGTTGGAGATCGCCTTCAACCCCTTGGGCACGGTGATGTGCAGGTCGATGAAATCGGGTTCGTAGGTGGGATAGTCGATGCACGGCCAGAACAGGTCGCAGCCTTCCATCTGCACCGCGGTTGCCACCCAGGGCTGGCCCTGCGGCGTCTTCGCCCAGACGAATCCGCCGTCCCAGGGCGCCCGCACCGCGACGTGCGGCGTGCCGCCATAGGTGATCGCCGCGGTCACCGTGCCGCCGGCGCGCACCGTCTTGCCGAGCTGGATGGTCATCCGGCCCTCGGGATTGCTCCACGCTCCCGGCTTCAGCGGCCTGCCGTCGATCGCGATCGCGCTGACCGGCAGATTGCGATCGAGGTCGATCACCAGCGTCCGGATCGGCGCGGTGGCCGCGAAGCGCAGCGTGCCCACGCCCTTGATCGACTGGCTGTCGGGCAGCACTTCGATCCTGAGGTCGGCGCTCTGGAAGCGCACCAGCTTCTGCACCGGATCGAGCGGGCCGCCCGAGCTGCTCGTCTGCGCGGTCAGCGGCGGTTCGCCCGGCTTGATCGTCTGCGCGGCGGCGGGAGCCGTGGCGAGGGCCAGGGCCGAAGCGGCGAGGAACGGGGACGTGCGGATGCGGGCCTCCTTCATGCGGTGAGCGCGCCGGGCGCGATGCGGAATTGAACTGGCCCTGGAGCGCGGCGGCAAGGGAAATCCGTGGCGCGGCGGACCGATGCGGTCGCAAAGACCCTTGTCCGTGCCGCATTGGGAAGCAACACTCCACAACCTAACCGCGTTCGGCGATTGATGCAGGCAGCCCGGTCCCCATATAATGGTGCTGAGGAGCCCTGTGCGGGCTCAGGAGTATCCATGAAGCATTCCTACCCCGTTCTTCCCCTCCGGGACATCGTCGTCTTCCCGCACATGATCGTGCCGCTGTTCGTGGGCCGCGACAAGTCGGTCGCTGCGCTCGAGGCTGCAATGGCCGACGACAAGGAGATCTTCCTCGTCGCCCAGCTCGATCCGGCCGAGGACGATCCGGGCCGCGAGGATCTGTACGATACCGGCGTCTCCGCCGAGGTCCTCCAGCTGCTCAAGCTGCCCGACGGCACCGTGCGCGTGCTCGTCGCCGGCAAGGAGCGGGGCGTGCTCGTCTCGATGGAGGAGGGCGGCGCCTATCTGACGGCGAACGTCGCGCCGGTCGAGGACGATGCCGCCGAAGGCGCCGAGATCCAGGCGCTGATGCGCTCGGTGGTCGACCAGTTCGAGAATTACGCCAAGCTCAACCGCAAGCTGCCGGCGGAGACCGCGGTGCAGCTCGCCGAGCTGGAGGACGCCTCGCGCCTTGCCGACGCGGTTGCCGCCAACATTGCGGTCAAGGTCGCCGAGAAGCAGTCGCTGCTCGTCGAGACCAATCCGATGAAGCGCCTCGAGATGGTGTTCGCCTTCATGGAGGGCGAACTGGGCGTGCTGCAGGTCGAGAAGAAGATCCGCAGCCGCGTGAAGCGCCAGATGGAGAAGACGCAGCGCGAATATTATCTGAACGAGCAGCTCAAGGCGATCCAGCGCGAGCTGGGCAATGAGGGCGAGGAAGGCGATGGCGACGAAGTCGCCGAGCTGACCCAGAAGATCGCCACGCTGAAGCTCAGCAAGGAAGCGCGCGCCAAGGCCCAGGGCGAGCTCAAGAAGCTCAAGACCATGGCGCCGATGAGCGCCGAGGCGACAGTGGTGCGCAACTATCTCGACGTGCTGCTGGGTCTGCCCTGGGGCAAGAAGTCGAAGCTGAAGAAGGACATCGCCGAGGCGCAGAACGTGCTCGACGAGGACCATTACGCGCTCGAGAAGGTCAAGGACCGGATCGTCGAATATCTTGCGGTCCAGGCGCGCACCAACAAGCTGAAGGGGCCGATCCTGTGCCTGGTCGGCCCGCCGGGCGTGGGCAAGACCTCGCTGGGCAAGAGCATCGCCAAGGCGACGGGGCGCGAGTTCATCCGCCAGTCGCTGGGCGGCGTGCGCGACGAGGCCGAGATCCGCGGCCATCGCCGCACCTATATCGGCTCGCTGCCGGGCAAGATCGTGTCGAACCTGAAAAAGGCCGGCACCTCGAACCCGCTGTTCCTGCTCGACGAGATCGACAAGCTCGGCCAGGATTTCCGCGGCGACCCCGCCTCGGCGCTGCTCGAGGTGCTGGATCCGGAGCAGAACAACAAGTTCAACGACCATTATCTGGAGATCGACATCGATCTTTCGGACGTGATGTTCGTGTGCACCGCGAACTCGCTGAACCTGCCGCAGCCGCTGCTCGACCGCATGGAGATCATCCGGCTCGAAGGCTATACCGAGGACGAGAAGGTCGAGATCGCCGAGCGCCACCTGATCGAGAAGCAGATCGAGGCGCATGGCCTGAAGGAAGGCGAATTCACCCTCGCGCCCGAGGGCCTGCGCGCGCTGATCCAGAAATACACGCGCGAGGCGGGCGTGCGCACGCTCGAGCGCGAGATCGCCAAGCTTGCCCGCAAGGCGCTGCGCAAGATCCTGGAGGGCAAGGCCGAGAGCGTGACGATCACGCCGGACAATCTCTCCGAGTTCGCCGGCGTGCCCAAATATCGTCACGAGCTTGGCGAGGAGGAGAACCAGATCGGTGCGGTCACCGGCCTGGCCTGGACCGAGGTGGGCGGCGAGCTGCTGACCATCGAGAGCGTCACCGTGCCCGGCAAGGGCATGATCAAGACGACCGGCAAGCTGGGCGACGTGATGAAGGAATCGGTCGAGGCCGCGTTCAGCTTCGTCAGGGCGCGCAGCCCCGCCTATGGGATCAAGCCCAGCCTGTTCGGGCGCAAGGACATCCATGTCCACTTGCCCGAGGGCGCGGTGCCCAAGGACGGCCCGTCGGCGGGCATCGGCCTGGTGACGGCGATCGTCTCGACGATGACCGGCGTGCCGGTGCGGCGCGACATCGCGATGACCGGCGAAGTGACCCTTCGCGGACGCGTGCTGCCGATCGGCGGGCTCAAGGAGAAGCTGCTCGCGGCGCTGCGCGGCGGCATCAAGACGGTGCTGATCCCGGAAGAGAACCAGAAGGACCTCGCCGAGATTCCCCAGAACATTCGCGACGGGCTCGAGATCGTGCCGGTCAAGCATGTCGACGAAGTGCTGCGCCTGGCGCTGACCGAGGCGCTTACGCCGATCGACTGGAGCGAGGCCGACGAGCTGGCAACCCAGCCTCCCGCCGGCAGCACGGGCAGGGGAGATGCCGTCCATCATTGATGGGCGGCACCATCCTTAACGCGCCAGTCATCGTAACCTTTTCGTCATTTCGAGGGAAAAGCGGGCTGAATCGTTTTGACAGCGCGGGCGGGGGCGTGCTGACGTGATCGCTCGGCCCGCCGCCGCGACTCGCGCATTTCTGCGTATTCATGAGGGGGAAAATCACGAAATGAACAAGCAAGAGCTGATCGGTCAGGTCGCCGACACCTCCGGGCTGGGCAAGGGCGATGCGAGCAAGGCCGTGGAGGCCGTGTTCGATGCCATCCAGGCCGCGCTCAAGAAGGGCGACGAAGTTCGCCTGGTCGGCTTCGGCACCTTCTCGGTCAGCAAGCGCAAGGCGTCGACGGGCCGCAACCCGCGCACCCGCGAACCGATGACCATCAAGGCGTCGAACCAGCCGAAGTTCAAGGCAGGCAAAGGCCTGAAGGATGCGGTGAACTAAGCCGTATCTAATGGGTCTTTGGGGCTGGACAGCAGGGGCTGCGCCGCCTAAAGGCCCGCTTCCCATTTTGGCCGAACGGCCAATGGGCGCGTAGCTCAGTGGTAGAGCACACCCTTCACACGGGTGGGGTCGTAGGTTCAATCCCTACCGCGCCCACCATTGCAAAGGCCCGTCGGTCCCGGTGACCGGCGGGCCTTTTGGTTCGCTTCGGCCGAACGGGGGCGAAGCCTGCATCATGGCTGAATTTGCGCGTGCCATTTCCTTTCCGGCCGGGGAGGGGGATGTCCGTGTTTCACCGTTTCGTCATGATGGCTGTGCCGCTCGTGCCGCTGATGGCCTGCTCCGATGACTGCGGGAACCGGATCGTCTCCAGGATCGATGCGCCCGGCGGCGCCCGGAGCGCGGTGCTGTTCCAGCGCGACTGCGGCGCGACCACCGGCTTCTCCACCCAGGTCTCGATCCTGTCCGGGGGCCAGGCGCCGGCGGGAAGGGGCAATGCCTTCATCGCGGATGCCGATCACGGCGCAGCGAGGCGGGGTGCCTGGGGCGGCCCATGGGCCGAGATCCGATGGCTGCGCGCGGATCATCTCGAGGTCCGATACGCACCCGGATCGCGCATCTTCCTGAAGCGCGAAACGGTGTCCGGCGTGCGGGTCAGCTATCGGCCGGCGAACGAATGATATGCGCTCGCGCAAGGATGTTGCGCGGCTGCCGGTGTCGTGACACACCATCCCCCGACGCGCCTAACGTCTCGATATCGGGGGACCTCCATTGAAGAAATATCTGCTGCTCGCATCGGCCGTGGCCGTGCTCGCCGTACCTGCGATCGGTTTCAGCCAGCAATCCGCGGCACCCGTCGCTGCCGGCGCCACCGCCGACGCAGGCGCGACCCGCTACGGCGCCTGGGGCTTCGACCTCACCGGCATGGACAAGAGCGTGAAGCCGGGCGACGACTGGTATCGCTTCGTCAACGGCGCCTGGACGGATCGCACGGCGATCCCCGCCGACCGCTCCTCCTATGGCGCCTTTGCCGTATTGCGCGATCTTTCCGAAGTGCGGATGCGCAGCCTGATCTCGGGCTATAGCGCCGCCGATGCCGCGCACCCGGACCGGATGAAGGCGGCGATCCTCTATTCCGGTTTCATGGACGAGGCGCTGGCCGAGAAGCTCGATGCCCAGCCGCTGGTCGAGCGCCTGGCGCCGGTGAAGGCGGCGGCGAGCAAGGACGACCTGGCCAGGCTGATGGGCGCCTCGGTCGGCGGCTTCGGCAGCAGTTTCTTCGGTGTGGGCGTGAACGATGACGCCAAGAACCCGGACGTCTATGCGCTTTATCTGCGCCAGTCGGGCCTGGGCCTGGGCGATCGCGACCTGTATCTCGACGCCAAGTTCGCGCCGCAGGTGGCGCGCTATCAGCAATATGTCGCGCAGCTGCTCGGCATGGCCGGCTGGACGGATGCCGATGCGGCGGCGGCCAGGGTGGTCGCGATGGAGACCCAGATCGCCAAGGCGCACTGGACGCGCGCGCAGAGCCGCGACCGCGACAAGACCTATAACCCCACCGGCATCGCCGAGCTCAAGGCACAGGCGCCGGGCTTCGGCTGGGACGCGTTCTGGGCGGCCGCGGGCCTCGGCAAGGCCGATCGGGTGATCGTCGCGCAGAACACCGCGATCCCGGTGATCGCCAAGATCTTCGCCGACACCGATCTCGATACGCTCAAGGCCTGGCAGGCCTTCCGCACCACCGACGATATCGCGCCGCTGCTCTCGAAGCGCTTCGTCGATGCGCAGTTCGAGTTCCGCGCGAAGTTCCTCAACGGCCAGCCCCAACAGCGCGAGCGCTGGAAGCGCGGCGTGGCGTTCGTCGAGCGCGGCGTGGGCGAGGGCGTGGGCCGCGACTATGTCGCGCTCTATTTCCCGCCGGCTTCCAAGGCGAAGATGGATACGCTGGTGGCGAACCTGCGCGTCGCGCTCGCCGGGCGGATCGACAAGCTCGCCTGGATGAGCCCCGCCACCAAGGCCCAGGCCCAGGCCAAGCTCAAGGGCTTCACCGTCAAGATCGGCTATCCGGACAAATGGCGCGATTATTCCGCGCTGGAAGTGAAGCCGGGCGATCTGGTGGGCAATGCCGAGCGTTCCGGCCGCTTCGAATGGGACTATCGCCGCAACCGCCTGGGCGGACCGGTCGACAAGGCCGAATGGGGCATGACCCCGCAGACGGTGAATGCCTATTACAACTCGGTGAAGAACGAGATCGTCTTCCCGGCCGCGATCCTGCAGGCGCCCTTCTTCGATCCCCAGGCCGACGATGCGGTGAACTATGGCGGCATCGGCGGCGTGATCGGCCACGAGATCAGCCACGGTTTCGACGATCAGGGCCGCAAGTCCGACGGCAACGGCGTGCTGCGCGACTGGTGGACGGCGGAGGATGCCGCCAAGTTCGAGGCGCAGGCCTCGCGGCTCGGCGCGCAATATGAAGCGTACAGCTTCGACGGGCTCCCCGGCGTCCATATCAACGGCCGCGCCTCGATGGGCGAGAATATCGGCGATCTGGGCGGCGTGCTGATCGCGCTCGATGCCTATCACCAGTCGCTGGGCGGGAAGAAGGCGAAGCTGATCGACGGCTATACCGGCGACCAGCGCTTCTTCCTTGGCTGGGGCCAGGTCTGGCGCACGCTGTTCCGCACCGAGGCGTTGCGTCAGCAGCTGGTCAGCGATCCGCACTCCCCGGGCCAGATCCGCGCGGTGAATCCGTTGCGCAACGTCGATGCCTGGTATGCGGCGTGGAAGATCGGGCCGGACCAGAAGCAATATGTCGCACCGGCGGACCGGGTGCGCATCTGGTGAGGTGATCCGCGAGGATCGCAGAGAATATTGCATGAGGGCCCGCTGGTCACCTGACCGGCGGGCCCCTTCATGCGCACCGGGCGGCTAGCGTGCCTTCCCTGCCTTCTCGTCGGCCAGCCGCTTGGCGAGCGCCGTCTCCGATCGGGCGGCATAGGCGCGACAGGCGCCGGGATCGATATAGGGGTTCGGCCGCGCGCCCTTGGCGAAGCGCGCATATTTCTCGACGCCGCCCGAATTGTCGGGATGCGCGCTGAACATGATGTCGCAGGGCATGGCGCGGAACCTGGCCTGAGAGGCGCGGAAGCTCGCGACCACTTCGGGATGGCGGGTGAAGCGATAGCCGTCGGCGGCGACTGGGTTGAGGCTTGCGGCGAAGACCATCGTCCTGCACGCGCGGCCCTCGCAGCTTCGCCAGGTCCAGCTCATGCTTCCCGGCGTGTGGCCCGGCGTGGCGCGCGCGGTGACGGTGACGTTGCCCAGCCGGATCGCCTCGCCATCCTTCACCACCCGTATCCGGGAGACGGCGGGGAAGGGCACCAGCCACGCCGCTTGCGGATCGTCCGCGCTGCTCATGCCGCGCTTGAGCGATGCCGCGGCCCAGGCGCTCGCCAATATCGTGGCGCCGCTGTCGCGCGCCAGGGCGGCCAGCCCGCCGGCATGATCGAAATGCGGCTCGGTGCTGAGGATCAGCTTCACGTCCTCGATACGATAGCCGAGCGTCTTCAGGTTCGCCTCGATCGCACGGACCGATTGCGGCACCGCGCCGTCGATCAGGATCAGCCCCTTGCCGGTGTCGATCAGGCCGACATTCATCCCCTGGAAGCCGACCAGATAGCTGTTGCCATGAACCCGGATCGGCGCTTGCGGACCGATCCACTTGGCGGCGGCCTGGGGTTCGATCGGGCGCGTGAGGGGATCGTCCTGCTGCTGCGGCGCGGGCGCGGCGGCGAGCAGGGCGAGCGCGGCGAGGTGGATCGGCTTCATCCTGGGCTCCTTGGTTTGATGCCCGGCGAAATGATCCGCCGGGCACCGCGCGCGCAAACCACCATTTCTCGGAAGAGCCATTAGCTGGATTAATGGATGAAGGCTCGGAGCCATTTCCCGATCATTGCCATCCCGGCCCTTGCGAGGACGACGGGAGAGGGCGAGGCGGCACGAAGCGAGCGGGCCGGGCGGGGCAGGCGCTTGCCTTGGGCAGTGGCGACCGTGGCGGCGGCGGCGGGATTCTGCTGCTGCGGCGGCGCGGGCGCGGCGGCGAGCAGGGCGAGCGCGGCGAGATGGATCGGCTTCATCCTGGGCTCCTTGGTTCGATGCCCGGCGAAATGATCCGTCGGGCAGCGTGCCCGCAAGCCATCATTTCTTTTGAAGAACGATTGGCTGGATTGATGGCTGAAGACCTGACCCCGCTTGCAGGCCATCGCCATCGCCATCCCGGCCGTGGCGAGAATGCGGTTCGCGAGGGTGCGGGAAGCGGGTAAGGCGGCGCGAATCGAGGGGATCGGGTGGAGTAGGCGCGTGCTCTGGGCGGTGGCGACGGTGGCGGCGGCGGCATTTCAGGTGGGCCGCAACGCGCTTCAGCGCGGCATGATGTCGAACACCGGCCCCTGGGGCGCGACGCTCGTGCGTTTCCTGTTCGGCCTGCCCTTCTCGCTCGCTTTCACCGCGATCGCGGTGGCGGTCACGCCGCATGTCGCGCCCCAGTTCGGCTGGGCGTTCTGGTGGCCGGCGCTCGCCGGGGCATTGGCGCAGGTGATCGCCACTGCCGCGCTGCTGCTCGCGATGCACCATGCCGGCTTCGCGGTGGGCACCGCGCTACAGCAAAGCTCGGTCCCGCTTGCCGCCACCGTCGGCCTGCTCGTCTTCGGCGACAATCTTTCCGCGCTCGGCTGGTCGGGCGTGGCGGTGACGACGCTGGGGCTCGCGGTGCTGGTCTGGCCGAAGCGAGTCGAGGGCGCGCATCATCCGGTGCTCGGCATTGCGTTCGGCGTCGCCTCGGGCCTGTTGTTCGGTTTCGCGCTCAACGCGTTCCGCCACGCCGGGCTGCGGCTGGAGCCGCATCACCCCTTCTTCTCGGCGATGGCCTGTGTCGCGATCGTCCAGGCGGTGCAGGCGGCGGGGCTGGGGGCCTATCTCGCGCTGCGCGATCGGGCCGCGCTCGTCGCGGTGGTCGCCGGCTGGCGCGGGTCGCTGGGCGCCGGCCTGTTCGGCGCGCTTGCCTCCTCGGGTTGGTTCCTCGCGCTCAATCTGGCGCCGGCCGCCGCGGTGCGCGCGCTCGGCGTGATCGAGATGCCCATCGCCGCGGCCGCCGGCCACCGGCTGTTTCGCGAGGCGCTGAGCCTGCGTCAGGGGCTCGGCGTGATCCTGATCACCGCGGGCGTGGCGATGACGGCAATGTACTGAAGGCCCTCCTCTCCGGGGAAGGGCCGAAGGAAGGGCTGGCGTGGGCCTGCCGCCTTTGCCAGTCTCGTGGCATGACCAAGCCCTGCCGCCTGCTCGCCGCGCTTCTGCTGCTCGTTCCCGGGACTGCCTTCGCGCAGAAGGCGGCGGTGCTGCTCGTCCCCGACCGCGTCTTCACGGCAACCGATCGCGCGATGCATGAGGGCTGGAAGGTCCTTGTCGCCGACGGCAGGATCGTGGCGGTCGGCCCCGATGTCGCCGCGCCTGCCGGGGCCGAGACGCGGGCGCTGCCCGGCACGACGCTGCTGCCCGGCCTGATCGATCTCCACGTCCATCTCTTCCTCCATCCGTATGACGAGACGAGCTGGAACGACCAAGTGATGAAGGAGCCGCTGGCGCTCCGCACCGCCCGGGCCGTCGCGCATGCCCGCGCGACGCTGATGGCAGGCTTCACCACGGTCCGGGATCTCGGCACCGAAGGCGCGGGGGAGGCGGATGCCGGCCTCAAACAGGCGATCCAGCAGGGGATCGTGCCCGGCCCGCGCCTGTTCATCGCCGGTCGGGCGCTGGTCGCCACGGGCGCCTATGGCCCCAAGGGCTATGCCTATGACGTTCCGCAGGGCGCCGAGGAAGCGAGCGGAGAGGGGATAGTCGCGGCGGTCCGCCGGCAGATTGCGCATGGCGCGGACTGGGTGAAATTCTACGCCGATTATCGCTGGGGCCCGGGCGAGCCCAGCCGCGCGACCTTCAGCATCGACGAACTCGCGGCCGGCATCGCCGCCGCGCACGACGCCGGGCGCAAGGTCGCGGTGCATGCCAGCACGCCCGAGGGAATGCGCCGCGCGATCCTGGCCGGGGCCGACACGATCGAGCACGGCAATGACGCCACGCCGGCGGTGTTCGCCCTGATGAAGGCGCGCAATGTGGCCTTTTGCCCCACGCTTGCCGCCACCGACGCGATTGCCCGTTATGGCGGCTGGAGCGGGGGCGCGCCCGAGCCCGAGCCGGTCCGCGCCAAGCGCGCCAGCTATGCCGCCGCGCTCGAATCGGGCGTGAGGATGTGCGTCGGAGGCGACACGGGCGTGTTCGCGCACGGCGCAAACGCGCGCGAGATCGCGCTGATGGCTGCATGGGGGATGAAGCCGCTCGACGCGCTCTGGACGGCGACGGCCGGGAACGCGGCGCTGCTCGGGCTGGGCGACGAGATCGGCGCCATCGCCCCCGGGCGAATCGCCGATCTGGTTGCCGTCACCGGCGATCCCGCCCGGGACATCGGCGCGCTCGAACGGGTGGCCATGGTGATGCAGCGCGGCCATCTTGTCCGGGCGCCCGGCGAGTGACATGATGCTTTCATCGGCACTTCATGAAACGGAAGTGCGAGCGTTCGGTCCTCGACGCATCGCCTGGCCGGCATTGCCGGGTACGTCGTAATATTATTGTCGTTTTTCTGTAATCAAACAGACGCTCATGACTCATGTACGTGTCATTATCCCGGCCTAACCCCGGCCCGGGCGCAAAGGGGGCAATCGTTTCGATAGCCGCGCGCCCGGATCAGCAACGATACGACCGGGAGTTTTTGCGCGATGGCGAGCTTCAAGCGCTTCGGCCTCATTCTCATGACGACAGCCGCCTCTGCGGCACTCTCCGCGTGTAACGGCGCGGGCAATGTGGCATCCCCGGGCGCCGGCAGCGTCGTCATCGTGACGCCGACGCCGACTCCGCCGGCGACGCCCACGCCGACGCCGACGGCGCCGATCACCGCGGCCCAGTTCGCGGCGGTCACGACGCAGAACGGCCTCAGCGTCACGGCGCAGGAGCAGCTCGACATCGTCAATGCGGGCTCGAACAACAACGTCAACGGCACCAACCAGCTGAACGGCATCTTCCCGGTCAGCGCGACGTCGCTGACGCCGGCCTTCAACCCGGCTACGCTCAACCCCTTCTTCGTCAGCACCAATTATGTCGGGGCGCTCAACGGCCCGACCGACACGGCGTTCGACGGCTGGACCTGCAACTCCACCACGGCCAATTTCGGTGCGACCAGCGCCAATTGCACCGCCGTTCCCGCGATCGGCAGCGGCGGCTCGAGCGCCGTGTGCCCGGCCGGCACCACCGATGACGGCCTGACCCAGACCTTCCGCCTGTGCCGCCTGCCCCAGGCGATCACCACCGATCTGACGCTGCCGAAGATCGCCGGCGTGGTCTATCGCCTGCGCGGCCAGACCGAAGTCGGCACCGATCAGGGCGCGACCGGCGGCGCGGGCGTGACGCTCACCATCGCGGCCGGCGTCGTCATCGCGGCCGACTCGACCGAGCCGACCAACGACCTGCTGCTCGTCAATCGCGGCTCGAAGATCCAGGCCGTCGGCACGGTCACCCAGCCGATCATCTTCACCTCGCAGCAGAACCTCGCCAACAACGGCGTCAGCGACGTGACCCAGGGCCAGTGGGGCGGCATCATCCTGCTCGGCCGCTCGACCACCGCGGTGTGCGCCTCGGGCACCGGCGGCAGCAGCGGCACGCCCTGCCAGCAGGCGATCGAGGGCGTGACGGGCCGCTTCTATGGCGGCACCAACGAAGCCGACAGCAGCGGCCAGATGTCCTTTGTCCAGATCCGCTATACCGGCATCGCCATTTCCGACGGCAACGAGCTCCAGGGCCTGACCCTGGGCGGCACCGGCTCGGGCACGATCATCGACCATGTCCAGAGCCACAATTCGGCGGATGACGGCGTCGAGATCTTCGGCGGCACCACCAACCTGAAATATTTCGCGGTGACCGGCGCCGACGACGACGGCTTCGACGTCGACAATGGCTGGCGCGGCTTCATGCAGTTCATCATCGCCGCGCAGAAGGTGTCGGGCGCGACCGCCGACTCCTTCTCGACCGAGATCGACTCGAACGGCGCCGAGGACCTGCTGCCCCGCACCTGGGGCCGCTACGCCAACTTCACCTTCATCCAGACCGCGCTGGCGCCGGCTGCCATCCGCATCCGCGGCGGCGCCGACTTCAACTTCGTCAACGGCATCGTGAAGACTCCGGCCAACGTGGCCTGCGTCAACATGGTCGCGGGCGAGACCAGCGCCAGCGATCGCTCGACGATCCGCCCGGCCAACCCGGCGCTCCAGGATCAGGGCCCGCCGGTGTTCAACTCGGTCTATTTCAGCTGCAACGGCCGCTGAGGCCCCTGCAGCTCGTGCGGAAACTGTCGGGGCGGCGAAATCCGCTGCCCCGACATTGCTCATAAATTCTACTGGGTGACACGGCCATGCAGCGACGCCTTGCTTACGCCACGCTTCTTCTCCTGACGTCTCAACTCGTCTCTCCGGCCGCGCTCGCCCAGACGACGGGGCAAACGGCGCCCGCGCCGTCCACCACCGATGCGCAGGCGGAGCAGAAGACCCCCGAGGTCTCCGCGCCGGGCGTGGACATGGACGTGACCGACATCGTCGTGGTCGGGCGCCATATCCCGAACGTCGTGCGCGCCACCCCGCAAGTGGTGTCGGTGCTGTCGAGCGAGGACATCGCGCGCACGGGCGAGGGCGATATCGCCGGCGCGCTGACTCGCGTCACCGGCCTCAGCGTCGTGGGCGGCGGCTTCGTCTATGTCCGCGGCCTCGGCGATCGCTATTCCTCGTCGCTGCTCAACGGTTCGGCCCTGCCGAGCCCCGAGCCGCTGCGCCGCTCGGTGCCGCTCGACATCTTCCCGACCTCGATCGTCGGGTCCGCGCTCGTCCAGAAGACCTATTCGGTCAACTATCCGGGCGAATTCGGCGGCGGCGTCATCAACCTCACCACCAAGGCGATTCCCGACAAGGACTTCGTGACGATCGGCGGGTCGATCTCGGCCGACACGGCGACGACGAGCGAACTCGGCTATACCTATTTCGGCAGCAAGACCGACTGGCTGGGCTTCGACAAGGGCACGCGCAGCGTGCCCGATTTCATCCGCAACGCCCCGGCCGGCTCGGGCCTGATCCCCGCCGGGCAGGTGCTCCAGCTTTCCAATGCCTCGACCACGCTGCTCCAGCGCAACGATCATCTTCCGGCCAATTGGTCGGGGGAGATCAGCACGGGCATGGCGTTCGATCTGGGGTCGGACCGGCTCGGCGTGATCACCTCGGTCGGCTACAGCAATACCTTCCGGACCCGTTCGATCCGCCAGCAGGACAGCGTGACCGAGAATGGCGCGATCCGGAACGACTTCCACACGTTGATCACCGACAATCGCATCATCGGCAACGCGCTGCTCGGGCTCGGCTATTCGTTCGGCGACAGCACGATCCGCTGGACCAACGTCTATATCCGCGACGTGCTGAAGCAGGGCCGCGGCTCGGCGGCGACGATCTACAACAATGCCAGCGGGCTGCGATTCCAGCAGAACACCAACTGGTTCGAACGCCAGCTGTTCGAGAGCCAGCTGGTGGGCGAGCTTCGCTTCTCGCCCGCGCTCAGGCTCGATCTGCGCGGCGCCTATGCCAATTCGAAGCGGAACGCGCCCTATGAGCGCCAGTTCGACTATCTCTGCTCGCCGACGACCACGACCGGGGCTCCGGCCAAATATGACGGCGGCAATGGCATCGGCGGCTTCCAGTGCGATGGCGTGTACCAGGTCACGCAGCGCTTCTCGCCCTTCGCTTCGATCATCTTCTCGGATCTGAACGAGGATCTTTGGACCGGCCAGGCGGACCTGGTCTACAAGCTCGATCCGATCCCGCTCACCCTGTCGGCGGGTTATTTCTATTCGGATACCAGTCGCTTCTCGCGGCGCCTGCAGTTCAACTACCAGACCAGCGCCGGTGGCGGCACCGCGCCGGGCTATCCGTACAATCTGCTGCGTCCGGACTATCTGCTCAGCCCCGATGTGGTGAACAACGCCTGCCCGCAGGTAGGCCGCGGCGCCTGCACCATCGAGATGCAGTTCAACACGCCGCTCGGCGCCTATGCCTATGATGCGAAGCTGCGCATCAACGCGGGCTATTTCCAGGCCGAGACCGAGGCGCTGGACGGGCTGCGCGCAGTGGCGGGCGTCCGCTACGAGAAGGCCGAGCAGAGCGTCACGCCGGTCGGCACGATCGGCAAGCGCCTGAACAACGACTATTTCCTGCCGGCGATCACGGTCACCTGGAACTTCGCGGAGAACATGCAGCTGCGCAACAGCTTCTCGAAGACCATCTCGCGCCCGCAGTTCCGCGAACTGGCGCCGCAGCAGTTCCGCGATCCGGACTCGGATCGCCTCTTCTTCGGCAACCCGCTGCTGCGCGACTCGGAACTCTATAATTTCGAGACGCGCTTCGAGTGGTTCTTCGCGCGCGACCAGCGCTTCACGCTGGCGGGCTTCTACAAGCGGATCTCGAATCCGATCGAGCAGGTGGGTTTCTACACCGGCGCCGACGATCGCTTGCAGACCGGCTTCACCAACCTGCCCAAGGCGAAGCTCTATGGCGGCGAAGTCGAGGTGCAGAAATATTTCCCGCTCGATACGCTGGGGGGCTTCTTCAGCACCCGCCGCGCGCTGGTGATCGCGAACTACACCTATACCCATTCGTCGATCACCGCCGACAGCAGCTGCGCGCCCAACGTGCTGAACCAGACGCTGGCGGGTTGCCCCACCGGCTTTGGCCCGGCCAGCCTGCAGTTCCGCGACGGGGCGCCGCTCACCGGCCAGTCGGACCATCTGGTCAACCTGCAGCTCGGCATCGAGGACACGCAGAGCCTGTCGCAGCTTACGTTCCTGTTCAACTATGCGAGCGACCGCGTGACCAATCGCGGCCCGTCGAACCTGTCGGGCAACGGGTTCCAGCCCGACATCATCGAGCGTCCGGGCATCCGGCTAGACATCGTCGCGCGTCAGGGCTTCGAACTGGCCGGCGGCAAGTTCGAGCTCAAGCTGGAGGGGCGCAACCTTACCCGCACCCGCTTCGACGAGCGGCAGACGTTCCCGAACGGCAATGTCGTGCTGGTGAATCGCTACAATCTGGGCCGGGTCTTCACGCTCGGCGTCAGCACGACCTTCTGATCCGAAATCCGGAAACGAAGCGGCCGGCGGGGTGCGAGCCCCGCCGGCCGTTCTTCACTCCGCGTCTCTCGACTCCCTTCGAAGCGCGGCGCCGTGCGGCTCACCAGCCCCAGGGGCGCTCGCGATACCATTGGGTGACGACATATTTCAGGCCCGCGCGCACCTTCATCGCATGGTGGAGAGTGGAAGGGTTGGGCGTGCCGTCCGGACGCAGATTGTTCCAGGCGATCACCTTGCCGATCTCGGGCTGGATGATCTTGTCGATTGCCTTGAACCGCGTTGCGCCGCCGGCTTCGACTTCGTTGAGATAGAGCATCACCGTCCAGGTCCGCTGCCCGGCGACCGCGCAATATTTCTCGAAATCGCGGCCCTGCGGCTCGAAATAGTCGGTGTGCGCCTTGAACTCCTGACCGATGTCGTAGCGCTGGCCCTGCATCGGCTCGCCATGGGTGGGATCGAGCCCGGTGAACGCCGTCATGCGCCGTTTCAGCTCCATCACCACCGGATCGTTCGAATTGAAGTCGCAGGTCTCGCTGGTGCGGAAGGCATAGTCGTCGTTCGCGTCGGCAATGGTCGAAGGGCGCCGCTCCGCATCGATCTTGATCATGAGAAGCTGGCAGAGCTCGGGTTCGAGGAAGTTCTTGGCGATGAACATCGCGATCTTGGGATGCGGCACGCGCTGCACGCCGGGCCAGCGCATGATATGTTCGACGACCGGCTCGGACGGGTGGCCGGCGCCGAGATTGAGGAGCGGGGAGGCGGCATCTTGCATCGCGGCTTTCTGCCAAAAGCCATGCCGCGGCGCCAGTATCAAGCCGCGGCGCCAGTATCATGCCCTGGCGCCGGTATGACGCGAAATCGTCATAAAAGCGCAAGCGTCATGTCACATGATATGCCTAGCGCATGACGCTTCGCAGTGGGGACCCTATGGACATGGAAACCGAAGCGCCGGTGCCGGTGGCGGATACGCCCCAGCCGCCGGTCTTTCCGGCCCCCCATGCCGAATCTCCGGCGGAAGCGCTGATCGCCGAGGGGCGCCGCCGCCGCGCCTCGCACATCCATCTCGAGATCGGTCCCGCCGGCGCCACGGTGCGCATGCGCGTTGCCGGCCAACTCACCGAGCCGCGCCGCCATCACGCCGATCGCACGCTCGCCGCCGCGCTCCGCAGCCTTGCGGAGGTGTCGGTGCTGGCGCAGGGCGAAGCGGAACGCTTCGTGCTGCGGCTGGACGGCGGCGAGCGGCGCGAGCGGGCGTTCGAGGCGATCGGGATGAGCCGCGCACTCGTCGACACGCTGCTGCCGGCACTGCGCCGGGGCGGCCTGGTGCTCGTCGCGGGGCCGGCGGGGTCGGGCCGCAGCACCACGATCGCGACGTTGCTCAAGCATTTCTCGGGCTCGACTCGCCACATCGCGACGATCGGCACCTTGCCCGTCGAAGGCGCGACGCGCATCGAGGGGTGCGCCGGCGCCGCCGCGATCCGCGCCGCGCTGGAGCAGGATCCGGATGTGATCGCGCTCGACGGCCTCGACGGGCGCGAAGCCGCCGCCGCGGCGGCCGAAGCGGCGGAGGCCGGGCATCTCGTCCTCGCTGCGATCGATGCGCCCGATGCCGTTTCGGCGATCCGGCGGATGCGCGACTGGCGCGTCGAGCCGTTCCGGCTCGCTTCCACCGTCGCCGCGGTGCTCGCCCAGCGCCTGGTGCAGCGGCTTTGCCCGGATTGCCGCCGCCCGGTGCAGGCCCAGGGATCGGTTTCGGCGCTGCTCGGTTTCGATTCGGGCGCGATCGTCTATGCGCCGGTGGGTTGCGAGAGCTGCGAGGGTACGGGCTTCGCGGGCGAGACCGGCGTGTTCGAGGCCATCGTCGCGGATGGCGCGATCCGTCGGCTGATCAACGACGGCGGAGACGAAGCCATTCTCGCGCGGCATGCCTTCCTGCGCGCGCCCAACCTCGGATCGGCGGCGCGGGCGCTGGTGCGCGAGGGGCTGACCACGCCGGAAGAGGCCGTGCGAATTTCACGCGGATAATTGCCCGCAATTATCTTGCGCTTCGCATCGGCCCCCGCTAAGCGCGCCTTCTTCACGGCGGTTGTAGCTCAGTTGGTTAGAGCATCGGTTTGTGGTACCGAGGGTCGCGGGTTCAAGTCCCGTCATCCGCCCCATTTCTTCCCCTCGTGACCGCGCGCGGCACATAGACGTGCGGCACTCTCCGCAGGAATGTAGCGCGTGATCACCGACTGGGGCTTCCCCGATTTCGACGACCATGAGGGCGTCCACCTGTTCAGCGACCGCGAGTCGGGGCTGAGCGCAATCATTGCGGTCCACTCGACCAAGCTTGGCCCCGCGGCCGGCGGGGTGCGTTTCTGGCATTATGCCGACACCCGCGCCGCGATCACCGACGCGCTGCGCCTGTCGCGCGGCATGAGCTACAAAAATGCGATGGCGAATCTGCCGCTCGGCGGCGGCAAGGGCGTGATCCTGGCGAGCCAGCCGGGCGCGACCGTAACCACGGCGCAGCTCGAGGCGTTCGGTCGCGCGGTCGAATCGCTGGGCGGCCGCTATGTCACTGCCGAGGATGTCGGCATGTCCGAGGCGCGGATGAAGGTCGTCGCGACTCAGACCCGCCACGTCTCCGGCCTGCCCGTTGCGGAAGGCGGGGCAGGCGGCGATCCCGGTCCGATCACTGCGCGCGGCGTCTATCTGGGCGTGAAGGCGGCGGCGAAGCGCGGCCTCGGCGCCGATTCGATGGCCGGGGTGCGCGTGGCGATCCAGGGCGTCGGCTCGGTGGGCGGCGGCGTCGCCCGGCTGCTCGCCAAGGAAGGAGCGAAGCTGACCCTCGCCGACGTCAATGCCGAGCGTGCCAAGGCGCTTGCGGCGGAACTCGGCGGCACGGCGATCGACGCGGCGGACATTCTCGGTATCGAGACCGACATCCTCAGCCCCAACGCGCTCGGCGCGATCTTCACCGAACAGTCGATCGCGGCGTTGAAGACCACCGTGGTGGCCGGCGGCGCGAACAACCAGCTCGCCACGCGGGCGGACGGCCAGCGGCTGCATGATCGCGGCATCCTCTATGCCCCCGATTATGTGATCAACGCGGGCGGCATCATCAATGTCGGCCTCGAATATCTGGGGCAGGGCAACATGGCCGAAGTGATGGCGCGCGTGGAGAAGATCCCCGAGCGCCTGGTCGAAGTGTGGGACGAGAGCGCCCGCACCGGCGACCCGCAGAGCGAAGTGGCCGATCGCATCGCCCAGCGGCTGATCGGGCGCTAAGGGCACAACCCGGACGGCGAATATCGGCGTTCCCGCAGGCGGGGATCCGGGGCGATATGGGAAGGCGATGCCATCGCGCGAACGCCTTCCGGAGCGGGTGTGACGTGCCACGCCCGCTCCGCGCATGGCCCTGGATGTTCGCCTGCGCGGGGACGACGAAGGAAATCGAGGTCCGGGCCGGGTTTTGATCCGGGTCCAGCCGCCGCCTCGGCGAACCCCCGGATCGCGGTCCGGCCGGGATGATTTTCCCCCGGGGCCAGAAAAATAGCATGGGCATGTCACATCCGGAGTGCCCGTCTCGTCATGCATGCGTCCAACCAAGGAGATGCATGATGACTGCCCGACTCGACCTGTTCGCCGCCGCCCCCGCCGAGATGAAGGCGTGGTACGAGATGTCGCTCAAGATCGCGCCCAAGCTCGAGCATGGCCTGCTCGAACTGGTGAAGATCCGGGCCTCTCAGATCAATGGCTGCGCCAATTGCCTCAACATGCACGTTGCCGATGCGCGCAAGGCCGGCGAGACCGAGCAGCGCATCTATCTGCTCAGCGCCTGGCATGAGGCGCCATGCTATACGCCGCGCGAGCGCGCCGCGCTGGCATGGACCGATGCGCTCACGCTGGTATCCACGGCGCGGGCGCCCGAGGATCTCTATCGGGAGCTCGCCTTCGAATTCAACGAGGAGGAGCAGGTGCAGTTGACCTTGATGATCAACGCGATCAACGGCTGGAACCGGCTCGCGGTGGCCTTCAACCTCTTCTACGAGGGCAAGCCCGCGGTGGTGGCGGCGTGAGCGGCGCGGACGCAGCGGCGAGCTTCGATCCGCTGCGTCCGCGGCTGGCGCGCATCGCCTATCGCATGCTCGGCTCGGTCGCGGACGCGGAAGACGTGGTGCAGGATGCGTTCCTGCGCTGGCTCGCCACCGATCGCGACGAGATCCGCGAGCCCGAGGCGTTCCTGCGCCGCGTGGTGACGCGCCTGTGCCTCGATCAGCTCAAGTCCGCCCGTGCCCGGCGTGAAACCTATGTCGGCCCCTGGCTGCCCGAACCCGTCGTCGAGGCGGAGGAGGAAGTGGAGGATGTGACGCTGCCGCTGCTGATGGCGCTGGAGCGCCTCTCGCCGCTGGAGCGCGCGGCCTTCCTGCTCCACGACGTGTTCGGCGTGAATTTCGACGAGGTGGGCGAGACGATCGGCCGGGATCCCGCCGCCGCGCGCCAGCTCGCCAGCCGGGCGCGCACCCATGTCCGCGCCGCCCGGCCGCGCTACGATCTGCCGAAGGAGAAGGGGCTGGAGATCGCCGCCGCCTTCTTCGCCGCGTCGCGCAGCGGCGACATGGGGGCGCTGCGCGGCCTGCTGGCGGCCGATGTGTCGCTCTGGTCGGATGGCGGCGGCAAGGTGCCGGCGGGCCTGAAGCCGATCCATGGCATCGAGGACATGATCAAGCTCCACAGCTCGCTCGCACGCTTCTTCGCCAAGGAGATGTCGCGCGTGGTGCGCTACGGCAGGATCAACGGCCTGCCGGGTTTCGTCACGATCGAGCCGGGCGGCGTGCTCCAGACGACGGCGCTGGCGATCGAGGACGGCCGGATCACGGGCATCTATGTGATGCGCAACCCGGACAAGCTGGGGCATCTGGGCGCGGTGCACTAGGTCGATCCCATCCCGCTCCAGGTGCGGTATTTGCGACCCCTCGCGCGGCCGGCGGGATCCTGTCGCTGGATATCGCGAGGCCATGGATTCCCGCCCGGAACCTCGCTAGTCATCGCGCGTGCCCGTCTTGCATGCCTTTGCCAATCCCGCGCGCTTCCTCAAGATTGCGCGGCCGCTGACGCCGATCCTGTTCTGGCTCGGCGTGGCGCTGGTGGCGTTCGGCTGCTGGGCCGGGCTCACGCTTACGCCACCCGACGCGGTGCAGAAGGAAAGCGCGCGCATCCTCTACATCCATGTGCCCAGCGCCTGGCTGGGCATGGGCGGGTGGAGCGGGCTGGCGATCGCGTGCCTGAGCTATCTCGTCTGGCGGCATCCGCTGGCGAGCGTCGCAGCGCGGGCGATCGCCCCGGCGGGGGCCACTTTCGCGGCGCTCTGCCTGCTCACCGGCTCGATCTGGGGGCGTCCGACCTGGGGCACCTGGTGGGAGTGGGACGGGCGGCTGACGAGCATGCTGCTGCTCTTCTTCGTCTACATTGCCTGGATCGCGCTGGATCGCGCCGACGCCGAGCGATCGGGCGACGGGCGGGTGCCGGCGCTGTTCGGCGTGGCGGGCAGCGCGCTGCTCCCCATCGTCCATTATTCGGTGATCTGGTGGAACACGCTCCACCAGGGCGAAAGCGTGCTGGCGGGCAAGATCCACCCCTCGCTCCTCTGGCCGCTCTTCTTCACGCTGGGCGGCTTCACCCTGGTCTTCGCCGGGGTGGTGCTGATGCGGATGCGGGCTATCCTGGCGGCGCAGAAGGTCGAGGCGCGGCTGCGGCGGATGGCGGCGGCATGAACCATTGGCCCTTCATCACTGCCGCCTATCTGCTGGTGCTGCTCGGCACCGGCGGGCTGGCGGCGTTCAGCTATGCCGCGATGCGCCGCGCCGAGGCGGCGGCCGCGGCGCTGCGGGGCGGCCGCGAATGAAGCCCAAGCATCAGCGGCTGGTGCTCGTGCTGCTCGCGCTGGGCGCGATCCTCGGCGCGTCGGCGCTCGCCATGTCTGCGCTCCGCGACCAGGCGGCGTTCTTCTATGCGCCGGGCGACGTGAAGGGAAAGCCGCTGCCGCTCGACCGGCATGTCCGCCTGGGCGGCATGGTCGAGAAGGGTTCGATCCGGCGTGCGGCCGACGGCGTTTCGATCCGGTTCGCGGTGACCGACGGCCAGGCGGTGGTCCCGGTCGCGTTCCGCGGAGTGACGCCGGACCTGTTCAAGGAGGAATCGGGCGTGGTGGCGGAAGGGCGATTCCAGCCGGACGGCAGCTTCGTCGCCGACAATATTCTTGCCAAGCATGACGAGCGCTACATGCCGCCCCAGGCCGCCGGCAACATGCACGAGACGAAGACGCTAGCCCAATGAGGATGTGGCAATGATCGCCGAAGCCGGCCTTGCCGCGCTGTGGCTCGCGACGGGCTTCGCGCTCGTGCAGGTGCTGCTGGCCTGGGGCGCGGCCAAGGGCGCCGACCAGGCCGGCGGGCCGATGGTGATGGCGGCGCTTCGCCGCGTCGCGATCGTCCAGGGCCTGCTGGCGCTCGCCGCCTTCTTGCTGCTGGTCACGCTGTTCGTGCAGTCGGACATGTCGGTGCTGCTCGTCGTCGAGAACAGCCATTCGATGAAGCCGCTGATCTACAAGATCGCCGGTGCCTGGGGGAATCACGAGGGCTCGATGCTCCTGTGGGTCACCGTGCTGGCGATATCGGGGGCGGGCGTGGCGCTGTTCGAGAAGCGGCTGCCCCGTGGCACGCTCGCCGCGACGCTGGGTGCCCAGGCGGCAATCGCGATCGGCTTCTATGCCTTTCTCGCCTTTGCCTCCAACCCGTTCGTCCGGGTGAGCCCGCCGCCGCTCGACGGGCAGGGGCTCAACCCGCTGCTGCAGGATCCTGGGCTCGCCTTCCACCCGCCGACGCTCTATCTCGGCTATGTCGGCCTGTCGGTGGCGTTCAGCTTCGCGGTGGGCGCCCTGCTGATGCGCGACGTTGGCCCCGCCTTTGCCCGGGCGATGCGGCCCTGGGTGCTGGCGGCCTGGATATTCCTCACCATCGGCATCACCGCCGGCAGCTATTGGGCCTATTACGAGCTCGGCTGGGGCGGCTGGTGGTTCTGGGACCCGGTGGAGAATGCCTCGCTGATGCCGTGGCTGGCGGCGACGGCGCTGCTCCATTCGGTGAGCGTGCTCGCCACCCGCGACGGCCTGCGCGCCTGGACGGTAATGCTGGCGGTGGTCGCCTTCTCGATGTCGATGATCGGCACCTTCCTGGTCCGTTCGGGCATCCTGATCAGCGTCCATGCCTTTGCGGTCGACCCCACCCGGGGCGGCTTCATCCTCGCCCTGCTCGGCCTCTATATCGGCGGGGCGCTGGCGCTGTTCGGCGCGCGGATCGGCACGGTGAAGCAGGGCGCCACCTTCGAGCTGGTCAGCCGCGAAGGTGCGCTGGTGCTCAACAACCTGCTGCTCTCGGTGATCCTCGGCGTCGTCTTCATCGGTACGCTCTACCCGCTCGTCGCCCAGGCTGCCGGCGTCCAGCTCTCGATCGGCGCGCCCTTCTTCGAGAAGGCGGCGGTGCCGGTCGGTCTCGCGCTCGTCGCCGCCACCGCGGCGGGGCCGCTGCTCAAATGGCGCCGCGACCAGTGGAACGCGCTGTTCGGCAAGCTGCTCGTGCCCGTCGGCGTGGCGGGGGTCGCCTTCGCCCTGGTCTTCGCGCTGGGCGGGGCGCAGTGGCTGCCGGCGCTGGTGCTCGGACTGGCCGCCGGCCTGGCCGTTGCCAGCGTCATTCCGCTCATCCGTCGCAACCTGCGCCGCACGCCGCTGCACCTCTACGGGATGGTCGTCGCGCATCTCGGCATCGCGGTGAGCATCGCCGGCATGGCCGCGGACGGTGCGTTCAAGGTCGAGCGGCTGGCGGCGATCGCGGTTGGGCAGAACGTCTCCGTCGGCCCATATCGCGTCGAGCTGCTCGAGGTGCGGCCCGCGGTGGGGCCCAACTGGTCGGCGCTCGAGGCGCATCTCAAGGTGACGCGCATCGGGAGCGCGCCCTTCGACCTCTTCCCGCAGCAGCGCTTCTTCGCCAACCCGCCGACCAACACCAACGAGGCCGCGATCGCGACCGAGCTGGACGGCCAGCTCTACACCGTGATCGGCCAGGGTGA
Source organism: Sphingomonas sp. 67-41 (assembly GCF_001899725.1). Taxonomy (NCBI): domain Bacteria; kingdom Pseudomonadati; phylum Pseudomonadota; class Alphaproteobacteria; order Sphingomonadales; family Sphingomonadaceae; genus Sphingomonas; species Sphingomonas sp. 67-41. The sequence continues at coordinate 237,955 of NZ_MKWJ01000023.1, read as the reverse complement.
CGGCGAGGGGCGCTGGCAGATCCGGGCCTGGTGGAAGCCCTTCGTCACGCTGATCTGGGCGGGCGGGGCGATGATCGCGCTGGGCGGGCTGCTCTCGCTGATCGGGCGAGTGCGGCGGGAACGGCGCGATGCGGAGGAGGCGGCATGAGGCGATTGCTGATCTGGGCACCGCTGGCGCTGTTCGCCCTGATCTTCGGGCTGGTCGCGGCCGGGCTGATCAAGCCGGCGGACCGGACGATCCGCTCGGGGATGATCGGCAAGCCGCTGCCCGAGCTCGCGATGAAGCCGCTGCTTCCCGGGCGGCCCGGCATCGCCACTGCCGACTTCGCTACCGGCAAGCCGCGCCTGCTCAATGTGTTCGCCAGCTGGTGCATCCCCTGCATCGCCGAGGCGCCGCAGCTGCTGAAGCTCAAACAGGCCGGGTTGGAGATCGATGCGATCGCGATCCGCGACACGCCGGACGCGGTGCGGGCCTTTCTCGCGCGGAACGGCGATCCCTATGCCCGGATCGGCGATGACCCCACCGGCAAGGCCCAGATCGCGCTCGGCTCGTCGGGGGTGCCCGAGACTTTCCTGATCAACGGCCGGGGCGAGATCGTCGACCAGCATATCGGCGATATCCGGGCGGACGATATTCCCGCGATACTGCGCAAGCTCGAGGCGGCGAAATGAGGCTTGCGGCCTTCCTTCTCGCGCTGCTCCTGGCAGCTCCCGCGGCGGCGGATTCGAACCGGCCGCCGGCGGCGCTGGCCTATACCCAGCTGCCCGACGCGGCGCAGGAGGCCAGGGCCAGGGCGCTGATGGAGACGCTGCGCTGCCTCGTCTGCCAGGGCCAGTCGATCGCCGATAGCGATGCCGAGATGGCCGGAGACATGCGCGCGCTGGTTCGCGAGCGTATCGCCAGGGGCGAGCAACCTGCGGCAATCCGCGGATATCTGATCCAGCGCTACGGCGACTATGTCACCTATGATCCGCCATTCAGCTGGGTGACCGCACCCCTCTGGATGGCGCCGGTGCTGCTGCTGGTCATCGGCCTGTTGCTGGCGCGGCGCCTGTTCCGCAGAAGGAGGGCGTGATGGGCTGGGCGATGCTCGCCTCGATGGCCGTCGTCGCGGTGCTGGCGCTCGTGCTGCTGCGCTATCCGCGCAAGCTGTGGACCGTCCCCGCCACGGCGCTCATGCTCGGCGCCGCGGGCTATGCCTGGCAGGGCAGCCCGGGCCTTCCCGGCCATCCCGTCGCGCCGGGCGGGCAGCGGGTCGCGGTCGACCAGGGGCTGATCGACTTGCGGGACGCGATGTTCGGCAAATACGGCACCTATGCCTGGAGCTATGGCAATCTGGCCGACGGCATGCTCCGCCAGGGCGATCGGGAGCGGGCAGTGAAGGTGTGGCAGGGCGCCGTGCGGCAGGTGCCCGGGGATGTCGCGCTATGGACCGGCTTCGGTTCGGCGCTCGCCGAATATGACGGCAACCAGATATCGCCGGCCGCGCAATTCGCCTTTGACAAGGCGCTGGCACTGAGCCCCGAGCATCCGGGGCCGCCCTTCTTCTACGGGCTCGCGCTGATCCGTGCGAATCGCTTCGCCGAAGCCGAGCCCTGGTGGGAGAAGGCCGTGGCGCTGACGCCGGAAAGGGCAAGCTACCGTCCGGCGCTGGTGGCGCGGCTGCTCACGCTCGAGATGTTCCTGCAGGAACAGGCCCGGCGAGAAGGGCGGCCGGCGGCCGGTCCGGCCCGCTAGGACATCAAGGGCTCGATCCCGGTTCCGGACCGGGCTAGCTGGCCGCCATGAATATCATCCAGCCCATCCGGATTCGCCGCGCGCATGCGGGGGATGCGCCGCGCCTGAAGGCCATCTTGCAGGACAGTTTCGAGAGCACCTGGCTACCGGTTCTGACGCCGGCCGCCGCGGCGAGCTATCGCATCGAGGATCGCGGGGCTCGCTATGTCGAGGAGAGCCTCGAGGCGTTCCGGGTTGCGGAAATCGAAGGTGTCGTCGCCGGCTTCGTGCATTGGCAGGGCGATTTCGTCGAAGGCCTCCATGTTCATGGGGATCATCGGCGACAAGGAGTCGGCAGGCTTCTGATGGATTGCGCCGAGCGGGCGATGGCCCTGGAGGGTTTCGCGGCGGTGCGCCTCGAGACCGACAGCTTCAATGTCGCCAGCCAGGCATTCTATCTCGGCCGCGGCTATGCCGAGCAGGCGCGCTATCCCGACGAGGAATGGGACAGCGGCTTCACGACCATCCTCTACGTCAAGCGGTTCGATCGCGGTCGGGACCCCGGGGCCGAATGAAACGAGCCGGGAAACGACGATCGTTCCCCGGCTCCGTGATCCTGTCCGAAGGCGCGATCAGCCCGCCCAGGCCTGGTAGGGCAGGTCGAGATCGTCGGCGACCGCCTTGAACGCGATCTTGCCCTTGTAGACGTTGAGGCCGTTGGCGAGATGCTTGTCGGCCTTCATCGCGCCCTCGGCGCCGAGGTTCGCCAGCTTGAGCACGAACGGCAACGTCGCGTTGTTGAGCGCGAAGGCCGAGGTGCGGGCGACCGCGCCCGGCATGTTGGCGACGCAATAATGGATCACGCCGTCGACTTCATAGACCGGGTTGTCGTGCGTGGTCGCATGGCTGGTCTCGAAGCAGCCGCCCTGGTCGATCGCGATGTCGACCAGAACCGAGCCGCGCATCATCGTCTTGAGCATGTCCTTCGTCACCAGCTTCGGCGCCGCGGCGCCCGGCACCAGCACCGCGCCGATCACGACCTGCGCGGTCTTCACCGCCTCGGCGATCGCGGCCTTGCTGGCATAGGCGGTCTTGATCTGGCTGCCGAAATGCATGTCGAGCTCGGCCAGCCGCTCGTTGTTGATGTCGTAGATCGTCACGTCGGCGCGCTGGCCGGTGGCCATCTGCGCCGCGTTGATGCCCGATACGCCGCCGCCCAGGATCGCGACCTTGCACGGCGCCACGCCCGGCACGCCGCCGAGCAGTTCGCCGCGGCCGCCCTGTTCCTTCTCGAGATAGTGCGAGGCGACCTGGATCGACATGCGGCCGGCAACTTCGCTCATCGGCTTGAGCAGCGGCAGCGCGCCCGAATTCGACGTCACCGTCTCATAGGCGATGCAGGTCGCGCCCGAGGCCATGAGGCCCTCGGCCTGGGGCTTGTCGGCAGCCAGATGGAGATAGGTGAAGAGGATGTGGCGCGGCTCGAGCAGCGCGATTTCCTGGGCCTGCGGCTCCTTGACCTTCACGATCATGTCCGAGCCCGCGAACACCGCGGCGGCGTCCGGCGCGATCTTCGCACCGACCTTGATATAGGCTTCGTCGTCGAAATCGATGCCGGTGCCGGCCTTGGTCTCGACCAGCACTTCGTGGCCGGCATGAACCAGTTCGGCCACGGAAGCCGGGGTCAGGCCGACGCGATATTCGTGATTCTTGATTTCCTTGGGAACGCCGATGCGCATGGGAACCTCTCCATGAATGCTATTGGCGCGCAGAATATAGCATGGCGAGCGGGGAATCCCTGCAAAGATATGACAGGGATGTGCGTTGCGTGCATGGAATTGCTGCAACGGGCATGGAAATCGGCTATCCATGCAACATGGACAGGATCGACGCAGCTATCCTCAAGTCGCTGGCCGCCGATGCGCGAGCGCCGGTGAGCGCCGTCGCCGCACAGGTGGGGCTGTCGCAATCGGCCTGCACGCGCCGGATCCAGGCACTGGAGGCGTCGGGCCATGTCCAGGGCTATGGGGCCCGCCTGGGGCATCGCCGGCTCGGCTTCCGGATCACCGCGCTGGTCGACATCACGCTGGGCACGCAGGTGGAGGAGGATCTGGCGCGGTTCGAGGCGGCGGTGGCGCAGATCGACGGGGTGGTGGAATGCGCACTGGTTTCGGGCGGGCAGGACTATCGGCTGAAGATCCTGGCGCGCGACCTGGACGATTATGAGCGGCTGCACCGCGAGCATCTGGGGAGACTGCCCGGCGTGGTGACGATCAATTCGAGCTTCGTGCTGCGCGCGGTGCCGACGCGCAGCGAGGCGGAGGCGCTGTTCGGGGGCGGGCGGTAACCGTCTTGCGAGAGTCCTCCGCCCGGGAACCCTTCAACCCCTTGCGCACCCGCCTGCGCGTAACGACATTCGTTGATTGCCGATGCTGCGCGTGCTAACCGCCCGCGCACTTTGAAGATCGAGAACGCAGGTCGCATGACCAGGTCCGTTTCCTCTCTGACGCGACACCCGCGCCCGTGAACACCCCTTCCGAGGGAGCCGCCGAGTCGGCTCCGGCACAGATCGACGCGCCCGCCGCGCATGCCCACAGCCATGACGCGACGTGGAAGCTCGCGATCGGCGCGATCGGCATCGTCTTCGGCGATATCGGCACGAGCCCGCTCTACGCCTTTCGCGAGACGTTCGACGGCCATCACAAGCTGGCGCTCGACACGCTCCACATCATGGGCGTGATCAGCCTGATGTTCTGGTCGATGATGGTGGTGGTGACGCTGAAGTACGTCACGATCATCATGCGGGCGGACAACAAGGGCGAGGGCGGCAGCCTGGCGCTGCTGGCGCTGATCTCGCGCAGCAGCGGCAATCCCAAGCGCTGGACGCAGGGCATCGTGCTGCTCGGCGTGTTCGCCACCGCGCTCTTCTATGGCGATTCGATGATCACCCCGGCGGTGTCGGTACTTTCGGCGGTGGAGGGACTCGCCGTCGCCGCGCCGGGATTCGGCAGGCTGGTGCTGCCGATCGCGGTGGTGATCCTGGTGCTGCTCTTCTCGATCCAGCGGACCGGCACCTCGCGGGTCGGCACGTTGTTCGGGCCGATCATGCTCCTCTATTTCCTGACGATCGCGACGCTCGGCACGCTCAGCCTGGTCCAGACGCCGACGATCCTCAACGCGCTCCTCCCGCACCATGCCTTCCTGTTCTTCGCCGAGGATCCGGTGCGGGCCTTCCTGGCGCTCGGCTCGGTCGTGCTGGCGGTGACCGGTGCCGAGGCGCTCTACGCGGATATGGGCCATTTCGGACGCAAGCCGATCCGCATCTCCTGGCTGTGGTTCGTGCTGCCGGCGCTCATCCTCAACTATATGGGGCAGGGCGCGCTGCTGATGCGCGAGGGCCATGCGGCGCTGCGCAGCCCGTTCTACATGCTCGCGCCCGAGGTGCTGCAGTTCCCGCTCGTCATCCTGGCGACGATGGCCGCGGTCATCGCGTCGCAGGCGGTGATCTCGGGCGCCTTCTCCGTCACCCAGCAGGCGATCCAGCTCGGCTTCGTGCCGCGCCTGCGCATCGAGCATACCAGCGCGTCCACCGCCGGCCAGATCTACATCCCGCTCATCAACTGGGCGCTGATGATCATGGTGATCCTGCTGGTGCTGGTGTTCCAGACCTCGTCGAACCTCACCGCGGCCTATGGCATCGCCGTCACCGGTGCGATGTTCATCGACAATTGCCTGCTCGCGGTCGTGCTGTTCGGGCTGTGGAAGTGGAAGAAGCGCTATGCGATTCCGCTGCTCGCGGTGTTCTTCACCGTCGACCTGACCTATTTCGCCGCGAACCTGACCAAGGTGCCCGATGGCGGCTGGTTCCCGCTTTTCGTCGGCTTCGTCGTGTTCACGCTGCTGACGACCTGGTCGAAGGGCCGCCAGCTGATGATCAATCGCCTCCGCGAGAGCGCGATGCCGATCAAGATCTTCATCACCTCCGCCGCCACCACGGCCACCCGGGTGCCCGGCACCGCGGTGTTCATGACCTCCACGCCCGAAGGCGTGCCGCATGCGCTGCTCCACAACCTCAAGCACAACAAGGTGCTGCACGACCGGGTGATCCTGCTCACCGTGAAGATCAAGGACGTGCCCTATGTCTCCGACGAGAACCGGATGATGATCGAGGATCTGGGCAAGGGTTTCCACCGCATGATCCTGGCCTATGGCTTCATGCAGGAGGCGGACGTTCCCGCGGCGCTCAAGTCGGTCAACGCCTGCGGCGCCGAGTTCAAGATGATGGAGACCAGCTTCTTCCTCGCGCGCCAGACGCTGCTGCCCTCCGCCCGGCCGGGGATGATGATCTGGCGCGAGAAGCTGTTCGCCTGGATGCTGCGCAACGCCGAAAGCGCGATGGAGTTCTTCCGTTTGCCCACCAACCGCGTGGTCGAGCTGGGCAGCCAGGTGGAGATTTGAGCGAGAGGCCGGCGCCGCTGGTCGTCACCGCGCTGTTCGGGCGCCAGGATCAGGCCTGGTTCAACGCGTTGCGCCGGGCGCATTACCCGCCCGAGCGCAACGTGCTCGATGCGCATCTGACGTTGTTCCACCAGCTGCCGCCTTCGGTGGCGGAGGAGCTCAAGCACCGGCTTTCGGTGGAGACCCGCGGCGTGCGCGCGCCGCGGGCCAAGGTGATGGGGCTGATGTCGCTGGGCGGCGGCGTCGCCTATCGAATCGATGCCCCCGAGCTGGTCGCGATCCGAGAGGGGCTGGTCGATGCGTTCACCGGGCTGCTGACGCCCCAGGATGCCGGCCGCTGGCGACCGCACGTCACCATCCAGAACAAGGTGCGGCCAGTGCTGGCCAAGGCGGTGCTGGCCGCGTTGGCGCGCGATTTCACGGCCCGCGAGGTGGAAATCGCGGGACTGGCGAGCTGGCATTATCGCGGCGGACCGTGGGAAATGCATTCGCGTCACATGTTCGCTTGACCTGCGATGAGGGCGGACCTATTGGGCCCCCTCGCTTCGGCGACAGCCTCTTGGGGCGGAGTAGCTCAGCTGGTTAGAGCAGCGGAATCATAATCCGCGTGTCGGGGGTTCAAGTCCCTCCTCCGCTACCATTCTTGGTAAGTCATTGAAAATAAATGACTTCATTCGCCGCAGCGGCTGCTGCGGCGTATCCGGCGATATGCTTAAGTACCTGAAATGCGGCGGCTATTGGGTGGGAAGCGGTCGTTCGGTGCCCGGTTTGCCGAGTGCCCTCAGGCGCTCCAGCGCCTGGGGAAAGCGGCGCGACAGCGGCACGGTCAGGGCGTCGATCTCGACTGCATGGTCGCCGGGGCCTTCCGGCCTCAGCCCTGTAACCTGCGCTGCGTTGACGACCCAGGATCGATGGGTGCGCACGAAGCCGCGTGAGCCGAGCTCTTCCTCGAGGACCGAGCGCGGCGAGCGCATCATCAACCTGCGTCCGTCGCGCAGGATGACGAAGTTGCGCGGGTCGCCCGATAGCGCAGCTATACCATCGTAGCGTTGAACCATACCGATCATCCGGAATAGTCCGCGGTGCAGGACAGGGACGGTCGAACGGCTCGCCTCCTGCCTGTGCAACCAAGGGGATCTGATGAACCCGCGAACCGGCAACCCGTCGGACGATTGCGAGGGCAAGCCTATGCCTTGCCCCGCGTCGCCCGGCCCCGACCATGTTCGGGATGGCGGCAGATCGAGAAACCTCGACGCGGCGGTGCCGGCGGCGAGCTGATCGCTGTCGCCTCCCGGGCTGCTCCCGAGGAGGCAAGGATGAATCCCTGACCATTCGATCGGCCGCCCGGGACGGCGCGCCGACGATATCCGCACGGACCGCGCAGCCGGGCCGTTGCCGAGCAAGAAACATTCTCGACCGCGCGCCACCTCCCGCTGCTTCGCCGGCGGGGACGGTGCAGCGCGCCCGTCTTCAGAAAGCGATTCCCGTGATCCAGTTCCCGAAATTCCATGTCGGCTGCACCACATCCGCGCTCGCCATGGCCCTGTTTGCCGGCATGGCCGTGCCGCCTGCCCGCGCGCAAACTTCCGATACCGCCGCCACGCCAGACACGGAAACGCCGCCGGCCGCGGAAATCGTCGTCACGGCGGCCCGCCGGGAGCCTGCCGGCGCCCTGCGTCCGCTCGACACCGGCGGCTATGCGCTGACCAGAAGCGACTGGTCCGACGTGCTTTCGGGAACCAGCGCGCTGGCGCTGGTGAAGAACCTCCCCGGCGTCACCTTCACTTCCACCGATGCCTATGGCCTCGATCTCTCGGACGGGTTCCTGCTGGTACGCGGTTTCCGTCAGAACGAACTTGCGATCACCTTCGAGGGCATTCCGCTCAACGACGGCAGCTATGGCAGCGTGACTGGCACCGCCCCGCTCAACATCGGCGTCGCGACCGACATCGCTTCGGTCAACATCTCGCCCGGCTCGGCGAGCCTGAGCACCTTTTCGAACACGGTGAACGGCGGCGAGATGCGCTATGCGATCGCCGATCCCAAGCCGCAATTCGCGCTGGATGTCACCCAGGGTTTCGGCGCCAACAACAGTTTCGTGACCAGCGCCACCGTCAACACCGGCCGGATTGGCGAGGCGGGGCCGCGCATGCTGTTCGGCATCGAGCGGATTTCGAAGGACAAATATACCGGCGCGGGCACGCAATACATGCTGCGCGCGAACGCAAAGCTGGTTCAGGACGTCCCATGGGGCGATTTCACCGCATTCCTCTCCTTCGCCCGTGCGGAGATCTGGGGCTACAACAACACCTCGTTCGACATGCTGTCCAAGCTCGGCTGGAACGGCACCGACATCTCCTATCCCGATTATGCGCGCGCGGTGTTCGTCGCATCGCCCGAAAATGCCGGTCGTTCCTGCGGCGCCTATAGCTGCGGCGAGCTGGCATCGCTCATCCCCTATGACACGGGCCAGGCGACCGACGATTTCGTCGGCAATGTCACGCACCACTTCAATCTGACCGACCGGCTCTCGGGCAGCGTGATGGGCTATGCCGCGATCAGCAAATCGAACATCGAGATTGCCGATGTCTCGACGCCCTCGCAAACCGGCGCCCCCTTTTCCGCGCAGGTATGGCAAACACGGCCACGGCGTTTCGGGGGGACGATCGAACTGACCTGGAAGGGGGACCGCCACACCCTTTCCGCCGGCGCGTGGATCGAGCGCATCTCGTCGACCTCGCGCTTTGCGTCGTATAACGAGCCGATGCCGGGGCAAGGCGCGCCGCTCAGGGCGATCGGACCGTATGATGTCTACGGAGCGGCCTTCCAGATCGCCAATGATTCGCGCTGGAGGACCCATTCGCTCCAGGCCTATGTTCGCGACGTCTTCAAGCCGAGCGAGACGCTGACGATCGACGCCGGGTTCAAGGCGGTGGACTTTTCGACCGACGGCGGCGGCATCGGCCCCGATCGCGCGCCGAGCGGGCGGCTGGCGACCACCGATCTGTTCCTGCCGCGGCTGTCGATCGACTGGCGGCCGAACGCGCGCACCGCCCTCTACCTCGATATTGCCAAGACGGCGGTGGGCTATCGCGTTTCCTCGCGCGGCAATATCGGCCCGGTGTCATCCGCCTGGGCGGCGGATAGCCAGGAATTGTTCGACGCTGCGCTCGGTACGCTGAAGCCGGAGAAGGACTGGAACTTCACCGTCGGCGGCTATCGCCGTTTCGGCCCGTTCAGCATCAATCTCGACGCCTATTACGGGATCATCCTCAATCGCCTGCTGAATGGAACGAGCGGGCCGCAATTCAATCCGGTGCGCACCGTCGGGATCGTGCCGCGATCGGAGTTGATCGGCGCGGACGCGATCATCGGCTGGAAGCCCCTTGCGTGGTTGGATATTTCGCAATCGGTTTCGGTCAGCAAGCTTCGCTACCAGAGCGATCTCGTCCTGGCCGGGGACGTCACGCCGCTGAAGGGCCATTTCCAGCCGGGCTATCCGGGCGTCTCGCTGGTCACCCAGATCGGCGTGAAGCACGGCCGGTTCGACGCGGGCGCGACGAGCACGCTCTATCTCGACAATCCCTTCACCTATGGCAACGACATCTATGTACCCAATTACTGGCAGGTGAACGCGCACGCTTCCTATCGCCTGCCGAAATTCGGGCGCATGCCGGAACTAACCTTCCGTATCGACGCCAACAATGCGTTGAACCGCAACAATATCGGGTCGGTTGGAATCGGCGGCTATTCGGTTTCCGGGGACTATCAGACCTTCATGCGCTCAGCTCCCCGTCAATTCCTGCTCAGCATCAACGCCAGAATCTGATCCTTGGAGGAAAATGATGTCACCGAATCATTCCCATGCCTCCATCCGACTGTGGCTTCGTCTATATTTGCGGCTGCTCACGCGGCTGGAGGCGGCGCTCCCCCGTCGCCGAAACCATATGGTCGCGGCGAAGGTGCAGGCATGGATCGACGCCGAACACGCCCGCATCCATCGCGCGGTCCATCGCGACGAGAGTGGCCGGTCCTAGGCGTGGATGCGATCAAAGGCGCGGACGAGATCGGGCAGCGTCCGCGCCTCCATCTTGCGCATCATGTTGCCGCGACGGACCTTTACGGTGATCTCGCTCAGTCCGAGCTCGGCGGCGACCTGCTTGTTGAGCAATCCGCGCACCACCAGCCGCGCCACTTCGCGCTCGCCCGGGGAGAGCGCTTCCCACAATTGCCGCACATGCCGGGTTTCCGCCGCCGTCGCACGGCGCGCGCGATCGATCTCGATGCCGCGATTGACCGCGTCGAGCAGATCCTGGTCGCGAAACGGCTTGGTGAGAAACTCGATCGCGCCATCCTTCATCGCACGGACGCTCATCGCGATGTCGCCATGGCCGGTGATCATCACCGTCGGCAGGGCGATGCTGCCCTCCGCCATATGGGCGAGAAACGCCATCCCGCTATGCCCCGGCATCCGCACGTCGAGCACGAGGCAGGACGGGGCATCCGCGTGTGCCGCGCCCACGAATTCCTGCACCGAGGCGAACGACCGTGAGCCCAGCGCGACGGAGGAAAGCAGATCCTCCAGCGCCTCACGCACGGCGCCGTCGTCGTCGACGATATAGACGATCGGGGATTCAGGATCGGTCATGCTCCGGTTTCCTCTTCACCGTCGACAGGCGCGACCGGCAAGGTGAACAACAGGGCCGCACCGTCCAGCTCGCTTTCCTCGGCCCAGATGCGGCCGCCATTGGCCTCGACGATCGCACGGCTGATGGTAAGGCCGAGCCCGATGCCGTCCTGCTTGGTCGTCCAGAAGGCATCGAACAGCCGCTCCGCTTCCTGCTCGCGAAAGCCGATGCCGGAATCGGCAACCTCGAGCGCAACGCTCGACCCGTCCTGGGTGAGGGAAGCGATTACCTCAATCTCATGCCCGCGGGCCGGATCCGCCATCACGGCATCGATGGCGTTGAGCAGCAGATTGCCGATGACCTGGCCGATCTGCACCCGATCGCCAAAGACCCGCGGCAGGTCTTCCGGCAGGTAGAGCCGCAGCAATATGTCGTTGCGATCGATCTGTCCGCGCGCCAGCCCGACGATCTCTTCCACCAAAGTGCCGAGATCGAATGCTGCCCGTATCGGCGACTTGCCGCTGGCAAGGCCCCGCACCCGCGCTATCACCTCGCTGGCGCGGCTGGCTTCCGCGGCGATCCGCTCGGCGGCGCGCTCGGCCTTCTCGATATTAGGTGGGTCGGTGGCCAGCCAGCGCCGGCAGGCCCCTGCGCTCGTCATCACCGCGGCGAGCGGCTGGTTCACTTCGTGCGCGATCGAGGCAGTGAGCTCCCCGAGGCTGGTCACCCGCGCGATGCGCGTGAGCCGCTCGCGCGCGTCATGGATCGCGGCCTCCGCCGCGACCAGCTTGAGCGAGAGATAGGTGGTCACCGCGATCGCGACGAGGCTGATGCCGGTATTGATGATGCCGACCTCGTACAGCCCGGAATGGGTGAGCGTGAAGCTGATCACCGTCAGCGTCCCGCAGGCCGATGCCAGGATGACGACCGATCGGGGGCGCATCCAGCGCGTGGCGAGCAGGATCACCGCGACGTAGAATACCGCCGCCGCAATGGCGTAGTTGGTCACGGTATCGACGGCGAAGATCGCGGCGATGGCGGCGACCAGCAGGGCGATCCTGGGCGCCTGTCCGCGCTCCAGGCCGTTGCCGAGCCGCCGCGTCACGACATTGTGCCTGAGTTCATCGCGAAGCCTTCGGGTATGCCTGTGTCGTGCGTGCCGACTTCCCTCCCTATGCCGCGCGGATCGCCTGCCGTCGATCATTCTGCGCTGCCCGCTGCGGTGGCGCCCTGGAAAGCCCGCTCGCATGTTCATCCGCTCCTGCGCAGGATGCCGAGCGCCGCCCGCTGGAGGTGATGGCAGAACCGCGAGGCATATAGCCATTGCCGCCGGGAGATCGCTCCGTGCCGGGCGAGCATCGCGGCCATCGCGAGCAGGCGCATCGCGCCGGTGGCCATCGCCCAGGCGACCAGCCGCGCCAGAAACGCCCGCCACGAGGGCTCGGGCGGAGGGCTGGCCCCCTCGGGTGGTCTGCCCCTGCCATCGCCGTGCCAGCCCTCCGGCGGGGACGGCGGCAGGAACGCCAATGCGTCGCGCTTCAGAACCATTGCCCGAACCGCCGGATGTAGAGCGTCTTGATCGACTGGGCGACGACGCAATAGCTCAGCAGGATGCCGGCCAGCCAGGGGAAATACTGCCAGGGCAACGGCTGGAATCCCACCATCGGCCCGAGCGGGGAGAAGGGTAGAAACACGCCGAGCGCGCAGATCAGCGCCGTCATCGCCAGCACCGCCGGCGCCGCGACGCTCTGGAGGAAGGGGATGCGCTGGGTGCGTAGCATGTGCACCACCAGCGTCTGGGACAGCAGTCCCTCGACGAACCATCCCGACTGGAACAGCGACTGGTGCTCGGGGGAATTGGCGCCGAATACGAACCACAGGAGCGCGAAGGTGGTCACGTCGAAGATCGAGGAGGTCGGCCCGATCCAGATCATGAAGCGCCCGATGTTGCGCGCATCCCATTTGCGCGGGCGCATGAGGAATTCGCGGTCCATCCTGTCCCACGGCAGCGCGAGCTGCGACACGTCGTACATCAGATTCTGGATCAGGATCTGAATCGCCAGCATCGGAAGGAAGGGGATGACGGCACTGGCGAGCAGCACCGAGAAGACGTTCCCGAAATTCGAGCTGGCCGTCATGTTGAGATATTTGATGATGTTGCCGAAGGTCTCCCGCCCTTTCAGCACGCCTTCCTCCAACACCATCAGGCTCTTTTCGAGCAGGATGATATCGGCCGATTCCTTCGCGATATCGGTGCCGCTGTCGACCGAGATGCCGACATCGGCGTCCCGCAGCGCCGGGGCGTCGTTGATCCCGTCGCCGAGGAAGCCGACGGTATGGCCATTCGCCTGCAATGCCTTGAGCACCCGCGATTTCTGAAGCGGGGTGAGTTTGGCGAAGATCGTCCGCTCGTCGACCAGCCCGCGCAGCCGCGCATCGTCGAGCGCTTCGATCTCGCGCCCGAGCAGGGGCTGCCCCGGCTCGAGCCCCACTTCGCGGCAGATGCGCGCCGTGACCACCTCGTTGTCGCCGGTCAGCACCTTCACGGCCACGCCATGCGCGGCGAGCGCGGCGAGCGCCGGGGCCGCGCTTTCCTTTGGCGGGTCGAGGAAGGTGAGGAAGCCCTCGACGATCAGATCCCGCTCGTCGGCGATCCCGTAGAGAGGCTTGCGCGCATCCCCCGTCACCGTCCGCGTCGCAACCACCAGCACGCGAAACCCCTCCGCATTCATGGCGCGGGCGCGGGCGACCAGCGCATGGCGCTCCGTATCGCCGAGCGGATGCACCGTGCCGCCATCGCGGATGGCGTGGGCAATGCCGAGCATTTCCTCCACCGCGCCCTTGCAGACGATCAACTGCCGGCCCGCGGCATCCTCGACTACCACCGAGAGGCGGCGGCGGACGAAATCGAACGGCAGCTCGTCGATCTTGCGATAGCCTTCGACCGGGCGAATCACTTCCGGCAATTCGCTGGCGAAGCGGACCACCGCCTGATCCATCAGGTTGCGCACGCCGCTCTGATGGTGGCTGTTGATCCAGGCATAGCGCAGCACGGCGTCGTCGCGCTCGCCATGGATATCGAGATGCTGCTCGAGGATGATGCGATCCTGCGTCAGCGTGCCCGTCTTGTCGGTGCACAGCACGTCCATCGCGCCGAAATTCTGGATCGCGTTGAGCCGCTTCACCACTACCTTGCGGCGCGCCATCGCCACCGCTCCCTTGGCGAGATTCGACGAGACGATCATCGGCAACATCTCGGGCGTGAGGCCAACCGCGACCGCGAGCGCGAACAGGAAGGCGTTGGTCCAGTCGCCCTTGGTGAATCCGTTGATCAGCAGCACCACCGGCACCATCACGAGCATGAATCGGATCAGGAGCCAGCTGACCGAATTCACGCCGCGATCGAACGCGGTTTCCGCGCGCGAGCCCATGATCGCCTTGGCCAGCGAGCCGAAATAGGTCCTGGCGCCGGTCGCGACGACGATTGCGGTGGCGGTGCCGCTAACGACATTGGTGCCCATGAAGCAGATCGTCGGCAGGTCGAGCGCATTGGCGTCATCGTTGGTCGCCGCGGTGGCCGATTTGCCGGCCACCGCGCCCAGGGTGTCATATTTCTCGACCGGCAGCGCTTCCCCGGTCAGCGCCGCCTGGCTGACGAATAGATCGCGCGATTCGAGCAGGCGTATATCGGCGGGAACCATGTCGCCGGCCGAAAGCTGGACGATATCGCCGACAACGATCTCCGCCATGGGAATCTCGCCGGTGCGTGGCGCGGCATCGTCGTCCCCGCGCCGCCGCACCGTGGCAGTGGTGCGCACCATCGCCTTCAATGCATCGGCCGCCTTGCCGGAGCGATACTCCTGCCAGAAGCGCAGCAACGCGCTCAGCATCACCATCGTCACGATGATGACGACGCCGGTATAGTCCGCAGTCTCGCTCTCGCGCAGCGGAATGATGATATCGGTTATCGACGAAATCGCCGCCAGGGTCATCAGCACCGCAATGAATGGATTGGCGAAGGCATGCAGCAGTTGGAGGGATATTGGCGGGCGGCGATCGTGCGCGACTTCGTTCGGCCCATCCTTGGCCAGGCGGGCTGCCGCTTCCGCCTCGGTCAGGCCGTCGCCGCTGGCGCGGAAGTTGGTGAGGGTCGTCCCAACGCTGTTCCGCGCCTCGCGGATTGCGCGCACCGACAGCGTGAGGTCGCGGGAGCGCTTGGGAGCGGCTGGTATAGCCTTGGTCATCGGGTTCATGTCGCTTCTTCCGGATAGGATCGGAGACGGGGCCGCGATCAGCGCGGGGCCCTTTGCTGGCGTTCGGTGGTCGGCGCCGGACTCTCTGCCGCCGACGCGATCCCGCGGCCTGCAACCCAGGGAATGTTCCCGTGGATGGAGCGACGGAGCAGTGGCGTTCGGGATTGCGTCTTTTCTGGGCGGCGGGATGGCGGCGCGTGATATTGCGCTTCTGTCGGTATAGTCATGGTGTACCTCGCTGCAGCGCCGCCGCGCTGTCAGCGAGAAGCCGGAAGGTCAGCTTCTGTTGAACAGCGATGGCGACGCGGATTCTCGACTACTGTCGCATGGCATGTTCGTTGGCTCCTCAAGCAACCGAGGGCGGTTGGCTCTGAAGTTTCTGAAGTCTTCCTAGATCAACGGAAGGGTTTCGACATCGATACGTCCGTTTCCGTCGGCATATCCTGGTATCTTCTGCATATACGAAGGTATGCGCCGGCCGTGGAGCGGCCCGGCCTCAGTCCGCCTGGGGCAGCGCATCGAGCTGCGCCTGATAGTTCGCGATCAGCGCGGGATCGGCGTCGTTGCGGCGCTTGGCGATGAATGCCGCCAGCGCGCGCCGATATTCCGCGATAAAGGCCTTGTTGTTCGGGCTGGCCGCGAATTGCGCCGCGGCCTTCTCTACCGGCCTGCGATCCTCCTCGAGGAGATACTCTTTCCCATAGGGCGACAGGTCGCGCATGATCACGAAATTGCGCGGAAGCCCCGGAATATATCGGATCGCGAACCTCTCGCCCTTGGGTGGGATCATGATGGCGTTCGTGATGGGATAGATGCTGGCGGACATGGTATCGAAGCGCGTTACCACGTCGTTGCCCTCCGCCGTCTTCACCACCGCGTCATAGGCCCAGATACTCTGATCGTTCAGGGTGGAGCTGGTTTCCTCGGACTGGGTGATGACCGCCGTTCCATCGACTCCGAATGCTTCCAGAAGCAGCGCATTGAAGATATGCGCGGTGAAGAGGTTGATCGGGCCATAGATGAAGAAGACCAGGATCAGCCCGTACCAGCCGCCGCTTCCGCGCCATTTTGCCAGCAAATGGGCCAGCAGCACCCCGATGAGGACGAGGACCAGCCAGGACCAGAAGGGGTGATGGGTGAGAAAATATGAAATTGCCGAGAGGATGACCATGGCGGACCTTGTCGGGGGAAGGGAGCCGGTGCCGTACGTCGTGCGGCAGCACTATGGGGTGCGCGACTTCTCGTAGCGATCGAGCGCTTCCTGATCGGCCTTGAGGACGAACTCGCACATGAGCAGCGTCTTGCCAGGCAGTGAAGGGCTCTCGCGCGCGACGATCGAAACAATGCCCAGATCGGGCTGCGGCTGCTGATCCTGGGGCAATGCGCGGGAATAGCCCTTGGTCGCGGTGCCGAGCAGCGTGGAGCGCTCCTTCGTCAACCGATAGCGTTCGGCCAGCGCATCGGCCTGGAGCCCTTCGATCAGAACGCCCACCGCAGTGCCCGCGAAGATGACCTCGCTGCTCCTGAAGCCGTCCTGCCCGAGTGCGCGCGGCAGCTTGTAGACATAGGCGCCCAGCATCGAGCCATCGGGCTTGGCAAGCTTCTCGGCGGCCTCATAGAGTGCCGTGGCCGTGTCCGTCGTATAGGGCGGCTTGCAGAGCGCGGCGTCGTAGAACGGGTCGGCCGATGCCGACACAGGCGTGGCGAGGAGGGCTCCCCACAGGATCGGGGCGGCGAAAAGGGTGCGAAGCATCGATACTCCCATGCTTGATACGGGGTTGAGGGCGTCATTTCGGCCAGGGATCCGGCACTGCCGGGCAGGCATGCTGTCTCACCTCGAGCCGGACGATGTCGTTGTGCCCGCGCATGTCGTCCCGGACATAGCCGACCCGGACCCAGGAATCGGCATGGACCAGGCCGCCGCTCGGCTCGACCCGATGATAGCCGAGCCGAACCTCGTCTGCGGCATAGAGGAATTCCTGTCCCGCGACACTCCAGTGCTCGAGGCCGGAATCCGCTTCGCTCGGGTTTGCCAGTCCCGGATGGAACCGATCGAGGCACCCTTCGACGCTGGCGAACTGGCCGCTCCGGACCAGAGCTCTCACGGCCTGGGTGTGCCGGATATCGTGCCAGGTCATCCACGCCGCCCCGGCCGCCCAGGCCAGTGCGATCGGCAGGTAGAACAGCATCCGCCATGGCCTGCGCCAGCAGACGTACAGCACTATCCCGACCAGGCTCAGGCCGGCCGTCAGGAAGAGCAGGTCGAAGGCATAGGCCGGCTGGATCAGATCGGGCTGCCTGGTCAGATCGAAAACGTCCAGAACCCCCCATCTCCCCTGCGGTGCCGCGGCAGCCATCGGTCCCAGCCCATATGAAATCGCGACGCGGCGATCGGTTGCAGGCGATGGCCAAAAAACCGACGCTTCCGGATTTGGCCCGCGGGGAGGGAGCGGCCGCCTATAGCAATGCCTCCAATGCCTGGATGATCGGCCGGTCGCCGAGGCGCGGTCTGTCGCCATAGCCGGCGATCGCACGCTGCAAGACCCGCTCGTGGAGACCCGGATCGGTCTCCCGCAGCTCCGCGACCAGCGCGCGCAGATAGGCATAGGCAGCCAGGCCGTAGGTTTCCGGGGCGTGCGACATGGGCGGTCTTCCATTGGCTCTGAAAGGGGACGGGGATCGGTAATGCCGATGCGAGCCATTGTCGAAGCCCGTCGCGACGGGCCGGCCTAGGCTTCGGCACGCGCTTCCCTTTGCCATGCGCGCAGGCCGCGCAACGCGGCGACGTGCATCGAACGGCCGATCTCCACTACCTGCGCGCGCCATGCCGGATCCGCCGGATCATAGGCCGCGCGCAATCTCGCCCGCAGCGCCGAACGCAGATCCGCACTCCCCAGTTCGAGCCCCAGGCGCAGCCACCGGTCGATCATCACGGCTTCGAATGCCTCGAAATTCGAGACGGTGCCGATCTCGATCGGCGCGCCTGCGATCTCGATATGCGGTGCCAGCCGGCGCAGGCCCGGCAGGAGCAGCCCGGACCAATCCGGCGTCTCGCCCGAATCGAAGGCCTCGTCCTCGCCTTGCAGGCCCTGATCGGCCCACCAGCGCGCCATCCGGTTTCGCGGCGCCGTGCCGGGCGCATCGAGCGCGACGACCAGCGGGCGGCCATAGTCGCCGAAGCCGGTGTGCCATTCGAGATAGGCCATGCGGCGACAGGCGGAGAGTTCGCTCTCGACGATCCGCGCGAATGCCGCGTGCGACGGCGACGGCCGGACGCCGCCAAAGCCGATGCCGTTCGGATGGCTGTGCTGCCCGCCGGTGAACGCCGTCAGCGCCGCCGCCGCGCCCAGTTCCTCGGTCATCGACTGGAACAATGCGCCGACCCGGCTCGACAGGCCGTCGTCCCAGCGATCGGGACAGATGGTGTCGTGCACGCGGGCGTAATGGGGGTTGGATCGCAGCGGCGCATCGAAATCGCAGAAGTTGCGGGAGAGATCGACATTGTCGGCATCGGTCCGGTGGCCATGCGAAACGCCCCAGGGGTTGAGCGCGTGGATCATCACCAGGTTGCAATCCTCCCCCAGCTCGCGCGGATCGAACATCGCGGCAAAGGCGCGCTGCGCGGCGGACCCGGCATGGCCTTCCGCCCCGTGCACTCCCGAGATCGACAACAAGGTGCCGGACGCGCCCGCCGGCCCGACGACCGCCCAGTCGACGCTCAGCGCTTCGCCCTGGGCGCCGACCCCGGGGAGGGATGCGGACCCCAGCCGCCCGCCCAGTCGCTTCATCGCGGCCCGGAAGGCGCGCCGTGCCTCCGCATAGCTCTCGGCGAACAGCGCCATGGCTCAGCGCGGCGCCGCGGATCGATCGGCAGCGAACAGCGGCACGGTGAACAGGAAGCTCATCAGATACAGGCCGGCCGCGAGGAAGCCGATCATGTGCGCGCCATAGCCGGCCAGGGTAGCGCCGATCGCCGGCCCGATCGCGGAGCCCAGCGCGAGCAGGGCGGCTCCCATGCTGCTCCAGCGGCCGCTGCGGTCGAGCCGGGCCAGTGCGCCCAGGATGAAGGGCAGGCCGAAGAACCAGGCGGTCTTGACGATGATCGCGCCTGCCACATAGGCGGCCATCAGCGGCATCGCGAGCAGCAGCGCCGAGGCGATCAGGCCGGCAAAGGCCAGGGCATTCGGCCCGCGCTGGCCGAAGCGGTGCCCGGCCGCCATCGACAGCAAGGCGCCGGCGATCGCGCCGAGCACCGAAATGCCAAGCAGCACGCCCACCTGGCTGCGATCGAGACCGATCGTCAGCCCCATCCGCTCCTGGAACGACCATAAGGTGGTATGGCCGGCATAGAGGCAGAGCAGCGCCAGCGCGCCGCAACTGGCCGGAACGTTGATGGTCAGGCCGCGCGCGATGGGGCCGGCATGCGCCTCTTGCGCCGGGCGGGGCGGTGGCGGGATCAACCGCGTGCAGGCGAGGCCGATCGCCGCGACGACCGCCAGGATCGCGACGATGCCCGTCAGGCCGAAGGTCTGGGCGATCCATCCCGACAGGGCGAGGAGCAGGGCGGCATAGGCCAGGTTGACGAAGGTGGCTATCGCCCAGACCCGCTGCGGATCGGCACGCCCGGCATAGGCGGCGAACACCGTCGATGCAGTGAAGCCCATCGCCAGGCCAAAGGCAGCGCGGATCGCCAGCAACGGCACGAAGCCGCCCGCCCTGGCGGTCAACAGGCTGGTGACGATCATGACCGCGAGCCCGATCGCGGCGAGCATCGGGCGCCGCGCCCGGTGCAGGACGAGGTAGAAGAGCAGCAGCCCCAGCGCATAGGCGCCGTTCTCCGCGGCCAGCGCCAGGCTCGCCTGCGAGGCAGTGAGGCGAAGTTCGTCGATATAGAGGCCCAGCATCACCGGGCTCAGCGTGGCGCTGGTCATCGCGCCGGTGCCGATGACGATCAATGCGGCCAGGCTGGTCCGCGATTCCCTGGACATGTCAGACTGCATGCGCGATCGCCTGGGGCGTGGTGAAGGCGGCGAGACCGGCGAGCCCGCCCTCGACTCCGAAACCGGATTGCTTGCGCGGCTCGAACGGAGTGCCCAGCGCCACGCCCGGCCGTGCCCCGGCCGTCGCGATCACGTCCACCGATCCGACCCGCAGACCGGCGGATATCCGCGCGGCCGCGTCCCGATCCGCGCCCCAGATGGTCGCCGCAAGGCCATAGGGGCCATCGTCCGCAAGCCCGATCGCTTCGTCCAGATCGGCATATTCCTGCAGCGTAAGCAGCGGGCCGAATATCTCCTGCTGGACCAGCGCGCCATCCTGTGGCGGGCCCAGCACCAGTTCGGGCGCGGCATGGAAGCCGTTCGCCGGCAGGCCCTCGGGCACGGTCGACAGCGGCACCACCCGGGCCGTGCGGCGCGCAATCTCCCGAAAGCCCTGGACGGTGTCATATTGCTTGCGGCTGGCGAGCGGCCCCAGCCGCGTCGCCGGATCGCGCGGGTCGCCCACCGGCCAGTCGGCAGCCGCGGCGCGCAGCCCTTCCACCGCGGCGTCCAGGCCGCCCCTGGGCACCAGCAGCCGGGTCCGCGCCGAACACCATTGGCCGGTGTTCCAGAAGGCGGCGGCAAAGACGCCCGGCCAGATCTCGGGCCGGTCGATCATGTCGGGCAACACCAGCTGGGGCGACTTGCCGCCGCATTCCATCGTCAGCGGCTTGAGCGACCGCGATGCCGAGGCCCGGATGATCGCCTGGCCCGTCGATGTCGAACCGGTAAAGGCGATCATGTCGACGCCGGGATGCGCCGCGAGCGTCGCGCCGGTCGTGTGTCCGGCCCCCGGCACCACGTTGAATACGCCGGGCGGCAGGCCCGCTGCGCTTGCCAGCTGGGCGAGCAGGACGGCGGACCGCGGCGACAGTTCCGACGGCTTGAGGACGAGCGTATTGCCGGCCGCCAGGATGGGGATCGCGCGGATCAGCACATTGGCGGTGGGGAAATTCCACGGGGTGATCGCCCCGATCACTCCGCGCGGTCGCCGGATCGCGCCCTCGGCGATCTCCTCGAGTGCGGGGATCATGCTGGCATAATGGCCGATCAGCAGCGGTCCCTGTGCGATCAAGGCCCTGGCATCGGCCACCGGACGGCCGACTTCCAGCGTTTCCAGCCAGGCGAGCTGCTCGACTTCCTGGGCAATGCGCGCGGCCCAGGCCAGCAGCAGCGCGGCGCGCTCGGCGCCGTCGATCCTGCCCCAATCCCCCCGCAAGGCCGCGCGCGCCGCGACCACCGCCGCTTCGACCGCGGGCGCGCCGCCATCGCTGAAGTCTCCGGACACCGCGCCGGTCGTCGGATCGACGCTGACGATCGGATTCCCGCCAAATGCCCGGGCCTCGCCCCGGATCCAGGCGTGACCCAGCGCTTTCGGCAGGGGCGTATCCCATGCCGGGATATTCCGGGCGGCCGGAGAATTCATAAAGACGTTCCGATCAGGTCTGCGGCCTTGTCGCCGATCATCATGGCGGCGGCCTGGGTGTTCCCGCTGATATGGCGGGGCATGATGGAGGCATCGGCGACGAAGAGCCCCTCGACGCCGCGGACCCTGAGCGCCGGATCGACCACCGAGCCGGCATCCGATCCCATCCGGCAGGTGCCGACCGGGTGATAGAGCGGTGTCGCGAGGCCGCGGATCTGGCGCTCGGCCTCGGCATCGTCGGCATTCAGGTCGGGCCAGCCGATCCGTTCCTCGACATAGTCGCGGAATGCCGGCGCATCGACGATCCGGCTGCACAGCGCCACGCCGCGACGCAGGGTCGCGACATCCTCGGGCGCGTCGAGCAACCGGGGAAAGATCAGCGGTGCGGCGGTAGGGTCGCTGCTCGCCAGGTCGATCCGGCCCTTGCTTAGCGGATGGTTCACGCTGGCGACGACGCTGACCATCGGAAACGGCGCCAGCTTGCGTTCGGCGTCGCGGCCGAACGGCGTGAAGTGGATCTGGATGTCCGGCGACGACAGCCCGGCCAGGGTTCGCGCGAAGCCGACCGCCTGGGCCGTCGGTGCGGCGGCAGGGCCCTTTCCCGCCAGCCAGAGCAGCAGCGCGCGTGCCATTCCAGCCAGATTGGCCTGCTGGTTGAGGGTGGGGACCGATACCCTGAGCCCCATCCAGATGCCGGCATGCTCCATCAGGTTGCCGCCGACCTGGCGCGCGTCGACAAGCACGGGAATGCCGAGCGCGCGCAGCCGGGCGGCCGGGCCGATTCCCGACAGCATCAGCAGTTGCGGCGTATGGATCGCGCCACCGGACAGAATGACCGCCCTGCGCGCGAAGACAGTGCGGACCATGCCGCCCTGTTCGAACTCCACGCCGATCGCCCGGCCATTCTCGAAGATCACCCGCCGCGCCCGCGCCCCTTCCAGCATCCTGGCGGCGCCGCTGGAAATCGCGGGCTTCAGAAAGGCCGTGTAGCTGTCGTGGCGGCGGCCCTTCCTGGCCGAGCTCTGCACATGGCCGATGCCGTCCTGCCGCACGCCATTGGTGTCGGGATTGAACGGCAGGCCCGCTTCGCCGGCCGCTTCGATGAAGCGCGGCGTCAACGCATGGACATAGGGCAGGGGAGACACGTGCAGCGGCCCCGTGGCGCCGCGAACCTGGGATTCGGCATCGCCAACGGTTTCGATGCGCCGGAAATAGGGCAGCAGGTCGCGATAGCCCCAGCCTGGCGCGCCGAGATCGCGCCAGGCATCGAAATCCTCGGGCGCGCCGCGGACGAAGATCATCCCGTTGATCCGCGTGCTGCCGCCCGGGCCGAGCCCCCGGGGCCAATCCTCGGCCCGGTCGAGGCGGCTTGGATCCGGCTGGGAAACCAGCTTCCAGTCGTAGAAGGGGTGGCCGTTGGTATGGATCGTCGCGGCGGGGATCGCTTCGATCCGCAGCCGGCCGGCGCGCCCCGCCTCCAGCACCGCGATCCTGGTTCCCGGCAGGCTCGCCAGCCGCCCGGCCACGGCGCAACCGCTCGCGCCGGCGCCGACCACGACATAGTCGAAATGCTCCCCCGCGGCCTCGGTCATGCCGGTTCGCGGCGCGTGCGGAGCTTGAGGTCGACCAGCTTGAGGAAGAAGCTGGCGCCGATCGGCAGCAGCCGATCCTCGAAGTCATAGTCCGGGCTGTGGAGCATCGGCGTGTCCTTGGTACCGCCGGTGCCGAGCAGCACATAGGCGCCGGGCAGGCGCTCCAGCATATAGGCGAAATCCTCCGAGCCGGTGACCGGCGGCATATCGCGGATCACTGCGGCATGGCCCAGCATCTCGCTCAGCGCTGCCGCGGCGATCCCGGCCTCGCCGGCATGGTTGACGGTCGGCGGGAACAATATCTCGAAGCGCATGTCGCAGGTCACGTCGTGCGCCCGGTCCACGCCCGAGCAGCAGCGGCGAATCTCCGCCTCCAGCGCCTGCATCGTCGCTCCGTCGAACGCGCGCGCGGTTCCGGTGAGGGTCACGGCATCGGGGACGACGTTGAACGCGTCGCCGCCATTGATCGAGCCGATGGTGACCACCGCCATGCCGCTTGCCTGGATCCGGCGCGCCGGTATCGCCTCGATCAGCGGCACGAGCGCCGCCGCGGCCGATATCGGGCTGGCCGTGAGATGCGGCGTCGCCGCATGGCCGCCCCGTCCGCGCACCTCCACCTGGAAGCGTGCGGCGCCGGCGCAGGCCGGCCCCGCATGCACTGCCGCCGTGCCGAGCGGCAGCGGTGGCGCATTGTGCAGCGCGAACACCGCGTCGCAGGGAAAACGCTCGAACAGGCCCGCGTCGATCATCGCCCGTGCGCCGCCCAGGCCCTCTTCCGCCGGCTGGAAGATCAGATTGACCGTTCCGGCGAAATCGCGCCGCCCGGCCAGTATCCGCGCCGCTCCGAGCAGCATGGCGGTGTGGCCGTCATGCCCGCAGGCATGCATCAGCCCGGGCCGGGCCGAGCGATGCGGCGCCTGGCCCCGCTCCTCGATCGGCAGCGCATCCATATCGGCGCGCAGCCCGATGCTCGGCGCGGCGGCGCCCGGAGCGGGCTCCTCGCCCCGGATCACGCCCACCACGCCGGTGCCGCCCAGCCCGACATGGGTTTCGATGCCCCAGGCGCGCAGCCGGTCGGCGACGAAGGCTGCGGTTTCCACTTCTTCGAAGCCCAGCTCCGGATGCTGGTGAAAGTGCCGCCGCCAGGCCGTCATCTCGGCCACGAGCGGGGCGATCTCTCGATCCAGAAGCATGGCCGGGTTCATGATGGCTCCAATCGTCGAACCTCCGCCTGTGGGAAGGCACGATGCGACCCTAGGCCCGAATGGCGGCGGCATGCTTATGGCGGCGGCGGATGGATTATGCCGGGCGCACTATTTATGCGGCACTGCCTTCATGCCGTACTGTCTTCATGCCGTACTGCCGCGCGCGACCGACGGGCTCATTCCGAAATAGGCCTTGTAGGCGAGCGAGAAGTTGCTGAGATGGCCATAGCCGCATCGCTCCGCGATCTCGCTGATCGACAGCGTATCCTCGCCCAGCAGGAAGCGGGCGCTTTCCATTCGTTCCTTCTGCAGCGCCTGGCCGATAGTCTCGCCATAATAGGCGCGGAACGCGGTGTTCAGCCGGGTCCGGTTGGTGCCGACCGCCCTGGCCAGTTCCGCGACGCCGAGCGGCCGGTCGAGATGCTCGGCGATGATCGCGCGAACCTGCTGCACGCGGCGGACTTCACGCTCGGTGAGGCCGTGATTGTCGGGATGGTTGAACTGGCTGATGAAGAAATCGAGCAGCAGGCAGGTCAATTCGTCGATCTTGGCGCGCTTGAACCGTTCCTGCGTCCAGGGCGAGCGGCGGGCGTCGAGAATCTCGGCGGCACAGAGCGCGGCGGCGCGCGGCAGCTGATAGCGCCGGAACAGCAGGCGCTGGGCCAGGAACGCACTGGCGGCCCGGACTTCCCGCGCTTCGTCGTCGAAGCCCGCGATCCGGCCATTGTCCAGGCGGGGAAGGAACAGAGTCACCGAGCGTTCCTCGGTATCGTCGAGAATGATCTGCCGCTTGACGACGCCCAGGGGCTGGTGCGCGATCACCAGGCACTCCCCGGCGATCTCCGAGGCCGGCGCGTCGTTGAACTGATATTGTCCCGCGCCGGTCAGCTGCACCTTGAACGTCAGCCGGCCGTCGCCGACCAGCTGCTCGTCGATCCGGCCGCGGGAACGGCCGTCGATCACCACGCCACTGATCTCGTCGTCGCGGAGGAATTGTTCGAAGCGCCCATTTACATAGTGCGGAACCTTTCCCGGCGGTTGTGCTCCTTGCAGCTCTGCGGTCGCCATGGTCTTGCCTCGATTGGCGGCATGCCAATGCTCAGCTTCGCACGGAAGCCGGTTCCTGCCAAATCGGACCGATCGCGCATGGGGCGCGTTGCTCCCGGTCGATTTTCTGCGCGCGCCATAAGCGATCCGGGTCCGCGCATAACAACGTCTCGTCAAAAGGGGTGAAGAGTGATCGGGTTGATTTCCCATAGAGGCGACGCGACCCCCAACAAGGCGCGGCGCGCAGGGCAGGGGACGCCCGGTTGGGAGGGAGGGTAGGACATAATGCGACATCATCTCCACGGCACTGCCTGGACGGCACTAGCGCTCGCGACGATCGGCAGCGCCATTCCCTTGGCATCGGCGCGAGCGCAGGCGCACCTGCCGGAGCAATCCAGGCCCCAGGAAGAGGGGGCCGCGTCGCCCGACGAGATCGTGGTCACCGCCAGGAAGCGCAACGAGCGCCTGCAGGATGCGCCGCTCTCCGTGAACGCCGTTTCGGCGGCGGAACTGCGCCAGGGCAATGCCCGCGACTTCAAGGACGTCCTGCGCAAGGTGCCCGGCGTGTCCTTCTCGGGCGCCGAGCTGGGCCAGAGCCGGTACAGCATCCGCGGCGTCAGCACGACTTCGCCAAGCCCCACCGTCGGCATCTATCTCGACGACATATCGCTGCTCGGGGCGACCAATGCCTTCAGCGGCGCGGCCGACCCCGTGTTCTTCGATTTCGGCCGGGTGGAGATCCTCAAGGGGCCGCAGGGGACGCTCTATGGCGGCAGCGCAATGGGGGGCGCGATCAAATATGTCAGCCGCGCGCCGGAACCGGGCAACACCACGCTGGATACCGCGGCGGGCATTTCGAGCACCGCGCATGGCGGCATCTCCTATCAGGGCGAGGCGGTGCTCAATCTGCCGCTGTCCGACAAGCTCGTGCTGCGCACCGGGGCCCTGTATCGCGACAATGCCGGCTTTATCGACAATGTGGCGAACGGAGCCGCCGTCGATGTGCGGACCAGCACGACGGCGCCGCCCGCCGCGCTGACGCCGCTCGTGCGTCCCTCGCTGAGCATGCTGGCCGACAGGAACCAGAATTCCGACCATGTGCTGGCCGTGAAGGCGGCGCTGCTCTGGCAACCCGATCCGTCGCTGGACATCACGCCGGCATTGTTCCGCCAGGCCTATCGGCAGAAGAATAGCGGCGTCTTCTGGACCAATCTTCCCGATCTGCAGAGCTCGTTCCGCCTCGCGCAGCCGACCGACGACGATCTCGGCGTCTATTCGCTGAACATGGTCAAGCATCTGGGCGAGGTCGATATCACTTCGCTCACCGCCTATGTCGATCGGTCGGTCCGCTTCGACCGGGACTATTCCTTCTACATCGCGACGCTGGTTCCCGCGCTGTACGGCGTCAACTCGCCCAACGCGTCGAACAGCAGCACCAGGACGTTCAGCCAGGAGCTGCGGGCGGCGTCGGCCAATCCCGCGGCGCGACTGCGCTGGACCGCCGGCCTCTATTATGCGCGGCAGCGCGACGAACTCGACCAGACCGTCAATTCGATCGGAGTGGGCGCGCTGCTCGGGACCGGCACCGACAAGGTCTATCACGGCAATACCGTCAGCAAGCTGACTCAGTTCGCGGCCTTTGCCGATCTCACCTTCGAGATCCTGCCCGGCCTGGATGCCACCGCCGCGTTGCGCTATTTCAACCTCAGGCAGACGATCGACACCCGCGGCGACGGCGTGCTGAACGGCGGGGATACCCATGGGGCGGCCAGCACGCGCGAAAGCGGCGTCAATCCGAAATTCGGGCTCGCCTATCGCGCCAGCCGCGACAATCTGATCTATGCGAGCGCGGCCAAGGGCTTCCGCCCCGGCGGCGGCAACCCGTTCGCGGTGGCGCCGGGCCAGTGCCAGGCCGATCTGGCCAATCTCGGCCTGTCCGCGGTGCCGGTCAGCTTTCGTTCGGACTCGCTATGGACCTATGAAGTCGGCAGCAAGAACCAGTTCCTCGGCCGCCGCCTGACCCTGAACGGCGCCGCCTTCTATACCGACTGGAAGAATATCCAGCAGAACGTCTTCCTGCCGGGATGCGGATTCTCGTTCAGCGGCAATGTCGGCGGCGCGGAGATCAAGGGAGCGGAGCTGGCGGCCCAGTTCGCGACGGGCGGCCTGACGCTCGGCGCCGCCGCGAGCTATACCGACGCCAAGATATCCAGGAGCGCGCCCGGGGTTTCGGCCAAGGTGGGCCAGCCGGTCCTCGATACGCCGAAATGGATCGCCAATGCCAACATGGCTTATCGCGTCGCGCTTGGCGGCGGCGTCAGTGCGACGGCGCGGGCCGACTATCAGTATCGCAGTTCGAGCCTGCGGGGGTTCGAGGACAGCTTCATGGTCAACACGCCGGCCGGCCCGGTCGCGGCCAACAACTTCACCCGGCGGCAAAGGGCCTATGACCTCGTCAATCTCGGCCTGCTGATCGATACCGGCGCATGGCAGGTCGATCTGTTCGTCAACAACCTGCTCGATAAGGCGCCGCTGCTCGACCATAATGTCGTGAGCGGGATCGAGGCGGCCATCACCCTGCGGCCCAGGACGATCGGCATGAGCGTGCGCCGGCAATTCTAGGTGCGTCGGAGGCTGCTCTTGAAGCGGGCGGCGCTGCTCGCGCTGGCCGGGTGCGGGGCGATCGTTCTGCTGGGGCTGCTGCGCCTGGGTCCGGTCGCCACCGTCATCGCGACCTTCGGATCGCCGTCGCGGCCCTTCGATGCCGCGCAGGTGCCGCCCGAACCCGATTATGCCAAGGCCGATGCCTGGCTGGCGTTTCCGGGCCGCAACGGGCTGGAGCGCTCGACGCCGCCGGGGATGGCCGCGGTGGAGGAGGGCGCGGCGCCGGCCGATGTCTTCTTCATCCACCCGACGACCTATCAGCAGAGCGATGTCTGGAACGTCGCCTATACCGTGCCGTCCGAATTCGACCCCGCCGTCCTCCTCGGCCAGGCCAGTGCGTTCAACGGCTGCTGCCGCATCTTCGCCCCGCATTATCGCCAGGCCTCGCTGCGTGCGCTGGAGAAGAGCCGCCCGGCGGTGGCGCTCGCCTATGCCGATGTCGCGCGGGCCTTTCGCCATTTCATCGCACATGAGAATCACGGGCGGCCGTTCCTGATCGCCGCGCACAGCCAGGGCGCGATGCACGCGGTGCGGCTCCTTCAGGCGGAAATACTGGGCACGCCGCTCCAGGCCCGGCTGGTCGCTGCCTATGTGATCGGGGCCTATGCGCCGTCGGATTTCGGAGCGATCGGCCTGCCGGTCTGCGACGATGCCCGCCAGACCGGCTGCATCCTGTCCTGGAACACCAGCCAGAAGGGCCGGACCGGCGCGTTTCGCCTGGTGCGCGACCAGACCTATTGGTGGCGCGGCCGCGAGAAGGACAAGGGCCAGCCGCCGGCGATCTGCGTCAATCCATTGACCTGGCGCCGCGAAGGCGCGGCCCCGGCTGTCGCCAATCCCGGCAGCCTGCCTTTCCCCACGGAGCGGGCCGGCGCGCCGGGGAGGACCCTGGCGGCACTGACGCCGCATCTCACCGGCGCGGCGTGCGCGGCTGGGCTGCTCGACGTCGATATCCCATGGTCCGCGCCGCGCGGCTTCCAGGATGTCCTGAGCGTACTCTTCGGCAGCTATCACCTTGGCGACTATGGCATCTTCTACGCGGCGATCCGGCGCAACGCGGCGGAACGCGTCGACGCCTGGAGGGCGGCGCACCCGGATCGCGTCGCCGGAAGCTAGGCCAGGCGCGCCGGGAGGCGCGTCTCCCGCGGTCGCCCGGTACTAGCCGGGCTTTGGGCCGCCGAGCCAAAGCTGTTGTCCACAGCCATTGCGGACGGTGCGACACTACCCATGTTGCCTCGACCCTCGCCGAGCCCCTAGATGCGGGGCTCAGCCATTTCGGAAACCATGATGACCGCCACCCATTCGACTCGCATGCTGATCCTCGGCTCCGGCCCCGCCGGCCTGACCGCCGCCATCTATGGCGCGCGCGCCGGCCTGTCGCCGATCGTGGTGCAGGGCATCCAGCCGGGCGGCCAGCTGATGACCACCACCGATGTCGAGAATTATCCCGGCTTCCGCGACGTGATCCAGGGGCCCTGGCTGATGCAGGAGATGCAGGCCCAGGCCGAGCATGTCGGCGCGCAGATGATGTGGGACACGATCGTCGAGGTCGATGTCTCGCAGCGGCCGTTCCGCATGGTGGGCGACAGCGGCACCGTCTATCTGGGCGATGTGCTGGTGATCGCCACCGGCGCCCAGGCCAAATGGCTGGGCCTCGATTCGGAGCGGCTGCTCCAGGGCAAGGGCGTGAGCGCCTGCGCGACCTGCGACGGCTTCTTCTTCCGCGGCAAGAAGGTGGCGGTGATCGGCGGCGGCAACACCGCGGTGGAGGAGGCGCTCTACCTCACCAATCACAGCCATGACGTGACGGTGATCCACCGTCGCGATTCGTTCCGCGCCGAGAAGATCCTGCAGCAGCGCCTGTTCGCCAACGAGCGGATCAGCGTGCTGTGGAACAAGAAGGTCGAGCGCTTCATCGCAGGCGGCCAGCCCGAAGGGCTGGTGGGGATCGAGCTGAAGGACATGGAGACCGGCGAGCTGTCGCAGATCGAAGTCGATGGCGGCTTCGTCGCGATCGGCCATCATCCGGCGACGGAGCTGTTCCGCGGCCATATCGACCTCGACGACGATGGCTATATCCGGGTCGAGACCGGCACCACCAAGACCAGCGTGCCCGGCGTGTTCGCCTGTGGCGACGTGATGGACAAGCATTATCGCCAGGCGGTGACCGCCGCAGGGACCGGCTGCATGGCGGCGCTCGACGCGGAGCGCTTCCTGGCCGAGGCGGACTTCGAGACGGTGGTGCAGCACGCGGCGGAGTGAGTTCCCGTTCCCCTCCCTGGATGGGAGGGGAATCAGAGCGCCTTCAGCACCTTCTCCAGCAGCCAGTGCTTGTCGGCCGCGCTCGCGAAGCTGTGGCTGGCGCTGTCCAGCTGCTCGATCGTCACCTTGCCCCGTGCCGCATCGAATGCCGGATCCTTGAAGGCATCGGCAAAGGCGATCGCGGTATTGTCGCCCTTCGCCAGCAGGATCGTCACCGGCACCTGCGCCTCGGGCAGCGCGGCGGCGAGGCGACTGGCGAGCGAGGCCGCGGGCCGCGGCGGGCGCTTCGAGATCTTGGCGAGGCCCCTGGCCAGCTTGGCGATATCTACCCCGCCCCGGGCGGCGCGAAGCCATTCCCGGGGGTCGCGCAGCTTGGCGGCATAGTGCGAGCGGATCGCGGCGGCCGGCGGCATCTCGTCGCTTGGCTCGACGGCCCAGGGGTTGGCGAGGATCAGGGCATCGATGCCTGCCTGGGCGTGGAAGAAGGCGAGGGCAGTCGCGGCGTCGCAATTGCCATAGGCGACGATCCGCTCGACGCCGGTCTCGCGAAAGGCGGCGGCGGCGGCGGCGATGTCTTCGTCGCTCGACTCGAACCCGCGATTCTCGCCGGTGGAATCGCCGATGCCGCGGCGATCGAAGCGCAGGACCGGATAGTCGGCCCGGGCGACACGCTCGGCCAGCAGCGCCATGCCGCGATGCGCGCCGATGCGAATCTCATTGCCGCCGGAAACGATGAGCAGCCCGGTAGTCCCGGCGGCATCGTCGAGCGTGCCGACCAGAGTCTCGCCGGCGCAGGGGAACGCGATCAGCTTTCGCATGTGCGGATCCAGGTGGCGATATCGTCGGCGAGCAGGGCGGCCAGCGCGGGATCGTTGCCGGGCTCGGCGCGGCGCCAGAGCGGGGCGGCATCCACCTTGCGGTCGGCCGGATTGGGGTCGGTATCGAGGCGCACCACGCGGCGTGGAATGCCGGGCTCGTCGAAGGGCGTCTTCACCTGCAGATCCGTCAGCAGGTCGGTCGAGATCGGCGTGCCGGCAATCTCGACGGGCGGATCCCCCGCCTCCTCGGGCAGGGTATTGTCGAAATACCAGGAGTCACCGAGCGGCCTGCCGCCCAGCTCGACCTGCTTGATCCGCGTGAGCTCGCGGAAAAGCTGCGGCCCGTCCTGTGGTGCCAAATGCCAACGCCCGGCAGCAAGGGCCAGCGCATCGAGCAAGGCGCCGCTGCGCAGCCCGATGGCATAGCAGTTGCGCCCCTCGCGATCGAACTTGTCGCATGCGAAGCCGAACGCGTCCTGCATCTTGAGGATGGAGGTCTTGTGCGTGGGCATCAGGCTCTCGCCCTGGCCCGGCAGATCGGGCAGGGCGCCGGCGATGCCGCGCGCGGCGAGCAGGCGCAGGATCGTTACCACGAAGGCGCGGGTGCGGTTGGCTTCCTCGAACAGCGGGAGCGCGGCGACCACGACCGGGCCGGTGGCGGGGCCGAAGCGCAGCATCGCCTCCCGCCCGCCGGCCCAGTCATAGTGATCGATCACCGGAGCGCCTTGGCCGCCGCGAAGCGCGTGAGGGCGCCGAAGCTCTCGAGCATCTCGCCATCCACCTCGTCATCCTCGATCAGGATACCGAGCCGGTCCTCCAGCTCGGTGAGGACGCCCGCCACGGCGAGCGAATCGAGCTCGGGCAGCGCGCCGAAAAGCGGCGTGTCCGCACGGAAATCGGCCACGCGCTCCGCGCTCAGGCCCAGCACGTCGCGGAGCACGCCGCGGACGGTATCTTCGACTTGGAGCGACCCATCGGGCTGCAATGCACTTCCCCTGCCGGTTTTTCGCTCCCGTAAGGGTTGGCGCGGGCGCTGCCAAGTATAAGGGTGTGCGGGTGATAGCGCTCGACCCCGTTCCCCGGCCCCTCGATGCCCTGCCGTCGCGCGGGAAGCCCCAGGCCGTGGCGCTGGAGGACAAGGCGGGCACGCTCACCTATGCCCAGCTGGAGGCGGCAGTGGGCGGCATGGCCCATGCCCTGCGGGCGCTGGGCCTGGAGCCCGGCGACCGGGTGGCCAGCTGGCTGCCCAAGACGCGGACCGCCTGCCTGATGCCGCTGGCGGCAGCGCGGGCGGGGCTGGTGCACGTGCCCGTGAACCCGGTGCTCAAACGGGCCCAGCTGGCGCATATCCTGGCCGATTCGGGCGCGCGGGCGCTGGTTTCCCAACAGGCGCGTCTTGCTGCCCTCGAAGCTGGCGATGTCGGTGCCGACTGCCGGGTGGTGGACGAGGGCGCGCTCGCCTCGGAGCGGACGCTTCCGCCCTCCGAAGCGGACACCGATGCGCTCGCGGCGATCCTCTATACCTCGGGATCGACCGGCAGGCCGAAGGGCGTGATGCTGAGTCATGCCAATTTATGGCTGGGAGCCATAAGCGTAGCCCATTATCTTGAGATGAAATCTGAAGATCGCGTGCTCGGCGTGCTGCCGCTCAGCTTCGATTATGGGCAGAACCAGCTCCTTTCCACATGGGCCGCGGGCGCCCGGGTGGTGCCGCTCGACTATCTGACCGCGCGCGACGTCATAAAGGCAGTCGAACGTTTTGGCATCACCAGCCTGGCCGGGGTCCCGCCGCTATGGGTGCAGCTGCTCGAGGCGGAGTGGCCAGTTGAGATAGCATCGAAGCTTCGTCGGCTAACCAATTCGGGGGGCGCGCTTACTCCCAGGATGGTACGTGACCTGCGGGCGCGTTTCCCCAATGCCGACCTCTATCCGATGTACGGGCTGACCGAGGCGTTCCGATCGACCTATCTCCATCCTGCACTGGTCGATGCGCATCCCGATTCGATCGGAACGGCCATTCCGTTTGCCGAGATCGTCGTGGTCGGTCCGGACGGTGCGCGCGCCTCGCTGGGCGAACTGGTCCATGCGGGCCCGCTGGTCGCCCAGGGCTATTGGCGCGACCCCGAGCGTACGGCGCAGCGCTTCCGTCCCGCGCCGGCCTTTGCCGAGAGCGGCGGCATGGCGGTGTGGTCGGGCGACACCGTGCGGCTGGGCGATGACGGGCTGCTCCGCTTCGTCGGCCGCGACGACGAGATGATCAAATCGGCGGGCAACCGGATCAGCCCCACCGAGATCGAGGAAGCCGTGCTCTCGGGCGGCGAGACCGGCGAAGCGGCGGCGTTCGGCGTGGCGGACGAAAGGCTGGGCCAGGCGATCTTGGTGATTGCGCGCGGCGACGGCAGCCGCGAGACCGCGCTGCGCGAGCGGCTGCGGCGCGAACTGCCGAGCTTCATGCAGCCGGCGCGCTACGACTGGCGCCCGGAACTCCCGCGCAACGCCAATGGCAAGCTGGACCGGACGGCGCTCAGGGCGAGCTTGGGGGACAAATGACCGTTACCGCGAAACCGCATGGCCCGATCCCGCCCGAATTTGCGGCATTGCGCGCACTTCCATGGCCGGACGTCGAGACGCCAGCCTATGTCTACGACTTCACGGTGGTGGCGGCGCGTATCGCCCGCCTGCGCGCGGCGCTGCCGGCCAATATCGGCGTCCATTATGCCATCAAGGCCAATCCGTTCCCGCCGCTGCTCGAACGCATCGCGCCGCTGGTGGACGGGATGGACGTGGCCTCGGCGGGCGAGCTGGCCCGGGCGCGTGACGTCATGGCGGCGGCGGACATCAGCTTCGCGGGCCCCGGCAAGCGCGATGCCGAGCTGGCAGCGGCGCTGGGCGCGGGCGTGACGCTGAATCTCGAATCGGAGGCCGAGGCCGAGCGCGCGTTCGCGATCGCGGGCCGGCTGGGCGTGACGCCGCGGCTCGCGGTGCGGGTGAACCCGGATTTCGAGCTGCGCGGATCGGGGATGAAGATGGGCGGGCGCGCCTCGCCCTTCGGCGTCGATGCGCGCCGGGCGGCGGCGCTGGTGCGGCGCGTGATCGAAGCCGGCGCGGAGTGGCGCGGTTTCCACATCTTCGCCGGATCGCAGGCGCTGGACGCCGCCTCGGTGATCGAGACCCAGGCGGCCACGGTGGCGCTCGCCGCGCGGCTGGCGGACGAGGCCGGCGCGCGGCCGCCGCTGGTGAACCTGGGAGGCGGCTTCGGCATCCCCTATTTCCCCGGCGACGCGCCGCTCGATGTGGCGGCGGTGGGCACGGCGCTGGGCGCGGCGATCCAGGGGCTGGATACCGAATATGCCGTGGAGCTCGGCCGCTGGCTGGTGGGCGAGGCGGGCGTGTACCTCGCCCGCGTGATCGACCGGAAGGAGAGCCAGGGGGAGACTTTCCTGGTGGTCGAGGGCGGCCTGAACCATCACCTCGCCGCCACCGGCAATTTCGGCACGGTGGTGCGCCGCAACTATCCCGTGGCGGTGGCGCACCGGATGCAGGATCCGGCGGAGGAAGTGGTGACGATCGTCGGCCCGCTCTGCACGCCGCTGGACCGGCTGGCCGACCGCGTGGCGCTGCCCCGCGCCGAGGTGGGGGACAGGATCGCGGTATTCGCCTCCGGGGCCTATGGCGCCAGCGCGAGCCCCAGCGCGTTCCTGGGGCATCCGCCGGCGGCCGAATTGCTGGTTTGAGCCGGGGTCAGCCCGGTCCGGCCCGGCGCACCTGCAGCACGGTGAGGTGGCGATCGGGCCACAGGATCGACTGGCCCGTCCGCAACCCGATCAGCGCCGCGCCGACGGGCGTGAGGATCGAGATTCGTCCCCGGGAGATATCCGCGTCGGGCGGATAGACGAGCGTGACGGTGCGCCGCGTGCCGTTGCTGTCGTCGACGAACTCCACCGTGGAGCCCATCGTCACCGTGTCGGGCGAGATGGCGGCCGCGCTGTGCAGCCTTGCGCGTTCGGTCTCGCGGAGCAGCAGCGCGCTGACCGCGGGGAAGCGGCGCTCGACGCTGAGCGCCAGGCCGGCGAGCCGTTCGGCTTCGGAATCGATCATGTCGATCGGCGGCCGGCTGGCCGCCTTGCGGGTCTTGCTCATCCTTTGGAACTCCCAGGCAAAGGCGGCGATGCCGCCGGGGCGCCGAACGGCGCGCTGCTTGGCCCCGGATCTCCGGGACATGCCTGAGGAGAACCCGGGGCTAGTTGCCTGCCAGGGACTGTCCCGCATGAATGCGGTATCGCAGCATGGGCACGCGAAACGTCATGGTGGGAGGATGGGGCCTGGGCCGGGTGTTGTCAAACCGCGTCAGAGGCTTTCGGCGACCAGCAGGCAGGCCAGCATCGCCAGGACCAGCGCGATCAGCGCGATGCCGAGCGCCGGCCAGCCCCAGGTGGCGACGACCATGCCGGCCAGTGGCGGGCCGAGCAGCGCACCGCCCGCGCCGAACTGGGTGATCAGGCCGTTCGCCGCCGCGATCCGCGGATCGTCGGGCGTGGTGGCGCCGGCCTGGGCCGGCAGGCGGGCGAACATCAGCGGGGGAACGAGGCCGCTGACGAGCGTGGCGCCGACGGCGAGGACACCGCTTTCGACCAGGCTCGCCCCGGCACCCCGATAGAGCCAGAGGACCAGCGGCAGCGTGGCGAGCAGGGCAAGCGTCGAGACGAGCATCATCCGGCGCCGGCCAAGCGCCCCGCCCCGCATCATCCACATGGCGGCGGCCGAGCCGGGCAGGGCGGCGAGCGAAGCCAGAGCGGTGATCAGCCCGACCTGCTCGATCGGGGCGCCGCTGCGCTCGACCAGGAAACTCGGCAGCAGCATGAGCAGCGCGCACACGAACAGCGTGTAGAGCCCGAAGGCGAAAGTGGAGATCCAGGCGGCAGGGGCGGGAAGCCTGATCCGCCGGCTGCTCGCGCCGGGGAGCGGGAAGCGCGTGAGCAGCGCCGTGATCGCGGCCAGTGCCGCCGCCCAGACCAGCATCACGCCGCGCGGCCCCGCCAGCGTGACGAGCGAGGCGGTGACCGCGCTGCCCAATGCCAGGCCGACGGGCACGAATGTGCTCCACAGGGCGAGCGCGCGGCCGCGGCTCTGGTCGGTGGCGAGGGCGGCGATGGCGGTGGGCGCGACGATGACCATCAGCAGATAGCCCACACCCTCCACCGCGCGGGCGGAGAACAGGATGGCGGGATTGGGCGCGATCGCCTCGACCAGGCTGGTGCCGGCGAGCGTCGCGCCGCCGAGCAGCAGGAACGCGCGCATGCCGAAGCGGGCAAGGCCCAGGCCGGCCACGAAGCCGAACAGGGCACCGCCCACTTCGAGGAGCGAGATGAGCAGGGCGATCTGGGGAAGCGACAAATGGAAGCTCTCGCGCAGGATCGGCGCGATTGCGGAGATCTTGGCCAGCTGCGCCGCGGCGAGGATTCCGACCAGCCAGAGCGTGATGATTCGGGGCCAGGGCGTGCGCATGCGGCCCTGCTAGGGGCGGTGGCGGCCGATGGCCACGAATAGATTATACGGGCCCCGGGGTGCTGACCTCCATTCGATCCTCCGTCATCCCCGCCTGTGCAGGGATCACGGGATCTTCCGATCGGGGCGTGGCCCTATGCCGGATCGCACGCGATCGTGGTGGTGATGCGGCCGACCCGGCCATCGGCGAGCGGCACGGTCTCCCAGCGCATCGTGCCCGGCAGCACGGCGATCACCGCGCTGCCGTTATGCCCGGTGTGGAACTCCAGCCGCTGGAACGGGCGATCATACCAGCCGCGACCGGCGAGCCCCTCTTCGGCGGCGACGATCTCGGGGCTGGCAAAGGCCCAGAGCGAGCGGTTCAGGAAGCTGTCGGCGCTGTCCGCCCACGCCATCGCCCGGGCGGGTGAGGCGGCGAGCAGGCGATGGGTGGCATCGCAGACGAGATGCACCGGGGCGCTCGACGTTTCGATCAGGCGCTTCAGCGCCGCGTCCGCGTCGTTGCCGGCACTGGCGGCGATCATCGCCAGGATGCGCTCGCGCATGGCCGTCTCCGGCTCGTGCATGCCGCTTTCCCAGCGCGACACGCTCGCCTGGGTCACCGCCAGGTGCTCGGCGACATGACCCTGCTTGATCCCGTTCAGGATACGGAAGCGGCGCAGGGCCCTGCCCACGGGGAGATCGTGCAGCATGGGGCGGAAAATAGTCCCCCCGGGCCTGGGGTCAATGCGAGGCCCGCTTGCGGGCGGCGGCGCCAGCGGGAGCGGCCGGGCGGCCGCTCCCCCGGAGGTGGTTCACCAGCTCAGGCCGAGCCGCGCATAGACGTAGCGCCCGCCAAAGCCGAAGGGCGAGTAATAGGGGAAGCCGACCACGCCGGTGCTGTTGTTCGCAGCGATGGTATAGTCCGGATACACGTCGAACAGATTGTTAACGCCGAGTGCGAACTGTGCGCCCTTAAGCGCTTGATAACGCAGCTCTAGATCAGTGATGGTGTGGCGGCCGCTATGGATGTCCGCCGCCGGCGTGGTGCCCGGCTGGTTGACGTCGCCATAATAGCTTGCCCGCGCGGTGAT
Source organism: Sphingomonas sp. 67-41 (assembly GCF_001899725.1). Classification (NCBI taxonomy): domain Bacteria; kingdom Pseudomonadati; phylum Pseudomonadota; class Alphaproteobacteria; order Sphingomonadales; family Sphingomonadaceae; genus Sphingomonas; species Sphingomonas sp. 67-41. Next base: position 200,268 of record NZ_MKWJ01000023.1, on the reverse strand, counting down.
CGCGAGCTTGTCCAGCGACCAGTCGATCGAACCCGTCACCTTCTGGCCCGGCGTGCCCTGCTCGATCGTGAGGATGCGGCTGCGGGCGAACAGGACCGGCGCGGGGTTGATCGTGCCGGTCGAGGTGGGAATGCTGCTGCGGTCGACCTTGGTCTGGTTGAGATTGCCCGCGATCGTGAAGTCGAACGTGCCGGCATCGCCGGTGGGCAGGCGGTAATGCGCCACCGCATCGATGCCGCGGACGCGCGAGCGCAGGCCGTTGATGAAGAAGCGCGCGGCCTGGGCGCCGGTATTGGTGCTGGCGAGCAGTGCCGCGACCTGGGGACTGAAGCTCGCCTGGATATTCTCCGAAAGCGCGAGCTGGTTGCGCAGGCGGATCTGATAGGCATCGATCGTCAGGTCGAACCCGCCCGAACGGATCACCGTGCCGACCGAGAGGTTGGTGGAGCGTTCGGGCTCGAGCGGCAGGCCGCCCAGCGCGGCGCCGACGACGCTTACCGAGGGGAAGGTGCCGGTGAGGACCGGCGACCCGTTCTGGACTACCGAGGCGATCGAGGTGAAATATTGCTGCTGCAGGCTCGGCGCGCGGAAGCCGGTCGAGGCGGTGCCGCGCAGCGCGAACCAGGGCGCGATGTCGTAGCGCAGCGAGACCTTGCCGGTCGCCGTGTCGCCGAAATCGGTATAATGTTCGCCGCGGCCGGCCAGGCCGATCAGCAGCTTGTCGGTGATCTGGGCCTCGATATCGAGATAGCCCGAGACGTTCTTGCGGCTGCGCTCGATGGCGTTGAGCGGGGAGAAGCCGCCAAAGCCCTGCGCACCCGGCGCCTGGCCCGGCACGGCGCCGGTGGCGGGATAATTCCAGGAAGCCGGCTCGCCCGGCGTGATCTTGAAGCCCTCGCGGCGCCCTTCGATGCCGAAGGCGACGTTCAGCGACTGGAACACGTCGAACTTGCGCGACACGTCGAGCCCGGCCACCCACTGGTCGTAGATCAGCGCGCCGTCATAGAAGCTGGTCGGCGAGGCGTTGCCATAGGCATAGTTCGCCGAATTGCGGGTGTAATAGGCGATCTTGTTGCGGCCATATGCGACGTTGAGATCGACATCCCAGCCGGCGAGGTCGCCCTTGATGCCGAGCGCGCCGTTTGCGTTGGTCGACTTGGTGTTGATGATCGGCAGGAAGCCGTTCGGGTAGATGCCCGAGACGGCGCCGGCGGCGGCGGGCAGGCGCGGGAAGGCGGCGCTGCGGCTGTCGCGGTCCTGATAGCCGAACCAGCCATAGAGCTTGAAATTGTCGCCGATGCCGGTGCCGGCGTTGATATAGCCGGTATATTGCTCGACCGCGGGATCGCCGAAGCGGCCGGTGACGCGGCTTGGGGTGACGCGCGGATCGAAATCGGCGCGATTGGTCGCCTCGCGGTTGAGATACTCGCCCGAGAGCGTGACATAGCCGTCCTCGCCGAAGCCGATGCCCTGCCAGGCCGAGGCAGTGAAGGCAGGTTCGCCGGTGACCGAGCGGCTGCCGCGCGCAGTGTCGATGTCGGTGGCGTAGAAGCCATAGGTGGCGGTGGCGCCGCCGCCCGAGCGCGCCTCGCGCAGGCGGACGTTGATCACGCCGGCGATCGCGTCCGAGCCATATTGCGCCGAGGCGCCGTCGCGCAGCACTTCGATCCGCTCGAGCGCGGTGGCGGGGATGGTGTTGAGGTCGACGGCGGCGGCGCCGCGCCCGACCGAGCCGTTGATGTTGAGCAGCGCCGAGGCGTTGGCGCGCACGCCGTTGATCAGGACCAGCGTCTGGTCGGGCGAAAGGCCGCGCAAGGTGGCGGGGCGGATCGCGTCGGTGCCGTCCACCGCCGAGGGGCGCGGGAAGTCGATCGAGGGGGCGATGGCGGCAAGGGCGGCGCCGAGCTCGGTCGTGCCCTGGTTGCGCAGCGCGGTGCCGCTCAGCACGTCGACCGGCGAGGCGGTGTCGAGCCGCGAGCGGCCCTGGGCGCGGGTGCCGGTGACCACGATCTGCGTGTCTTCGGGCGGCGGTGCCTGATCGGCCTGCGGCTCGGCGGTATCCTGCGCGAAGGCAGGCGGCACGGCGAACGCCAGGGTGGTGGCGATGGCGAGGAGCGACGAGGAACGGAAACGCATGGGATGCCCACCTTTTCTTATGGTGTGCAAAATCTCTACCAACTCACTGGGAATTGATACAAAGGAAAGCTTGCCGCGGGCAAAAATGGAGTTGCGTGTTGTTGCGTCAGTGCAACATATCCCGCCTCGGAACGCGCCGTTGCGGAAATGGTTCCGCGGTCGCCGGCGCATCCGTTCATTCCGGTCCAAAAATTCCCCGTGGCGGCCATTGCCGCGACTCCGACGGCCATGGTTAGGCGGGGCAACGCCTGGGCAGAGTAAATATGTCGGATAACTTCAATTACATAGCTTTCGGTAACCCCGATTATGTCGAGGGGAAGATCAAGGCGATCGGGATGAACCGGGCGCGCATGTTCGAATATACGCCCACCGACATCGAGGAGCGGCTTGGCGATCTGGACGCAAGCGCCGTCGCCTTCCTGGAGAAGCTGCCCACTTTCCTCTGCAGCGAGGTCATCCGCAAGGGCAGGGGCGAAGGCGTCTCGATGCTCGTCAAATATGGCCGGATCGACGAAACCGAGGCGGGGCGGAGAGAAGTGTCCACCCGGTTCGAGACGCTCATCGATTTCGGCGAGGTCGACTTTGCCGACCTCGACCAGGCCCGTGACCTGTTCGGCGCCGATGCCTATCAGCTCTTTCGCACGCATTGGGCCGTCAGGGCGGGGGATGCGCAGGCGATCTTGGCCGAGTTGGCGAAACTGAAGCCGGGCCTCAAACCGGTTCTCGCGGAACTGGTCGCGCAGCAAGTCGAGCCGGGGGCCGCGGCACCGCCGCCGCGTATCCGGGAGACGCTCGGCGTCGCCGGCAGCGTCGAGGCCTTCCTGCAACTGCTGTACAAGCTGTCCGGCGATGGGCAGGCCGACGGCGAGCCGTCCAGCGACGAGGACACCGAAAGCTTCTTTCGCGGGCATGACGATGCGCGCTTCGAGCTGACGCCGTCTCTCTTGCGGAAATCGGCCGATGGCGCATGGCAGTTCATGCCGAACGAGGACCGGCTCTGCAAAGAGTTGCTCATTGCCCATTATGACGAGTTCCAGGCCGATCAATATTGCTTCGACCGCCTGGTCCGCATGCAGCATTACGGGCTGCCGACCCGGCTCCTGGATATTTCGAGCAATCCGCTGGTTGCGCTGTTCTTCGCCTGTCACGGGAGGGACGGGCCGAGCGACGTCGACGGTGAAGTCATCGTCTTTCGCGTGCGATCGGACGACGTGAAATATTACGACTCCGATACGGTGAGCTGCCTGGCCAACATCTCCAACCTGACGTTCGAGCAGAAGAACGCCATGAACTTGAACCTCGCTATGGAGGCGTTCAACAAAACCGAGGTCGCCGGGAAGCTGTTGCATCACATCAAGTCGGAAAAGGGCTTCTTCGAGCCTCGCATGGTCCCCGACGATCTCAGGTCGATCGTTTGCGTGAAGGCGAAGCGAACCAACACGCGGATCAAGTCGCAGGCGGGAGCCTTCCTGCTCTACGGGCATGACGCGACGCTTTCCGAGGATGGCCAGGAGGGCATGGCGATTTCCCGGATCACGATCACCGACAAGGCGCACATCCTGCGCCAGCTCGACAGCATCAACGTCAATGCGACTACCGTGTATCCGAGCATCGACCAGACGACCGTTCATCTTCGGGAGCGATATCGGGGAGGGCGTTGCGCCTGAGCGGGCGCGGTCCCGCTCCGGGAATGCGTGCCCCATCGGGATAAGGCGACGAACGGTCCGCAAGGCCTAACCCGATATTTACCTCTCGCCCCCATAGCTGAGCGTGATCCTGTGCGGGTTGCTGCCGAGACGTCGGCGGCGCGTCTGCCCGCCGGGAAAGGAGCTCGGCATGCGTTTCATCGGTTTCGGCAGGACAATTCTGGCTCTCGGCGCGGCGGCGGCGCTGCTGGCGGGGTGCGGCGGCGGGGGCGGCCGCCCGGAGCTGCCGCCCGCGGCTGCGGTGACGCAGCGCGAAGTGCCGAGCGACGAATATGTCATCGGCCCGATGGACCAGCTCCAGATCTTCGTGTGGCGCAATCCCGAACTGTCGGCGAAGGTGCAGGTGCGCCCCGACGGCCGCATCACCGTGCCGCTGATCAGCGACATGCCGGCGGTGGGCAAGACTCCGGCGATGCTGGCGGACGACCTGAAATTCGCGCTGAGCGAGTATATCAAGGATCCGATCGTCTCGGTGATCGTCGAGAATTTCAACGGGACATACAGCCAGCAGGTCCGCGTCGTCGGCGCGACCGAGAAGCCGGCCTCGATCCCCTATCGCGCCAACATGACCCTGCTCGACGCGATGATCGCGGTGGGCGGCCTCAGCGAGTTCGCGGCGGGCAATCGCGCGCGGCTGGTGCGCTACGACCGGCAGACCGGCAAGCAGACCGAATACAAGGTACGCCTGGGCGACCTGCTGAAGAACGGCGACATCAAGGCGAACGTCAAGCTCGAGCCGGGCGACGTGATCATCATCCCCACGAGCATGTTCTGAGGTAGCGCGGGTGGGGAGCCTCTACGACGAGCTGCGCGGCGCACTGCACGCGATCTGGCAGCGGCGCTGGGTGGCGCTGGCGGTGGCCTGGGGCATCTGCCTGGCCGGCTGGCTGGTGGTGTCGCAGATGCCCAACAACTATGAATCGCGCGCGCGCATCTTCGTGCAGCTGCGCCAGATCATCCCGACCGACGGGACGACGGCGCTCAACCAGCAAAAGGATCTCGACCGGGTCCGCCAGACGCTGACCGCGGCGGTGAACCTGGAGAAGGTGGTGCGCGGCACCGACCTGGCCCGCACCGTGGCGACCGACCGCGACGTGGCGGACCGGGTGGCCGGCCTCCAGAAGGCGATCAAGCTGACCGCGCAGCAGGACAATCTGTTCGAGATCAGCGTAACCGCGCCGAGCGGCAAGCTCGCCCGCCAGATCACCCAGAAGCTGATCGACATCTTCGTCGAGGCGAACCTCTCTGACAATCGCGACCAGTCGAGCCAGTCGCTCGACTTCATGGACCAGCAGCTCGACGCGCGGCAGAAGCAGCTCGCGGACGCCGAGGCGAAGAAGGCGGACTTCCAGAACCGCTATCTCGGTTCGCTGCCCGGCACCGGGTCGATCGACGATCGCGTCTCGGCGGCGCGCACCCAGCTCGCCCAGATCCAGTCCGATCTGGCGGCGGCGCAGTCGAGCCTCAACGTCGTCAACGCCCAGATGGCGAGCACCCCGGCCAATGTCGCCGGCGCCGGCGGCGGCGCGGTGACCGGCCCGGCGCGGGCGCGGCTCGCGGCGATCCAGGGCCAGCTCGCCGACGCGCGGGCCAAGGGCTATACCGACAGCCATCCCGACGTGATCGCGCTGAAGAACCAGCTCGCTGCGGCACAGAGTGCGGCGGCGCGCGAACCGGTGGTGAGCGGCGCTTCGGCCGGCGCTTCCAATCCGGTCTATATCGGCCTGCAATCGATGCGGGCCGACAAGCAGGCGACCGTCGCCGCGCTGATCCAGCGCAAGGCGCAGATCGAAGGCGACCTCAACCTGCTCCAGGCGAAGATGGCCGAAGCGCCGGGCGTGGCCGCCGAACAGGGCGAGATCGAGCGCCAATATCAGGTGCTCAAGGGCCAGTATGACACGCTGCTCGCCCAGCGCGAGCAGATGAAGATCGCGAGCCAGGCGCAGAATGTCGCCGATGCCGACAAGTTCAACGTGGTCGATCCGCCCACCCAGCCGCGCGCACCGAGCTCGCCCAACCGGCCGCTGCTGCTCACCGGCGTGCTGATCGCCGGCCTGGGCGCCGGCCTGGCCGCGGCCTTCGCGCTGGGGAAGCTGACGACGACCTTCCCGACCGCCGCCAAGCTCGAAAAAGCGAGCGGCATGCCGGTGATCGGCGCGATCGGCGAAGTGGTGACCGCGGCGCAGACCGCGATGCGCCGCAGGAAGCTGGTGCTGTTCGCCGGCGGGCTGGCCGCCTTGTGCTTCGCCTATGTCGGGCTGATCGGCGTCGAGTTCCTCCAACGCGGCATGGGAGCCTGAGATGAACGACCAGACTCCCCGCCGGCTCAAGGGGTCGCTGCTCGAACGGGCGGCGTCTTCGTTCCATTATGCGCCCCCGCCGATCGAGGCGCCGGAGGAAACGCCGGCCCCGCCGCCGGTGCGCAAGCGCGCCATGGCTCCGGCGGCGCAACCCGCGGTGGTGGCCCCGCCGCCGGTGCCGCAGCCCCCGGTGCCGCAGCCCGAAGCCCAGGTCGAGCCGGCGCCCGTGCCGCCGCCGCCCGAGCCGGCCCGGGTGCAGCAGGTGCCCGAACCCATCATCGAGCCCGAGCCTGCTCCCGAACCGGTGCAGCCGGCGCTCGCGCGCGGCATCCCGGCCGAGCCCGAGCCGCAGATCGCAACCGCACGCCCGGCCGGACGCCGCACGGCGTCGCTCGACCGCGACGTGCTCGAACAGGGCGGGATGCTGATGCCCGGCGCGGCGATCACGCCGCTGGCCGAGGAGTTCCGCATGGTGAAGCGCCAGCTGCTGCTCACCGCCCGCGCCGTTGCCGCCAAGGATACCGCCAAGGCGGCCGACCGCGCCCGCATGATCCTGGTCTGCTCGGCCCAGCCGGGCGAGGGCAAGACCTTCTGCGCGATCAACCTCGCGCTCTCGATGGCGACCGAGAAGGACGTCGAGGTGCTGCTGGTCGATGCCGACTTCCCCAAGCCGGACGTGCTGCCGCGCCTGGGCCTGCCGGACGGCCCGGGCCTGCTCGACGTGCTGGCGGGATCGGTGGCGAGCGTCGAGGACTGCATCATCGACACCGACGTGCCGCAGCTTTCGGTGCTGCCGGCCGGCGCGCGCTCCATCAGCGACACCGAGCTGCTGGCGAGCGATCGTGCCCGCGCACTGCTCGACGGGCTGGCCGAGGCCAATCCGCGCCGCATCGTGATCTTCGATTCGCCGCCCGCGCTGGCCGCGTCCCCCGCATCGGTGCTGGCGCTGCACGTGGGGCAGGTGATGCTCGTCGTGCGCGCCGACAGGACCAGCGAGGGCGATCTGCGCCAGGCGGTGAACACGCTCGATGCCTGCGAGCATATCCAGCTCGTGCTCAATTCCGTGTCGTTCCAGCCGGGCGGGCGGCGGTTCGGCAGCTATTACGAATATGGGGAGGAAGGCCGGTGAAGCGGCTCATCGTCACGGGCGCGGCGCTCGCCGCCGTCATGGCCGCCGCGCCGGCCAGCGCGCAGCGCGCGCGCATCACGCCGTATATCGATGCGAGCCAGGTGGTCGCGGCCGATCTCAACGGCGGCGACGTGCTGACCTATTCAACGATCGGCGCGGGGATCGACGCCTCGGTCCAGTCGCGCCGCGTCGAGGTGCAGGTTAGCTATCGCTACGAGCACCGGTTCGATTATCAGAACAAGCTGAACAACGATCACACGCACAGCGGTCTGGCGACCGTGAAGGCGAAGGTGGCGCCGGGCTTCTCGATCGAGGCGGGCGGTATCGCGACGCGCACCCGCTCGGACATCCGGGGCGACGTGCAGACCAGCAATGTCGGCAATTTCAGCAATTCGGCCCAGGTCTTCTCGGGCTATATCGGGCCGAACGTGGCGACGCATCTGGGGCCGATGTTCGTCAACGGCGCCTATCGCTTCGGCTACACCAAGGTCGAGGCGCCCGGGCAGACCGGCGTGGCGCCGGGTCAGCCGCGGCTCGACAATTACGACGATTCCAAGGTGCATGTCGCAACCGCCAGCGTCGGCGTGAAATCGGGCACCGTGCTGCCCGTCGGCATCACTGCCAGCGGGTCCTACACGCGCGAGGATGCCGGCCAGCTCGACCAGCGCTTCGAGGGCAAATATGGCCGCGGCGACGTGGTGCTGCCGGTGGCGCAGGGCCTCGCCGTGGCAGGCGGCGTCGGCTATGAGCAGATCAAGATCACCCAGCGCGACCCGCTGCGCGATACCGCCGGAAACCCGGTGGTCGACGGGGCGGGGCGCTTCAAGACCGATCCCAATTCGCCGCGCCGCATCGCCTATGACCTGGACGGCGTGTTCTGGGACGCGGGCGTGATCTGGCGGCCGAGCCGGCGCACCTTCCTGGAGGCGCGCGTCGGCCGCCGCTACGGCTCGATGAGCTATACCGGCTCGCTCAGCTATCAGGCGAGCCCGGGCAGCGGCATCCAGATCGGCGTCTATGACACGGTGCAGACCTTCGGCCAGCAGCTGAACGGCCAGCTCGCCACGCTGCCGACCGCGCTCGCCAGCACCACCGATCCGTTCGGCAACCAGTTCTCGGGCTGTGTCTACGGCACCACGGGCGCGGCGGCGGGCGGCTGCATGAACGGGGTCTTCGCCTCGGCGGCGACCTCGGCCTATCGCGCGCGCGGCGTGACTGCGGTGGCGGTCGCCGGCCGCGGCGGCACCCGTTTCGGCATCGGCGGCGGCTGGGCGCGGCGCGACTTCATCGCGCCGGCGGGCGGCACTGCCTTCACCACCAACGGCACCAGCGACACCAGCATCTACGCCCAGCTCTTCGCCTCCACCGATGTGGGCCCGAACGGCGCCCTTCAGGGCAGCATCCTCGGCAGCTATTACAATAGCGACATTCCGGGGAATGACGGGATTTACGGTTGGGGAGCGAATACGGCCTATACCCATCGCTTCGGGCGGCTGGGCGCGACCCTTTCCGCGGGCGTGTTCGGGTTCGAGCGGGAGGGCCAGAGCTCGGCCAGCGCCCAGGCGCTGCTGGGATTGCGTTACGGTTTCTAAGCGTCGGGACGAAGCACATGTACGACGACCATTACGGATTGAGCGGCCGGCCCTTCCAGCTGACCCCGGATCCGAAATTCTGGTTCGACACGGCCACCCACCGCAAGGCCATGGCCTATCTCGGCTATGGCCTCAGCCAGGGCGAGGGCTTTGTGGTGATCACCGGCGATCCCGGCGTGGGCAAGACCACGCTGATGGGCCATCTGCTGGGCGAGATCGATCGCGAGCGGTTGAACGTGATCAAGATCGTCTCGACCCAGCTGCGCCCCGAGGATCTGCTGCGGCTGGTCTGCCAGGGGCTGGGGATCGACTCGTCGAACCTCAACAAGGCCGAGATGCTGGGCGCGATCGAGCGCGGGCTGCACACCGTCGCACGCACCGGGCGACGCACGCTGGTGGTGGTCGACGAGGCGCAGTCCCTGCCGATCGAGAGCCTGGAGGAGCTGCGCATGCTCTCCAACTTCCAGGCCGGCGGCTATCCGCTGCTGCAGATCTTCCTGCTCGGCCAGCCCGAGTTCCGTCTCACGTTGAGCGATCCCCGTCTCGAACAGCTGCGCCAGCGCGTGATTGCGATGCACCACCTCCAGCCGATGCAGGCGGATGAAGTCGAGCCCTATCTGATCCACCGCCTTTCGTGCGTCGGCTGGCGGGGCAAGCCGCGCTTCACCAACGATGCGGTGGCGGCGATCCATCGCTGGTCGGGCGGCAGCCCGCGCCGGATCAACCAGCTTGCCAGCCGCGTGCTGCTGTTCGGCGCGGTCGAGGAGATGGAGACGTTCGGCGCGCACGAACTGGCCGCAGTGATCGCGGACCTGAACGACGACACGCCGGTCTCGGGCTATCGGCCCGCGCCGGTGGCGGTGCCGGCACCTTCGCCCGCGCCCGCGCCTGTGCTCGCGCCCGCGCCCGCGCCGCAGCCGGAACCCTATGAACTGACCGATGTCGCGCCGATGCCGATGGGCGCCCCGGTGCCGCCGCCGCGCCCCGCCGATCCGGTGCCGCTGCGCCCCGAAATGGCCGTGCCGGCGAACGATCCGGCGCTGCAGCGCCGCATCACCGAACTGGAGGGCCAGGTACGCGACCAGGACGAGGCGCTGCGCCGCGTGCTGGGGCTGCTGGTCGACTGGGTGGAGCAGGGCGAAGGACAGGGCCGCCGTCCCGACCTTTCGGCCATCCGCGGGAACGCGGCCTGATCCGCATGGTGGTCAACGCCCTCTCGGTCGATGTCGAGGACTGGTTCCAGGTCGGTGCCTTCGAGAACACGATCCGGCGCGACGCGTGGGATTCGCTCGAGCACCGGGTCGAGGCGAACACCGACAAGGTGCTTGCGCTGTTCGAGGCGGGCGGCGTGAAGGCAACTTTCTTCACGCTCGGCTGGGTGGCGGAGCGCTATCCCGCGCTGATCCGCCGCATCGCCGAGGCCGGGCACGAAGTCGCCAGCCATGGCTGGGACCATCAGCGCGTCTTCACCATGGGCCCCGAGCAGTTCCGCGCCGACCTGGCCACCGCCAGAAGGGCGCTGGAGGATGCGAGCGGAACCCGGGTGACCGGCTATCGCGCGCCGAGCTTCTCGATCGACCGCCGTACGCCCTGGGCGCATGAAGTGCTGGCCGAGTCGGGCTATGCCTATTCCTCCAGCGTCGCGCCGGTGAAGCACGATCATTATGGCTGGCACGATGCGCCGCGTGGAGCCTTCTGGCCGGTGCCGGGTGCCGAGCTGGTCGAGATCCCGATCACGCTGGCGCGTTTCCTGGGCCGCGAAGTGACCACCGGTGGCGGCTTCTTCCGCCTGCTGCCGGGCGAAGTGACCTATCGCGCGGTGCGCGCGGCGAACGACGCGGCGCGCCCCGCCATCTTCTATTTCCATCCCTGGGAGATCGACCCGGGCCAGCCGCGGGTGCAGGATGCGCCGTTCAAGTCGAAGCTGCGCCATTATAGCCGGCTGGGCGCGATGGCGGGCAAGCTCGAGACGCTGATCGCGGGGCACGCATGGGGACGGATGGACGAGATCGCGAGCCGCGAAGCGAAGCGGCTGAAGGCGGAGCGGCGCAAGTGAACGCGCCTCTGCTGGCCAAGCCCGTGGCGCTGCGCATCGCCGATCTGGGCGACGCGATCGAGCGGGCGCGGATCGGGGCGTTCGTGCACGACCACCCCGAGGGCACGCCCTTCCACTTGCCGGCCTGGAGCGTCGCGGTGGCGCGGGGCTGCGGGCAGCGGAGCCATTATCTGGTCGCCGAGAATGCCGGGGGCGACCTGGCCGGCGTGATGCCGCTGACCGAGATCCGCTCGCCGCTGTTCGGCAACGTGCTGGCATCGGCGGGGTTCGGCGTGGGCGGCGGAATCCTGACCCACGATCCGCGCATCGTCCCGCAACTGGCCGAGGCGGCGTGGACCCTCGCCGGCCAGCGGAAATGCCCGGTGGTGGAAGTGCGCGGCGGGCCGCTGCCCGGGCCGGAATGGCGGGTGGACGACACGCGCTATCTCGGCTTCGTGCATGCGCTGGCCGAAGACGACGCCGCGCAGCTCGCGGCCATCCCGCGCAAGCAGCGCGCCGAAGTGCGCAAGGCGCTGGAGAACGACCTCGACGTCGCGACCGGCTGTAATCCCGGCGACATCGCGGCCCATTATGCCGTCTATGCCGAGTCGGTCCGCAATCTCGGCACGCCCGTATTTCCCCGGACTCTGTTTTCCGAGGTTTTACGCGAATTTGGCAATTCGGCGGACGTGCTTATAGTCCGCCGCGGCGGGGTGGCAGTGTCGAGTGTCTTGAGCCTTTACTGGAACGGCACCGTGTATCCCTATTGGGGAGGCGGCACGCGGGAAGCGCGCGCGCTGCGTGCCAACGACCGCATGTATTTCGAGCTGATGCGCCATGCCCGCACCCGCGGCTGCCGGCGCTTCGATTTCGGCCGCTCCAAGACCGGCACCGGCGCCGCTTCGTTCAAGAAGAACTGGGGCTTCGATCCGCAGCCGCTGACCTATTACGAGCGGGTGGCGGAGGGCGCCAAGGCGCGCGACGCGAGCCCGGTGAACCCGAAATATTCGCTCCAGGTGCGCGTCTGGAGCAAGCTGCCCCTGTGGATCGCCAATCGCGCGGGTCCCCTGATCGCGAAGGGTCTCGGCTGATGGGCGACATCCTCTTCCTCGCGCACCGCGTTCCCTATCCGCCCGACCGGGGGGACAAGATCCGCGGCTTCAACATCCTGAAATATCTCTCGACGAAGAAGCGCGTCCACCTGATCGCCTTTGCCGACGACCCGGCCGACCTGAAGCAGAAGGGCGGGCTGACCAAATATACCGGCAACCGCTCGATCGTGTGGCGGGCCAAGTCGCAGCTGGTGGCGGGGTTCCAGGCGCTGGTCCAGCACCGGCCGGTGTCGCTCACCGCGTTCGACAATGATGCGCTGCGCCAGGCGGTGGAGAACATCCTCGAGCGCCACCGGATCGACACGATCTACGTCTTCTCGAGCCAGATGGCGCAATATCTTCCGCCGCGGCCGCGCCAGCGCGTGATCATGGACTTTGTCGACATGGATTCGGCCAAGTTCGCCGCCTATGCCAAGAGCAGCAAGGGCCCGATGGGCTGGATGCTGGGCCGCGAGGCGCGGCTGCTGCTTGCGCACGAAAAGGCGATCGCGGGGCGGGCCGATGCGAACCTGTTCGTGAGCGAGGCGGAGGCGGAGCTGTTCCGCCAGCGCACCGGCGCCGACCGGGTGCACGTGATCGAGAACGGCATCGACACCGACTATTTCGATCCCTCGGCGCATTTCAAGCGCGTCGACGTGATGGGGTCGACGATCGTCTTCACCGGCCAGATGGACTATCGCCCGAACATCGAGGGAGTGACCTGGTTCGTCGAGACGATCCTGCCGCATATCCGCCTGGCCCATCCCGACGCGCGCTTCATCATCGTCGGCCGCAACCCGACCGACGCAGTGAAGGCGCTGGCCAGGCATCCGGGCGTGGCGGTGATCGGCGAAGTGCCCGACGTGCGCGGCTGGCTGGCCCAGGCCGCGGTGGTGGTCGCGCCGCTCAAGCTGGCGCGGGGCATCCAGAACAAGGTGCTCGAGGGCATGGCGATGGCGCGGCCGGTGGTGGCGAGCGAAGCCGCCGCGACGGGCATCGACCATGGCGGCACGATCCTGGTGGGCGCGACGGTGGGCGAGATGGCGGAGCACGTCACCCGGCTGCTCTCCAACCGCCGCAAGGCGGCCGAGCTGGGCGAGGCGGCGCGGCAGCGCGTGATCGACCGCTACAGCTGGGAAGCGCGGCTGAGCCCGCTCGACGAAGTGCTCGGCCAGCCGCTGCGCCCCGCCAAGGAAGAGCGCGTCTCCCGTATCACCGACGTGCCGAAGAAGCCGCGCCGGGCGGCGTAATTCGCTGTCTCCGTTACCCATTTCTTCGTCATTCCCGGCTATTCTCCCGGCGTCCCCGCGGGGATGACGGGAGAATTTGCTTGGCCGAGATATCGATCCCCTCAGGCGTGGGTGCCAGCAGCAAGGGGCCCGCAGTTGCCGTGTTCGACGCGCGCTGGAAGCGGCATGCCGCGATCCTGGCCGGCGTGTGGCTGGCGCTGCTGGCGATCTTCCACCGCGACACCGCGGACCTGGCGACGATCTACTGGACCAACACCACGTTCGGGCATTGCCTGTTCATCGCGCCGGTGATCGCCTGGCTGGTATGGCAGCGCCGGGCCGAGCTTGCCCGGGTGGCGCCGCAGGGCTGGTGGCCCGGCCTGGCGGTCGTCGCGGCGGGCGGGTTCGGCTGGATGGTGGGCGATGCCGCGGGCGTGGCGCTGTTCCGCCACGCCGGGCTGGCGCTGATGCTCCAGGGCGCAGTGGTGACCGTGCTGGGGCCGAACGTCGCCCGGGCGCTGCTCTTCCCGCTCTGCTACATGGCGTTCCTGGTGCCCTTCGGCGATTTCCTCGAAGGGCCGCTACAGGACATCACCATCGCGATGGTGATGCCGATGCTGCATCTGTTCGGCGTGCCCGCCAGCGTGGACGGCGTGCTCATCACCACTTCCAACGGCTATTTCGAAGTGGCCGAGGCCTGTTCGGGCGCCAAGTTCGTGATCGCGATGATCGCGTTCGGCGTGCTGGTGGCCAATGTCTGCTATGTCTCGTGGCGCCGGCGCGCGGCCTTTCTGGTCGCGGCGATCGTGGTGCCGATCCTCGCCAACGGCCTGCGCGCCTTCGGGACGATCTATGCGGCCTGGTGGACTTCGGTGGAGGCGGCGACGGGGTTCGACCATATCGTCTATGGCTGGGTGTTCTTCGCGCTGGTGATGGCCGCGGTGCTGGCGATCGGCTGGAAATGGTTCGATCGCGACCCCGATGCGCGCTGGTTCGATCCCGCGGCGCTGCAGGCGGTGCCGGCCCGCCGGGCGGATGCGCCGGTCGCGGGGCTGCTGGTGCTGCTGGTGGCAAGCCTGTTCCTCGGCTGGTCCAGCTTCAACGATGCGCGCGCGGCGCCCGTGCCGGCACGCGTGGCGCTGCCCGATGTGCCCGGCTGGCACCGCGTGCCCTCCAGCATTCGCGCGGCCTGGTCGCCCAACTTCCCGGGCGCGGACCATTTCCTGATCGGCCGCTATGCCGATGCGACGGGCCGGAGCGTCGACCTGGCGGTAGCGGTCTATGCGACGCAGCACGAGGGGCGCGAGCTGGTCGGCTTCGGTATCGGTGCGATCCGCGAGAATGATCGCTGGGTGAAGATCGAGGATCTAGGGCCCATCCGCCGCGGCGCCGCGCTGCGCATGACAGGCCCCGGCCGCATCGAGCGCGAAGTGGTCACCTGGTACCGGATCGGCGGCGTGCTGACCGGCAGCGACAAGCGCGTGAAGCTGGAGACGCTGAAGACCAAGCTGCTCGGCGGCAGCCAGGCCGGCGTGGCGGTGCTGCTCTCGGCCGAGCAGGGGAGCGACAAGGGCGCCCATGCGACGATCCAGGACTTCCTGGGCGCGCTTGGTCCCGTGGAGAACCTCGCCGATCGCATGGCAGGGGTGCGCTGACTTCCCTCCTGCCGTCATCCCCGCCATCGCAGGGATGACGGCAGGAGGGAGGCGGGCTAAGCCGGCACATATGAGGAATCATCGCTGAATGTGCGGCATCGCCGGCCTGTATTATCCCGCCCTCGCCAAGCCGGTGGACCCCGCGCGCATCGTGCAGATGACCGATGCGCTGGTCCATCGCGGACCGGACGGCTCGGGGGTATGGACCAGCGCGGGCGTGGGGCTGGGGCATCGGCGCCTCGCGATCATCGACCTCGAAGGCGGCATCCAGCCGATGGCCACGCCCGACCAGGGCCTGGTCGTCACCTACAATGGCGAGATCTACAATTTCCGGGAAGTGCGCGCCGAGCTGGAGGCCAAGGGCGCCCGCTTCGCCACCGACAGCGATACCGAGGTGCTGCTGCACGGCTGGCGGGCCTGGGGCCCGCGGATGCTCGACCGTCTGAACGGCATGTTCGCCTTCGCGCTCTATGACGCCGGTGCCCAGAGCCTGTTCCTGGCGCGCGACCGGTTCGGCGTGAAGCCGCTCCATTATGCCGAGCTGTCGGACGGAGCGCTCGCCTTCGCCTCGGAGCTGAAGGGGCTGCTCGCGCATCCGCTGTTCCGGCGTACGCCGGACTTCAAGGCGGTCGAGGACTATCTGGGGCTTGGCTATGTGCCCGACGATTCCTCGATCCTGGCGGGGGTGCGCAAGCTGCCGGCGGGGCATTTCCTGTTGCTGGAGCGCGGCAAGCCGGTGCCGCAGCCGCAGCGCTGGTGGGATATCGACTTCTCGCAGCGCGCAAGCGGCAAGCTGCGCGACCTCGAGGCCGAACTGATCGACCTGATGCGGAGCGCGGTGCGCGCGCGCATGATCGCCGATGTGCCGCTCGGCGCGTTCCTCTCGGGCGGCGTCGACAGCTCGGCAGTGGTGGCGCTGATGGCCGAGGCGAGCAAGGCGGCGGTGAAGACCTGCACGATCGGCTTCGACGAGGCGGATCATGACGAGACCGGCTATGCCCAGATGGTCGCCGAGCGCTTCGCCACCGCGCATCGGACGCGCAAGGTGGCGGCGGACGATTTCGCGCTGATCGACACGCTGGTGGGCGCGTTCGACGAGCCCTTTGCCGACGCCTCGGCGCTGCCGACCTACCGGGTGTGCGAACTGGCGCGCGAGAGCGTGACGGTGGCGCTGTCGGGCGACGGCGCGGACGAGGCGCTGGCCGGCTATCGCCGCTACCGGTTCTTCGCCGCCGAGGAACGCGCGCGCGCGCTGCTGCCGCAGGGGCTGCGCGAGAATGTGTTCGGCATGCTCGGCCGGCTCTATCCCAAGGCGGACTGGGCGCCGCGCCCGTTCCGCGCGAAGACGACATTGCTGGCGCTGGCCGAAGGGGGCGAGTTCGCCTATCCCAAGGCCGTGGGCGTCACCGGCCCGGCGCTGCGCAACGCGCTCTATTCGGATGCCATGAAAAAGGCGCTGGCCGGGCACAGCGCCGAGCAGCGCTATACCGATACGATGCGCCAGGCGCCGGCCCGCGATGCGCTCGACCGTGCGCAATATGCCGATATCCGGCACTGGCTGCCGGGCGATATCCTCACCAAGGTCGACCGCACGAGCATGGCGGTGAGCCTGGAGGCGCGCGAGCCGCTGCTCGACTATCGGCTCGTCCAGTTCATGGCGACGCTGCCGC
Organism: Sphingomonas sp. 67-41; assembly: GCF_001899725.1. NCBI lineage: Bacteria > Pseudomonadati > Pseudomonadota > Alphaproteobacteria > Sphingomonadales > Sphingomonadaceae > Sphingomonas > Sphingomonas sp. 67-41. Next base: position 183,725 of record NZ_MKWJ01000023.1, on the reverse strand, counting down.
CGTCGCTGCGGATCAGGGCGGGGCAGGGCAAGTGGCTGATGAAGAAGGCGCTGGAGCCCTATCTGCCCAAGGATGTGCTCTACCGGCCGAAGATGGGCTTCGTGACGCCGATCAGCGCCTGGTTCCGCAAGGCGCTGGCCGATGAGGCGGCTGCGCTGGGGCGCTCGAAGCTGCTCGCCAGCACCGGCTGGTTCGACCTGCACGCGATCGAGAAGCTCGCCGCCGATCACAAGGCGGGGCGGGCGGAGCATGGCCGGACGCTCTGGCAGCTGCTGATGCTGGAGCGCAGCCTGAACCGGATGTTCGGCTAGTCCTCAAAAATCCTTCCCCCCCCCCGGAGGGGGAGGATTGTTCAACCGGCGCTCACCGTCATGGCCGGTGCGAAGACCGCCACCCCCGCGCTCGCCGTCAGCGTCACCAGCGCCAGGGTGGAGAGCAGGAAGAACAGGAAGCGGACCGAGACCTTGTTGAAGGTCGCCTGTACCAGGCTGTGCGCGATGCGCAGGAGCACATAGGCCCATGCGAGCCACAGATTGGGGCCCTGGCCCTGGCCGAGCAGCGCGAGCGTCAGTGCGATCGCGTAGAACAGCGTCGGCTGCTCGTGCAGATGGTTGTAGTTATGTGCCTTCCACTGGACCGCCGGTGGCAGCACCTTGTCGGCATCGGTGCCCTTGCTGCCGATCAGCTTGCCCATGTCGATGCCTGCCGCCTTCATCGCGGGAACGCGGGTGACGATCGTCCAGACCAGCATGACGAGCGTCCAGGCGACGAGCACCACCACCGGCGCCAGGATTTGACTATGCATTGCAGCCCCTCCCACTGCGTGTGAAGCCGGGAGGCTGGCCCAATCGGTTCGCAAATGCAACTAAACCGGCGCGAGCAGGCTTTCGAGGAGCAGATGCGTGCCGCGGCGCAGCGCCGCCGCGTCCTGCGCCGGCCAGACCGCGTTGCGGCAGAGCACGCCCATCACATGCGCCTGGACCAGCCAGCCCACCGTGGCGGCATCGGCATCGGCCCGTGCCTTGCCGGCGGCGATCAGGCGGTGGGCCGCGGCTTCCACCGCATGGCGGAGCCGCTCGAGATTGGCGGTATTGCGCTCGCGCAGGCCGCTATCGCCCGTGCTGGCGGCGGTGACCTCGATGCCAAACCGGGCATGGGCCGGGGGGAGGGCGGGGGCGATCCGGCGTTCGAACACCGAATCGGCCAGCGTCGCTATGCTGCCATCCTCGATCGGACCCAGTTCGGCGGCGAGCATGTCCGTGACGGCGTGGATCAGCGCGTCGCGGCTCGGGAAATGGCTGTAGAAGGCGCCCTTGCTGATCCCGGCCTGGGTGCAGACATTGTCGACCGAAGTGGCGAGCAGCCCGCGTTCGAACAGGCAATGCGCGGTCGCATCCAATATGTGCATGCGCCGCTTGGCGGCAGTCGCTTCGGTCAGACGGGGCATTCATCTCTCACTGATGCGTCAGCCGGTGCACTGCATCCGGATTGATGCCGCCATGTTGCAGCGAGGCAAGTCGAGGATAGCCGGCGATACGCTTCAGGCGCGTTCGGCAAGCGCCTTTCGGAGCCCGCGCGCCATGTGCCGCGCCAATGCGCGCTGCAGGGGCAGATAGTCGTTGGTGTCGGTCGCCCCGACGAACTGCCCCGACCACAGCAGGCGCCCGCCGCCGCGATCGACGAGATTGATCACGACGACCGTCTGACGCGGCGTCTGCCGCACGCTGATGCGGGCGAGGAGATCGGCGCCCTTGTCGGTGGTGGCGACGCTATAGCCGCGGGGCAGGCCGTTGCCGACCTCGGCGAGGAAGCTCTCGCGCAGGCCCGCATTGAACTTGGGGAAGAGCACATATTCGCACAGGCCCTGGACCCCTTCGATGGCGATACGGTGCTGGGGCGGGAAGACCGTGGCCTGCGCCCAGACGGCACCGCCGACGGCAAGGGCGGCGAACAGGCCGCCCGCGGCCGCGAGGCGACCAAGACGGCGGGACGGCCCGGTCACGGCTGTGGCTTGGATCGCGCCGATGAAGCGATAGCCGGATCTCGGCCGCGTCCGGATGTAGCGCGGCGTGTCGGCCTCGTCGCCGAGCAGGGCCCTGATGCGGCGGATACAGGTGTTGAGCGATGCGTCCCCGCCCGTTCCGGCGCGGGGCCAGAACCGATCGAGCAGTTCCTGCCGGCCCACGGTCCGCCCGCCATTGTCGATCAGATAGCCGAGGACTTCCACCACCTGCGGCGGCGCATCGAGCTGCGCGTCTCCCCGGAAGATCTGCAGCGCGGCAGGATCCAGGCGGAAATCGTCGAAGCGAAGCATCACATCGTCCACTACAAAGAAACGCCCATGCCGGTCCGGTCGCCCGATGTCAGATCAGGTCACGAGATGTCATTCGGCCCTTTCGGCCGGGTACGATAGCCGATTCCCGATCGACACGCATCACGCAAGGGAATCGCCAAATGCCGTCAGAGGATGACCTGCTCCTGCCCGGTCGGCGCCATGTCCTGGGCCTCGGCCTGGCGGGGATGGCGGCGTCGGCACTCCCCATGCCGGCGGCGTGCGCGTTCGCCGGCGCGTCGATGGCGAAGCGGCTGGACGATCTGCTCGACGCCACGGCATCGGGCTATGGCACGGTCGGCTATTCCGCGGCGGTGCTGCGGCGCGGCAGGCTCGTCCATGTCCGCCACGCCGGATTGGCGGATCGCGATACCGGCGCGCGGATCACGGCCCGATCCGTCTATCCCATCTTCTCCGTCTCCAAGCTGTTCCTGATCGTCGAGTTGGCGAAGGCCGTCGGGCGCGGAGCGCTCGACCTGTCCACGCCGCTCGCCCGGGTCCGGGACGGGCTGCCGGAAGCGTGGCGCGGGATCACGCTGGCGCAGGCGCTTGCCCATGTGTCGGGGTTGCCGGACTATATCCCGGATTTCGTCGCGCCGACCGAGGACCAGGCGCTCGCTGCCGTCCGCGACAAGCCGCTGCGCTTCGCGACCGGCACCCGCAACGACTATAACCAGACCAACATGTTGTTCGCCCGCATGGCGCTGGAGCAGGCCAGCGGCGCCGCGCTCACCGCGCTGGCGGCCCGCCAGTTCCGGGCGGCCGGGATGCGCCGCACCGGCTATCATACCGGCTATCCGGACGGCGCGGTGCGATTGCCGGGGCTGGTATCGAGCTATCGGCCGATCCTCGGGCGCGGCGGGCCGCCGGCTCCATTCGCGCTGCCGTCCATCCCGAACTATGCGTTCGGTTCGACGGGGGTCTTCACGACGATGGCCGACATGGTGCGGTGGAGCCAGGCGCTGCTGCGCGGCGACCTGTTGCCGCTCGGGGCGCTGCGTGCGTCCTGGGCGCCCTTTCCGATGCCTGGCGGTGCGGCCGCCTGGCACAGCCATGGCTGGGAATATTACCGGCACGGCGACGTCACCATCGTCGGCCATGGCGGCGACGTCCGCCTGGTCTGGCGGCATTTCTTCCGGACGGCGGATCCGGGCGATTGTGCGACCGTGATCTATTTCGACAATGGCGGGCGCTCGACCTTCGACCGGCACCGGCTGGCGACCCTGCTCGCCGATCTGGTGATGCCGGGGGCTGCACGCGCGACCGAACTGCGGGAGGAGGAGCTGTTTCGCGGCCTCGCTTCCGGACGCTGGCGCCAGGCGATCGTGAACCGCGTCGGCTATGACGCCATGCAGATCCTCGACGTGGAAGCCGCGCTGTTCCCGTTCGCGTGGAACGTGCAGCGGTTTCCCGGTTCGTCGAACGCGCATGACAGCCTTGGCGAAGCCTGTCGCGCGCTGGGGCGCATCGAAGCCGCGCGCGCAAGCTATGCGCGTGCGCTGGCGCTCGATCCGGGCAATGCGCGGATCGCGGCGATCCTCAGGGATCTTGCCTCGCCGCCGGCCGCCAACTGATGCGATGCCATCCATTTTCTTCTTCGAGGAGCATGACGATGCGTTTCTGCCCGGGTCTCGCGATGTGCGCGGCCGCTTTCCTGGCCCAGCCGGCAATGGCCGATCCGACCGATGTGGACGTCCGCGTGATCGCGCGCGGTGCCAAGTTCCTCGGCGGCTATGCCGCGCCTGTCCGGATCGTCCTGACCGATGCCGATACCGGCGAGACGCTCGCACAGGGCACGACTTCGGGCACGACGGGCGACACCCAGCGGATCATGGGCGGGGAACGGGGCGCCAGGAAGTCCGACGCGGATTCCGCCGTGTTCCGGGCCCGGCTGGACATCGACCGCCCGCGCCGGGTGACGGTGCAGGCGACAGGCCCCCTCGGCCAGCCCCAGGCGGTGACGACCGCGACCAGCACGCAATGGATCCTGCCCGGGCATCACCTGACCGCCGGGGACGGCTGGCTGATCGAACTGCCCGGGCTGATCGTGGATATCGCCGATCCCGTCGCCTATCAGTGGACGAAGAAGGGCGAGAGGGTGGGGCTGCGCGTGGGGGTCACCATGTTGTGCGGCTGCGCGCTCTCGCAAAATGGCCCCTGGCAAGCGAGCGATGCCGAGGTCGAAGCCCATGTGACGGTCAACGGCACGGCCTTTCGCCCGGTGAGACTGCAATTCGACGCGGTATCGGGCACGTTCGCCGCGAGCCTCCTGGCCACGGCTTCCGGCCTCTACGAAGTCGAGGTCCGCGCATGGATGGGGCCGACCAACAATGCGGGCGTCGCGCGCACCGCCTTCTTCGTGCGCTGACCGGCAAAGGAAAAGGGCGGCCGGGAATGTCCCCGGCCGCCCCGTTTCCTTCGTCCTGAGGCAGGCGATCAGGCGAACAGCTTCGCCCAGCCGCGCTTGACGCGCTCGCGCCAATGGCCGCGATGATAGGCGTCCGACGCCAGCAGCGGCATGACCGAGCCCGCTTCGGCGAACACCATCTGCTCGATGCCGGTGTTGACCTTGCCCCACGACGCCGCCTCCTGGAGGGTCGAGGACGAGCAGGCGCCGTCGCGCACGTCGGCGACGGTGATCTGCACGGCGTATTTGTGCACTTCCACATCCTCATGGCCGAGGATCTCGGCGCAGACGACGGTGTCCTGGATGAAGTTCTTCGGCACGCCGCCGCCGATCATCAGCAGGCCGGTGGTGCCCGCCTGGATCTTGATCTCGGTGAGCTCGCGGAAGTCGGCGATGGCATCGAGCACCATGTACGGACGGCCTTCCTTGGCGGCGTCCACCTGGTGCTTGACCAGGCCGAAGCCGGCCGACGAGTCGACGAACGCCGGGCAGAAGATCGGCACGTCATGCTCATAGGCGAGCTTGACCAGGCTGTTGTCCTTCTTGCCGTGCTCGACGAGATACTTGCCCATCTCGCGGATGAAGGCGCGCGACGAATAGGGCTTGGGATCGAGCGATTCCGCGATCTTGTTGATCGTGTGGTCGCAGTCCTGGAGCTGCTCCTCGTCGATGTAGGTGTCGTAGATGCGGTCGATATAGAGCGAGCGCAGCGTGTCGTCGTCGGGGATCTCGAGCGCCTGATAGTGCTTGTGGCCCAGGCCCTCGAAGAAATCCATGTCGACGATGGTGGCGCCGGTGGCGACGATCACGTCGACCATGTTGTTGCGCACCAGCTCGGCATAGAGGTCCATGCAGCCGCCGGCCGAAGTCGAGCCGGCGATCACCAGGACGACGGTGCAGTCCTTGTCGGCCAGCATGTCGTTGTAGATCTTGGTGGCGCGGCCGAGGTCGCGGCTGGTGAAGCTCATATCGGCCATCGCGTCGACGATCGGGCGCGCGTCGAACGACTTGATGTCGATGTGCTTGACCTGCTTCGACAGCAGTTCCGCCTTGCGGGTGTCGTTGATCGGGGCGTTGGCCGCCGCGGTCTTGGTGAGGGTGTCGGTCATGGGGTCTCCCATATCTTGCCATGCCGCCGTCATTCAAAGGGGACGCGGTAACCCAGATGCGGGGCCGATAGCCCCGAAACAACAATCCGTCATCCCCGCGCAGGCGGGGATCCATTTTCGCCGAATGCAGTGAGCCTCACTGTTACCAGCCAGAATGGATCCCCGCCTTCGCGGGGGTGACGAACTTAAAGACCTGTGACGTTACAGCTTTACGACGTTCCACGCCGGGCGGCGTTCCGAAAGCTCGACATACATCGAGGCCATCGGCTCGTCCGTCACGGTGACGGTCGCGTCGGTGCCGAAGCCGTTGAACGCGGTGCGCATCGCCGAGCCATAGGCACCCAGCATGCCGATCTCGAAATAATCGCCCGAACGGGTGTCGGCCGGCAGAAGGAACGGGCCCTTCATGTAGTCGAGATCGTCGCAGGTCGGGCCGTAGAAGCTGAACTCGACGTCCTTGGCGTTCGATTCCGGCTCGCGCAGCAGCTCGACCGGGAACTTCCAGCCGATGTGCGCTGCATCGAACAGCGTGCCATAGGCGCCGTCGTTGATGTACAGCTCCGCGCCGCGGCGGCGCTCCACGCGCACCACGATCGAACTGTACTCGGCGCACAGCGCACGGCCCGGCTCGGCCCAGAGCTCGGCCGAATAGGAGATCGGCAGGCTCTCGAACGCGCGGTGGATCGTCTCGAAATAGGCTTCGAGCGGCGGCGGGGTCATGCCCGGATAGACCGAGGGGAAGCCGCCGCCGACGTCGATCACGTCCACGGTGACGGCCGACTCGACGATCGCCGCGCGCACGCGCTCCATCGCGTTCGAATAGGCATCCGGCGACATCGCCTGCGAACCGACATGGAAGCAGATGCCCAGCGCATCGGCGACCTGGCGGGTCTCGAACAGCAGCTTGGCGGCTTCGCCCGGGCCGGCGCCGAACTTCGACGCGAGGCTGAGTTTCGAATGCTCCGACGAGACGCGCAGGCGCACGCAGAGCGTCAGGTCGCTCGCGGCCACGCCGTCGCGGCTGGTGGCGCGGACGATCTTCTCCAGCTCCTCGAGGCTGTCGAGCGAGAAGGTGCGGACGCCGTGCGTGAAATACGCCTCTTCGATCGCTTCCTCGGCCTTGACCGGGTGCATGAAGCAGAGCGTCGCTTCCGGCAGCGTGCGCGCGACCAGGCGAACCTCGCCGATCGACGCCACGTCATAGGTGGCGATGCCATTGTCCCACAGGATCCGCAGCAGTTCGGGCGAGGGATTCGCCTTCACGGCATACATTGCCCTGCCCGGGAACTTCTCGACGAAGAACCGGGCGGCCCGTGCCGCGGCGTGCGGACGGACGAGCGTGACCGGCTGAACCGGACCCTGCTTGGCGATGTCGAGGCCGGTCACGGTGGAGCCGGCGGTCGAGAGGGGCGCTAACCCCAGCGCGCGATGATGCTTGTGCAACTCAAGGGACCTCCAAGTGCCTTACGGCGATCGTTGACAAAAGCTGCCTTGCGGTTGGAAGTCCCATGGGGCAGCGGAAGGCGGCACATAAGGACGTTGGATCGGGGTGTAAAGTGATTCGAGGCCCGGAATATTACGGCGGGGGTGAATTGTGACAATTGTGCGACAACCTACACGCGCGGGCGTTCGCGACGCTGCCTCGAAGGTCGCCGAGATCCTTCCGCAAACTCCTCTGTTCGTTCAGGAAATCCGTGGAGTGCCGGTGTGCTTCAAGGCCGAGTGCCTGCAACCGATCGGCGCGTTCAAGATCCGCGGCGCCTGGCATCGGCTCACTGCGCTGGACGATCCGGCGCGCGAGAAGGGCGTGGTCGCCTTTTCCTCGGGCAATCATGCGCAGGGAGTCGCCTGGGCGGCGAAGAAGCTTGGCATCCCGGCGGTGATCGTGATGCCCGCCGACGCACCCAGGGTGAAGCGCGACGCGACGCTGGCGATGGGCGCGGAGATCGTCTCCTATGACCGGATGACCGAGAGCCGCGAGAAGATCGCCGCGCACCTTGCCCATGCCCGCGGCGCGACGCTGGTGCCGAGCTTCGACGATCCCTGGATCATCGAGGGGCAGGGGAGCGCCGGGATCGAGGCGATGACGCAGATCGTCGAGGCCCGGTTGCCCGATTTCGCGAACGTGCTGGTGCCCTGTGGCGGCGGCGGGCTGGCGGCGGGCCTGGCGCTGGCGCTGGCCGATGCCGAGATCGTCACCGTCGAGCCCGAGGGCTGGGACGATATGCGCCGCAGCCTCGATGCCGGGTGGATCGAGCCGGTGGGAGACAATCCGCCGCCCACGGCATGCGACGCGCTGCAGACCACGCGCGTCTCGCCGCTGACTTTCGACGTGCTGTCGCGGCGGGGGGCGACCGGGCTGGCGGTGAGCGAGGCGGAAGTGCGCGCGGCCCAGCGCTGGGCCGCGGCCAGGCTGCGGGTGGTGGTGGAACCGGGCGGGGCAGTGGCGCTGGCGGCGCTGCTTGCGGGCAAGCTGGACGTGAAGCCGGGCTTGCTCGTGATCCTTTCCGGGGGCAATGCCGATCCCGATGCCTATGCCCAAGTCCTTGCCGGGAAAGACTGACCCGGTGGCCAGCCGCCTCGGCGCCGTGATTGCCAACGTCATGAGCGTCGGCGCGCGTGCGCTCGGCTATTTCCTCTGGGGAGTGCTGCGCATCGCCTATCGCGGCGATCCCCGGATGATCGCGCTGTTCGGCGGCGTGATCGGGATGACCGGGCTGCTCGTCTGGCTGATCGCCGGCTGATGCCCGATCCCGGCCTGGAGCCGCTCTGGCTCAGCATCGCGGTGATCGCCATGGGCGCGCTCGTCTGGGGTGGGTGGAAACAGTTCCGGGCGGACCGGACCAAGGCGATCCTGATGTGGGTCTGCGCCGTCGTGATCCTCGGCAATCTGCTGATCCTGCAGATCTGAAACGCGCCAGGGTCGCATCGACATCAGCATTGCGAGGTGTCGCCAATATTCCTCTCCCTCCGGGGAAGGCTTTCCGAATGCCGAGCGGGCCCATGCCCGGCTGACACATCTGGTTACACAAGATCGTTGGACGCGCCCGTGTGCCGCGCGCATATCCTTCGCCTGCCCGGCTGATGAGGTGCGTGATGCGCAAGTCCCTGATCCTGCTGCCGTTCCTGCTCGCCGCCATGCCCGCGTCCGCGCAATCCGCGCCGGCGCGCGAGATCGCCTATGGCACGGCGCAGCTGCAGAAGCTCGATTTCTACAAGGGCGCGGGGGATGCCGCGCCGCTGGTGGTGTTCGTCCATGGCGGCGGCTGGCAGCGGGGCGACAAGGGCAATGCGACCGGCGCGGCGAAGATCGCCCATTTCACCGGGCGCGGTTTCGCCTTTGCCAGCGTCGACTATCGGCTCGTGCCGGGCGCGACAGTGGAGGGACAGGCGCAGGACGTCGCCGATTCGCTGGCCTATCTGGCGCGGCATGCGCGCGCGCTGGGCGTGGATCCGGGCAAGATCGTGGTGATGGGGCACAGCGCGGGCGCGCATCTGGCGGCGCTGGTCGCGACCGATCCCGTCTATCTCCGCAAGGCGGGCTGGGGCCTGGACCGGCTTGCCGGCGTCGTGCTGCTCGACGGCGCGGCCTATGACGTGCCCGCGCAGATGGCCGATGGCCCGCGGATCATGGGCGGCACCTATGATGCCGCGTTCGGCCGCGATCCCGCCCGTCAGCGCGCGCTCTCGCCCACCTTGCAGGCCGCCGCGCCCAATGCCCGCGACTTCCTGATCCTGCACGTGGAGCGTGTGGACGGTACGCGCCAGTCCGAAGCGCTGGGGCGCGCGCTCACGGCGGCGGGCGCACGGGTGACGGTGCAGGGCTTTGCCGGCCGGGGACTGCGCGGCCATATGGAAATCAACCGGGCGCTGGGCGATCCCGGCTATCCGGCGACGGGGGTGGTGGATCGCTGGATCGACGGCGTGCTGGCGCGCTGAGCATTGGCGTAGGAGGCGCGAGCCCCTAGATGGGCCGCATGTCGCTTCTCGCCGAACTCCATTACGACGCGTCCGATTTCGACGTGATCCGTCCGGGCACCCATGTCGTCTGCGCCGTCAGCGGCGCGCCGATCCCGCTCGACCAGCTCAAATATTGGAGCGCCGAGTTCCAGGAAGCCTATCGCAGCGCGGCCGAGGCAACCGCCGCGATCCTGGCGGGCGGAGCGAAGAATCTGAAGAAGGATTGAGGGGCGGCGGAGCCAGGTCCGCCAGTCCGCCCCCGGCCGTCAGCCCCGCCCTTGCGGGGGTGACGGCGTCCGGCGGGCGGCTGCCAGCCCCTCAGCGGATCGGCGAGTTGGGGTCGAGCCGCATGTCGAGATAGCGGTCCACGCTCTTCATCAGGTCGTCCATCTCGTGCTCGAAGAAGTGGTTCGCGCTCGGAATGGTGTCGTGATGGATGGTGATGTGTTTCTGGGTGCGCAGCTTGTCGACCAGCTTCTGCACCGCGCCCGGCGTGACCACCTCGTCATTCTCGCCCTGGATGATGATGCCCGAGGACGGGCAGGGGGCAAGGAAGGTGAAGTCGAACATGTTCGCCGGCGGCGCGATCGAGATGAAGCCGCGAATTTCCGGACGGCGCATCAGCAGCTGCATGCCGATCCAGGCGCCGAAGCCGAAGCCGGCGACCCAGGTGCTGCTCGCTTCCGGGTGGAAGCTCTGTACCCAGTCGAGCGCGCTCGCCGCGTCGGACAGTTCGCCGATGCCGTTGTCGAACGTCCCCTGGCTCTTGCCGACGCCGCGGAAATTGAAGCGCAGCGTCGCGAAGCCGCGGCGCTGGAAGGTCTTGTAGACTTCCTGGACGATGCGGTTGTTCATCGTGCCGCCCGCATTGGGATGCGGGTGGAGGATCATGGCGACCGGTGCGCGCGGCTTGGGAGCGGGAGCGAAACGGCCTTCGAGGCGCCCCTCGGGGCCGGGAAAGATGACTTCGGGCAAGGCAGACCTGCTTTGAATTGGAGGCGCGCTGTGGAGCGCGGTGCGTTGGGCGCTATATAGGCAGCGCGCCCCTTTGCGCAATTACAACGAGATTCGCTTGGCCGACCGCATCTATCTGGACCATGCCGCGACCACTCCCATGCTGCCGCAGGCGCTGGCGGCGGTGGAGGCGGGGATGCGCCACTGGGCGAATCCCAGCTCACCCCATGCCGAGGGGCGCGCGGCCCGCGCCGCGCTGGAGAAGGCGCGCAGCGACGTCGCCGCCGCCTATGGCTGGGCGCACGAACTGGTCTTCACCAGCGGTGCCAGCGAATCGCTGCAGATCGCGCTTGGCCGCTCGATGGCGCCGCGCCGGCTGATCAGCGCGGTCGAGCATGATTCGGTGTTGCGCCATTCGGAGGGTGCGCAGGTGCTGCCCGTCGACGGCGACGGGGCCCTGGATCTCGACGCGTTGCGCGGCGCGCTGGCGGCGGGGCCGCGCGCGCTGGTGGGAGTGCAATGGGCGAACAGCGAGACCGGCGTGCGCCAGCCGATCGCCGAGATCGCGGCTATCGTGCACGCGGCGGGCGCCATCCTGCTGGTCGATGCGGCACAGATGCCCGCGCGCGCCGACGATGCGGTGCTGCGCCATGCCGATCTCGTGGCGGTCTCCGCACACAAGCGTGGCGGGCCGCCGGGGATCGGTGCGCTGCTGGTGCGCGATTTCGGCGTGCTGCTGCCGATGGGCGGGCAGGAAAAGGGCTATCGCGCGGGCACCGAGAATCTTCCCGGTGCACTGGGCTATTCGATTGCCGTCCAGATGCCCGAGGATCTGGCGCGAATGGCGGCGTTGCGGGTCCGGCTGGAGACGGCGATCGTCGCGGCGGGCGGCGACCCGGTGGGCGCGAACCGTCCGCGCAGTCCGCTGATCGGAGCCTATCGGATGCCGGGCGTCTCCTCCGCCGCCCAGCTGATCCGCTTCGACCTGGCCGGCATATCGGTCTCGGCGGGCAGCGCCTGTTCCTCGGGCAGCATGCGGCCGAGCCATGTCCTCGCCGCGATGGGCTGGGAGGAGCCGGCATTGCGCGAAGTGGTGCGGGTGAGTTTCGGGCGCAATACCACCGAAGCGGAGGTGGATGCCTTCACGACGCTCTGGCGCCGGGTCGCGATCGAGGCCACAAACAGGGCCGCATGACCTATCTCGACTATCAGGCGACCACACCGCTCGCGCCCGAGGCGCTGGCCGCGATGCTGCCCTTGCTGGAAGGCAATTTCGCCAATCCGCATTCCGCCCATGCCCAGGGCCGCGCGGCAAGGGCGGCGGTGGAAGTGGCGCGCGACGATGTCGCCGGATTGTTGCCTCCGGGCGGGACGGTAAGCTTCACCAGCGGCGCGACCGAGGCGCTCAACTGGGCGATCAAGGGCACGAGCGGCGGGATCGTGACGATCGCTACCGAACATGCCGCCGTGCTCGACACGGCGGCGGCGGAGCGCCGCAAGGGCAGGGACGACGTCGTGCTCCCGGTCGGCACCGAAGGGCTGGTCGACCTCGCCGCCGCGCGTGCGGCGATCGGTCCGGGCGTCGGCCTGGTCGCGGCGATGCTGGTCAACAACGAGATCGGCGTGATCCAGCCGATCGCGGAACTGGCGCATCTCGCCCATGCCGCCGGCGCGCTGTTCCTTTGCGACGCGGTGCAGGGCTATGGCCGGGTGCGCATCCCCGATGGCTGCGACCTGATCGCCGTCTCGGCGCACAAGATCCACGGGCCCAAGGGCGTGGGCGCCCTGTGGATCCGCGACGGCGTGACGCTGGAGCCGCTGATGCATGGCGGCGGGCAGGAGCCGGCGGGCCGTTCGGGCACGCTGTCGCCCGCACTGTGCGCGGGGTTCGGTGCGGCGGCAAGGCTCGCCAAGCAGCGCCTCGGCGCCGATCATGCCCATGCCGAGCAGCTCTTTCGCGCGGCGCTTGCCCGTATCCCCGGCGATTGGGCGCTGAACGGCGCACAGGGAGACCGCTATCCCGGCAATCTCAACCTGCGCCATGACGGGCTCGACGTCGCCCGGCTGATGTCGGACCTGCGCGACATCGCCTTTTCCGCCGGATCGGCCTGCGCGAGCGGATCGGGGCGGCCGAGCCATGTGCTCGAGGCGATCGGCCTCTCCGCTGCCGAGGCGCGCGCGAGCATCCGCATCGGCTTCGGGCGCTATACCACCGAGGACGCGTTGCTCCATGCGATCGACCGGATCGCCGCCGCCGCCCGGCGGCAGAGCCGCGCGGCATGATCCGCGTCACCTTCATCAGCGCCGACGGGCGCGACCGGCACGAAGTGGCGGCGGAGACGGGGCTGCGCCTGCTTGAAGTCGCGCAGAATGACGGCCAGCCGCTGGAGGGCACTTGCGAGGGGCAGATGGCCTGCTCGACCTGCCACGTGATCGTCGATCCCGAATATTTCGCCCGGCTGCCCCGCGCCGCGGAGGAAGAGGAGGACATGCTCGACCTGGCGGTGGGCGCGGTGCGCACCAGCCGGCTCGCCTGCCAGATCCTGCTCACGCCGGACCTGGACGGGCTGGTGGTGCACATGCCGGCCGGTCATCGCGACATGCAGGGGCGCTGAGGCGTACGCGGGGGATTCCGGATGACCCTGGGCTGAGCGATCCGTTCAGCCTGTCGAAATCGGTTCAATTTCAGGATCGAGCATGGAACCGAAACGATCGTTCCGGTTTCCGACATCGGGGGGCTCTTTCCCCCGCAAGCAGGAGAGAGAAGATATGAAATTGCTTCCGATCCTCGCGGCCGCCGCTGCCGCGACCCTCGCCATCCCGGCCGCCAATGCCGCCGCTGCCCCGGCGGCCCCGGCGATCGCCGGCAAGGCGGACATCCAGCACCACCGTCCGCACCATCGCAAGCGGCCCCAGTGGCGCACGGTGTGCAAGACCAAGTGGCATCACGGCCATCGCCAGCGCGTGTGCCGCAAGGTGCGCGTCCACCGCTAAGGGTTTCGGGCGGGAGCGTGCCTGCGTTCCCGCCCTTGCCTAACCGCCTGACTTTGCCCATATGCGCCGCGGGAGTCGGGCGGACGCAGTCGTCGCCAACCTGGTCAGATCCGGAAGGAAGCAGCCACAACGATTTCGCTGCGGGTCGTTCCGGCTCCCACCGCATCCTCGCATCGCCCTCTTGCCCGCGACCGCCGCGCCATCACCTGAACGGCGGCGAATAGTCGGTCAGGCGCATGGTCCGATCCTCTATCTCGCCCATGATCGGCGCGTCGGGGCTCAGCGTCGCCTTCTTGATCGCGATCCATTCCGCATCGGCCATGAACGCCGCCCAGCAGGCCTTTTGCGTCGCCTCGTCGGGCCAGCGCAGCAGATAGACGAATTCCGGCTTCCCGTCGTGCCGGGCTTCCCAGGTCGCGACGATGTCGAAGCCGTGGCGCTTCATGATTCGCATCGCGTGGTCGCGGAAGCGGGAATGGAAGACGGGCCTGCTGGCTTCGTGGAGCGCATAGACGCGAAGCTGGTAGAGCGGCCCGTCTTCGGCGCGCGCCCGGGTCGGGGCCGTCGCCAGCATCGCCGTCATCGCCAGTCCGAGCGCCATTCTGGTCATCGTCATCGCATTCCTCCCATGCCGGGCTTAGTCCATCGGCTTGGACGCGGCGACGGGAACACGCTAGGAACGCAGACGATGTCCGATTCCCTGCTTGGCCTCGACGAACCCCCGCAGCCGCGCGACCCGAATGCGTCCGGGGCCTATCGCGTGCTGGCGCGCAAATACCGGCCGCAGACCTTTTCCGAGCTGATCGGCCAGGACGCGATGGTCACCACGCTGGGCAACGCGATCAAGCGCGACCGGCTGGCGCACGCCTTCCTGCTCACCGGCGTGCGCGGCGTCGGCAAGACCTCTACCGCGCGGCTGATCGCCAAGGCGCTCAACTGCATCGGCCCGGACGGGCAGGGCGGGCCGACGATCGATCCCTGCGGCGTCTGCGAGCCGTGCCGGGCGATCGCCGAGGGCCGTCATATCGACGTGATCGAGATGGACGCCGCCAGCCATACCGGCGTCGACGACGTACGCGAGATCATCGAGGCGTCGCGCTATTCCGCCGTCTCGGCGCGCTACAAGATCTACATCATCGACGAAGTCCATATGCTCTCCAAGAGCGCGTTCAACGCGCTGCTCAAGACGCTGGAGGAGCCGCCGGCGCATGTGAAGTTCCTGTTCGCCACCACCGAGGTGAACAAGGTGCCGGTGACGGTGCTCTCGCGCTGCCAGCGCTTCGACCTGCGCCGCATCCCGGCCGAGCTGCTCGCCGAGCATTTTGCCAGAGTGACCCAGGCCGAGGGCTTCGAGGCGGAGCCCGAGGCGCTGGCGCTGATCGCCCGCGCCGCCGAGGGATCGGCGCGCGACGGGCTGTCGATCCTCGACCAGGCGATCGCGCATGCGGGCCTGGAGGGCGAAGGCGTGAAGGCCGAGGCGGTGCGACAGATGCTGGGCCTGTCCGACCGTGGCGCGATTCGCACCCTGTTCGGGCTGCTGCTGGAGGGGGACGCGCCCGGCGCGCTGGCCTCGCTCCGGGGGCAGTACGACCTTGGCGTCGATCCGCAGGCGGTGCTGCGCACGCTGCTCGAGACGGTGCACGCTGTGACGCTCGCCAAGCTCGGCACCGATGCCAATTCGGGCCAGTCGGCCGAGGAGATGAAATCGCTCGAGCGCTGGGCGGCGGGGCTGAGCTTCCCGGCGCTCCACCGGCTGTGGCAGCTGGTGCTGCGCGGGCATGATGAAGTGGCGCGGGCGGTGCTGCCGATCGAAGCGGCGGAGATGGCGCTGCTGCGCGTCATCCATGCCTCGCAACTGCCCGATCCGGGTGAGCTCGCGCGCCAGATCGCCAGCGGCAGCGTCACCATCTCGGGCGGCGGCGCTCCCGCGGCGGCGGGGCCGAACGGCGCGGCGATGCCCACCAGCCTGGGCCAGCTGGCCGACTATCTCGAGGAGAAGCGCCGCTTCCAGCTCGCCACCCAGGTGCGCGACTATCTTCGCCCGGTGCGTTTCGCGGGTACCGAGGTGGAATTCGCGGCGGCGCGGCCGCTGCCGTTCGATTTCATCAAGGAACTGGGGGCGGCGCTCAAGGAGTTGACCGGCACCAACTGGAAGCTCCTGTGCGTCGATGTGCCGGCCCCGGCGATGACGCTGCGCGAGGAACAGGCGGCGAGCGAGCAGGCCGAGCGCGATGCAGTGCTTGCCTCGCCGATGGTCGCCGCCGCGATGGAAGCCTTTCCCGATGCCGAGCTGATCGGCTGGAGCAAGACCGGAAGTTAGGAAGTATCTATGAAGAGTCTCGAAGACATCATGGCCATGGCGCAGAACGTCCAGGCCGAACTTACCAAGGCGCAGGCCGATCTCGACAAGATCGAGGTGGAAGGCGCGTCGGGCGGCGGGCTGGTCAAGGTCCAGGCTTCCGCCAAGGGCCGGATCATCGGCATCCAGATCGACGATTCACTGCTGAACCCGGCGGAGAAGGGCATGCTCGAGGATCTGCTCGCGGCAGCCTTCAACGACGCCCGCGCCAAGGCCGACGCCGCCTCGCAGGAGGCGATGTCGAAAATGACGAGCGGCTTGCCGCTGCCGCCGGGCTTCAAGCTGCCCTTCTGATTTCCGGAACCATTCCAACACCTTCTCGGTTGCCGATGGGCAAGATCGAGGAGGAGTGCAATGGTCGAACGCGGAACCGGGCGTCGCGGCGGCGGCGGCAGCCTGCTGATCGGGCTGGCGCTGTTGGTCGCGGTGGTGATCGGCGCCATCTATCTGTTCAACCAGGATGGCCGCGAGGATGCGAAGACCGACGCGACCGGCAAGGCGGCCGACAAGATAGGCGACGCACCCAGGGATGTCGGCGACGCGGCGAAGAGCGCGGCGAACAGCGCGGCGAACAGGATCCAGTGACTGCATTCCTCCCCGAGGCGGGCTCGGGGAGGAATTCTATCGGTCAAGCAGTTTCAAGGCGATCGGCAATACGTGCTCGCGCGTCATCGGTGCGAGCGGGAGTTTGCCGGCACAGGCGATAGCCACCCAGATCGCTTCCTCGATCTCTGCGGCTATCGCGGGATCATGGGGCGCGGTGAGGTGGAAGAGCTCTGCCTCCACCCTATGGCCCGGCTCGTTGGCGGCGGAGGCGTGGAAGCGGCCGAGCCAGGGAGCATCCGTGATTGCAAGGCCGATCTCCTCGGCCAGTTCGCGGCGCAGCGCCTCGATCGGCGCTTCGCCCGGTTCGATCTTGCCGCCCGCCTGCATATAGGCCGCGGTCCCCCTTTTCCGGACCAGCAGCATATGGCCCGCACCGTCGTCGATCAGCGCGGCGGCGATGCGGATCGGCGGCATCGCCCCATCCGCATCAACGGACACAATCGTCCAGCCCATCACCACGCACGGTGCCGATGCGGGCAGTTATTGCGTTTCCGTAACGACGCGTGAAGCCGCGCGGATCGATGCCGGCGCGCTTCTTGGGCAGCGGCAGCACCGCGGCGATCTGGGCGGCTTCGCGAGGAGACAGGCGCGAGGCGTCGTGCTTGAAATAGCGCATCGCGCCGGCGTTGACGCCATAGGTGCCGATCCCCGTCTCCGCGACGTTGAGATAGACTTCCATGATCCGCCGCTTGCCCCAGATATTCTCGATCAGGACCGTGAAATAGGCTTCCAGCGCCTTGCGGACATAGCCGCCGCCCTGGAACAGGAAGACGTTTTTCGCGGTCTGCTGGCTGATCGTCGAGCCGCCGCGGATGCGGCCGCCCTGCTGGTTGCGGGCATAGGCCTGTTCGATCGCAGTGAGATCGAAGCCGTGATGGGTGCAGAAGCGCGCATCCTCGGCAGCGATCGCGGCGCGTGTCATGTTGGGATCGATCCGGTCGATCGACATCCAGCGCTTGGTGGCGCCATGGCCTCCGACAATGTCGCCGATCTGCGTCCAGGTGATCGGCGGCGGCACGAACCTGTAGATCGCCACCATGCCGATCGAGACGGCCAGGAAGGCAAGGATTGCCTTCAGGATCCAGAACGCGATGCGGCGGAACAGGGGCTTGCGGGGCTTGGATGCACGCTCTTCCTTCCCCGGCCTTCGCCGGGCAGGAGCTTGTGGAGGCGCTTCGCTGCGGGACGCGAAAGGATCGGGCTCCTCGCCCAGCGGGCGGAGGTCCGCCATAGGCGGCGCGCCCAGCCCGGGCTGCTGCGCCGTGGTCGCGCGCGGAGTCCAGTCGCGCGGACGCGGCGCGGATGCGGAAGGCGCCGGCGGGATGTCCGCCGGCGCCTCGGGCTGGCGCGGAGGCTCCGCGCCGGTATCGCGATCCTGATCCCCCATGGCCTCGTCAGGCGGTCAGCAGGCGCTTCTCGCCGGCGATGCGCATCATCGCCTTTTGCAGCTTCTCGAACGCGCGCACCTCGATCTGGCGGACGCGCTCGCGGCTGACGTCATAGACCTGCGAGAGTTCCTCGAGGGTCTTGGGATCGTCCGTCAGGCGGCGCTCGGTGAGGATGTGCCGCTCGCGCTCGTTGAGGTCCTCCATCGCCGACACGAGCATCTCGTGGCGGACGGTGGCTTCCTGGGCCTCGGCGACGCGCTCGTCCTGCAGCTGGTCCTCGTCGGCCAGCCAATCCTGCCACTGACCCTCGCCATCCTCGCGCATCGGCACGTTGAGCGACGTGTCGCCGCCCATCGCCATGCGACGGTTCATCGAGGTGACTTCCTCCTCGGTGACGCCCAGATCGGTGGCGATCTTGGCGACATGCTCGGGGGAAAGGTCGCCGTCCTCGAACGCGTCGAGCTTGGCCTTCATCCGGCGCAGGTTGAAGAACAGCTTCTTCTGCGCCGCGGTGGTGCCCATCTTCACGAGCGACCAAGAGCGCAGGATGAATTCCTGGATCGAGGCGCGGATCCACCACATGGCATAGGTCGCCAGGCGGAAGCCCCGATCGGGCTCGAACTTCTTCACGCCCTGCATCAGGCCGATATTGCCTTCCGAGATCAGCTCGGAGACGGGCAGGCCATAGCCGCGATAGCCCATGGCGATCTTCGCCACGAGGCGCAGGTGCGAGGTGACCAGCTGGGCCGCGGCATCCGTGTCGCCATGCTCCTGGAAGCGCTTGGCGAGCATGAACTCCTGCTCGGGGCTCAGGATCGGAAACTTCTTGATCTCGGCCAGGTAGCGGTTGAGGCTGGCCTCACCACCGAGCGCGGGGATCGTCGCCGGGACGTTGCTTCCGCTTGCCATGATCATATCTCCCTTTCACTTAAAGGGCGCGCCCGGCCGAAGCCTGCGCCGCCTGAAATCATACGATGAGGTTATCGAACAGTTCCTGCATATCGGCAGGGATTTCGCTTTCGAACGCCAAAGCGGTGCTATCGATGGGGTGAATGAACCCCAGATGGGCCGCGTGCAAGGCCTGGCGCCGGAAATTCAAGGTTTCCAGAAGTTGACGGTGCCCCTTGCGGACACTGCCATAGACCGGATCGCCGACCAGCGGATGGCCCAGAGAAGCCATATGGACCCGCACCTGATGGGTGCGGCCCGTTTCCAGCCGGCATTCGACCAGCGTCGCGTCCTGGAGTTCGCGAAGCCTGCGCCAATGCGTGACGGCGCGCTTCCCGTTCTTCACGATCGCGACCTTCTTGCGATTGTGCGGCGAACGCGCGAGCGGCGCATCCACCGTACCTTCGGATAGTCTCAAAAGTCCTGACACGATCGCACGATAGCGCCTGTCAATTGAATGGGACTTGAACTGCTTCGCCAATCCCTCGTGCGCCCGGTCGGTCTTGGCCGCCACCATCAGGCCCGAAGTGTCCTTGTCGATCCGGTGGACGATCCCCGGCCGCGCCACGCCGCCGATGCCGGAGAGCGAGCCCCGGCAATGGTGGAGCAGCGCGTTGACCAGCGTCCCGTCGAGATTGCCCGCCGCCGGGTGGACGACCAGCCCGGCCTGCTTGTCGATCACGATCAGATGCTCGTCCTCGAACACCACCTTGAGCGGAATCTCCTGCGCTTCGTTGTGCGCCGGCTCGGGTTCGGGCACCGCGACGCTGAACAGCGTGCCGGCGGGTGCCTTCTTCGCCGGATCGCGCACCAGCCCCTGCGGACCGGTGACCGCGCCCGAGGAAATCAGCGCCTTCAGCCGTTCACGCGACAGGGTCGGCACCGCGTCGGCGAGCGCACGATCCAGACGCCAGCCATCGGCTGTGTCCGCGATACGTGCCTCGATGATGGAAACCCCCGGATTCATGTTTGACCTCAAATGGGGACGAGGTTGACGATTTCAAGATCTGTACCGATCGGTATCCGACAGATTTCCGCGGGTTTCGACGCCCTGTCAAGATGTTGGAATCCCTGGGGCGGGGACTTGCCGCCGCGGATGACGCGCGCCGGGCCATGTCCTATCGTGAACGGCGATGCCCGTGCGAATTCCCCTGGCCGTTCTCGATGCGATCCGACGGGAAGCCGTCCTTGCCGCCCCGCATGAGGCGTGCGGGCTGCTGTTCGGTTCGGACAGCGCAATCAGCAGCTATCAAGCTGTTGAAAATGTGGACGAAGCGCCGGATAGGCATTTCGAGATCGATCCTGCCGCGCTGTTCGCAGCGCTTCGAGCCGAGCGCGGGGGCGGGCCGAAGCTCCAGGGCTATTGGCATTCGCATCCAGGCGGCGACGCGACTCCTTCGGTCACGGATGCGGCGATGGCTGCCCCCGACGGCAAGCTCTGGCTGATCGTCGGGGGAGCCACCGTCACCGCCTGGCGCGCCGTGGAGCGGGGGGAACTCCACGGGCGCTTCGATCCGGTGACGATCGCCTGACGCTCAGTTGCCGGGTGCCGGCGCGGCGGGTGCCGCGGGAGCGGGCTGTCCGGCCGGCGGGGGCGGGCCGAAGCGGCGATGCGGGCCGCCCGGGCCTTCGCGGCCGGGACCGAAGCCGGGGCCGCGATGCGGTCCGCCATGCTGCCAGCCGTGGCGGTGGCGGCGGTGCATCCGCTCCTCGAAGCGGCCGAAGCGCAGCTCCTGGCGCGAGATCTTGCCGTCCTTGTTGACGTCGAACCGCTCGAAGCGTGCGGCGGCGGCCTTCATCCATGCGTCGCGCGTGATCATGCCGTCCTTGTCGAAGGGGCTGTGATGGGGGCGGCGGGCCATCTGGGCCTTGGGTGCCGTCTGGTCCTGCTGCGCCGGGGCGGCCAGCGCGGCGCCTCCGCCGAAAGCGATCGCGCCGGCAGCGAGCAGCGCGGCGAGCTTCAGTTTGATCATGCGATTTCTCCGCTCCAGTGACGTCTGGACGAGACCGGGGATAGGACGGGCCTGTCGCGAGGGTTTCTCGGCCGGGGGGCGAAATTGTCGCAATTTGTCGGCGGCTGGGGTCAGGGCGCATTCCGCGAACCCCGTCATCCCGGCCTGCGCGGTATGACGGCAGAAAATCACATATTTGTTTGGGTTCTCAACCTAGCGGGCGTTCGCGCCATCCTCGTCGAGCGTCGGCAGGGTGAAGACGAAGATGGCGCCGCCCTCGGGGGCGTTCTCGGCGGAGAACACGCCGCCGTGCAGCTCGATGATGCGCTTCGATATCGACAGGCCGATGCCCATGCCGGCGCTGGTCCGGCTGGCCGAGAAGCGCTGGAAGAGATGCGCAAGCGTTTCCGGCGGAAGGCCGGGGCCGTTGTCGCGGCAGCGCAGCTCGATCATGGCGCCGTCGACACGCCGGGCGGTGACCCAGATGCGCGGGTCCCGCTGCCCGCTCGCGCGCAGCGCCTCCACGGCATTGCGCATCAGGTTGACCAGCACCTGCTGGACCTGGACGCGATCGACAAAGGCACACAGATCGACCGGCGCGACATCGCAGTCGATCTGGGCGGCGAGGCGGCTCGATCCGACCAGCACGAGCCGCGCCGCGTCCTCGATCATCGGGCGGAGCGGCTCGACGCTTCGCTCGGTATCGTTGCGCTCGGTGAAGCTGCGCAGGCGGCGGATGATCTCGCCGGCTTGCATCACCTGCGCGCGGGCATGGTCCACCATCTCGGTGCCCGGCCCCTCGGCGCCGGTGCTCCGCGCGAGCATGGCGGCGGCCGAGAGATAGTTGGCGGCGGCGGTGAGCGGCTGGTTGAGCTCGTGCGCAAGGTCGGCCGCGGCTTCGCCCATGGCGCTCTGCCGGGCGAGATGGGCCAGCTCGGCGTTGAGCTGGGCGATCTGGTCCTCGACGCCGAACTGCGCCGACATGTCGCGAACGAAGATGGTCAGGCATGCCATGTCTTGCGCCTGGACCCGGCCGGCGCGCGCCTCGAGCGGGAAGAGCGAGCCGTCGCTGCGCTGCCCGACGGCGCTGAGCGGCTCGGCGTTCCATGGGCTCAGCTCGCGTTCGCGCAGGTCGGCCAGCTCCTGGCGCGTGCGTTCGGCATGCGACGGCGGAGCGAGAAGGATGACCGGCTCGCCGACGACCTGCTCGGCGCGATAGCCCCAGAGGCGCTCGGCGGCGGCGCTGAAATCGAGGATCGTGCCTTCCTCGTCGACCAGGATCACGGCGTCGGGCACCATCGTCAGCACCGCGCTGAGCTTCGCCTCGCGGATCGCCAGCGCCCGGCTCTGCGTATCTGCATGGCCGATCGCGCGCATCAGCACGCCCGCCAGGATCACGACATTGGCCGCGAGCACGGCGAACTGGGCCGCGCCGAAGCCGAGCAGGTCCGCCTGATATGCCGCGAAGCCGAGCAGCGAGGGGATGGCGGGCAGAATGATGATCGCGGGCGCCAGCCGTATCAGCAGATGCCATCCCCGCTCGTTCGGTTCGTGGCGCATGGCATGGAGGATGAGCCCGGCGGCCGGGAGCAGGGCGAGCGCGCTCGAGATCGCCGAGCGCCCGAGAAAGGCCGGCGAGATGCCGCCCGGCTCGCTGACGAGCGCGGCCGTTGCCAGCAGGGTGAGCGCCGCCGTTCCGCTGGCCAGGATGATGCCGATGACGCGATAGGCGCGGCGATCCACGGTCAGGGCGAGCGCGGCGAGCCCGCCCAGCGCCTGCACCGCCACCGTGCCGCCCGGGCTGAGGCCGTCGTTGCGCACGCCGAGGCGTTGCACCGCGTCGAAGAAGAAGAGGCGCTCGATGGCGATCGCGCCGGTGAGGTACTGGAAGGTGATGAGGCTGAGCAGGATCGCTGCCGGGGCGGCGGCCAGCCGGGCCAGCCGGGGGTGGCCGCTCACTGCCAGGAACGCCGCCAGGGTCACGCTGCAGCCGTTGATCGCGCTGAGCGGCGCCACTGCGTAATGGGGATTGCCGAAGCCGCGTAGCACCGGCAAGTCGAGCAGCCAGCCGAGCAGCGGCAGCGAGAGGACGATGCAGCCGATCCCGGTCATCCATTGCGGCAGGGCGGCCGCGCCGAAGCCGATCCGATGGCGGCCCGGTATCGCGGCGTCCTGCCTGTCTGCGGCCCTGCTCGTCATGGCTCGTTCCGGGTACCGGGCCAGTGCCTGCCCGGCGGCATTGTAGCAGCAAGCGCGGCATGGTGCGTAATCCGGAAAAACCGCAGGGAGGCCGGGGAACGTTTCGGCGGCGCAACCCGTTGATGGACGAACGCTAAATGGAGAGCATGAAGATGCTTTGGACCATCGTTGTCGTCCTGCTGATCCTCTGGCTGCTGGGCTTCACCTTCCACATCGCCGGCGGGATCATCCACCTCCTGCTGGTGATCGCCATCGTGGTCGGCCTGATCCAGCTCTTCACCGGGCGGAAAGTGGTCTAGGGGCCTCCCGGGCGCTTCATCGCCCGCCGGCACCGTACAGGCGCTGCCATGCGCGGCGCGGCGCGATCGGTGCGTGCCTTGCCGATGCGCGGATTCGCGCAGGCGATTGGTCTCTCCCGTGTTTTCCGGGGGTGGTAGCGTTGCCCGGATGGCGCGTACAGGCATGCGCTTGCAGCATGGCGCGCCCTGCGCCAAAGAGGCTGCACCTGCGGGGGAGCAAGCATCTTGAACATCAGCCCGACCGATTTCGCCAGCCTGCTCTGTTCGCGGCTCTGCCACGATCTGCTGAGCCCGGTGGGGGCGCTCAACAACGGGCTGGAACTGCTCGCCGACGAGCATGACCCCGAGATGCGCGCCCGCTGCCTGGAGCTGCTCAACGAGAGCGCCAAGGCGAGCGCCAACAAGCTGAAGTTCTTCCGCCTGGCCTTTGGCGC
Organism: Sphingomonas sp. 67-41; assembly: GCF_001899725.1. Taxonomy (NCBI): domain Bacteria; kingdom Pseudomonadati; phylum Pseudomonadota; class Alphaproteobacteria; order Sphingomonadales; family Sphingomonadaceae; genus Sphingomonas; species Sphingomonas sp. 67-41. The sequence goes on along the minus strand of NZ_MKWJ01000023.1, from coordinate 159,784 downwards.
GGCGGGCGGCTTCGGCGAGACGGTCGACACGCGCGAGGCGCAGGGGGCGATCGAGGGGCTGTTCGGCGAGAACCACCGCGTGAATGTGGGCTGGATGGTCGAGGATCCGGTGCTGCCCAAGCAGGCGATCAAGGTGCTGATGAACCTGGCGCTGATCGGTGGCGACGCGCTGATCCGCGGCGGCCAGCTCGATATCGGTGCCGAGATCGTCGACGGCCAGATCGAGATCGTCGTGCGCGCCGACGGCCCGCGCATCGTGCTCGATCCCGAGCTGCGCGGCGCGCTGGCCGGCGGCAAGGACGACATGCCGATCACGCCGCGCGCGGCGGCGGCGTATCTGATCCACGCGCTGGTCACCCAGGGCGGCGGCATGCTCCAGGTGAGCCCGCCCGATGCCGAGGTGCTGCTGTTCGGGGCGTCGTTCCGGGTGGGGTGAACGGCTGCTCTCCCGATCCGGGAAAACAGCCGTCCGTCCTGAAGATGCCGGTCAGTTCTCGTAGATTGCCACGCCGCGGAAATTGACCGTGGCGCCGGCGGTGAACGGCGAATTGTCGGCCTTGCGTGCGTACAGCATGCCATCGGTATACGGAGCGAGGATGCCGGGGCTGTATGCCGGCCCGCTTCCGCTGTCTTCGGTGACGAATCCGTAGCATATCGTGGGCTGCGCGGGGGTCAGGCCCGTCGGCAAGGTTGCAGTGATCGCCGACGGCGTACCGGGCGCGGCCAGGACGACGGAGAAATCGAGCTGAAGGACGGTCGTGGCGCCTTCCAGCCGATAGTCGGCAGTCGAGATGCTCGACGAGGCGACGCCCGAGCCGAGCGCCGCGAGCGTCGGGCTCCAGGAGCGGAATCCCGCGAAACCGCGCGACGCGCATTTGTTCAGGACGTCATGCACGACGTCGTCGAACACCATGCCCCCGATCGCCTGCCATTCGTTGATTTCGCCAAAGGCGCCGTTTTCGATCGAGATCGCGCCGCTCACGGCCGAGTAGACCCGCGGGTTCGTGATGACGAAGCCCTGCACGGCCGGGCCATTCATGCGCACGGCCTTGGCGGAGTTTTGATCGGTGGAGAAGCGCGGGTTGCGCAAGCTGGTGTGGATGACCGCCCCGCCGCGTGCCGTGCCGTCCCCCGCCACGAACTGATGGGCAGTTGTGCCGGCGGCGTGATTGTGTTCCCACCAGCAGCTGTCGAAGATGATCTGTTCCAAATGGCCCCCGGCGGACGGCAGGAGCAGCGTTCCCTCCTCTCGGGAACTCTCGAAATCGCAATTGGTGAACAGGATGTTCCACCCGTCGATCAGCTTGGCGCCCTGGGTTTCCGCCTCGTTGAACACGCAGGAATCGAAATGGACGGTGGTCGGGAGCAGATCCGTCACCTTCTCGAGGAGCAGGTTCAGGGTATTGCTCTCCGCCGTCAGTTTCCGAACGGTCGACTTGAGCAGATTGCCCACGCGAACGCCGATGGCACCCGTGCCCGTGAAATTCAGTACTCGGACGCCATCCATTTGCACCGAACTCGCCAATGGATCAAGGCCGGCCGACTGACCCAGGAACAGTCCGGTTGCCCCCAAGGTATTGTTCCCATCGATCTTGAAGGATGCCAGCTTCGAGGGATAGTGCTCGCCTCCCGGGATCGTGAGGCCAGTCGAAACGCCTGCCATCGGCGTCAGGATCGCGTCATATTCGCTCTCGCCGATGATCTGCGCGCAGACGGGCGGATCGAGCTGGCCGTGGAGATAGCTCCCTGCCGGAAGGTAGATGCTGCGCCCGGTTTGCGAAAATGCAGCGTTGAGCGCCGCCGTGTCATCGGTCGTGCCGTCGCCCACCGCGCCAAAATCCTTGACTGAGATCATCCTCATATCCTCGTTGCAATGATCCTGAAATCCGTGCCGGGGCTCGACATCGGATTGGAACAAAAGGGGAACTATGGGGCGAAATCCTACATTGCCATCCTCAAAATCGCCTAGCGCCGGACTGGAGCGCGCCGGGAAAAATCGACTACAGTTGTAGTTGATGCCTGGGGCCCGGCATGACATGCTCGCGGCTTCCAGGGACATGGGAGATCGGTATGCGTGGCTTGAAGATGGCGGCGGCGATGCTGGCGCTCGGGCTGTCGGTGCCATGCGCGGCGCAATCCCAGGGCAATCCGGCCTACCACGATCTGGTCGATGCTTCCGACGGCTTCAACGGCGTCGCATTGGTCGGCATCGGGGGCGATGTCCGCTTCGTCGAGGGGGTCGGCCGGGCCGATGCTGCGAATGGCGTACCGATGCTGCCGAATACGCGCTTCGAGACCGGATCGGTGTCGAAGTGGGTCGCCTCGATCGTGGTCCTCAAGCTCGTGGACCAGGGCAAGCTCGACCTCGATGCGCCGATCACCCGCTACCTGCCCGACTATCGCGCCGACACCGGCGCCAGGCTTACCCTGCGGCGTTTGATGAGCCATTCGAGCGGCGTGCCCAACCAGATCCTGGCGGCGCGCAAGGATCCGGCGACGCGCGGCATCGAGATGGACCAGATGGAAGCGGTGCGGCGCTACGCCAGTGGCGACCTGGCCTTCGCGCCCGGCACTGCCTGGGACTATTCGCATTCCAACTGGCTGATCGCCAAGGCGATCGTCGAACGCGTATCCGGCAAGCCCTATGCGGCACTGGTCGACCGGCTGCTGGTCAAACCGCTCGGGCTGAAGGACAGCGGCGTTTATCGCGGCGATTCCGGCGCGGTGAAGGGCATGGCGCAGGGCTATGCTGGGCTCGATCCGGAACCGGTGCGCAAGCCCAATCCGGTGCCCGATTTCATGGCGATGGCGGGTGGCTACTATACCAGCGCGCTCGACTTGATGACGCTGATGAACGCAGTGCTGGACGGCAAGCTCCTCAGCCCCGCTTCGCGCAGGGCGCTGACGACCACGCTGATGCCGGACCAGCATTATGCGCTAGGCGGCCGGGTGCGCGTGGAGCCGATCGGGGGCCGGGAGCGCGAGGCGGTGTGGGAGGATGGCTCGAACGGCGGCTTCCGGATGCTTGCCCGCCGCGTGGTCGCCGATGGGCATACGGCGATCGTGTTCACCAATGCGAGCTTCGACTATCGGAAGCTGGGGGACCTTGGCACGGCGCTGCTCGATGCGAGCTATGCCGGTGGCGCGGGCGGCGCGCGGCAATCGCCCGAGCACTAACGCCCTTTTAACCACCCATCCCGCACAACCGCCCCGCAAATTTGCTTTCCGGGGCCCCATGGACGACCTGCTGCAGGAATTCATCGCCGAGACGCGTGAGACGCTCGAAGCGCTTTCGGGCGAGATCGTCGCGTGGGAGGCGCATCCTGCGGACCGCGCCCGCCTCGATGCCATCTTCCGCTTCGTGCACACGGTGAAGGGAAGCTGCGGCTTTCTCGACCTGCCGCGCCTCGGCCGGCTCAGCCATGCCGCCGAGGATGTGCTGGCCCAGGTGCGCGAGGGGAGGCGCGCGCCGGATCGCGGGCTCGTCAACGCCGTGCTCGCGGTGGTCGACCGGATCGGCGAGCTGGTGGAAGCGATCGAATCGGGCACCAGCCTGGACGACAGCGGCGACGACCTGCTGGTCGCTGCGCTGGCCGAGGGCGCCGAGGAAATCGCCCATGCCGGCCCGATCGTCAGCCGCGCGCCTTCGCGCAGCGTGCGCCTCAACGTCGACCTGCTCGACCGGATGATGTCCGGCATGTCGGACATGGTGCTGGCCCGCAACGAACTGGCCCGCCGATTGCGGAACGGCGAGATCGACCCCGCCATCGAGGCCGCGCTCGAGCGCCTGTCGCTCACCGTGGGCGAGATGCGCGACACGGTGACGCGCACCCGCATGCAGAAGATCGACGCGCTCTTCTCCGCGCTGCCGCGCATGGTGCGCGACACGGCGGCGGGGCTGGGCAAGTCGGTTATGCTCCAGGTCGACGGCTCCGACGTCGAGCTCGATCGCGAGATGATCGAAGTGATGCGCGATCCGCTGGTCCACATCATCCGCAACTCGATCGACCATGGTATCGAGACGCCGGCCGAGCGCCGCGCCGGCGGCAAGCGCGAGAATGGCCGGCTGTCGGTCTCCGCGCGCCAGTCGGGCAATCAGATCATCATCGAGATCGCGGACGATGGCCGCGGCATCGATACCGAGCGGCTGATCCAGAAGCTGGCCGCCAATGGCCGCGACGAGGCCAAGCTGCGCGGCCTTTCGGCGCGTGCCAAGCTCGACCTGGTGTTCGAGCCGGGGCTTTCGTCCAGGGACGTGGTGACCGAGATCTCGGGCCGGGGCGTGGGCATGGACGTGGTGCGTGCCGCGATCGAGCAGATCGGCGGCCGCGTCGAGCTCGACAGCACGCCGGGCAAGGGCCTGCGCATTGCCATCCATGTGCCGCTGACGCTTTCGATCATCTCGACGATCGTGGTGGGGGTGGACGGCCAGCGCTTCGCCATTCCGCGCCAGTCGATCGAGGAGATCGTGACCGAGCGCGGCGAGGCGATCCGGGTCGATCTGGTCGGCGGCTCTCCGGTCGCGACCGTGCGCGAGCGCCGCATGCCGCTGATCCACCTGGCCGACATGCTCGGCCTGCCCGCCGCCGTCGCGCGCGACGAGGGCAGCCAGATGCTCGCCATCGTCAGCGTCAGCGAGGGCAGCTATGCGCTCGCGGTCGACACGGTGCTCGACAATGAGGAGCTGGTGATCAAGCCGGCCTCGCCCGCGGTGATGTCGACCGGCCTCTATGCCGGCCAGACGCTGCCGGATTCGGGCCTGCCGATGCTGCTGCTCGATTGCGCCGGCATGGCCAAGGCGGCGAGCCTGGATTTCAGCCGCGACGGCCAGCAGATCTTCGAGGAGGAAGAGGAGGCCGAGGCCGCGCCGGGCCTGCCCGCCCTGCTGTTCCGCGACCTGGACGGCGTGCGCCGCGCGGTGCCGCTGGCGGCGGTCGACCGGGTGGAGCAGGTCGATGCCGGCAATGTCCGCTTCGCCGCCGGCCGCTTCCGGGTGACGATCGACGACCGCATCCTGCCGCTCGCCGCGCATGGCGACCTGGACGGACTGGAGCGGATCAACGTGCTGCGCCTCAAGGACGGCACCAACGAAGTCAGCTATGCGATCGAGGAAGCCGCCGACATCGTGATGCTGCCCGAGGAGATCGCGCCGGCCCGCGAGCCGGGGCCCATCGCCGGGGTGGTGCTGGTGGATGGCGAGCAGGTCGAACTGGTCGACATGCTGTGGATCTTCGACGAGCATGCCGAGCGCGAAGTGGAGGACAGCCCGCCGCTCTGCCTGATCGCAGGCGACGACGATGGCTGGATGGCATCCTTCGTCAAGCCGCTGCTGGAGGCGTCGGGCTACCGCGTCGCGCTGCGCCTGGCGCCTGGCGAGACGCCTGCCGTGGTGCTCTCGACCGAGGATGGCCGGGAGACGACCGGCCTGCCGGCTCCGGTCGTCCGGCTGCGAAAGAAGCGCGCCGCGGGCGGCTCGGGCGACGACAGCGTCTATAGATATGATCGTGCGGGATTGCTTTCCGCGCTCCAGGCCCGGGTTTCCGGCAAGGCAGGCCGTTGATGTCGCATCTCTATCTCATCGCCCAGATCGCCGGGCGCGCCGTGGCGATCGATTCCGAGCAAGTGGAATCGGTGGTCGATATCGGCGAGGTGACGGCGGTGCCGCGCGCCTCGGCGCATGTCCGCGGCCTTGCCGCACTGCGCAGCCGCGTGGTGACGGTGGTCGACACCCAGTCGGCGCTCGGCATGGCGGGCGGCAGCCCGGCGCGGCGCGCGGTGATCACCCATGTCGAGGGGCATCATTATGCGATGCTGGTCGATGCGCTCGACGATGTCGCGCCGTTCGAGCTGCTGCCGCTCGCGCATGGCGTCACGCTCGACCCCGCCTGGCGCGGGGCGGGGCGGGGAATCGTGGAGCGCGACGGCGAGCCGATCCTGGCGATCGACCTTGCCAGCCTGGTGCCCGGCCATGCCGGGCCGAATTAATCTCGCGATTAACGTGGCGCTTACGCCTTTCGTGCACTGTCCACTCCACCTAGAGCGCTGAAAGCGGGGAACAGGGGAAAATGAAGACTTGTCTGGTCGTCGACGATTCCAAGGTGATCCGGAAGGTCGCCCGGCACATCCTGGAAACGCTCGACTTCGAAGTGCGCGAGGCGGGTGACGGCCGCGAGGCGCTCGACTCCTGCCTGCAGACGCCGCCGGACGTGATCCTGCTCGACTGGAACATGCCCGTGATGAGCGGCATGGACTTCCTGCGCGCGCTGAAGGATTCCGGGCTGCCGCAGCGCCCGAAAGTGGTGTTCTGCACCACCGAGAACGGCATGGCCTATATCCGCGCCGCCATCGAGGCCGGCGCCGACGAATATGTCATGAAGCCGTTCGACCGCGAGACGCTGGAAAGCAAGCTGCAGATCGTCGGCGTCGCCTGAGCGGCGCATGAGGGAGCCACAAGTGGCGCAGGCATCTCTTGCGGACACCGGATATGGCGGCACCCCCGCCGGACCGGCGCAGGTGCTGATTGTCGACGATTCGGTCGTCGCGCGATCGGTGCTGGGGCGGATGGTGGAAGGCACGCGCCGTTTCCGCGTCGCTGCCGCCTATAGCGATGTGCGGGCGGCGCTCGAGTATCTGAAGACGCACAGCGTCGACATCATCCTGCTCGATATCGAGATGCCGGGGATCGACGGCATCACCGCGCTGCCCGATGTGATCGCGGCGGGGCGCGGGGCCAAGGTGCTGATCGTCTCGTCGGCGGCCGAGCAGGGCGCGGCGGTGACCGTGCAGGCGCTGGCGCTGGGCGCGGCGGACACGCTGGTAAAGCCCGGCATCGGCGCGTTCGGCGGCCGCTTCGCCGAAGTGCTCGAGGAGCGGCTCTCCCGCCTGATCGAGGCCCAGGCCCATGCCCATGCGCAGCCCGAGCCTGCGGTGCAGCATCCGCAATATCAGTTTCCCGCCCAGGCGCCCGAGGGCTTCGATCTGGTTGCGATCGGCGCCTCGACGGGCGGCATCCACGCGCTCAGCCAGTTGCTGCGCGCCATCCCGGCGCGCTTCCAGGTGCCGATCCTGGTGACTCAGCACCTGCCGGTTTCGTTCATGAGCTATTTCGCCACGCAGCTCGCGGTGCTCGGCGGCCGGCCCTGCGAAGTCGCGGCCGACCGGATGCGTATCCGGCCCGGCCGGATCATCGTCGCCCCGGGCGACGCGCATCTACGCGTGGTCCGCACGTCCGACGGCGCGGCGATCCGCCTGACCCATGAGAAGGCGGCGAGCGGCTGCATGCCTTCGGTCGATCCCATGTTCGAAAGCGTCGCGGAGGTGTTCGGGGCGCGCGCGCTGGGCGTGGTGCTGAGCGGCATGGGGCGCGACGGCTGCGAGGGCGCCAGGGACCTGGTCGATGCCGGCGCGCGCGTGCTGGCGCAGGATCGGGCCAGCTCGGTGGTGTGGGGCATGCCCGGCGCGGTGGCCAATGCGGGCCGGGCGAGCGCGATATTGCCGCCGGACGAGATCGGGCGGCTGATCGCCCGCGGTGGAGGCGGGGCATGATCCCGGGCTCCACGCCGATCGCCTCGGCAGGCGCGATGAACATGATCGCGGCACTGCTCGAGCAGCGCGCCGGCCAGCAGATCGCGGCGAACCGCACCTGGCGGATCGAGACGGCGCTGAAGCCGATCCTGCGCGCGCGCGGGCTGGCCAGCCTGGACGAGCTGGTGGCCCAGCTGATCGCGGCGCGGACCGGGGAACTGGCGGACCTGGTGGTCGATGCGCTGCTCAACCAGGAGACCAGCTTCTTCCGCGACGCCGCCGTGCTCGACATGATCGTGGACGCGGCGGCGGAGATGCAGGCCGAGATCGGCGCCCGCCGGCTGCGCATCTGGTCCGCCGGCTGCTCGACCGGGCAGGAGCCGCTGAGCCTCGCCATGCTCTTTTCCGAACGCGGCCTGCCCGATCCCGAGATCGTGGCGACCGACGTCTCCCCCGCGGCGCTGGCGCGCGCACGGAGCGGCCGCTTCTCGCAGTTCGAGATCCAGCGCGGCCTGCCGGTGCGCCGGATGATGACCTGGTTCGACACGGTGGGCGCCGATTGGGCCGCCAAGCCCGAGCTGGTGCGCAAGCTCCAGTTCCGCCAGCACAACCTGACTCTCGATCCCGCTCCGGCGGGCATGTTCGACATCATCCTGTGCCGCAACGTGATGCTCTATTTCTCGCTCGCGGTGCGCCGCAAGGTGTTCGACAGCCTGGCTTCGGCGATGCGGCCGGGCGGGTTGCTCGCTTTGGGCGCGGGCGAGACGGTGATCGGCCAGACCGATCATTTCGCACCCTGCGAGCGCTATCGCGGCTTCTATCGTCCGGTCGACGCGCCGGGGACGCTGCGCGCGGCGGGTTGATCGCGGCGGCCCTGCGCGGCTAGCGTCGTGCGCGATGCACAACGGCCTGGCCTTTCTCGACGCGCCTTCGCCCAATTTCGACGCGCGGGCGCTGCCGGTCACCATGATCGTGCTGCACTATACCGGCATGGAGAGCGCCGCCGCCGCGCTCGACCGGCTGCGCGATCCCGCGGCGAAGGTCTCTGCCCATTATCTGGTCGACGAGGACGGAACGATCCACCGGCTGGTGTCCGAGGAGAAGCGCGCCTGGCATGCCGGCCGCTCGCACTGGCGCGGGATCAAGGACGTGAATTCCGCCTCGGTCGGCATCGAGATCGTCAATCCGGGCCATGAGCATGGCTATCGCCCGTTCCCGGCCGGGCAGATGGGCGCGCTGATCCCGCTCGTCGCCGAGATCAAGGCGCGCTACGGCATCACCCGCGGCAACGTCGTCGGCCATTCGGACGTGGCGCCGGCGCGCAAGCAGGACCCGGGCGAGCTGTTCAACTGGCACGCGCTCGCCCGCCTGCGCCTGGCGCTGCCGCGGCCCACGAAGAACCTGATGGATCCCGGCTGGCCCGATGCCGGCTTCATCATGGCGCTCGAGCGTTTCGGCTATGACGTGACCGACGAGCAGGCCGCGGTCGTCGCCTTCCAGCGCCGTTTCCGACCCGAGATGATCGATGGCGAGATCGACATGGAATGCCGCTGCCTGCTGCTCGCGCTGCTCCTGCCCAAGCCCCAGGGCGACGAATAGTTACGCAGGCGTGCACCATTCCCATGCAGGATATTGCAAGTATAGGATGATCTATAGGAAGGGGGAGGTGGTTCCGCCGTGAGCAGCAATATCGGCCTTACATCCCTTGGCCCGGTCCAGGCCTATCTCTCCGGCGTCGCCCGCGCCGACGCGCGCGGCGGCGTGCCCGCTTCCGTCAACATCCCCACCGTCAGCGAGGCGACCGAAGCCGTGCAGCGGATCGCGCGCGTGCGCGGTGCCGATGGCGTGACCGGGCTGGGATCCGACTATCGCAAGATCGCGCTGGCGTCGGGCCTCAACGTTACCTGGCGAGTCGAGGTGATGGCCTGGGGCACCGCCGTGCTGCGCGCCGCCGAGCCGGGGAAAACGCCCTGAGCCCTTGCAGTCGCGCGCGGCTTCGCTAGAGCGGTCCGCGCCAGAGGGTTGGGCGGCCGCGGGTGCGCAAGCACGCGAGGAAAGTCCGGGCTCTACGGAAACACGGTGCCGGGTAATGCCCGGCGGGGGCGACCCCAGGGAAAGTGCCACAGAGAGCAGACCGCCTACCTCCTTCGGGAGCGGCAAGGGTGAAAGGGTGCGGCAAGAGCGCACCGCGCGACCGGCAACGGAAGCGGCACGGCAAACCCCACCGGGAGCAAGACCGAATAGGGGCGGCGCATGGGCCTGGTTCCGGCCCGTCGCCCGGGTTGGTTGCTGGAGCGGCGGAGCGATCCGTCGCCTAGAGGAATGGTCGCACATCGCCGTCAGGCGAGGACAGAACCCGGCTTATAGACCCTCTGGCATTTCACCTGATGGAGCGGCATCGCGCTTGCGCCGACCGAACGAGGGGCTATCTGGGCGGCATGGCAAGATCGACACGCTCGACCGACTGGGGGTTTCCGCGCTGGCGCGCCTATGGCGCCGAGCGCGAGGCCGTGCAGGTGCGCATGTGCGATCGCCATGGCTGCGACCAGCCGGGCGACCGGCCCGCCCCCAAATCGCCCAACAGCCGCGAGCGCTGGTATTTCTGCGAGGCGCATGCCGCCGAATATAACCGCAACTGGGATTATTTCGCCGGCCTGACCGCGGAAGAGGCGGCAAAGCGCGAGGCGGACGAGCGGCGCGACGCGTCTGGCTTTGCCGAGGCGAAGTATAATGGCTGGGCGGGGCCGGGCGACGGCAGCCGCTCGCGCGACGAGATGCGGGCGCTTGAAGTGCTCGAGCTCGAGGTCGATGCCGATTTCGAGGCGGTGCGCGGCGCGTGGCGGCGGCTCGCCAAGGTGAATCATCCCGATGTGAAGCCGGGCGACGCCGAAGCCGCGCAACGCTTCCAGGCGATCCAGGCGGCCTATGACGTGCTCAAGGCCGCCGAGGAACGGCGGACATGGAAGGGCGATTGAAGCCTCGCGTCCCCTCCAATTGGGGGCAAACCATCCTGGTCTGCGCGAAATGCTCGAAGAAGCTGAAGGGCGGCTTCGGGGCCAGGGAACGCACGCCGCTCGCCAAGGCGCTGCGCAAGCATCTCGGCTTGAAGAAGGGCCGCAAGGCCGAGTTGGGGATCGTCGAGGTGAAGTGCATGGGCGTCTGCCCGCGCGGCGCGGTGACGGTGGTCGATGCCGGCGGGCCGCGGGAGTGGCTGCTCGTGCCGAAGGGGACGGACCTGGATGTGGTGGCCGGGGAATTGGGGCTGGGGCGCAAGCCGTCCTAGCCGTCACGCGTCCCCTCCGGACCGGCTCCAGGATGACGATGGTGCGTGCGCGAATTCAGCCGGCGTAGCGTAGCGCCGTCTCGCGCACCAAGGCGATCATGTTCGGAATTCCCTGGGTCCGGTTCGAGCTCAGCTGGTTCTTCAGGTCGAACGGCGCGAGCGCGGCTTCGATGTCGGTCGCCAATATCTCGGCCGGGGCCTTGTCCTGTACCGTGAGCAGCACCAGCGCGATGATGCCCTTGGTGATCGCCGCATTCGAATCGGCGAGGAAATGGAGCCGGCCGTCGTCGCGCCTGGTGGGATAGACCCACACCGCGGCGGAACAGCCGCGGACCAGGGTGGCGTCGGTCTTGAGCGCATCGGGCATTGCCTCCAGCCCGCGGCCCAGGTCGATCAGCAGGCGATAGCGGTCATCGGCTTCGAGGAACGCATATTCTTCTGCCAAGTCGTAGAGGCTGGTCATGCCCCGCCGCTAGCCGGGTGGACCTCAGAGGTCCACCCCGGCCGCGATCGCTTCGAGCTTGCGGATGCGCTCCTTGAGATCGGCGATCTCGATCCGCGAGGCCGCAGTGGGCATGGCGGGGGCCGCTTCCGGCCCGTGATGGGCATCCAGCTCCTGGCGCTTCAGGGCCAGCCAGCCGCGCCAACCCGAAAGGCCGGCGGTGGTGATCATGCCGAGCCCGGCGAGGCCGGAGACGGCGAGGGTGAGGTACATAGTCGGATCCTGGGTCACGTCATGCCTCCCTTGGTCTGACGCATTCAGTTCTTGTCGCGCAGCGATTCGATCTCGCGGTCGAGACGAAGGCTGCCTTCGGTGTCGGTGATCACGCGTTCGAGGACCTGGACGCGCTCCTTGAGAGCGCGGATCTCGTCCTTGAGGCGGGCGTTCTCGACGGCGGCGACGCCATCCGTGGCAGTGCCGCCGCGATGGAGCTCGTCGCCGTCCTTGTCCTTGCGGATGCCGTAGCGCGCCTTGATGACGCTGCCGATCGTGACGATCACGACAATCGCGAAAACCATCTCGAACGGGTTCATTCCATTACTCCTTCAAGCGCGCTGCAAGGGATCAGTTCTGCTGGGCGGCCCGGGCGAGCCGCTCGGCGCGGCGGACGGGGCGGTCCCGCTTCTCGGCGAGGACAATAGCTCCCCCGCACAGTGCCGTCAGCACTGCGAACACTATGATGGCAATCATGTCGGACTTTCCTCTTACTGGCGGCGCATGCTGCGCCGCGTGGGAACTCTCAATTCAGTGGCGGGGCATCCCGCAGCTTCTCGATCTCGTCGGAGAGGTCGATGCCCTTGTCGGTCACGATCCGCTCCAGCACCCGGACCCGCTGTTCGAGCCGTTCGGTCTGCGCCGCATATTGGGCGGCCTTTTCGGCGACCATCTGCGCCTCGAGCTCCAGCTTGCGCTGCTGCAGGGCGATCCAGGGCTTGATGAACACGCCGCCGAGGATCGCCAGCAGCCCGCAGGAGATGCCCAGGATGGGGATGAGCAGGGGGCTGATCGACATCGGTATCTCCTCAGTTGTGCGGGCCGCGCAGCTGCTCGATCTCGCGGTCGAGCATATGGGCGCCGTCGGTCACGATCCGCTCGACATTGGCGAGCCGGTCCTTGACCGCGCCCAGTTCGGCGCGGAGCTGGGCATTTTCCTGGCTGAGCAGCTTGATCCGCTCCATCGCCTCGTCGCTGTTCTGCGGGTAGATCGCCTGGCCCCACGAACCGTCGAGCGGGTAGCCATGCTTCACGCGCATCCAGGTGGTGAGCACCCAGCCGAGGATCCCCGCGATGCCGACGATCGTGATCGCCGGGGCGAAGGCGGTGAAGAGTTGAACCTTTTCCATCTCTTTTCTCTCCTTGGGCCGTCGCTCAGCGCAGGCCGTCGATTTCGCGGGCCACGCGCTCGGCGGGGTCGGTGGCGATCCGTTCCAGGACCGCGATCCGCTCCTCCAGCCGGCTGATCTGGCCGGTCAGCCGCTCATTCTCCGAGGCGAGCAGCGCGATCTTGCGGTCTGCCTCCAGGTCTCCGCCCTGGCCCCGGAAGCTGCGGCGGCCGCGGCGGCCATCCTCATCCTCGATCGGGTAGCCATGCTTGGCGCGGACCCAGGTCTGGAAGGCCCGGGACGCCATCACCGCAGCGACGATCAGTACCGGTACCAGCCAACTCAACTCCCTCATTTCATCCTCCCTGTTGACGACCTGGCGATTGGCTCAGCGCAGGCTGTCGATCTCGTCGGCGAGCCGGGTGTTGCGGCTCGTATAGTACATCTCGATATCGGCCAGGCGGCGGTCGATGTCGCGGAACTTCGAGCGGACCTCGGCGGTCGAGCGGCTCGGGTTGCTGCGCACGCCCTGCCAGAACTTGGCTTCCTCGGGGCCCTGGTAGAGGCCATAGGGCTTGGCCGGGGCCAGCCAGGCGATCAGCAGATAGGCGACCAGGCCCATCGGAAAGGTGCTGAAGGTGACCAGCACCATGCCGAGGCGGAGCCAGATCACGTCGATGCCCGTATAGTCCGCCAGGCCCGAACACACGCCCAGCCACTTGCCGTTGGCCTTGTCGAGATAGAATTTGGTGCGGCTCGACATCTCAGTTCCTCCGGGAAATATCGTAGGGGCTCTGTTCGGGAAGCGGGTCCCGGACCGGGCGGAAATCGGGGTTGTCGGCGGCGATGATCCGCTCGACGGTGAGCAGGCGTTCCTCGAGCTGGCGGGCGGTATAGTGCAGCTCGTCCAGCAGCTTCTCGTCCTCGTTGGTGATCGTGCCCGACTGCTTCCACTTGGTGATGTAGTGCATGATCACCCAGGGGAGGCCGATGAAGAGCATCCCGACGATGACGATGGGAAGGAAGACGTCTTCCATCGCTTATTCTCCCTTGCCGAGGCGCTTCTTCAGGGCTTCGAGCTCGGCATCCACCTTCTCCGACGAGCGGAGTTCGGCGATTTCCTCGTCGAGCGTCTTCGGCGCGGCGCCCAGGCCGGCGGCATCGGCGCGGCCCTCGGCCAGGTCGACCCGGCGCTCCAGCACGTCGAAGCGCGAGAAGGCGTCCTGCATGCGGCTGCCATTGGTCATCTCGCGCAGGCGGACCCGGTTGCTCGCCGTCTCCAGGCGGGTGACGATCGAGTTCTGGCGGGCACGGGCCTCGCGCAGCTTGGTCTGGAGCTTGTTGATGTCCTCCTCCGAAGCGCGCAGCGCCTCGTCGAGCACCGAAATCTCCTCCGAAAGCTGCTCGCACATGTCGACGGCCTTCTGCTTCTCGACCAGCGCGGCCTTGGCCAGATCCTCGCGGCCCTTCGAGAGCGCCAGCTCCGCCTTCTCGGTCCAGCTCTCCTGGAGCTTCTCGAGCTTGGCGATATGGCGGCGCATCTCCTTCTGGTCCGCGATGGTGCGGGCCGCGGAAGCGCGGACCTCGACCAGGGTTTCCTCCATCTCGAGGATGATCATGCGGACCATCTTCGCCGGATCCTCCGCCTTGTCCAGCAGGTCGGTGACGTTGGCGGCGATGATGTCACGGGTTCGCGAGAAGATACCCATTTCGTCGTTACTCCTTCGTTTCTGTTTCCTGCCGGGAGGGGCCTAGGGGGTGACCCCTCCCGTCAGGTTTCCGCTCGCGAGGGGCTGCGAGCGGGAGACCCTTGTCGTTTCGTTCAGGCCATCACCGGGCCGACCGTGCCGGCCATGATGACCAGGCTGGCGGCTACCGAAAGAGCCACCGAGAAGAAGGCGTTGCGGTAGTAGGCGGCGTTGGCGGTCATGTTCCTGTTCCTTGAACCTTGGCGTTTTCCTGGCCCGTCAGCGGGCTTGCTCAAAGCATTGCAGGGGGCGTGCCAATTTGTGAAAACCGCAGAAATCTGCCGTTTTTACCATTCATTCGGCGTTCAGGTGCGGGATTGCACTTGCCAAGTGTTGGGAAAATACACCAAGGATTTGGCATGGAGCGCATAACCCAGGTCATCGGCCAGTCCTCGGCATTTCTCGACGCGCTGGAACGGGCCAGCCGGGCCGCGGCGCTCGATCGCCCGGTGCTGGTGATCGGCGAGCGTGGCACCGGCAAGGAGCTGGTCGCCGAGCGCCTTCACCGCCTGTCCCCGCGCTGGGACCAGCCGCTGGTCACGATGAACTGCGCGGCCCTGCCCGAGACGCTGATCGAGGCCGAGCTGTTCGGCCATGAGGCGGGAGCCTTTACCGGCGCGACCAAGGCGCGGGTGGGCCGGTTCGAGGAGGCGCATCGCGGCACGTTGTTCCTCGACGAGCTGGGCACGCTTTCGATGGGCGCGCAGGAACGGCTGCTGCGTGCCGTGGAATATGGCGAGATCACGCGGATCGGCTCGTCGCGGCCGGTGCAGGTCGATGTCCGCATCGTCGCGGCGACCAATGAGCATCTCCCCGAGCGCGTGGAGAAAGGCAGCTTCCGCGCCGACCTGCTCGACCGGCTGAGCTTCGAAGTGGTGACGCTGCCGCCGCTCCGGCACCGCGGCGGCGATGTCGAAGTGCTGGCGGAATTCTATGGCCGGCGCATGGCGTCCGAGATCGGCTGGGTGGACTGGCCGGGCTGGGGCCCCCACGCGCTCGACATCCTCACCCACTATGACTGGCCCGGCAACGTCCGCGAGCTGCGCAACGTCGTCGAGCGCGCGGTCTATCGCTGGGAGCAGGATGGGCCGATCGACGCGATCGAGATCGATCCCTTCCAGTCGCCCTGGCGGATGCGCCCGATGCAGGGCAGCGCTTCGTCCGCGCCGGCGCCCGCCGCCGAGCTCGTGCCGATCGTGCTGGAGGCGCAGCCCGCGATCGTCGCGGGGGCGGCGGACTTCAAGGGCCGGGTGGCGCGCTTCGAGAAGGAACTGCTCCAGCGTGCGCTCGCCGATCATCGCTTCAACCAGCGCGCCACGGCGGAAGCGCTGGGGCTCACCTATGACCAGCTGCGCCACGCGCTGAAGCGGCATGAACTGCTCCAGGCGGGGGGCTGATCATCGGCCCGTCGCCATCTCCATTCTACTCCCCGTCATCCCCGCCTTCGCGGGGATGACGGCGTAAGATAAGCTCTTGCAAATCAAGCTAATGATTAGCGTTTGCAACAGTAATTCCGCCAATCGCCCGCGATCGGAATTTTCATTTGCCCGACGCAACGATTTTTCCGCGACAGCGGCGAATTTTGCGCGCTAGGGGAGGGACCGCATCGCCCGGCGGTTCGTTGGCCGGGTGAACCCCCTGGTGACCTGGAGAGACCCGCATGGCTTTCGAACTTCCCCCGCTTCCGTTCGACAAGGACGCGCTGGCGCCGCACATGTCGGCGGAGACGCTCGACTACCATTACGGCAAGCACCACAAGGCCTATGTCGACAAGACCAACGGCTTCATCGCCGAGAAGGGCCTGGAGGGCCGCAAGCTCAGCGAAGTGATCGCGCATGCCAGGGCCACCGGCGACAAGGGCCTGTTCAACAACTCGGCGCAGATCTGGAACCACAGCTTCTTCTGGCAGGGCCTGACCGGCGAGAAGACCGCGCCGAGCGGCAAGCTCGCCGAACTGATCGACGCGCAGTACGGCTCGACCGACGAGCTGGTGAAGAAGCTGATCGCGGAATCGACCAACCATTTCTCGAACGGCTGGGGCTGGCTGGTGCTCGACGGCGATGCGCTGAAGGTCACGTCGCTCCACGACGCCGATACGCCGGTGGTCTATGAGGGCATGAAGCCGCTGCTCACGATCGACGTGTGGGAGCACGCCTATTACATCGACTATCGCAATCTGCGTCCGAAATATCTCGAGACGATCACCGCGAACATCATCAACTGGGACTTCGTCTCCCAGAACCTCGATGGCGCCGGGGTGAGCCGCGCGGATCAGGACAGCTGATCCTTCGCGACCTGGATCTGGAAGGGGCGTCCGAGTGATCGGGCGCCCCTTTTCATGGGCCGCGTCTTGCGGCGACGGGGTGTTCAGCCGGCGTTCAACCGGGGCGGGCGAGCTTTGCCCTTCATCTGCTTGGGAATGCCCCGATGCGCCGCCACCTGATCCTCGCGCCCCTGCTGCTCGTCGCCGCGCCTGCTTCAGCGCAGATTTGGGGCGGGCCGGTGATGCAAGGGCCGTCGGGTAGTGCGATGAGCCACGACCAGAGCGCCGCCGAGACTGCAAAGATCCGCAGTGATATCCGTGCCGGCCGCGACAGCGGGCAGCTGACCCGGGGCGAGGCCAGGCAGCTCAAGCGCGAGGCCTATCAGATCGATACGCTGGAGGAGCGCTACTCCGCCGGCGGGCTCTCGCCTTCGGAAGAAGCTGAGCTGTTCGCCCGGCGCGAGGCGCTGCGCAGCGATGTGATCGCCAAGCGCAGCGGCCAGCGCAAATAGCTCAGACCTCGCCGTAGAGCTCGCGCTGGACGCGCTCCAGTTCCTCGGCGTAGCGGCGCCGGGCATGCCGCTCGGTGATCAGCCCGAGGACATCGCCATCGGGGCCCGCCACCACCAGATCGTCCGCCACGACGCGGTCGAACGCCTCCAGCACCGCGCCGATCCCCATCTCGGGAGCGAGCCTGGCCTGGGGCAGCTTCCCCAGCGTGCCGATCTCCACCACCGGCTCCACCTCCGGCGACCAGGCGGCGGCCGTATCGACGATGCCGGCATAATGGCCCTCCCCGTCGAGCAGCACCACGCGCGTGGTCGAGCCGAGCGGGAAGCGATCCCGGAACGCCGAGACGCTGGCATCGGCGGCGAACCGGGGCACGTCGCGGCGCATCATCTGCCCGGCGGTGAGCGCCCGCATCCAGCCGACGTCGCGGCCGCTGCGCAGCGTCTCGCCGCGCAGATGCAGCCGCCAGGTGGAGAAGCTGTAGCCGAAGGTCGCGCGCGCCACGGTGGAAGAGATCAGGCTGGCGGCCACCGCGACGCCGGTGATGCTGAAATCATGCGTCACTTCCAGCACCAGCAGCGACATGGTGAGCGGGCCGCCGACCACCGCCACGGCGAGCGCGGCCATGCCGACCACGGTGGCGTCGTCGGGGGCGAGGACATGGAGGCCGGGAATTTCCGCCAGCACCACCTGATAGAGCCGCCCGACCAGCGAGCCGAGGAACAGCGAGGCGAAGAACAGGCCGCCGCGGAAGCCGAAGCCGAGCGACAGCGCCGAGGCGAGCATCTTGAGCAGGATCGTCAGCGCCAGGCCGGCGATCGTCACTTCGGCCATCAGGTTGAGGTTGAGCGCACCATGCCCGCCGGAGAGCGTCTGGTGCGAGAGCAGGCCGAGCGGCACGAGCAGGAGCCCGCCGACCAGGGGCGCCCAATGCGCGGGCAGCGGCGAGCGATGCACGGCGCGCTCGACCAGCGAGACCATCCGCATCAAGGCGATCCCCAGCCCGGCGCAGAGCAGCCCGAGGATCGCGTAGAGCGCATAGTCGGCGGTGCCGATCGGGTGCATGCCGCCGGCCGCGATCACATAGGGCGTCATGCCCATCGCCCGCGCGAGCACGGCGGCGGCGAGCGCGGCGAGCATCACCGGGGCGACGGTGGCGGTGCTATAGGCGCCGAGCACCACTTCGAAGGCATAGAAGGCGCCGGTCAGCGGGGCGCCGAACGCGGCGCTGACGGCGGCGCCCGCGCCTGCCGCCATCAGCGTGCGCAAGTCGCTCCGCCGGAGCTTCATCTTCTGCCCGAGCAGCGATGCCAGGCCGCCGCCCGCCTGGGCATAGGCCGCCTCGAGCCCCACCGATGCGCCGAAGCTGTTGGAGAGCAAGGTGGTGCCCACCACCGTCGCCGTGTCCCGCGCAGGGATGCGGCCGCCGTGCAGCGCATTGGCTTCGACGATGTCGACGGCCTGGCGCCGGCGCAGGAACCACAGGACCAGGCCGAGCAGCGCGCCGCCGATGGGCAGGGCGATCAGCCGCCAGGGCGCGATCGCCTCCGCGGCGCTGAGATGCTCGCCTTGCGCCAGGCCGAACAGCAGCCGCTGGGTGCCGCGCGCGATCTGGCCGAGCGCGATCGCGCAAAGGCCCGCACCCACCCCGACCAGCAGCGCCAGTGCCAGGAACCCTGGGGCGCTGGAGCGGATCCGGCGGCGCAGCCAACTAGCCGCACGGACCATCGGATAGCGTGCGTGCGACACCGCGCCCGCTCACTCCTGGGGCGGGATCGGCGCGTCCTCGGGCTTTTCCAGCTGCAGGCCGTGCTTGAGCAGCAGCGGGATGTTGAGCATCGCGAACGCCAGCGTGACCGGGATCATCACCCAGGTCTTGAAGAGGACCCACTGATCCCAGGTGACGAAGTGGCGAACGATCTCGTTCGCCACCGCGGCGGCGACGAAGAACAGCGCCCAGTTGATCGTCAGCAGCCGCCAGCCCTTGGCCGAGAGGCCCGGATAGGCCTGTTCGAGCAGCATCTGGAGCAGCGGCTTGTCGGCGATCACGCCATAGCCGAGCACGATCGCGAACATCGCATAGATGATCGTCGGCTTGATCTGGATGAAGGTCTGATCGTGGAAATAGAGCGTCAGGCCGCCGAACAGGAGCACGAAGGCGGCCGTGATCCACAGCATCGGCGAGACGTGGCGCGTCTTCCACCAGCTCAGCGCGATCGCCGCGGCCATCGCGACCATGAACGCCACGGTGGCGGCGAACACGCGCGCGAGCACCGGCCCCTGGGCCAGCGAATTGACCAGGAAGAACACCGCGAGCGGGCCATAGTCGATCAGCATCCGCACGCCGGGCGTGGCGGCCTTCTTCTCAGCCATTGGTAAGCTCCTCCACCCCGGCAATGATGCGCGCGACTTCCTGCGCGTCGAACGGACGCAGGTCGTCGACCTTCTCGCCCACGCCGATCGCATGGATCGGCAGGCCGTATTTCTCCGCCGCCGCGACGAGCACGCCGCCGCGCGCGGTGCCGTCGAGCTTGGTCATGACGAGGCCGGTCACGCCCGCGACTTCCTTGAACACTTCGATCTGGTTCAAGGCGTTCTGGCCGGTGGTCGCGTCGAGCACCAGCACCACGTCGTGCGGCGCCGCCGGATTGAGCCGGCCGAGCACGCGGCGGATCTTGGCCAGCTCGTCCATCAGCTCGCGCTTGTTCTGCAGGCGCCCGGCGGTATCGACGATCAGCACGTCGGTGCCGATCTCGGTCGCCTTCTTCACCGCCTCGAACACGATGCCGGCGGCATCGCCGCCCTCGGCGCCGGAGACGATCGGCACGCCGATCCGCTCGGCCCAGGTGCGAAGCTGCCCGATCGCGGCGGCGCGGAAGGTGTCGCCGGCGGCGAGCATCACCGAATAATCCTGTTCCATCAGCAGGTTGGCGAGCTTGGCGATCGTCGTGGTCTTGCCCGAGCCGTTGACGCCGATGACCAGGATCACCTGCGGACGGGGAAAGGCCTCGATCTCCAGCTTCTTCGCTACCGGCTCGAGCGCCTTGGCGACTTCGTCGGCGACGACGAGGCGGATGCCGAGCTCCTCCATGTTGCGCTCGAACTGGCCGTCGGCCAGCCGCTGGCGCACGCGCGCTGCGGTGGCGGGACCGAGGTCCGAGGCGATCAGCGCTTCCTCGATCTCGTCGAGCGTCGCGTCG
Organism: Sphingomonas sp. 67-41; assembly: GCF_001899725.1. Taxonomy (NCBI): domain Bacteria; kingdom Pseudomonadati; phylum Pseudomonadota; class Alphaproteobacteria; order Sphingomonadales; family Sphingomonadaceae; genus Sphingomonas; species Sphingomonas sp. 67-41. Next base: position 139,432 of record NZ_MKWJ01000023.1, on the reverse strand, counting down.
TCCAGCCGCGCCAGGCCCAGGCCGGCAAGGTTGCCGATCAGCCGGTCGGACGTCTTGCGGAAGCCGCCGAGAAGGCGCGCGTGCCAGCTGGGGCCGCTCATGCGATCAGCTTCCCGTCCCGGACGTCCACGATCTTGAGGCTCACAATCTCTCCGACTTGGCTTGGGGCGAGGCGGACCTCGGCGAAATTGCCGGCATGGCCCCGGTCGCCCGGGCGCTCTACCAGCACTTGCTGCGTGCTGCCTACCAGGCTTTGCAACCAGGCGGCGCGGATCCGGGCGGCGGCGGCGCGCAGGCGAGCGGCGCGGGCCTTTACCACTTCGGGCTCGACTTGCGGCATCTTCGCGGCAGGCGTGCCGGCGCGGGGGCTGTAGGGGAAGATATGGGCATGGACGATGCCGCATTCCCCGATCAGCGCCAGCGTGTTCTCGAACATGGCTTCGCTCTCGGTGGGGAAGCCGGCGATCAGGTCGGCGCCGATCGCGATTTCGGGGCGCGCCGCGCGCAGCCGCTCGACCAGCGCAACCGATTGGGCGCGGTCGTGCCGGCGCTTCATGCGCTTCAGCACCATGTCGTCCCCCGCCTGGAGCGAGAGATGGACGTGCGGCATCAGGCGCGGCTCCCCGGTGAGCAGGGCGAACAGCCGGTCGTCGACTTCGATCCCGTCGAGCGAGGAAAGCCTGAGCCGCCGAAGCTCCGGCACATGCGCCAATATGCGCTCGACCAGCTGGCCCAGGCTCGGTGCGCCGGGCAGGTCGGGGCCATAGCTGGTCAGGTCGACGCCGGTCAGCACCACTTCGGCATGGCTCTCGGCAAGCTGGGCGACGCGGTCGATCACGGCACCTGCCGGGACGGAGCGGCTGTTGCCGCGGCCATAGGGGATCGCACAGAAGGTGCAGCGATGGTCGCAGCCATTCTGCACTTCCACGAACGCCCGGGCATGCGTCGAGAAGCTGGCGGCGAGATGGGGCGCGGTTTCGCGCACGGCCATGATGTCCTGCACCGCCACCGGCTCGGGCGAGAGCCAGGCGTCGGGCCGCAGCTTCTCGGCATTGCCGATCACCCGGTCCACCTCGGGCATCGCCGCGAACGCTCTTGGGTCGATCTGCGCCGCGCAGCCGGTCACCACCAGCTCGGCGCCCGGCCGTTCGCGCCGAGCGCGGCGGATCGCCTGGCGGGTCTGCTTGACGGCCTCGTTGGTCACCGCGCAACTGTTGATCACGATCGTGTCGCGATCGGACAGTAAAGTGCGGATCGTCTCGCTCTCCGCGAGGTTGAGCCGGCAACCCAGACTGATGACGTGAGGGGATGACATTTGGCCGGTGATCTAGGCGCAGCTACACGCGATGTCCACGCGAAGACCCGCGAAATACTGGGCTTCTGGTTCGCGCTCACGCCCGAGCAGCATTTCGCCAGCTCGGCGAAGCTCGATGCGGAGATCAGGTCGCGCTTCGGGCCACTGCGCGATCTGGTGCTGGGCTCGGGGGCCAGGAGCTGGCGCGACGATCCCGAGACCCTGCTCGCGGCGATCATCCTGCTCGACCAGTTCAGTCGCAACATCCATCGCGGCACGGCCCAGGCCTTCGCCGCCGATCCGCTCGCGCTGCAGCTGGCGCTGGAGGCGATCGGCAAGGGCTGGGATGCCGGAATGGGCAATGACCGGCGCCAGTTCCTCTATCTGCCGTTGGAGCATGCCGAGGACCCGGCGATGCAGAAGCTGAGCGTGGAGAAGTTTGGCGCGATGGGCGATGCCCATGTGCTCGATTTCGCCCGGAAACATGCCGAGGTGATCGCGCGCTTCGGGCGCTTCCCCAGCCGGAACGCGGCGCTGGGTCGGGAATCGACGGCGGCGGAGGCGGCGTTCCTCAACGAGGAAGGGGCGGGGTGGTAGCCTGTTGCTGGCGCCCGCCCTCCCGCGAGCGCATGAGAAGGCGTCAGGCCGCTCCAGGCCGCCCGCCCGCGGCATCCGGATGGCGTTCCAGCCTTATGTCGCGTCGTGCGAGCAGGACGCCGCCTTCGCCCTGGCCAAGCCGCACGATCCCGCTGCCGCCGCGCAGTTCCTGTCGGGCGCGATAGGCGGGCGTGACGCCGAACTCGCCGTCGAACACCAGGTCGTCGACATAATAGGGTCGCCGGCCCGGCTCGCCGATGAAGAGATGGACGTGCGCGGGCATCGTCATGTCCGGATAGGGCGCCGGCTTGATCGTGTCGAAGGCATAGGTCCCGTCCGCGCCGGTCCTTGCCCAGCCGCGCAGCCGGCCGTGGCGGCGGCTCCATTCGGTCTCGCCGGTGCCATCGGCATAGAGGCCGCGCGCATTGGTGTGATGCGCATAGACGATCACGCCGGGCGCCGGAGTCCTCCCGTCCGCCGCGAATATGCGGCCGGTCAGGCGCATCCGCGCGCCGGGCTCCTCGGGCGGGGCGAGCGATACCCTTGCGGAAAGCATGTCCGGCGCGCGCTCGCCTACCGCCTGGCATCCTTCGCAGTCATAGAGGTCGGGCCGGGCTTCGGCATGGGCGCCGCCGCCGGATGGCAGCAACACGCTCGCGCTGGCCAGGCCGCCCGCCGCACCGCCCAATAGGACCAGAGTCGTTCGACGATCGAGCATGCCGATTTCTCCGCCTGCCATATGTGCCGGCTGCGAAGGATAGACGATGTCGGGCCCGGGCGGAAGTTCAGCCCGCCAGCCGCCGATCGTCCGAAGGCGCTGCGGGCGCTGCCTGTGCGCTCGATCCGGTCAGGATCAGCCGTCGCTCGGCAAGCAGGCGGCGCACGCCGCTCACCGACAGCGGCTTGCCATAATGCCAGCCCTGCGCCTTGGCGCAGCCCGCGGCGCGCAGTCGCTCCTCGATCGCGCCGTCCTCCACGCCCTCGGCAGTGATCGGCAGGTTGAGGCTCTCGCCCAGGCTGATGATCGCATTGACGATCGCGGCCGAGTCGGCGCTGGTGTTGAGCGACATGACGAAGCTCTTGTCGATCTTGATCCGGTCGAAGGGCAGCGCGCGCAGATGCGCCAGCGACGAATAGCCGGTGCCGAAATCGTCGAGCGCCAGCCGGGCGCCCTGATTCTTCAGGCTGCCGACGATCGACTGCGCCAGCGCCAGATTGTCGAACAGCGAACTTTCGGTGATTTCCACTTCGAGCCGGCTCGCTGGGAAGCCGGTCTCGGCCAGCACCTTGATGATCTTCTGCGCCAGCCAGGCGTCGCGCAGCTGCCAGGGCGAGATGTTGATCGAAAGCGTGAGTGCGGGATCCCAGTCGCGCGCGGCGACGAAGGCCTGGCGCATGATCGAGAGCGACAGGTCGGCGATCATTCCCGTCTCTTCCGCGATCGGAATGAACAGCTCGGGGGAAATCAGCCCGCGCGTGGGGTGCTCCCAGCGCGCCAGCACTTCGAAGCCGTGCAACCGGTTGGTGGTCAGGTCCACCTGCTGCTCGAAATAGGGGACGATCTCGCCGCGCGGGATCGCGGTGCGCAGCCCGCTCTCCAGCTCGTTGCGGATCTGGAGTTCGCGCTCCATCGAATGATCGAACCAGGCATAGCGGTTTCGGCCCGATTTCTTGGCCGCGTACATCGCGATGTCGGCCGAGCGCATCAGCGCGTCGATGCTCGCGCAGTCGAAGTCCGAGCGCGCGATGCCGAGCGAGCAGGAGATGTGCAGGCGCAAGCCCTCCGCCTCGAAGGGCTGGGCCATGCGGCTGACCAGCCGCTCGGCGATGCGCTCCACCACGGCCGGTTCGGTGGGATCGAACAGGAAGCCGCAGGCGAACTCGTCGCCGCCCAGCCGCGCGGTGAGCGCGATCGGCGGCATGACATGCGCGATCTCGGCGGCGACGGCACGCAGCAGCGCGTCGCCCACGGCATGGCCGTGCATGTCGTTGATCGTCTTGAAATGATCGAGGTCGAGCATGATCATCGCCATGGCCTTGCGGCGGCGCTGGGCGCGGACGAACATCGCCGCGCCTTCCTCGGCAAGGCTGCGGCGGTTGTAGAAGCCGGTCAGCGGATCGCGATTGGCGAGTTGCTGGGCGCGCTCCTCGGCGGCGGCGCGGACCTGCACCTCGTGGCTCAGCTCCGAATGCCGGCGCCAGCCGAACAGGATCAGCGCGACGTTGAGCAGCAATGCGATGACGAGCGTGCGGTCGGCGGGGGCGCCGCCTTCGAAATAATATTGCAGCGTCTTGGAGAGCACGGCGCTGCCGGTGCCGATGAAGAGCAGAATCGCGGCAACGCTGATCGCACCCGACAACAGGGCCGGGCGCGGGGCGCTTCGCGATAAGGCTTGTTCTTCGTGGTCCAGCGACATGCCGGGAACGATCCCCCAACTGCAACCGGGTTCGTTTCTCACGCACTCGGTATAGAACGGGTTAAGCCGACGGCATGTTCGCGCAATAAATGCAGTTCGCTCATTCCCCCGGCAGGCGCGGCGAGGCGTTTGATGCACTTGCCTCCCACGCTCCGATGGAGTAGGGGCCGCCGCGACCGTTCTCTTCGAACGCGAAACATTTGCCGCCCCGAGGGGCGACGCTGGCTGACGAGGTTTCGTCCGCCGGCGTGTTTTGCGTTTTGACGGGCCATGGTCGGATTTGGAGTTTTTTGGTCGATGTTCGAAAGTCTGAGCGAACGGCTGGGTGGCGTATTCGAGCGCCTGCGTGGTCGTGGCGCGCTGACCGAGGCCGATGTCCGCACCGCCATGCGCGAAGTGCGGATCGCCCTGCTGGAGGCCGATGTCGCGCTTCCGGTGGCGCGCGACTTCGTCGAGAAGGTGACCGAGAAGGCCATTGGCCACGAGGTGCTGCGCTCGGTCACGCCGGGCCAGCAAGTGGTGAAGATCGTCCACGACGCGCTCGTGGACATGCTGGGTCCGGACACGGCCGAGCTTTCGATCGACGTGACGCCGCCGGCCGTGATCATGCTTGTCGGCCTCCAGGGCTCGGGCAAGACGACCACCACTGCCAAGCTCTCGCGCCTGCTCAAGAGCCAGGGCAAGAAGGTGATGATGGCGTCGCTGGACGTGAATCGTCCCGCCGCGCAGGAGCAGCTCGCCGTGCTCGGCACCCAGACCGAGGTGCAGACGCTGCCGATCGTCGCCGGCCAGCAGCCGGTGGAGATCGCCAGGCGCGCGCTGAATGCCGCCAGGCTTCAGGGCTATGACGTCCTGATGCTCGACACCGCCGGCCGCCTGCACGTCGACCAGGCGCTGATGGACGAGATGAAGGCGGTGGCGGACATCGCCCGGCCGAACGAGATCCTGCTCGTCGTCGACTCGCTTACCGGCCAGGACGCGGTGAATGTCGCGACCAGCTTCTCCGAGCAGGTGCCGCTCACCGGCGTGATCCTCACCCGCATGGACGGCGATGCGCGCGGCGGCGCGGCGCTGTCGATGCGCGCGGTCACCGGCAAGCCGATCAAGTTCGCCGGCATGGGCGAGAAGCTCGATGCGCTCGAGCCCTTCCATCCCAAGCGTGTCGCCGGCCGTATCCTGGGCATGGGCGACGTCGTCAGCCTGGTCGAGAAGGCGGCGGCGGCGATCCAGGAGGAAGACGCCGAGAAGATGGCGGCGCGGCTGGCCAAGGGCCAGTTCGACATGAACGACCTGCGCGGCCAGCTTGCCCAGATGCGCCGCATGGGCGGCCTGGGCGCGCTCGCCGGCATGATGCCGGGCATGAAGAAGGCGCAGGCGGCGGTCGACCAGGTCGGCGGCGACAAGGTGCTGATCCGCATGGACGCGATGATCACCTCGATGACGCCGAAGGAGCGCGCCAAGCCCGACCTGATCAACGCCAAGCGCAAGATCCGCATCGCCAAGGGCTCGGGAACGACCGTGCAGGACGTCAACAAGCTGCTGAAGATGCACCTCGAGATGCAGACCGCGATGAAGCGGCTGAAGAAGATGGGCGGGCTCAAGGGCCTGATGGGCATGCTCGGCAAGGGCGGTCCGGGCGGCGGCATGGGCGGCGTCGGCAACGCGCTGGGCGGCGCCGGCCTGGGCGACATGATGGGCAAGCTGGACGGCCCCGGTGGCGCCGGCGGGCTTCCCGGTCTCGGCGGCCCCGGCGCCCCGCAGCTCCCGCCCGGTTTCGAGAATTTTCTGAAGAAGAAGTGATCCCCCGCCCAGCCGTCAGGCGGCGGGGCAACAACCAGACCAGACCCGGTGCATGCCGGGCTGACGAATACGAAGAAGGAAGATTGTAATGGCTATTTCCCTGCGTCTGTCGCGCGGCGGCTCGAAGAAGCGTCCGTACTATCGCATCGTCGTTGCCGATGCCCGCTCGCCCCGCGACGGCAAGTTCATCGAGAAGATCGGCACCTACAACCCGCTCCTCGCCAAGGACGATGCCAAGCGCGTCGTGCTCGACAATGATCGCGCCACCTACTGGCTGGGCGTCGGCGCGCAGCCGACCGACCGCGTCGCCCGTTTCCTCGACGCCGCCGGCCTCAAGGAGCGCACCGCCAAGAACAACCCGAACAAGGGCAAGCCGGGCGAGAAGGCCGTCGAGCGTGCCGAGGAGCGTGCCGAGAAGCTGAAGGCCGCCGAGGAAGCCGCCGCCGAGGCGAAGGCCGAGGCCGCCGCCGCTGCCGCCGCGCCGGCTCCGGCCGCCGAGGAAGCCCCGGCCGAGGGCTCGAACGAGGAAACCGAGGCTGTGATGGCCGCCGAAGTCGAAGCGGCGACCGAAGAGCCGACGGCGGAAGCCGAGCAGGTCGCCGAGGCGACCGCCGAAGAGACCCCGCCGGCCGAGGCGTAAGCCTTGTCCAGCGATCAGCCCGTTACGCTCGCCGTCGTGATCGGCGCGCACGGCGTGACGGGCGAGGTCCGCCTGAAGGTCTTCGCCGAGGACCTGTCGACGCACCGCCGGTTCAATGGCGGTGCGCTGACGCTGAAATCGGTGCGCGGCGGGCCGAACGGCACGATCGCGCGCTTCGCCGAAGTGGCCGACCGCAATGCGGCCGAGGCCCTGCGCGGGACCGAACTCAGCGTCCCGCGCTCGGCGCTGCCCTCGCTCGGCGAGGGCGAATATTATCATGTCGACCTGTTGGGTCTCCCCGCCGTCTCCGATGAGGGCGCGGCGCTGGGCAAGGTCGTGGCGATCGACAATTTCGGTGCGGGCGACGTGCTCGAGATCGAGCGGCCGGCTGACGAAAGCGGCAAGGCCAAGCGCTTCATGGTGCCGATGATCCCCGCCGCCGTGCCCGAATGGGATGCCGAACGGCTGGTGGTGAGCGCCGCCTTCGTCGAATGACGCGCATCGCGGTCCTTTCCGACATCCACGGCAATCTTCCGGCCCTGATCGCAGTCGTCGCCGATGCCCGGGCGCGGGGCTGCACCCGCTTCGTCAACCTGGGCGACATCCTCTCGGGCCCGCTCTGGCCGGCCGAGACCGCCGCCTGGCTGATGGCGCGCGACTGGCCGACCATCGCGGGCAATCACGAGCGGCAGGTACTCACCGATCCACCGGCGCGGATGAACGCCTCCGATGGCTTTGCCAATGCCGTGCTGGGTCCGGAGGCGCTGGCCTGGCTGGCGGGCCTGCCGGCGACGCTGGCGCTGGAGGACATGTTCCTGTGCCATGGTACGCCAGACAGCGACGTCGCGCCGCTCACCGAGACGCTGGCGGGCGCGAGCCTGCGCGCCGCGAGCGAGGCCGAGCTTGCCGAGCGGCTGGCGGGGCGCGGGGAGGGGCGCATCCTGTGCGGCCACACCCATGTTCCGCGCCTGCTGACGCTCCCCGGCGGGCGCCGCGTGCTCAATCCCGGCAGCGTCGGGCTCCAGGCCTATGACGACGATCATCCCCGGCCCTATCGGGTCGAGAATGGCGATCCGCTTGCCCGCTATGCGGTGATCGACGGGGAGGAGATCGGGCTCCATGCCGTCGCCTATGACCATCGCGCCGCTGCGCGAAAGGCGGAGGCGGAAGGGCGCCCGGACTGGGCGATCGCGCTGGCCACGGGGCGGATGCGCTGATGGCCTGGTTCATATCCGAGGCATGGTTCGGCTGGCGCGCCCGCTAGGGGCCGGTTATCCTCCCCGCGAACATCGGGGGATATGCGCAATGAACTGGCACCGTACCGCGCTCGCCGTGGCGCTCTGCTGCCCGGCCATGCCGGCCGTCGCGCAGACGACGGAAGCGGCGCTCCAATCGCAGTTCGAGGCGATCGACCGCCAATTCGAGACCTTCCAGCGCGATACGCCTGTGCCGGGCCTGGTTTACGGCATCGTCGCGGAGGGGCGTCTCGTCCATGTCCGCGGCGTCGGCGTGCAGGATCTGGCCGAGAAGCGCCCGGTCACGGCCGACACGCTGTTCCGCATCGCCTCGATGACCAAGGCCTTCACTGCGCTGTCGATCCTGTCGCTTCGCGATGCCGGCAAGCTCTCGCTCGACGATTTCGCCGAGAAATACGTCCCCGAAATGCGCGGCTGGAAATATCCGACGACGGACAGCCCCCATATCCGGATCCGGGACCTGCTCTCCCATGTGGCCGGCTTCGTCACCGATGACCCCTGGGGAGATCGCCAGACGCCGATGCCCGAGGCCGAGTTCGCGAAGCTGCTCCGGGCCGGCGTTCCCTTCAGCCGCGTGCCCGAGACCGAGCACGAATATTCGAACTTCGGCTATGCGCTGCTCGGGCGGATCGTCGCCAAGGCGTCGGGCATGCCCTATCGCACCTATGTCGAGCGCACGATCCTCGCGCCGCTGGGCATGGGTTCGAGCGGATTCGAAGTGTCCGAATGGCCGATCGCGCGCCGCGCCATCGGCTATCGCTTCGAGGATGGCGTCTGGCGCGAGGAGCCGACCATGCGCGACGGCGCCTTCGGCCCGATGGGCGGGCTGCAGGTGAGCGCCAACGACTATGGCAAGTGGATCGCCTTCCTGCTCTCCGCATGGCCGCCTCGCGACGGGCCGGACACGGGGCCGGTCAAGCGCGCCACGGTGCGCGAACTGGCGCAGGGGCTGAACTTCGTGCGGGCCACTCCGCGCATGGGCGGCACGGCCAAGGACGGCTGCACGCAGGCCGCCGCCTATGGCAAGGGCCTGCGCGTGTCGCAGGACTGCCAGCTCGGGCTGATGCTCCATCATGGCGGCGGCTATCCCGGCTATGGCTCGCACATGCTCCTGCTGCCCGGGGCGGGCGTGGGCATCTTCGTCTTCACCAACCGCACCTATACCGGTGCCGCGGGCACGGCCTGGGATGCGATGTTCGCGCTCGACAAGGCCGGTGCGCTCCAGTTCGCCGAGCCGCCGGCGACTCCGGAACTGGTTGCGGCCCAGCAGACCGCGCGGGCCATCTATGCGGCGGGCGACGTCTCCGTCGCGGGTTCCGCCCTCGCGATGAATTTCCTGATGGATCGCTCGGCCGAGGGGTGGCGCGGCGATCTGGCGGCCCTGCGCGCGCAGCTTGGGGCGTGCACGGGCAAGGTCGAGCCGCTCTTCCCGAGCGGCGCGCTCTCCGTCGCCTTTCGCTGGCACTGCGACAAGGGGCTGCTCGACGGCACGGTGCTGCTGGCCCCGACTCGTCCGGCGACCATCCAGGCATTGCGCTTCCGGCCGAAACCCGCCGCCAAGCCTTGAGCGAGCGAGGCGATCCGGGGGCTTGACATTTTAAACCTACTGAGTTAGTGGGAATTTAGATGAGCAAGGCCCCCGGTCTGTCTCGAACCCCCACCGGCCACCCGGTCTGGATGGCGCTTTCCCATTACACCATCGGTCCCGAGGATGCGGAGCTGAGCTTCGCGGCGCGGCTGGCGCGCGAGAATGGCTGGACCGGCGCCGAGGCCGAGCGCGTGATCGAGGAGTATAGGCGCTTCTGCTTCCTCGCGGTGACGGCCGATCATCCCGTCACGCCCTCGGACCAGGTCGACCAGGCCTGGCACCTGCACCTCACCTATACCCGCGACTATTGGGAGCGCTTCTGCCCCCAGGTGCTCGGCCGCGCGCTCCATCACGGGCCCACGGCCGGCGGGCGAACGGAGGGGCATCGCTATTTCACCCAATATGCCGAGACGCTGCGCAGCTACGAGCGCGTCTTCGGCGCGCCGCCCGCGGATCTGTGGCCCGACGCGGGGCGGCGGCTTCTGGAGGACCACAAGGCGCGCCGCGTGCATCCGCGCGACGCATTCATCGTGCCCCGGAGGCCATTCCGGATCGCGCTGCCGATCTTGTTCGCGGTGCTCTCCGTCCTGGTCCTGGGGTATCTGCTGAGGAGCTAGGACTTATGTCGCTCGGACCCTTCGATCTTACCGGCGGGCCGTTTCTCATCCTCTATGGCGGGCTGCTGATCCTCACGATCATCGCCGGCTTCACCATTCCGCGCTGGCTCAGGCCCGAAGGCCGCACGCCGCGCCGCATCGATACCGAAGATCTCGCCTGGCTGGCGGGCGGCGGCACCCGCCTTGCCGAAACCGTCGCCGCCCGCCTGCTCGCCACCCGGCAGCTGGCGATGGCGGGCAAGAACAAGTTCACGCCCAGCCAGCTCGGCGGAGGCACCCCGGTGGAACGCAGCGTGCTCGCGCTGCCCGACGGGGCAAGTTGGGACCGGGTCGCCGGCGCAGTGGGCAGGCATGGCGAGCGCATCCGCGAACGGCTGATAGATGCCGGGCTGCTGATGGACGGGTGGAATGCGCTGCAGATGCGCTTCTTCCAGACGCTGCCCTATGTCCTGCTCCTTGGCTTCGGCTATGCCAAGCTGCTGATCGGCGAGGCGCGGGAGAAGCCGGTCGGCTATCTCACCGCGCTGCTGGTGGTCACCGGGATCCTCGCGCTGATCCGCTTCGCCGCGCTCGACCGGCGGACCCGCGCAGGACAGGAGGCGCTCGCCGAGGCGCGTGCGCGGAGCGAAAGGCTTCGCCGGGCTCCTGCCGGCGGCGAGACCGATCTCGCGGTGGCCCTGTTCGGTACCGTGGTGCTGGTCGGCTCGGACTGGGGCGGCTTCCACCAGATGCGCGCTACAAGCTCGGGCAGCGATGGCGGGAGCGGCGGCAGCGGTTGCGGTAGCGGCGGAGGGGGCTGCGGCGGCGGTGGCTGCGGCGGCGGTGGCTGCGGCGGTTGCGGGAGCTAGCGACCGCGCAGGATGGAGGCCGGGCGATCCGCGGGATCGTCCGGCCTCTTCATGTCAGGGCAGGGAGGCGCCCGACCTGACGTCGATCACCTTGTCGCCCCGATAGGCGAGCACGCCGTCGATCGGCATCCCCCGATCGATCGCTGCAGGCGGGAGCCGCGTCGATGATGTCGCAATCCGCCCCTTGCCAATCGCGTTCCCGGGGGGGAAAGGCTCCCATGCCCTTCGTCGCCACCATCCTCACGCTCTACCCGGAGATGTTTCCCGGTCCGCTCGGCATCTCGCTCGCGGGCAGGGGGCTGCGCGAGGGGCTGTGGAGCATGGAGGCCGTCCAGATCCGCGACTTCGCGACCGACAGGCATCGCTCGGTCGACGACACGCCGGCCGGCGGCGGAGCGGGGATGGTGATGCGCGCCGACGTGATCGCCGCCGCGCTCGACAGCGTCGTGCCGGGCCAGGGGCCCGCGCGCCCGATCCTCGCGATGACGCCCCGCGGCAAGCCGCTGACGCAGGATCGGGTCCGCGCGCTGGCCGACGGCCCCGGCGCGGTGATCCTGTGCGGCCGGTTCGAGGGGATCGACGAGCGATTGTTCGAGGCGCGCGACATCGAGCAGGTCTCGATCGGCGACTATATCCTCTCGGGCGGCGAGATGGCGGCGCTCACGCTTCTCGACGCTTGCATTCGCCTCATTCCCGGAGTAATGGGCGCGCCTTCCAGCGGCATGGACGAGAGCTTCGAAACGGGGCTGCTCGAATATCCGCAATATACCCGACCTGTCGAATGGGAAGGGCGCACGATCCCCGAAGTGCTGCGATCGGGGGATCATGCGAAGATCGAGGCCTGGCGACGCGCCCGTGCCGAGAGCGATACACGGCTACGGAGGCCGGACCTTTGGGAGCGCCACGAGGGCGCTCGGGTCCAACCTCCCTCTGGCGCGCGGCGACGAAAACAGGACGATGTGAAATGAACCTGATCCAGACGCTCGAAGCCGAGCAGATCGCCAAGTTCAACGCGGCGAAGAAGATTCCGGAGTTTCGCCCGGGCGACACCCTCAAGGTCGGCGTGAAGGTCGTCGAAGGCGAGCGCACCCGCGTGCAGAACTATGAGGGCGTGTGCATCGCCCGCTCGAACAAGGGCATGGGTTCCTCGTTCACTGTCCGCAAGATTTCCTTCGGCGAGGGCGTCGAGCGCGTCTTCCCGCTCTATTCGCCGAACATCGACAGCATCGAAGTGGTCCGCCGCGGTGTCGTGCGTCGCGCGAAGCTCTATTATCTGCGTGGCCGCACCGGCAAGTCGGCGCGTATCGCCGAGCGTCGCGAGGTCCGCACCGAGGCAGTTGCCGCCGAATAAGCCCGGCTGCATTCGAACGAGCGCGGGGCGCGGAGGCAGACGGCTTCCGCGCCCCGCTTCGTTTGTGCGCCATCGCGAGCTTCGTCGAGCCGGGCGGCGGGTTCGTCGCAGCACCGATTGAGACTCGGTCCCGGGCCGGGAACCATGCTTCCGAAGCCATGCCGGCATTTGGGGACGATCGATGCAATCCCGGTTCCGTATCGCCATGCTGGTGTTCCTGCTGTTGCTCGGCCTCCTCCAGGCATTGCCGGCCGCCGCGCAGCGATCGCGGAGCCTGCCGCTCGGGGAGCGCAGGAATCCCGAGGCGAATGTCGAAAATTGGTTCATTCAGCTCGAAGAATATCAGCGCTACCCGCAGGTAGCGCGCGATCTGCGTTGCCAGGCTCTGCTCGAAGAGATCGCCTGGATGTATTTCGGCACCGAGAACCTGCCGAGCATGCGCATTCAGGGCGTGGACACGCTCAAATGGGGCGCGCTGAAGCCCCGGATCTCCGCCGAGGAGGAGCGGTTGAGCGCCGCGCTTCGCAATGCCGCGCTGGCGCCGGCCGATCGCGCCTGGAACGCCGCGAAGCAATGGCCGGCATCTTCCTACAAGAACTATCTGAAACTCTACAACGGAGTCCGATATCACGCCGGACTTCATCTGGCCGGGGGACGAGGCGCGCAGGCGCTGAACGCCCGTTCGTCCCAATGCCTGGCCGATCCCGCCGCGGCTCCGCTCGCACAACAGGTCCAGGCCTTGCTGGCCAAGCCGATCCGCGGCCTTCCCACGATGGCGGGAGTGAGCTTCATGCAGGGGCTGCCGATGCGCCTGCCGGGCTATCTCTATCAGCCCGAAGGATATCGGTACATCGTCTGCGCATCGCTCGTCGAAAGCATCGCCAATCAGCGTTTCGGCCATGTGCCGGGCGCCGGCGAGCCCACCCCGCAGGGTTGGGAAACCGGCGCTACGGCGCGTCTGTCGTCGCAAGCGGCGGCGTTCCGCAGCCTGCACGTTCGCACCGCCCGGGCAATCCATCAGGCGGGGATGGGCGCCGTCGGCGCCGTCACTCCCGCGGACAGGCAGGCATGGCAGCAGAGCTACAGCTTTGCGGCGGTTCGAGTCTCGGGGTTGGCGCAGAAGGGCGTGGCCGAGGAGAAGTTGCGCGATCCGGCGATGGGGTGCTCCGGCTTTGCCGGCGTGAAGGAGATACTCGCCCCTGCCGCCTCGGCCACGATAGCGAGCGGTCCGGTCGGGATACGCTCCTGGCCCGATCGCCGCGTCGGCTATCTGGCCGATGACGCGGCGTTTCGCCCGATGTTCTGTTCGGCGCTCGTCCATGCCGCCTATAATTGGCGCGTCGTCGAGAAGGACTGGTTCCGGGCCCCGGCCGGGAAGCAGAGCCACTGGTCCCGCGCCGCGGGCTTCCCGGAGCCGGAGCCCGCATCCCCGGCCGAGTTGCAGATGCGCCAGGCCGTGCGCAAGGCGATACAGGCGTTGTACGAGGCGGGGCAGGTGGATGCGGAGGCGAAGCGCTGGGGCAATGGTCCGAACGCAGCCTACAGCGTCTATGGCGGGGACTATAACCTGTTGTTGAACAACGCGCAGAGCATCGTGCAGGCGCGCAAGGCGGTGGCGGCGTTCAACGAGCCGCGCCTTGCCTGTGCCAGCTTGCCCCAACTCGCGCCGGTGCTGGCGGCGGTGCGGCAGCGGCTGGCGGCGGAGGACGGACGCCGCTAGTCGTCGCCGCGGCCCGGCGCGTCAGCCCGCCGCCTGGAGCAGGTCCCGCAGCTTCTTCGCCGTATCGTGCCCCTTGAGCACCGATGCATAGCATTCCCGAACTACGCCGAGCGCGCCCGTCGACATCCGCTCGTCGTGCAGCACGCGATCGAACTCTTCCTTCAGATAATCCTCGCCGCGCTCGATTTCGCTCAGGATCGCTTCGTCGCCGCCACCCAGCACTCGGCGCAGATCCTCCACGCGGCGATGGATGGTCGCGGCGGTCGAGCCATATTCCGCCGGCGTGCCGCCCAGCTCACGGCTCTTGGCCGAGAGCGCGTCGATCACGCGGCGGCGTTCGTCGGCCATATCGTCGAAAAAGGCGCGGAAGCGGCCGGCATCGGCGTGCCTGGCCGAATGTTCGTAGCCGCGCACGCTGTCGATGGTGGTGACGATCAGGTCGTCCAGCTTGGACACGTCGTGATTGGTGGACATGCGGGTTCTCCCTGCGATCGGAATTCGCTGGAAGAACCCGGCACGGCCGCGGCAGGTTGCCGAAAATTGATGGTTAGTCAGATATTCAGGCGTAGCTGACGATCTCGAATTCGGTCCCGTCATGGTCGAGGAAATAGAAGCGCCGGCCGGGATCGTAATCGGCATGGTTGAACGGGATCAGCCCGGCCGCGACGACGCGGCGCTCGATCTCGTCGAGATCGTCGACCAGGATGCCGACATGATTGAGCGGACGGCCCTTCTCGAAGGTTGCCTGATCGGGCGTCTCGGGCGGAGTGTAGACCGCGAGATAGGTGCGATCGTCGCCGACATGGATGGTACGGCCGCCGTCGCGCGCCGGGCCTTCCCAGCGGATGTGCCAGTCGAACAGGTCGCCGAGCAGCTTCGCCGCGCGCTCGGGGCTGCGCACCGTCACGTTCACATGCTCGATATAGGGTTGGGACATGGATTTCCTTTCCGGTTGGATGCCATGTCGCGAGCAGCTACAACCTCAACCTAAGTTCAGGTCAAGCAGGAAATCGACGTGCGCGGGAACGAGCTTCTGACGATCGGCGAACTGGCGGCGCGCACGGGCATCGCGGTCTCGGCCGTACGCTTCTACGAAGGGAAGGGGATCGTGCATCCGATCCGCACGCGCGGCAATCAGCGCAGGTTCCTGCGTTCGGACATCCGCCGCATCTCCTTCGCACTGATCGCCCAGCAATTGGGCCTCACCTTGCCGCAGATCGCGGACGAGCTGCGCAAGCTGCCCGAGGGGCGCACGCCCACAAGCGAGGATTGGGCACGGATCAGCAGCGCCATCCGCCGACGGATCGAGGTGCAGATGGCCCAGCTCCAGCGCACGCTCGACGATCTCGACGGTTGCATCGGCTGCGGTTGCCTGAGCCTCCGGAAGTGCGCGCTCTACAATCCGGATGACCGCGCCGCGCTGAACGGCGCCGGTCCGCGTTTCATCCTCGTCTCGCGCAAGGTGGCGCTGGGCCTGGACTAAGGCACGGTTCTCGCGAGCCTCCGCCATCGGCTCGTCGCACGGCGCGCTCGAACCGTCCGCTCGGCGAGCGGGCGTTCCGGGCCTGTTCATCTGCCGGACAGCTTTACCGGAACACGCAAGGCGCGCCGGTGGGGGGCAATTTGAAGGAGGTTGCTCAATGCGTGTCATTTCCAAAAAGCAGGGGGTTCGCTTCCTGGCTGCCATGCTGGCCGTATCTGCGTCGGGCGGCGCATATGCGCAGCAGCAGAGCGCGCCCGATCCCAATATCGTCGTGAACGGTCCTGCCCCGTCCGCGATGACCGAAGGGCCCGAAATCAAGGGCGTCATCACCGCGCGCACCGGCGACAGGATGAAGGTCACGAGCGCCGATGGCGCAAGCACGACGATCGCCATCACCGACATGACGCGGGTCAAGGCGGGAGGCGGTCTGTTCGGTGGCAGCAAGCTCGCCCCGAACGCGCTGCTCAACGGACTGCCGGTCACCGTCAAGACGATGCAGGCGGACGGCGTGCTGGTGGCGAGCCAGATCAGCCTTCGGAAGAACGACCTCAGGACCGCGACGATGATCCAGAGCGGAACGTCGCAGCGCTTCGAGGAGCAGGCGGCGGCTACCGAGGCCCTGCGCGGCCGCATGGCCGATATCGACAAGTACAACGTCAAGAGCACGACGAACGTGCACTTCGATGTCGGCAAGACGGAAATTTCTCCTCAGGACAAGGCCGAGCTCTGCACCGCCGCGAATTCGGCCGGGCAGACGGAGAATGCCCTGTTGCTGGTGGTCGGCTATACGGATTCGACCGGAAGCGACGACTTCAACCAGGAACTCAGCGAAAAGCGTGCCGGCCGCGTCATCAACTATCTGCAGCAGGTCTGCGGATGGAAGCCGTACCGCATGCTGACTCCGACCGGCATGGCCAAGGCTGATCCGGCGGCGAGCAACGACACGCCCGAAGGCAAGGCGCAGAACCGCCGCGTTGCAGTGAACGTCCTGGTCAGCAAGAGCGTCGACGGCCTGTAAGCTGCGGGAGCCGGGAGCGGCAATGTCGCTCCCGGCTCCATGCATGCCTCCGCAAGCGGCGGTGGCGTCCGGCAAGGGGGATCGTCGCGGAAGCTCGGAAAGCCGATATCCGGGCGACGGACCCTCACGCTGCCGGATGCGGGAAAGCGCCTCCTTCAGGACCAGGTCCTCCGCGGCGACGGAGGTTGCGTTCGCATGGCTATGCCTGTTGATCAGCGCTCGCACCTGTCCGTGGAAGCGAGGTTCGCCACGCGGCTGGACGAGGGGAAGGCCCTGTTCGTTCGGCACGAAATGCGAATGAAATGGAAACATTGTCGCGTGATTTTATTGCCGGAGCGCGCAAGATTCGTGAAGTGTGGCGCACCCGCCGGGGCTTTACCGCGCCGCGTTCCCCCGCAATAACGCTGCCCCAAGGAGAATGGGGTTTATGCGGAAATGGCTGGTCGGGCTTGCGATGCTGGGAACGCCGCTGATGGCGAATGACGCCTTGGCGCAGACGAAGGGGCTCACGCTCGAGCGCGTCTTCGCCAGCCCCGATCTGAACGGACCGCAGCCCCGCGCCGCCAAGCTTTCGCCCGACGGCAAGTTCCTGACGCTTCTGCGCAACCGTGCCGACGAGAAGGAACGGTTCGACCTGTGGGCGATGGACACGCGCACCGGCGAGTGGCGGATGCTCGTCGATTCGAAGAAGGTCGGCACCGGCGCCGCGCTTTCCGAGGCCGAGAAGATGCAGCGCGAGCGCGCGCGCATCGGCGGCAGCAAGGGCATCGTCGCCTATGACTGGGCGCCCGACGGCAAGTCGGTGCTCGTGCCGCTGGAAGGCGAGCTCTATCGCGCCGGAATCGACGGCACCATCGCGAAGCTGCCCGCCAAGGCCGGGCCCAAGCTCAATGCCGAGGTCAGCCCCGCGGGCGGCTATGTCTCCTGGGTGCAGGACCAGAATCTGGTGGTGCTGGGCGCGGCCGGGGGCGAGCCGCGCGCCATCACCGACGACGGCCGGGGCACCGTCCATTGGGGCGAGGCCGAGTTCGTCGCGCAGGAGGAAATGGCGCGGTTCAACGGCTATTGGTGGTCGCCGGACGACAAATATGTCGCGGTCGAGCGCTTCGACGAGGCGCCGGTGGGCATCGTCACCCGCGCCGCGATCGGCGCCGAGGGCACGCAGCTCTTCCAGCAGCGCTATCCCAAGGCCGGCACGCCCAATGCGAAGGTCGCGCTCTATGTCATGGACCCGCAGGGCGGGCACAAGGTGGCCGTGGATCTCGGTGCCGATGCCGATATCTATCTCGCCCGGGTCGACTGGTCGCAGGACGGCAGGACGCTCTACGTCCAGCGCCAGAACCGCGAGCAGACCGTGCTCGACCTGCTCCAGGTCGATCCCGCCACCGGCAAGTCGATCCTGCTGTTCAGCGAGAAGGCGCGCGCCAGGAGCTGGGTGAACCTCTCCAAGGCGCTCACGCCGCTCGGCGACGGCAGCCTGCTCTGGTGGTCCGAGCGCGACGGCCATGGCCATCTCTACCGCTTCGCCAAGGGCAAGTTCGCCCAGATCACCAAGGGCGATTGGGAAGTGACTCCCGATATTGTCGGCGTCGACGAGGCCAGGGGGCGCGTCTTCTTCCTCGGCAACAAGGACGGGGTGCTCGAGCGGCACCTCTATTCGGCCGACTATCGCAAGGGCCGGGCGGTGACGCGCCTCACCGAGGCCGGCTGGTGGAACGAGGCGGTGATGGACCTTTCGGGCACCCACGCGATCGTCAAGCGCTCGAACCCGAGCCAGCCCGCCCAGACCTATCTCGCCGATGCCTCCGGCAAGCGCATCGCCTGGGTGAACGAGAATGCGGTCACCGCCGCGGATCACCCCTACAACGCCTATCTCGCCGGCCATCGCGAGCGCAGCTTCGGCACGATCAAGGCGGCGGACGGCTCGGTGCTGCACTGGGAGATGATCACGCCGAAGCTGGAGCCGGGGAAGAAATATCCGGTGTTCTTCCAGCATTATGGCGGCCCGCATGCGCAGCAGGTGAGCAAGGCCTGGGGCGGCGCGCTCCAGCAATATCTCGTCTCGCGCGGCTATATCTGGTTCCAGCTCGACAATCGCGGCTCGGCCAATCGCGGCGTCGATTTCGAGAGCCAGATCTGGCACGCGATGGGCTCGGTCGAGGTCGAGGACCAGGTGGCGGGTGCCAATTATCTGAAGTCGCTGGACTATGTCGATCCGAACAAGGTCGTCACCTATGGCTGGTCCTATGGCGGCTACATGACGCTCAAGCTGCTGGAGAAGGCGCCGGGCGTGTTCGCCGCGGGCGTGGCCGGCGCGCCGGTGACCAAGTGGGAACTGTACGACACCCATTATACCGAACGCTACATGGGCGATCCGAACAAGGTGCCCGAGGCATACAAGGCGTCGGACAATATCGGCGAAGCGGCGAAGATCGCCGACCCGATGCTGCTGATCCACGGCATGGCCGACGACAATGTCGTGTTCGAGAACAGCACCGCGCTGGCGGCGACGCTGCAAAGGGCGGAAGTGCCGTTCGAGATGATGTTCTACCCGGGCCACACCCACAAGGTCGGCGGCCCCGGCATCAGCGTGCACCTGTGGAACACGATCCTCGACTTCCTCGACCGGAAGACGGGAGCGAAGCGCTAGCTCGGGATCGGGCGAGCGCCCGAGTTCCCGAATGGCCGGGCGAGGAGATCGCCCGGCCCCGGCCCGGCGCCTAGGGGCGATAATCGACGATGACGAAGTCCCCGAGGTCGGTGCGCTTGTACATCATCTCGAAACTGTCGTCGCGATCGTCCACGGGCCAATTCTCGCGCACGAACTTGGCGGTATCTTCCAGAAGCTGCGCCATTTCGCGGGATCTCACGCCCCTGACGCTCACCCGGTGCGCGCCCCATTTCGCTGCACCCATCTCATCGTCGCTCGTATCGGTCATGCGCATTTCCTCCTGTGCTGAACGTCAGAATCTTCCCACTGCGCCCGGCATCGTCCCGTCGGGCCGCCGGCACACTGCCCGCGTCTCGGTGCCGTCATAATGGCACAAGTCGATCCACGGTTCGCCGCCCGTCGCGCGGTTGCGGCCATAGTCCATCATGCAGCGCATGAAGCCGGGGACGAACATCGCCCCGCGCGCCGCTTCCTTGAGCGGCCCGCATTTGATGCCGCGGTCATAGGTCGGCGTATAGTTGCGATAGCCGTCGGCGCTGACGAACCAGACCCCGCCTCCCGGCCGGCCGAGCCGCAGCGCCGCGATCGAGCCGATCTCCAGCTGGTTGACCATGATCGCCTCGCTCCGCTGCACCGCGCGTAGCGCGTCGGCATGCGTGTCGATGTCGGCGGGATGGCCGGGCAGGACCGCCTGGTCGGGCGGTAGCCAGGTGGGGCCGTTGCGGATCACATAGATATCGCCCGCCGCCTGCGATGCCGCCTCGGGCTGGCGGTCCAGCAGCCGCGCGCGCTCCCTGCGGACCAGCTCGCTCGCCAGCCGCTGCGCGTCCGCCACCGAGGCGAGGAACACCGATTGGCGGACGCCGCCGTCATAATAGGTTTTCCCGTCGACCCGCACCTGCTGGTAGAAGGCCGGCACCGCCGCCGAGGCGAGCGCCGCGCCGGCCAGGCATTGCGTGGCGCGGGCGAGGTCCGCCGCGCCGTCGCCATAGGGAGCCAGCAGCTCCTGCACGTCGACATAGCCGAACTCGCCCGAATTCGCTTCGATCAACCCGAGCAGCACCTTGCGACCCTTGGCGTCGCGCAGCGTCCTGACGATACACAGGCCCGCCCGGCCGGCGGGCGATGCCGGATCGTAGATCGCCGGGCAGATGCGTTGCTCGAAACGGCGTCGCAGCGGCTTCAGATTGGCCAGCGCGCCATTGATCGCGGCCATGGCCTGCCAGCGCTCGCGATCGATGATGTCGCTTTCCCGGGCCGGCGAATAGGCGTCGGCCAGCGCCTGGCGGATCGCCGCGCCTTCGCCGTCCTGCCGGTCGAGCCCGGCGCCCACGAACAGCGCCTGGAGCGCGCCGGTGCTCACGCCGGTTACCACGGCGAAATCGGGGAATTGGCGGTTCTCGACCAGCTGGTTCATCAGCCCCACGCCGAATGCGCCCCATTGGCCGCCGCCCGAGAGCAGCAGCAACGGCCGCTCGGGGCTGGGACGGGCGGCGAGGAAGGCGGGATCGCCGCGCAGCCGCGCGATTTCGGCCGCGGCGAGCCGGTTGGCGAGGTCGCGCTCGGCGGGGGGCAGCGTTTCCAGGTCGAGCGCGCGGATCTGGCGCTCGAGCGGGGTCAGCTCGATCGGATGGACGAAGGCGGCGAAATCGGCGCAATCGAGCTTGAGCGCGCCCTTGGCCGCGCAGCCGGCCAGGCTCAGCCCCAACAGCAGGATCGTCAGAATGCGGCCCATCATCCCCCCTTCATTCTTCCGCTACGCGTAACAAAATTGCGTGAAACCTGTCTCTGGCGAAATCGCCCAAAGCGGAGCCATGCCGTGAAACAAGCAGCCCTTGCTTGCGCACCTGCACCGATAGGCGTAGCGCGGCCCCAGTTTCCACCCTGGAGTATGTGATGGGCTACCGTGTCGTCGTCGCAGGCGCCACCGGCAATGTCGGGCGCGAAATGTTGAACATCCTGGCCGAGCGGGAATTCCCGATCGACGATCTGGCGGTGCTCGCCTCGTCGCGCTCGACCGGCGATATTATCGACTTCGGCGAGACCGGCAAAACCTACAAAGTCCAGAACATCGAGCATTTCGATCCGGCGGGCTGGGACATCGCCCTGTTCGCGATCGGCTCGGAAGGCTCGAAGCTCTACGCGCCCAAGTTCGCCGCCGCCGGCTGCACGGTGATCGACAATGCGTCGCTCTATCGCATGGATCCGGAGGTGCCGCTGATCGTGCCCGAAGTGAATCCGGAAGCGATCGACGGCTATACCAAGCGCAATATCATCGCCAATCCGAACTGCTCGACCGCGCAGATGGTGGTGGCGCTGAAGCCGCTGCACGATGCCGCGAAGATCAAGCGCGTCGTCGTCGCGACCTATCAGTCGGTCTCCGGCGCGGGCAAGGCGGGCATGGACGAGCTGTTCGAGCAGAGCCGCAACATCTTCGTCGGCGACCAGGCCGAGCCGAAGAAGTTCACCAAGCAGATCGCGTTCAACGTGATCCCGCACATCGACAGCTTCCTGGAAGACGGCTCGACCAAGGAAGAGTGGAAGATGGTGGTCGAGACCAAGAAAATCCTCGACCCGAAGATCAAGGTCACCGCCACCTGCGTGCGCGTGCCGGTGTTCGTCGGCCATTCGGAAGCGATCAACATCGAGTTCGAGGACGAGATCTCGGCCCAGCAGGCGAAGAACATCCTGCGCGAGGCGCCGGGGGTGATGCTCGTCGACAAGCATGAGGATGGCGGGTACGTCACGCCGATCGAGTGCGTCGGCGAATATGCCACCTTCATCAGCCGGGTGCGCGAGGATTCGACGGTCGAGAACGGCCTGTCGCTCTGGTGCGTGTCGGACAATCTGCGCAAGGGCGCCGCGCTGAACGCAGTGCAGATCGCCGAGCTGCTGGGCCGCCGCCATCTGAAGAAGGCGGCCTGACGTGATCGCGGGCGGCTGCCGCTGCGGCGCCGTCCGCTACACGCTGGCGATGGACGATCTGCCGACCGTCTATTGCTGCCATTGCCTGAAATGCCAGAGCTGGGCGGGCAGCGCCTTCACCCAGCAGGCGCCGGTGCGCGCCGAGGCGCTCGCCGTCGAGGGGCAGGTGGCGGAGTACAGCTTCGCCAATCCCAGCGGATCGGTGTCGCACCAGCGCATCTGCGGCACCTGCCACACGCGCATCTACAACACCAACAGCGCCTGGCCGGGCATCGCGATGCTGCGTGCCGGCACGCTCGATCGCAGCAACGAGCTGGTTCCGCGCGCGCATATCTGGGCAAAGCGCAAGCAGCCCTGGATCGCCATCGCCGCCGACGTGCCGCAATGGCCCGAAAGCGCGCCGATGGCGGAGTTCGTGGCGCTGCTGTTCCCGCGCTAGGGTCAGGACCCGATCAAGGCCTTGATTTCGTTCGTCATCCCCGCCCCTTCCGTCGTCATCCCCGCCTGCGCGGGGATGACGAAAGAAATCGAGGTCTTGATCAAGGTCTAGGGCGGATCGACATTTGGGCGCGCGATGAGAGCCGGGCCGCCCTTCTGGCTCCCCGGCGAAGGCCGGGGCCCAGTTGCGACATCGTTCGAGGGGTTCGCGTATCTCGATAGCATCCCGATACGGGGCCCCGGCCTTCGCCGGGGAGCCGCCTGGGACCGCCAGTCTCGTACATGTCGATTGGCCCTAACCCTAGCTCAGCTGTCGCAGCTATAGTCGGGCGGGTAGATCGAGCGGCCGAGATCCTTGCGGACGCGCCGGGCCAGGCCGGTGGCCTCGCGATTGCCGAGCTTCTCGGCATGGGTCAGCACCTCCGTGAGCGGGCCCGAGCAGCCACCGACCGAATTCAGCATCGCCACCATCCGCGAAGCGCGCACCGGCCCGTCGCCCGCGTTCTGGTGCGCCGGGGGAAACCAGCCGAGCCCGGCATATTTGCGCTGGCGATCTTCCCGGCTGTAGGAGGAGTCATCGACCGGATCGATCACTTGCGTGCCGAGCAGGATCATGCCCGCGGCGGCGGCCATGCTGCCGATCCGGGAGGGGCCCTTGGAGATCCGGTCGGGATCGGGCATCGCATAATAGCTGAGCAGCAGCGCGGCGACTGCGCGGGCGCTCTGGATGTCTTCCACCAGGGTCAGCGCGTCGGGATCCACTTCGATCCGGTCTGCCCGCGCGCGGGCGAAGGCGCCGCGCTCCTCGGCGGGAATGGTGGCGAGCGTGAATTCGGCGCCCTTGGCGGTCAGTTCGTGCAGCGCGACGTCGAGCTGCTCGATCGGGGCGGGGCGCGGCGGGGCGGCGGCGCCCAGCGCGAGCGCGGCGGAAACCATGGCGAGCAGCTTGATCCGCATGTGCATTCCCCTCTTCCCATTGCCCGATCATAGCCGGGATCGGTGCCTTGGGCGAGACGTTGCGGCGAAGCGCAAACCGTAGCGCGAACGGCGTCTTTACCGGGAATTGACTGATCCGCGCTAGAAGGAAGGCCTCTTACGGGTGGGCCGCGTGGTGGTGGAAACGAGCAATGCCGGATTGGCGCCCGTGCGCGGCAAGGCGCGCATCGACGTGCTCGACATGCTGCGCGGGCTGGCGATCCTCGGCATCTTCTACATCAACGTGCCCTATATGGCGGCGAGCGTCTGGACCTTCTCGGCCGACGTCCGGCTGATCGGCTGGACGCCGGCGGATCGCGACGCATGGGTGGCGGTGAACCTGTTCTTCGCGGGCACGCAGCGCTGCCTGCTCGAATTCCTGTTCGGCGCCGGCATGATGGTGCTGGCCCGCAAGGCGATGGCGCCCGACGGGCCGGTGGCGGTCGCCGACCTCTATTACCGGCGCAACCTGTGGCTGCTCGCTTTCGGCCTGTTCGACGTGTTCGTGCTGCTCTGGCCCGGCGACATCCTGCACATCTATGCGCTCGCCGCGCTGTTCCTGTTTCCGTTCCGCACCTTGGGTCCGAAGACGCTGGTCGCGCTGGGGCTGGGCTGGGCGGTGCTCACCGGGCTCGGCATCCCCGAATATGGCGCGCGCGAATATGCCGCGCGGACGGAACTCGTGCAGCAGGTGGAGCGGGGCGAGCCCGCCGCGCTCGCCGAATGGCGCAAGCTCTCCGTCCATGTCCCCGATCCCGTGCGCGTCGCCCGCGAGCAGGCCGCGCATCAGGGCGGCTGGCTGCCCTATGCGAAGAATGCGTGGAGCTATTGGAGCTATCTCGCCGACGAATGGCTGCTCTGGGACGTGTTCGAGGCGTTCTGCACGATGCTGATCGGCGTCGCGCTGTGGAAATGGGGCGTTATCCAAGGGCTCAGGAGCGCGCGCTTCTATCTGTGGCTGCTGGTCGCCGGCTACGGCTTCGGCCTCACCGCCCGCGCGATCGGGCTGGCGGAGACGCTGAGCTTCGCGCCGGGCCCGCGGAGCCTGTGGGTCACCGGCGAGTTCGCGCGCATCGCGATCGGGCTCGGCCATCTCGCGCTGGTCAACCTGCTGGTGAAGAGCCGCGCCGGCGCCGCCGCGCTGGGCGTGTTCAAGGCGCCCGGCCGCATGGCCTTCTCGCTCTATTTCCTCCAGCAGATCGTGGGGATGTACATCCTGTTCGCGCCCTGGGGCCTGCTGCCCTGGGGCCGATATGGCTGGGCGGAATCGGCGCTGATCTCGACGGTCGGCATCGTCCTGCTGGTCGCCTTCGCCAATCTCTGGATGCGCCATTTCGTCAGCGGTCCGCTCGAATGGGCCTGGCGCAGCCTCGCCTATGTGCGGTGGCAGCCGATGTTGCGGGCGGAGCCTAGTGCCCCGCCGCAGCCGGATCGTTCTCCACTTTCCCGCCCGGCTTCTGGAGCAGCACCACCAGCGGCACGCTGACCGCGGTGACGATCGCCATCAGCCAGAAATCGTTGAGATAGGCGATCATCGCCGCCTGCCGGTTCACTTCGGCGTCGATCAGCCCGGTGATCATCGCGCCCTGCTGGCCCATGCCCTGCACCAGCGAACCCAGGCCGTTCATCGTCGTCGCGGTGACGTGCTCGCCCAGATATTGGTGGCTGCGCTGGATGTTCTGCGCGAGAATCGCGCTCACGGCCGATATGCCCACCGACGCGCCGATGTTGCGGGTCAGGTTGAGCAGGCTCGATCCCTCGGTGCGGAAATGCGGGGGCAGGCCGGCAAAGGCGAGGCCGTTCAGCGGCATGAACACCAGGCCCAGGCCCAGGCCCTGGACGAAGCCGGAGACGATGAAGGGCGTGCTGCCCATCTCGAGCGTCCAGCCCGACATTTCCCACAGCGAAAGGGCCGCGATGGTGAGGCCGATCCCTACCGACCAGCGCGGATCGAGCCAGCCGCGCTGGATCAGCTGCGCGCCGACGAACATGGTGATCACCACGCCGAAGCCGCGCGGCATCAGCAGCATGCCGGTCTGGAACACCGAATAGCCGTAGAGATTCTGCAGCATCGGCGGCAGCAGCGCCATCGTCGCCATCATCACCAGGCCGATCACCAGCATGAAGAAGATGCCGGTCACCAGGTTGCGATGCCTCCACAGCTCGCGCTCGAACATCGGGTTCTTCGCGGTGAACAGGTGGACGGCGAACATCCACAGCGCGATCACGGCGACGAGCATCTCGATCCAGATCTCGGTAGAGGAGAACCAGTCCTGGTCCTGCCCGCGATCGAGCATCAGCTGGAGCGAGGCGATGCCCAGCGAGAGCAGGGTGAAGCCGAAGATGTCGAACGAGCGCCTGCGGATCGGGCGCGAGGGCAGCAGCCACCACAGGATGGCGAAGCAGACGACGCCGACGGGCAGGTTCACGTAGAACACCCAGCGCCAGTTGAAATTGTCGGTAAGATAGCCGCCGATCAGCGGGCCCATGATCGGGCCGACCATGATGCCCATGCCCCAGATCGACATCGCCTTGGGCTGGTCCTTCGGCGCGTTGATGTCGAGCATCACCGTCTGGCTCAGCGGATTGAGGAACGCCGCGGTGATCCCCTGGAGGATGCGGAAGGCGACCATCTCCTCCAGCGTCTGCGCCGCGCCGCACATGGCGGAGGCGATGACGAAGCCGACGGTGGCGATCAGGAACAGGTTGCGCGAGCCGATCCGATCGGAGAGCCAGCCGGTGATCGGGATCGCGATGGCCGAGGCGACGATGTAGCTGGTCAGCACCCAGTTGATCGTGTCGCGGGTGGCGCCGAGCGAGGCCTGCATGTGCGGGATGGCGACATTGGCGATCGTCGTGTCGAGGATCTGCATGATCGTCGCCATCATCACGCCGAGCGTGAGCAGGCCCTTGTACCTTACGGGGAGGGCGGCCCCGCCACCGCCCGGAGGGGCGGCTTGCGGGCGGGGAGGCGTGGGGGGAGACGCCTCACCCGCCCTGGTGGCGCGGCCGGGGGCTGCCGTCGCCATTTCAGTTGCACGCGCCCTTGAACACCACCTTCACATCGGCGGAGAGGCCGGCGATCAGCGCGCGCGGGCTCTTGTCGTCGATCGCGATGCGCACCGGCACGCGCTGGGTGACCTTTACCCAGTTGCCATTGGCGTTCTGGGCGGGGAGCACCGAGAATTCCGATCCGGTTCCGGCGCCCATGGATTCGACATGGCCCTTCAGCTTCAGGCCCGGATAGGCGTCGAGAGTCACGATCGAGCATTGGCCGACCCGCATCTTGTTGAGGTCGGTCTCCTTGAAGTTCGCATCGACCCAGGCCGGCCGGTTCGACACGATGGTCACCGCGGCGAGGCCGGTGATCATCTGCTGGCCCACCTGCAGGCTCTTGGTCTGGCTGACGATGCCGCTCACCGGCGCGCGCACTTCGGTGCGCTGCAGGTCGAGCAGCGCCTTGGCGAGCTGGACGCGGGCGGCCGCGATCGCCGGGTTCTCGCCGGGCACCGCCGCGCCGGTGGCGATCTTGGCGCGCGCTTCGGCGGCGCTGGCCTGGGCGTTCTGCAACTGGGCGCGGGCCTGTTCCAGCGCATGCTGGGCCGACTGGAAATTGGCGCGGGTGGTGAAGCCCTGCTTCATCAGCGCGTTCTGGCGGTCGTAATTCTCCTGGGCGTTCTGGATCGCATCGTGCGCGGCCTGGATGTCCGCGCCCTTGCCCTGGTAGCTCACCTCGTCGGTATTGAGCTGCACCTGCGCGGCGGCGATCGCGGCCTGGGCCTGGGACACGGCGATCCGATAGGGCTCGGGGTCGATCCGGAAGAGCAGGTCGCCGGCCTTGACCGTCTGGTTCTCCTTCACGCCCACTTCGACGATGCGGCCCGCCACATCGGTCGAGACCGAGCTCTTGTCCTGCTGGACATAGGCATTGTCGGTCGAGACGCTGTTGCCGCCGGTGAAGTAGAAATAACCCATGATCGCCAGCAGGATGGCCGGCACGCCGAACATCAGCAGCGGGCGCAGCAGGCTGCGCTTCGGCCTGGCCGCGGGCGCCTCGGGCACGGTCGTGCCTTCGGTCGGGATGGTGATCTTGGTCTCTTCGGACTTTTCGATCTTCGGATCTGCATCAGCCATTTGCGGCCTCGTTGCCCTCTTGAACGGTGGTCAGGTTCGCGCGGAGCCCCTCGAGCGCCGCAATCAGTTCCTCGCGCTGCCGGGTGCTGAACCCCTGGAGCGTCTCTTCGATCAGATCGGCCGCGAGCACATGGAGCTCGTCGAGCACCGGCGCGGCCTTGTCGGTCAGGTGGATACGCCAGGCGCGGCGATCGGCGGGATCGCGGCGGCGCTCGACAAAGCCGGCCTCCTCGAGCCGGTCGATCATCCGGCAGGCGGTGATCGGCTCGACCTCGAGCGCCTCGGCGAGCTGGCCCTGGTTGAGGCCGGGGCTGCGCGAGAGGATCTTGAGCACGCGCCACTGCGCCACGCTCGCACCGCTCGTGCGCGCCCGCTCGTCGAAACGGCGGCGCAACAGGCGCGAGACATCGCTAAGAAGGAAACCCAGACTCTCGGTCATGCGCGGCACATAATAAGCATACTCATAGATTTCAATCGGCAACGCGATTGCATTGTGCGGCGCACCCATTGCAACGAACGAAACAGGAGGGCGAGCCATGGCAGAGGAAATGACCGGCGGATGCCAGTGCGGGCGGGTACGCTATGTGGCGCGGGTGGCGGACGACGAGGCCTATCTCTGCCATTGCCGGATGTGCCAGCGCGCCACCGGCGGCGTCTCGATCGCGTTCAAGAACCTGAAAAAGGCCGATGTGCGCTGGGAGCGGGCACCCGATCGCTACGCCTCGTCGCCGATCGCCGTGCGCGGTTTCTGCGCTACGTGCGGCACGCCGCTCAGCTTCGAATTCCCCGACAGCGCCAATATGGACCTGACGGTGGGCAGCTTCGACGCGCCGCACCGCTTCCGCCCGGTCCATCATTTCGGCGTGGAGAGCATGCACGAGCAGTGGCTCGACACGACCGGCCTCACTCGATACCGGACCGACGACAATCCCCAACTCGTCAAGCGCTGGATGGACTCCGTTGGCAAACTTCCCGACTGAAACGCACCGCTTCCCGAGCTTCGACGGCGTCGAGCTCGCCTGGACCGAAATGGGGCAGGGGCGGGATGCGATGCTGATCCATGGCTATGCCTCCACGGCGGAAGTCAACTGGATCAAATATGGCCATGCCGCGAAGCTGGCGGAGAAGGGCTTCCGGGTGATCATGCCCGATCTGCGCGGCCATGGACTGAGCGCGGCGCCGCACGACGCGGCCAGCTATCCGCCCGACGTGACGATGCGCGACGCGCTCGCGCTGGTCGCGCATCTGGGTCTCGTCGATTACGATCTGGGCGGCTATTCGCTCGGCGCGCGCACCACGGTGCGGATGATCGTCGACGGCGGCGCCACGCCGCGCAGGGTGATGCTGGCCGGCATGGGGCTGGCGGGCATCGTCGCCGCTTCGCGCACCGGCACCTATTTCCGCCGCGTGCTCACCAATCTCGGCGGCTTCGAACGCGGCTCGAGCGAGTGGCTGACCGAGGCCTTCCTCAAGACCACCAAGGCCGATCCCGCCGCGCTGCTGCCGATCCTCGACACCTTCGTCGACACGCAGGAGGAGCATCTGGCGCGGCTCACCGAGGAGACGCTGGTCGTCGCCGGCGCCGAGGACGATCACAACGGCTCGGCGCACGAACTGGCGGACATGCTGCCGCACGCCACCTTCGTGGAGATCCCCGGCAATCATATGAGCGCGGTCACCCGGCCCGAGCTGGGGCGCGCGATCGCCGATTTCTTCGCGGCTTGACCGGCTGGCGGGGCGCGCGCATCGTCTCCGCCATCCAGAAAATCCGAGGGGAATTCCGTACATGATCCGCACCGGCATCTCGATGCTCGCGCTCGCCTCGCTGCTCGCCGCCGCGCCGCTGGGCGCGCGCGACCGCGACGGCGAAGCCGCCCAGGCCGCGCCCACCGCCGCCGACGCCAAGGCCTTCGTCGCCGATGCCGAGGCCAAGCTCTTTGCCCAGGGCGTCGTCGCCTCGCGCGCCGAATGGGTCTACGAGACCTATATCACCCCCGACACCGAGGCGCTGACCGCGCGCGAAGGCGCGGCGCTCACCAAGCTGCAGGTCGATCTGGCGCTGGGCGCGGCGAAGTTCGCCAATGTCGCCGGGCTCGACTATGACACCAGCCGCAAGCTCGGCATGCTCCGCAACAAGATCGTGCTGCCCGCCCCGGTCCGTGCCGGCGCGGCGGACGAGCTGGCGGCGCTCTCGGCCAAGATCACCGGCATGTACGGGGCGGGCAAGGGCATGCTGAACGGCAAGCCGATCAACGGCTCCGACATCGAGGCCGCGATGGGCGAGGAGCGCGATCCCGCCAGGCTCAAGGAGATGTGGGTCAGCTGGAACGACAATGTCGGCGCGCCGATGCGCCCCGATTACGCCAAGCTGGTCGGCATCGCCAATGAAGGCGCCAAGGGCCTGGGCTATGCCGATGTCGGGGCGATGTGGCGCTCGGGCTACGACATGGATCCCGACGCCTTCGCGGCGATGACCGACAAGATCTGGAACGACCTCAAGCCGCTCTACGTCGCGCTGCACACCTATGTGCGCCACAAGCTCAACGAGAAATATGGTGAAGCGGTCCAGCCCGCCAAGGGCCCGATCCGCGCCGATCTGCTCGGCAACATGTGGGCCCAGGAATGGGGCAATATCTACGACATCGTCGCCCCGGCGGGATCGGGCAGCGTCGGCTATGACGTGGGCGAGCTGCTCAAGGCCAAGGGCTATGACTCGCACAAGATGGTGAAGGCGGGCGAGGGCTTCTACTCCTCGCTCGGTTTCAAGGAACTGCCCGCAAGCTTCTGGGAACGCTCGCAGTTCGTGAAGCCGGCGGATCGCGAAGTGGTGTGCCATGCCTCGGCCTGGGACATCGACAATGTCGACGACCTGCGCATCAAGATGTGCATCAAGGTCAATGCCGACGACTTCGTGACCATCCATCACGAACTCGGCCACAATTATTATCAGCGCGCCTACAACCAGCAGCCGGCGCTGTATCTCGACGGCGCGAACGACGGCTTCCACGAAGCGATCGGCGACTTCATCGCGCTGTCGATCACGCCCGATTACCTTGTGCAGATCGGCCTGCTCGACAAGGGCCAGGTGCCGAGCGCCGACAAGGACACCGGCCTGCTGCTCCGCCAGGCGATGGACAAGGTGGCGTTCCTGCCCTTCGGCCTGCTGGTCGACAAGTGGCGCTGGGGCGTGTTCTCGGGCCAGATCCCGACGAATGGCTATCAGGCCGGCTGGGACAAGCTGCGCCTGCAATATCAGGGCATCGTGCCGCCGGTGGCGCGCGACGAGACCAGGTTCGATCCGGGCGCCAAGTTCCACATCCCGGCGACCACCCCCTATACCCGCTATTTCCTGGCGCGGGTGCTGCAGTTCCAGTTCTACAAGGCGGCGTGCGACCAGGCGGGCTGGAAGGGCCCGCTCCATCGCTGCTCCTTCTACGGGAACAAGGAAGTGGGCGCGAAGCTCGACAAGATGCTCCAGATGGGCGCCTCCAAGCCCTGGCCGGACGCGCTGCAGGAATTCACCGGCACGCGCGAGATCTCGGGCAAGGCGATGGCGGAATATTTCGCGCCGCTGAAGAAGTGGCTCGATCAGCAGAACAAGGGCCAGCCGCAGGGGTGGTGATCTTCGGGGGCGGGCCGCAGGGCCTGCCCCCTTTGCATAGGGAGGTCCGTAAATGCTCAGATATGCAGTTGCTCTCGCCATGATCGCGCTGCCCCAGGCGGCAATGGCCCAGTCGGCGCCGGCGGACGGGCCGGTGACAGTGGAGATCGTCGCCGCGGGCGAGGCCAAGGTGCCCGCCAATCGCTTTCGCTTCTCGGTGAAGGTCGCGGGGAAGGGGGCGGACGACAAGGCGGCGGAAGCGGCGCTCGCCGCGAACCGCGCCAGGCTGGTCCAGGCGCTCGCCGCGAAGGGCATTCGCGAGGGGCAGCCGCTGGAGGGCGCCGGCGCCAATCCGCTCGCCAGCCTCGTCGGCGCCTTTACCGGGCATGGCAAGCCCAGCTTTGCGCTCGACACTGCCGATGGGAATGAAAAGCCGCAGTCGACGGCGACCGAGACGGTCTTCTTCGATGCGCCCACTCGTGCCGCGGCGACCGCTGCAAGCCCCGTCGCCGAGGCCAATGGCGGGAAGATGGCCGATGAAGTGATTGCGCTGCTCGACGATTATGTAGGGCCGACGCGCCAGGCCAAGGCCGATGCCCTCGCCAAGGCCCGTGCCGAAGCGGCCGCCTATGCCACCACGCTGGGCCTGCGCCGCTCCACGATCGCACGGATCAGCGAGAAGCAGGACATGGTCGCCGGCTCGATGAGCTTCTTCCTGCAGCTCATCGGCATGTTCGCCGGCAAGCAGGGCGCGGCGTCGGACACGGTGACGGTGAACGCCAACCTGTCGGTGGAGTTCCAGCTGAGCCGCTGACCCTTTCGTGCCGCCGTGACCTGACCGCTGAAAGCTCAGCCCGGCGGATCGCTGTCGGGGATCATGCTCTCGTCGGCGATCTGCGCGTCCCATTCGGCCGAGCTGTCGGTGCCGTCGGGCTGGTGCGCGCGGGGCGGTTCTTCCTGCGTTTCCTCGGGATCGATCATCGCGCGTCTCCTCAAAAGGCTCAACGCACCGACAATAGCACAGGTCGCTTCCCTATCCGTCATCCCGGCCTGCGCCGGGACGATGGGCGCGGCTCATCGGAACGGCGGCTCGTTGAACGCGCGCAGCTTGCGCGAGTGGAGGCGGGGCCCCTCGCGGCGCAACTCCTCGCAAGTCTCGATGCCGATCTTCAGATGCTCCGCGATGGCGCGCTCGTAGAAGCGATTGGCCTGGCCGGGCAGCTTCAGCTCGCCGTGCAGCGGCTTGTCCGAGACGCAGAGGAGCGTGCCATAGGGCACGCGGAACCGGTAACCCTGCGCCGCCAGGGTCGCCGATTCCATGTCGATGCCCACCGCGCGGCTCAGCGAGAAGCGCAGCGCCGACTTGGAATAGCGCAGTTCCCAGTTGCGGTCGTCGGTGGTGACGATGGTGCCGGTGCGCAGCCGCTGCTTGAGCTCCTCGCCGGATTGGCCCGAGACCGTCTCGGCGGCGCGGGCGAGGGCCAGCTGCACTTCGGCGATCGCCGGGATCGGGATTTCGGGCGGCAGCACGTCGTCCATGATGTGGTCGTCGCGCAGATAGGCATGGGCGAGGACATAGTCGCCGATCCGCTGACTGGGGCGCAGGCCGCCGCAATGGCCGATCATCAGCCACGCCTCGGGGCGCAGCACCGCCAGATGGTCGGTGATTGTCTTGGCGTTGGACGGGCCGACGCCGATGTTGACCAGGGTGATGCCCGATCCGTCCGCGGCCATCAGGTGATAGGCGGGCATCTGGTGGCGCCGCCAGGCCGAGGTGTCGTTCAGCAGCCGGTCGGTATCGTCCCCGGCCTCGACCAGGATGCCGCCCGCGCCCGAGACGCCGGTGAAGCGGCTCCCCTCGCCCAGCTGGTCCACGGCCCAGCGGACGAACTCGTCGACATAGCGGTGATAGTTGGTGAACAGGATGTACTGCTGGAAATGCTCGACCGGGGTGCCGGTATAGTGGCGCAGCCGGGCCAGCGAGAAATCTGTGCGCAGCGCGTCGAACAGCGCGAGCGGGCGGGTGTCGTCGGTCGACAGCCACAGCCCGTCGGCGATCTCGTCGCCGATATGCGCCAGTTCGGTCGCGGGGAAGTGGCGGCCCAGCTCGGTGACCGAGATCTGGTCCATGTTGGCGATGTGGCCGGGATCGAGGACATAGGGGAAGGGGATCTCCTGCCGCCCGGTGACGGCATGGACCTCGACGTCATAATCCTCGATCAGCAGGGTCAGCTGCTCGGTAAGGTAGCGGCTGAACATCGCCGGGCGGGTGACCGAGATGCGATACTCGCCTTCCTCGACCAGCCGGCCGAACGAGCGGCGCGGGGCAGGGCGGCCGCGCTCCTCGCCGCCGCGATAGACGAGGCGCAGCTCGGGATAGGCGAAGCTGCCATCGGTCCGGTCCTCCGGATTCGGCGGCGTGCCGTCGTTGATGTAGCGGTTCAGGGCAGCCTTGAGGCGATCGACCGAGGCGTTGTAGAGGCGCTCGAGATCGGCGACGATATCGGAAGCTTGAGTCATCTTCGAGGGCTAGAGCGCAAAGATGACGCTGGCAAGACCATGGGCCGGAACAAGTCCCGGCCCGGGCCCGGCCCTCCCCATAGGGGAGGGAAATTTTTCCTATTCCTTCGCCTTGGCGGGCGCCGGTTCCTTGTCGCCGCCCAGCTGGGTGGCGGCATAGGCGGCGCCGCCCACCGCGGCGGCGACTCCGGCGGCGATGCCGGCCGCGGCGATCGGATGTTCCTTCACCGCGGCGACAGTGGCGTCCACCGCATCGCCGATCGCTTCCTGCGCCTGGGCAAGGAAGCTCTTCGCTTCTTGCTTGGCTTCCTCGATCGTCTCGGGAAGTGCGTTGGCAGTTTCGGTATCGGCCATGTCGGTCCCTTTCTGAAAAGCTCGCCGGATCAACTCCGGCGAGCCCTTCGCGGTTCCGTTACGCCGTCATGTCCGGATCACAGCCTTCCGAGCAGATATTCGGCCGAGCTGACCTCGAACTGGCCCGGCGCCTCGACATGGAGCTGCTCGACCACGCCGTCGTTCACCAGCATCGAGAAGCGCTGGCCGCGCGTGCCCATGCCGAACTTCGCGCCGTCCATGGTGAGATCCAGCGCCTTGGGGAAGTCGCCATTGCCGTCGGCGAGCATCGTCACCTTGCCGGCCACGCCGCTCGCCTGGCCCCAGGCGCCCATCACGAACGCGTCGTTGACGGCGGTGCAGGCGATCTCGTCCACGCCCTTCGCCTTGATCTCCTCGGCCTTCTCCACGAAGCCGGGCAGGTGCTTGGCCGAGCAGGTGGGCGTGAAGGCACCCGGCACCGAGAAGAGCGCGACCTTGCGGCCGGCGAAGAAATCGTCCGAGCTGGTCTGCTCGGGGCCGCCCTCGGTAACCTTGACGAAATTTACGCTGGGAATGCGGTCGCCAACCTGGATGGTCATTCTACTCTCCTCGGGAATGATGAGTCGCATGTCCCAATCGGCTCCCCGGCCATGATTTTCAAGCGTGGCGGAGCCGAAACGGTGCGGCTACGTTGATCGGCCATGGACTCGACGCGCTTCCTCACTGGCCAGTTTCTCCTCGCGATGCCCGGCATCGGCGACCCCCGCTTCGAACGCGCGGTGATCGCGGTGTGCGCGCACGATGTGGAGGGCGCCCTCGGCATCGGCATCGGCGACACGATCGACGGGCTGACGCTGCACGATCTGCTGGATCAGTTCGAGATCGAGCCCGGCGTCGCGCCCGACACGCCGGTGCATTTCGGCGGCCCGGTCGAGCCGCGCCGCGGCTTCGTGCTCCACTCGCCCGACTGGGGCGGGCAGGACACGATCGACGTGGGCGGCCGCTGGTCGCTTTCCGGCACGATCGATGTGCTGCGCGCGATCGCGGAGGGGACGGGGCCGTCCCGGTGGCTGGTCGCGCTGGGCTATGCCGGCTGGGGCGAGGGCCAGCTCGACAGCGAGATGGCGCGTCATGGCTGGTTCAACACCGTCGGTACGCCCGACCTGATCTACGACATCGATGCCGAGGACCGCTGGACGGTTGCCTTTGCCGGGGCGGGCATCGATCCGCGGCTGCTGGCGAACAGCGCGGGCACGGCCTGAGACACGGGGCAGGGGACGAGCTGAAGACGGCGTGCCGGGATCAGTGCGTCGGGCCGGGTTCCGGCTCGTCGTCGCCACGAACGTAGACCTTGCCCTCCAGCATCTTGATGCGGATCAGCGTGTCCTTGTGCGGCGCGGTGCAGAAGCTGGAGGTGCCGCTGATCTCGGTCTTCTCATGCGTCTCGCGATGCCGGAGCACGAAGCGCACGGGCAGGGTGCAGGTATCGGCGTTGCCCGTCTTGAAGCGCAGCGTCGCCTTGCTCGGCCAGAGCGGCTGGGCGAACTGGTTGTGGCTCCAGTGCACGCTCTGCCCCGGCTTGGCCGAGTCGAGGTAGAAGCCGATCACGTCATAGCCGCTGGTATCGTTGACGATCAGCACGCAGCCAAGGTTCCAGCAATTGTCCCGGACTTGCGTGCTGGCGCCGCGCATGATCGTCATCATCGACTGGGCGGCCTCGAAGGACATGCCGCGCGGCGGGATCGCGCCGGCGCTGTCCACATCCTGGGCGACGCCACCGTCCTGGGCGGCGGCGGGCTGGGCAACGGCAATGGCGAGCAGCGACGCGAAGGCGATGAACCGGAACATGGGCTTGGCTCGCATGATGGTTGGACGCCGGCGCATTCTGCCTTGCCCCGGGCGCTTCGTCACTTGCCAAAATGCGCGGGAGCCGTGGCGACCATCACGAATTCGGCCGAAGCCGCGCGGCGCCGCGCGGCGCTGAGCAGGTCCTCGGCCCATAGCTCCACCCGCACGCGCCGCGACCGATTGCCGCGCATGATGATGCGGGCGGCAAGCTCCACCATTTCGCCCTCGTGGATCGGCGTCGCGAAGTCGACGCGGTCGGAGGCGGCCATCACCATCACTTTCCGCGTGTCGCGCGTGGAGGCGATGAAGGCGGCCTTGCCGAGCATGCGCAGCGCGTCGCCGCCGAACAGCGTGCCGTAATGGTTGGTCTGGGGCGGGAACACCATGTCGGCCATCACCAGCACGCCCTCCGGTTCGGCTTCGGAGCCGGTCGGGGACGGGGCGAGGGGCGGCAAGCGGGTTGCCGCTCCCCCGCGCGCCACCAGCGTGAAGCGGCCGCGCGTGCACAGCCGCCGCTCCCCGCTGAGCAGCGCCTCGGCGACCAGCTCGACCTCGATATCGAGCGAGCGGGTGCCGACGCGGACCACGCGGCCCGCCGCCTCGATCAGCTCGCCCTTCAGCGCGGGGGCGGCGAAGTCGATCCTCTCGGAGGCGGCGGTGACGAAGGGCGCCCGGCCATGGCGCGAGGCGGCGAGGAACGCCACCTTGTCCATGTGCGCGAGCGCCACGCCGCCGAACAGCGTGCCATGGTGGTTGGTGTCGCCCGGGAACACCATGTCGATGAGGCGGACGACACCCGCCATCAGGCCGGCTCCGCCACGCGCACGCGAAGCTCCCGCGCCGCGGAGACCATGGCGTCGATCGCCGGCTTCACTTCCTCCCATTTGCGGGTCTTCAGGCCGCAATCGGGGTTCACCCACAGCTGCTCGGGCGCGAGGTGCGCCTGGGCCAGCTGCATCAGCCGGACGATCTCGTCGACCGAGGGCACGCGCGGCGCATGGATGTCGTAGACGCCGGGCCCGATCGCACTCGGATAGCGATAGGCGGCGAAGCCTTCGAGCAGCTCCATCTGCGAGCGCGCGGTCTCGATCGAGATCACGTCGGTATCCATCGCACCGATCGCCGGCAGGATGTCGTTGAACTCCGAATAGCACATGTGCGTATGGATCTGGGTTGCATCGCCCACGCCCGCGGCCGAGAGGCGGAAGCAATCCACCGCCCAGTCGAGATAGGCCTGCCAGTCGCGCTTGCGCAGCGGCAGGCCTTCGCGCAGCGCCGCCTCGTCGATCTGGATCGCCTTGCAGCCGGCTCTTTCGAGATCGACTACCTCGTCGCGGATCGCCAGCGCGATCTGGGCGCAGGAGGCCGAGCGCGGCT
The DNA here is from genome assembly GCF_001899725.1 of Sphingomonas sp. 67-41. Classification (NCBI taxonomy): domain Bacteria; kingdom Pseudomonadati; phylum Pseudomonadota; class Alphaproteobacteria; order Sphingomonadales; family Sphingomonadaceae; genus Sphingomonas; species Sphingomonas sp. 67-41. Next base: position 101,999 of record NZ_MKWJ01000023.1, on the reverse strand, counting down.
GGTCGTCGCGCACGAAGCTCCAGTTGAGGATCGTGACGGGGCCGGTGAGCATGCCCTTCATCGGCCTGGCGGTGAGGCCCTGGGCATAGCGCCACCACTCGACGGTCATCGGCTTCGGCCGCGAGACGTCGCCGAACAGGATCGGCGGGCGCACGCAGCGCGAGCCATAGCTCTGGACCCAGCCGTTCACCGTGAAGGCGAAGCCCGCGAGCTGCTCGCCGAAATACTGGACCATGTCGTTGCGCTCGAACTCGCCGTGCACGAGCATGTCGAGCCCCGCTTCCTCCTGCCAGCGGACGGTGCGTTCGGTCTCTTCGCGCAGGAACCGTTCGTACGCGGCATCGCCGAGGTTGCCGCGATTATGCTCCGCGCGGGCATGGCGCACCTCGGCGGTCTGCGGGAAGGAGCCGATCGTCGTGGTGGGAAAGGGCGGCAGCGCGAGGATCCCGGCCTGCACCGCGGCGCGCGCCGCATAGGGCGATTGGCGGCTGCGCATCGCCTCGGTGATCGATGCGGTGCGGGCGGCGACCAGCGGATCGTGGATGCGCGGCGAGACCTTGCGCGCTGCCGCGGCCCGGCCGGAAGCGGCGAGCTTCTCCGCCACCCAGTCGCGGCCGCCGTTCAGCGCGTCCTTCAGCGTCACCAGTTCGTCGATCTTCTGCGCCGCGAAGGCGAGCCATTGCTTGATCTCGTCGTCGAGCTTCGGCTCGAGCGCGAGGTCGACGGGCACGTGGAGCAGCGAGCAGGAGGGCGCGAGGACGATGTCGCGCGTGGCCGCGACCGGCTCGATCCGGTCGAGCAGCTTCTCCAGGTCGGCGCGCCAGATGTTGCGGCCGTCGATCACTCCCAGCGAGAGCAGCAACCCCTTGGGCGCGGCGACGAGGACCTTGTCGAACTGGTCCGACGCGCGCACCAGATCGACGTGCAATCCCGCGACGGGCAGGTTCACCGCCAGCGTGAGATTGTCCTCCAGCGCGCCGAAATAGGTGGCGAGCATGATCTTGAGGCCGAGGCGCGGCAGCTTGGCATAGACGCGGGTGATCGCGGCGCGCTGGCGCTCGTCCAGGTCGAGCGCGAGGATCGGCTCGTCGATCTGCACCCATTCGGCGCCGGCATGGGCGAGCTGGGTGAGCACCGCCGAATAGAGGCCGAGCACTTCGTCGAGAAAATCGAAGGGATCGACGTCGCGGCCCTTGGCGAGGCTGAGCCAGGTGACGGGGCCGAGCAACACCGGCCGTGTCTCGTAGCCGAGCGCCTTGGCCTCGCGATATTCGTCGACGATCTTGGAGGAGGAGAGGGCGAGCTTCTGTCCCGCCGCCAGTTCGGGCACCATATAATGATAGTTGGTGTCGAACCACTTGGTCATTTCCTGCGCGGTATGGCCATGGCCGTGCGCGCAGCCCGCGCTCTCGCCCGTCGTCCCGCGCGCCATCGCGAAATAGGTGGCGAGGTCGGCCGTGCCCGCCGCGACGCCGTAGCGCTCGGGAATGGCGCCCAGCATCAGGCTGGTGTCGAGCACGTGATCGTAGAAGGAGAAATCGTTGCTCGGCAGCCAATCGGCACCGAGCGCGGCCTGGCGGGCCCAGGCCGCGGCACGCAGGCCCGCGGCGGCTTCGAGAAGCTCCGCCTCGGTGGACTTGCCGCTCCAGAATTTCTCGAGCGCGAACTTGAGCTCGCGCCGCGGGCCGATCCGCGGAAAGCCGAGCGTGGCAACAGTGACGGTCATGGTCTTCATACCCCGATGAAGGACGGGGGAGACCGGCTTGGACACAGGCATGCGCGGACGGTCGCCCGGCCGCGGCATGCAAGCGGCCAGACCGGGCACCCCGCCGGTGGACGTTATCGCGTCAAAGGCAGGTCTCCTGGCTCGCGGGTCAGCGCGGACGATCCGTCTTCCCAGGGCGGTGAGGCCCCAGTGACTCGCTTGGATCGCCGCTCGCCGCTTACAGTTGCGGGGGCAGCGCCGGACTTGCACCGGCTTCCCGTCTTAGCTTCCGGGCAAGCCGGAAGAACCTCGACGCCCCAAGCATCCGCTTGTCGAAGCTCCGCGTCAAGCATCATATAAAGATATCTTTATATTTGGAATTGCACCTGCCCGGCGAAGCGGCTAGGGCGCCCCCATCGCGGCCGGCGATTCCCGGCGCGCAATCGATTCACATCTGGAGACAGCTCGTGGCTACCGTGCTCGACAAGGATTACGTCGTTAAGGACATCACTCTGGCGGATTTCGGCCGCGCCGAGATCAACATCGCCGAGACCGAGATGCCCGGCCTGATGGCGCTCCGCGCGGAGTTCGGCGCGTCGCAGCCGCTCAAGGGCGCGCGCATCACCGGCTCGCTCCACATGACCATCCAGACCGCCGTGCTGATCGAGACGCTGACCGCGCTCGGCGCGCAGGTCCGCTGGGCGACCTGCAACATCTTCTCGACGCAGGACCATGCCGCCGCCGCCATCGCCGCCACCGGCGTGCCGGTGTTCGCTGTGAAGGGCGAGAGCCTGGCCGAATATTGGGACTATGTCGGCTCGATCTTCGACTGGGGCGACGAGACCTGCAACATGATCCTCGACGACGGCGGCGACGCGACGATGTTCGCGCTGTGGGGCGCCAAGCTCGAGGCGGGCCAGTCGTTCGGCGAGCCGGAGAATGACGAGGAAGTCGAGATGCAGCGCGCGGTGAAGGAATTCATCAAGCGCAAGCCGGGCTACCTCACCGAGACGGTGAAGAACATCAAGGGCGTCTCGGAAGAGACCACCACCGGCGTGCACCGCCTCTATCACATCGCCAAGAAGGGCGAGCTGCCGTTCCCGGCGATCAACGTCAACGACAGCGTCACCAAGTCGAAGTTCGACAACCTCTATGGCTGCAAGGAATCGCTGGTCGACGCGATCCGCCGCGGCACCGACGTGATGCTGGCCGGCAAGGTCGCCACCGTCGCCGGCTTCGGCGACGTGGGCAAGGGCTCGGCCGCGTCGCTGCGCAACGGCGGGGCGCGCGTGCTCGTCACCGAGATCGATCCGATCTGCGCGCTGCAGGCGGCGATGGAAGGCTATGAAGTCGTCACGATGGAAGAGGCGGTCACCCGCTCGGACATCTTCGTCACCGCCACCGGCAATGCCGACGTGATCACCGCCGAGCACATGGCCGGCATGAAGAACATGGCGATCGTCTGCAACATCGGCCATTTCGACAGCGAGATCCAGATCTCGGGCCTGTCGAACTACAAGTGGACCGAAGTGAAGCCGCAGGTCGACCTGGTCGAGTTCCCGGACGGCAAGCAGATCATCATCCTGTCGAAGGGCCGCCTGGTGAACCTGGGCAACGCGACCGGCCACCCGTCGTTCGTGATGTCGTCGTCGTTCACCAACCAGACGCTGGCCCAGATCGAGCTGTGGACCAAGTCGGACACCTACAAGAACGACGTGTACGTCCTGCCTAAGCATCTCGACGAGAAGGTGGCCGAACTGCACCTCGAGAAGCTGGGCGTGAAGCTCACCAAGCTCTCGAAGAAGCAGGCCGATTACATCGGCGTGCCGGTCGAGGGGCCGTTCAAGCCGGATCACTATCGCTACTGATCCCGCCGCGCGATCGCGCAGGAGCCGGAACGGGCCGCGTTCCCCATTGGGGGAGCGCGGCCCGTTTCGTTAACATCTCCGTTACTGTAACATTGTTGTAATTATGCAACGCGCCGAGAGAAAGCGTTGTGGACCCGCAACTAACCCACGGTTTCCTACGTCCTGCTCCTGCTTCGGACAAAGGCTAGCAACAATCGATTCCGAGGACGGGAAAGTCTTTTGCTAAAGGGATGTAGCATGCGTCGTTTTCTCTCCCCCCAGTACGACCGCCTTTCGCTGACCGCGTCTGCCGCGGTTCTTGCTCTCGCTTTGGTCGCCACGCCTGCGGTCGCGCAGACTGCCGACCAGACCCCGGCGCCCGCCGATACGCAGGACGATCAGCCTGCCGCTTCCGAGGGCACGATCGTGGTGACCGGCTCGCGCATCGCGCGCCCGGAGTTCGACACCGTGCAGCCGACCCAGGTGGTCGGCGCTGCCCAGATCGAATCCCGCGGCTACACCAATGTCGGCCAGGCGCTGCGTGAAATTCCGTCCTTCGGACCTCCGGGCAACAGCGCGGTCGGCGCGCAGTCGTCGTTCGGCCCGGCGCAGACCTTTGTCGACTTTTTCGGCCTCGGCACGCAGCGCACGCTCGTGCTGGTCAACGGCCGCCGCTTCGTCTCGTCGAACACCGCGAGCATCTTCGGCCCGGTCTCGCCGGGCAGCCAGGTCGACCTGAACAACATCCCGACCACGCTGGTCCAGCGTATCGAGACCGTCGCCATCGGCGGTGCGCCGATCTACGGCTCGGACGCGATCGCGGGCACCGTCAACATCATCCTCAAGAAGGATTATGAGGGCCTGGAGATCGGCGGCCAGTACGGCATCTCGCAGGAAGGCGATGCTCCCGAGGCGCGCATCAACGTCCTGGCCGGCAAGAACTTCGCCGGCGGCCGCGGCAACATCGTGATCGCAGCCGAGTACAACAAGACCACCGGCTTCACCTCGGCCGACCGGGCGATCACCGCGGCGGGCAATTTCTTCGGCACGCCGCCGGCCTCGCTGGGTTCGCCGTATCAGCGCCTGCTCTATCCGTCGCAGCGCTACACCGCCTTCACCGCGGGCGGCGTGCCGTTCAGCGATGACGACTATCTCGCCTCGCGCTCGGGCATCCGCGACGGCAATGGCCAGCTGCTCCAGTTCGGTCCCAATGGCCGCCTCGTCCCGCTCAATCTCGGCACCGTGATGCGCCAGGGCTATATCAGCAGCGGCGGCAACGGCTTCGACCTGCCGGCGCAGAGCAACCTGCTTACGAGCTCGGAGCGCTACCTGGTCAATGCGCAGGTCAACTATGAGCTGACCGACCATATCCGCGCCTTCGGCGAGGCCTGGTATTCGCACAACAAGGGCGTCAACCTGATCGACCAGCCCAACTACAACACCGCGCTGTTCGATGCCGCCGGCACGCCTGACGGCAATCTGCTGCTGTCGATCAACAACCCGTTCCTGAACCCTGCCGACCGCGCGACCATCGCGGCGAACCTGCCGGCGGGCGCCACCCAATTCTATGTCGGGCGTGCGCTTTCCGACCTGACCACCGGCCGCGCCGAGGCGAATGTCGAGACCTATCGCTTCGTCGGCGGCTTCGCGGGCGACTTCTCGCTCGGCAGCCGCCAGTTCCAGTGGGAAGTGTCGGCGAACTACGGCCGTTCGCAGACCGTCGGCAAGAACTACGAGATCGTCAACGACAACTTCTTCAACGCGCTCGACGCGGTGCAGGACGTCAATGGCAACATCGTGTGCCGCCCGGGCTACACCAACTCGCCGGCCCAGACGATCAGCAACACCTGCGCGCCGCTGAACATCTTCGGTGTCGGCCAGGCGAGCCAGGCCGCGAAGGACTATATCTTCGCGATCGCCCGCCCGGTCTCGACCAACGATCAGCTGGTGTTCAACGCGAACGTCACCGGCCCGGTGTTCTCGCTGTTCGGCAACGACGTCAGCGTTTCGCTCGGTTATGAGCATCGCCGTGAATCGACCAAGTTCGATCCGGGCTCCTATTATTACGGCCATGACAATGGTGACGGCACGCGTACCCAATATGGCCGCATCATTCCGATCGATCCGATCAGCGGCTCGTTCAACACCAACGAAGTGTTCGGCGAACTTCGCGTGCCGCTCGTCACGCCGGAAAACGGCCTGAGCTGGCTGAAGACGGTCGAGTTCGACGGCGCGGCGCGCTGGGTGCACAACTCGCTCTCGGGCGGCGATCTCACCTGGACCGCGGGCGGCCGCATCGGCTTCGTCCGCGACATCACCTTCCGCGGCAACTTCACCCGGTCGATCCGCTCGCCGGCCATCACCGAGGCGTTCAACCCGACCTCGCGGGCCTTCGACGTGGGCAGCGATCCGTGTGACACCCGCTATGTCGGCAGCGGCCCGAACCCGTCCGTCCGCAAGGCGAACTGCACGGCGGCAGGCATCGACACCACCAACTTCACGTCGAACTACAGCGACTTCACGGTGCCGGTGACGGTCTCGGGCAATCCGGGCCTCAGCAACGAGAAGGCGAATAGCTGGACGGTGGGCGCGGTGATCCAGCCGAGCTTCGCGCGCAGCTTCACGCTGGCGGTGGACTGGGTGGACATCAAGCTGACCGATGCGATCACCTCGCTCGGCGGCGATGACATCCTCAACGCCTGCTATGACTCGCCCAGCTATCCGAACAGCTTCTGCGGCCTTATCGATCGCGACTCCACCGGCCAGATCACGATGATCCGCGAGGGCTATTACAACGCGGCGTCGTACAAGACCTCGGGCCTCACGGTCACCGCGGCCTATCGCCTGCCGCTGGAGCGTGTCGGGGTCAACAATGCGGGCGTGCTCGGCCTCTCGGTGAACTATTTCTACCGCGACAAGCTGGAGCAGCGCGTCGGCACCGGCGACGTCAACCACCTTGCGGGCGAGATCGGCTATCCGCACCATTCGGGCACGGCCAATTTCACCTATGAGAGCAAGGGCTTCAACGCGCTCGTCCAGGCCCAGTATTTCGGCAAGGGCAAGTATGACGTGGACGAGGCTCCCAACGCCCGCAACATCATGGGCGTGGGTGACTGGTGGCTGTTCAACGCCACGGTCGGCACCCGGGTGAACGACCAGTTCAGCCTGAAGCTGATCGTCGACAACGTGTTCAACGTGAAGCCGCCCTATCCGGCGCCGGCCGGCGGCGGCACCGTGACCTATTATTCGGGAATTCTCGGCCGCTATGCGCGCATCGCGGCGAGCGTGAAGTTCTGATCGTCAATTCGCTTTGACGCGAGAACGAGGGGGTCCGGCTTGCCGGGCCCCTTTTCGTTCGCGCCCGGGCGGCATGCGGCCTTCCCGACCGGCGATGCATTGCCTAATGGTTGCGCCATGACAGTGCGCAAAGGGCGCGGGGACGCGGCTTGATTCATATTTCCCAGGCATCCGCGGTCGTCGCGGGAGCGGTCCTCGCGCTGCTGTTGATCGGTGCCGTCTGGGCGCTGTATCTGGGCCTGCGCGCACGTGCCGAGGCCGTCGCGATCGCCGATGCCAATGCGCGTCTCTCCGCGCTGGTGAGCGGATCGCCGGCCCAGGCGATGCTGGTCCGCGCCGACGGCCGGCTCGAGCTGCCGCGCCGGCTGGGCGACTGGCTCGGCTTCCAGCAATTGCCGCGCGAACTGGCCGAACTGAGCGGAGACGGGGCAGGGCTGCTGCCCGAGGATGCCGAGGCGCTCGGCGTGCGCGTCGCCGCCGCGCAGAAGGCGGGCAAGCCGTTCAGCCTTTCCGTGCGGGCATGCGGCTCGGAGCGCGCGCTGCTGGTGATCGGCGAGCGGGCGCCCCAGGCAGTCAACGCGCCGGGCGGCGTGGTGCTCTGGTTCCTCGACGCGACCGAGAGCCAGGCCGAGATCAACCGTCTCCAGCGCGAGGCCACGCGCCTGCGCGCCGCCTTCGACGCGCTTACCGCACTGATCGAGGCCGCGCCGATGCCGATGTGGTACCGCGGCGGCGACCTGCGCCTGCTCATGGTCAACTCGGCCTATGTCGAGGCAGTCGAGGGCAAGGACGCCGAGGACGTGGTGGCGCGCGGGCTGGAGCTGGTCGAGGGGGTGGGGCTGGGCGGGCCGCTCGCCAATGCCGCGATCGCGCGGGATACCGGCGAACCGCAGACCGCGGCGATGCCGGCGACGATCGGCGGCAAGCGCCGGATGCTGCGCCTCCACGACGTGCCGCTGCCCACCGGCGGCGTCGCCGGCTTCGCGGTGGACATCGAGGAACTGGAGCAGGCGCGGGGTGGCCTGAAGCGGTTCGCCGCCGCCCAGCGCGCGATGCTCGACCGGATCTCGGCCGGCGTGGCCCAGTTCGGCCCGGATCGCAGCCTCATCTTTTCGAACCAGCCCTTCCGCCGCATGTTCGCGGTGAAGAACGAATGGCTCGCGGACCGGCCCGAATTCGATCGCGTGCTCGATCGGATGCGCGAGGCCAATCGCCTGCCCGAGGTGCGCGACTATCCCGCCTGGAAGGCGGAGCGGCGCGAATGGTTCGTCGCGCCCGATGCGGTCGAGGAGACGTGGAGCCTGGGGGCGACGCACCTGCGCGTCGTCGCCCAGCCGCTGCCCGAGGGCGGGCTGCTGCTGCTGTTCGAGGACCGGACGCAGCAATTCGAGCTGCAGCGCGAGCATGGCGAGATGCAGCAGGTGCGAACCGCCACGCTGGAGAGCCTGGCCGAAGCGGTCGCGGTGTTCGGCAAGGGGCGGCTCCAGCTGTGGAACCGCAAGTTCCGTCAGGTCTGGGACTTCGAGGACGCTTTCCTCGACGGCCATCCGCAGGTGCAGCAGCTGGTCCGCGCCGCCGGCCCCCGGCTCGCCAAGTCGGCGCGTGCCGAAGTGATCGGCGACCTGATCCGCATGGCCGCGCAGGATCGCCAGTCGCGCGGATCCAGCATCGCCTTTGCCGATGGCAGGCATTTCGACATCACCGCGGTGCCCTTGCCCGACGGCAATGCCCTGGTGACGATGCTCGACACCACCGATCACCACCGCGCCGAGCGCGCGCTGCGCGATCGTAACGAGGCACTGGAGGCGGCCGATCGGGTGAAGACCGCCTTCGTCGCGAACATGAGCTACGAACTGCGCACCCCGCTCACGTCGATCAAGGGCTTCGCCGAGATGCTGCACGGTGGCTTTGCCGGCCCGCTGAGCGCGAGCGGCGGGGAATATGCCGAGGCGATCCTGGTCTCGGTCGAGCGGCTGGGCCTGCTGATCGACGATGTGCTCGACCTTACCCAGAGCGAGGGGGCGCCGCTGGAAAGGGCTCCGGTCGATATCGAGATCGCCGCGCAGAACGCGGCCGAGGCGGTGGCGCCGCTCGCCAAGGCCAAGGGGATCGAACTGGTGGTCGAGGATGCGGGCAGCGCGGGCAGCATCACCGGCGATGCCCGGCGGATCCGGCAGGTGATCGAGCATCTCCTGCGCCATGCCGTGGCGGCGACGCCCGAGCAGGGGCGCGTCCTGCTGCACCTCGACGGCAACCAGCGGGTGGCGCGGGTGATCGTTTCCGACAATGGCCCGGGGATGAGCCACGAGGCGGCGGCAGGCGCGTTCGATCGGTTCGCCCAGTTCGGCAATGCCCGGGGCGGCGAGCGGGCTACCGGGCTCGGCCTGCCGCTCGCCCGGCAGTTCGTCGAGGCGCATCGCGGCCGGATCGAGCTGATCTCGGAGCCGGGCGAGGGGACGCTGGTGACGGTGGAGCTGCCTCGGAAATAGCCGCGCCCCTTCCCTGGGAGGGAGGGGAGCGCACAGGCCTAGTCCCGCACCGGGCACTCCGGCGCGCCGGCGTTCGAATATTCCGGGGCGCTGTTCACGAGCCAGCCGCTCCGCTTCTCCTGCGCCTCGACGTCCGACGGGATCAGCGCCCATTCGCTGCGCGTGCACTGCTTCGACAGCGTGCCGTTCGCCCCGAACGGGCAATGGACCTTCACCGAGACGAAATAGCCGACATCGCTGGTCGTGCCGCGATAGGTGAAGTCCACCGCGTCGCCCGTATCCGTCCAGCTGGGCGAGCGGTAATAGCAATGCTTGAAATGCGCGATACGGGCGCCGAGCTGCTCGCGCGTGCTGCCCGCCGGCGCGGAGAGCACATAGGCGTCGAGCCCTTCGAGCGAGACATCGCCCATGAAATCCTGGCTGAAGAAATAGAAGACGAAGAATAGCGGTACGATGATCCGGTCGATCCAGCGGGCGGCGGGCGATCGCGCTTCCTCGTCCATTGTTGCCGATTCTCGCAGGTATTCCTCAAGGAAGTGTTCAAGCCCGGTGCGGGTGATAAAGGAACGCCATGTTGTTGCGCTCGCCGGAAGAATCGCTCGAACTGGGCCGCCGCCTCGCTGGGCTGGCGCGCCCCGGCGACGTGATCGCGCTGTCCGGCCCGCTGGGCGCGGGCAAGACCAGCATCGCGCGCGGGCTGCTCGCCGCGCTCGGGCTGGAGGGCGAGGCGCCGTCGCCCAGCTTCGCCATCGTCCAGCCTTACGACCCGCCCGAAGTGCGCTTCCCGGTGCTCCATGTCGATCTCTACCGGCTCGACGATCCGTCCGAAGCGGCGGAGCTGGGCCTCGACGATGCCCGAATCGATTCGCTGCTGATCGTCGAATGGCCCGAGCGGCTGGGGGCGGCGGCGTGGCACGATGCGCTGTGGCTGTCCCTGGATGTGGCACCGGACGGCGCGCGCGCCTTGACAGCGAAAGTGCCGGCGGCATGGAAGGACCGATGGTTCCCGACATGAATCCGCCCGCCGCGGCGCCCGACTTCCTCACAGCCGCCGGTTGGGGTGGCGCCGAGATCCGCCCGCTCGCCGGCGACGCCTCGTTCCGCCGCTATTTCCGCGTGGTGGAACATGACCGCACCGCGATCCTGATGGACGCGCCGCCGCCGCACGAGGATCCGCGCCCGTTCATCAATGTCGCGCGCTGGCTGACCGGCAACGGCTTTGCCGCGCCCGAGATCCTGCACGAGGACCTGGCCGAGGGGCTGGTCCTGATCCAGGACTTCGGCGACGCCCGCATGCGCGAGACGGTCGACGCCGCGCCCGAAAGCGAACTGCGCCTCTACGAGGAAGCGATCGACCTGCTCATCCGCCTCGCCGCATATCCGGCGGCGGCCGAGCTGCGGCCCTACAGCCATGCCGAATATCAGCGCGAAGCCGCCCTGCTTCCCGAATGGTATTGCCCCGCGATCGGCCTCGACGTCGATCTGGACGGATACCGCGCCGCCTGGGATCAGGCGCTCGCGCCCGTCCTTGCGGGTCACACGCCTGTCACGGTGCTGCGCGACTATCATGTCGAGAACATCATGCTGATCGACGGTAGCGCGGAAACCTTGGGCCTTCTCGACTTTCAGGACGCGCTGGCGGGCCATCCCGCCTATGACCTCGTCTCGCTGCTGCAGGACGCGCGCCGCGACGTGCCCGAGACGCTGGAGACCGCGATGCTCGATCGCTACAAGCGCATCACCGGCGCGGGCGATGCGTTCGACGTGGCCTATCACGTGCTCGGCGCGCAGCGGAACGCCAAGATCGTAGGCATCTTCACGCGCCTTTGGAGGCGCGACGGCAAGCCGCGCTATCCAGGCCTGTGCCCGCGCGTGTGGACCTATCTCAACCGCGACCTGCGGCACCCGGCGCTGAAGCCCGTCGCCGACTGGTTCGACGCCAATATCCCCGCCGACATGCGCGGCGATCCGCTCACCATCGCCGGCGCATGAAACAGTCCGCCACCTATTCGCTGCGCCCCAATCCGGACGTGGCCATGCCGGAGACGGCGATGGTGATGGCTGCGGGCCTGGGCAAGCGCATGCGCCCGCTCACCGTGACGCGCCCCAAGCCGCTGGTGGAAGTCGCCGGCAAGCCGCTGCTCGACCATACGATGGACCATCTGCGCGACGCCGGCATCAAGCGCGCGGTGGTCAACGTCCATTACCTCGCCGACCAGGTCGAGGCGCATCTGAAGGCCCGTGCCGGCGATATCGAAGTGCTGATCTCGGACGAGCGCGCCCAGCTGATGGAGACCGGCGGCGGCATCGTCCAGGCGCGGGCGATCCTGGGCGACAAGCCCTTCTTCACGGTGAACAGCGACACGCTCTGGGTCGATGGGCCGATCGACGCGCTCCATGCGCTGGCGGCGGCCTGGAACGACGAGAAGATGGACGCGCTGCTGCTGCTGGTGCCGCTGGCGCGCGCGTTCAGCCATCGGGGGCAGGGCGATTTCCGCCTCGATCCGCTCGGCCGCATCACCGAGCGCCGCAAGCCGGGCCGCCTCGCGCCCTTCGTCTATGCCGGCGCCCAGATCCTCCATCCGCGCGCGATCCGCGACTGGCCGGAGGGGCCGTTCTCCACGAACCTGTTCTGGAATCGCGCGATGGAACAGGGGCGCCTGTGGGGCGTGGTCCATCAGGGACTGTGGTTCGACGTCGGCACGCCGTCTGCGGTGAAGGAAGCCGAAGAGGTGCTGGCGACGGTGTGATTCTCCCGCTCTCCGTTTACGGGGAGAGGGGGCGGGGCGTAGCCGAAGCCGGAAGGGGGAGTTATCCACAGCCCCCGCTCCCCGGCCCCCTCCCCTGAAGGGGAGAGGGGGATTAGGGTCGCCCAGCCCATGCCCACCGCCCTTCGCCTCTACGCCATCCCGCCGCACCGCGCCTTTGCGGATGCGCTCGCGAACGGGCTGATCAAGCGCTTCGGCAGCGACCCGATGGGCCTGGCCCGCGGGCTGGTCCTGCTTCCCAACAACCGTGCCAAGAAGGCCATCCAGGACGCGTTCGTCCGCGCCAGCGGCGGCGGCCTCCTCCTGCCGCGGCTCGTCGCGGTCGGCGATCCCGAGCTGGACGAGGCGGTGTTCGATGCCGCCGGCGATCCCGATCCCGTGCCGCCCGCCGTCCAGCCGCTCCAGCGCCAGTTGATCCTCGCCCGGCTCATCCAGCAGGCCGAGCCCCGCCACGACGCCGCCGAAGCCGTCCGCCTCGCCGGCGATCTCGCCGCCACGCTCGACCAGCTGCTCATCGAGGAAGTGCCGCCCCGCCGGCTCAAGGAGCTGGACCTGGGGCCCGAGCTTTCCGCCCATTGGGAGCGTTCGCTCAAGCTGTTCGAGATCGTCCTCGAACATTGGCCGAAGGAACTCGCCCGCCTGGGCCGCATCGATCTCGCCGACCGTCGCCGCCTGCTGATCGACAAGGTGGCGAAGCGCTGGAAGGCCGATCCGCCGGCGGGCTTCGTCTGCGCCGCCGGCATCACCGCCAGCGCGCCGGCCATTGCCCGGCTCCAACGGGTGGTGGCGGGGTTGCCCAAGGGGATGGTGGTGCTTCCCGACCTCGCCATCGCGATCTCCGATGCCGAATGGGACATGCTCGGACCCCATGCGCCCGATCCCGTCACCAGCCGGCGCCGGCGCAACCTGGAGACCCACCCCCAATTCCATCTCAAGCTCCTGCTCGAGCGCATGGGCGTCCACCGCAGCGAGTTCGATCCCTGGCGTGCCGCCAGCGAGCATGATGCGGCGCCCTCGCGCAGCAAGGCGATCGCCTCGGCGATGCAGCCGCCCGAGCTGACTCATGGCTGGACCACGCTTCCCGAGCGCGAGCGGCGGCTCGACGGGGTCCGCGCCCTCGAAGTCGCCACGCCTGCGGAGGAGGCCCAGGCCATCGCCCTGGCGCTGCGCCAGACGCTGGAGACTCCGGGCCGCACCGCCGCGCTGGTCACGCCCGACCGCGCACTCGCCCGCCGCGTCGCCGCGCATTGCGCGCGCTGGGGCATCGCGATCGACGATTCCGCCGGCCAGCCGCTCTCGATCCTGCCGCCGGGAACCCTGCTGCTCGCGCTCGCCGATGCCGCCGCCCAGCGCTTTGCCCCATTGCCGCTGCTCACGCTCCTCAAGCACCCGCTGGTGATGCCCGGAACGCGGCCCGAATGGCTGGAGGGCGCTCGCCTGCTGGATCGCGCGCTGCGGGGGCCGCGCCCGGCGCCCGATCTTGCCGGCATCGATCGCTATCTGGCGGAGCAGGAGGGCAGGGACGGGCCGCTCCGCCAGGCCGCCCTGCGCTGGTGGCCGGCGGCCCGCGCGCTGCTCGCCCCGCTCGAGACCGCCTTTGGCGGGGGCGCACAGCCGATCCCGGAGCTGCTCGCGGCGCTGCGCGAAGTCGCCCAGGCGCTGGGCGGCGACGGCCTGTGGAGCCGCGCCGAGGGCCGCGCCGCCGCGACTCTGCTCGACGATCTCGAGCGCGAGGCCGGGGACGGCCCGCGCCGCGCCGATCCGGACACGCTTGCGCCGATGCTGCGCACGCTGATGGACCAGATCGCCGTACGCCCGCCCCAGGGCGGCCATCCGCGCCTCGCCATCCTGGGCCAGCTGGAAGCGCGGCTGCAGACTGCCGACCTGATGATCCTGTCGGGCCTCAACGAAGGCGTCTGGCCGGGCCTGCCCGCGCCCGATCCCTGGCTCGCCCCGCGCATCCGCGCCGAACTGGGCCTGCCCGGCCTGGAGCGCCGCATCGGCCTGGCGGCGCACGACCTTGCCGGTGCGCTGGGCGCGCCGGAGGTGCTGCTCACGCGCGCGCGACGCGACGCCACCGCGCCGACCATCGCCTCGCGCTTCTGGCTGCGCCTCGAGGCGCTCGCCGGCGGTCTCGACCGGGCCCAGGATCTCGCCGCCTGGCTCCATGCGATCGATCGGCCGGGCGCCCATGAGCCTGCCGAGCGCCCCGAGCCGTCGCCCCCGGTCGAGGACCGCCCCAAGGCGATCTCGGTCACTGAAGTCGATCGCCTGAAGGCCGATCCCTACGCCTTCTACGCGCGCCGCATGCTGAAGCTCATGCCGCTCGATCCGGTCGATGCCGATCCCAGCGCGGCGTGGCGAGGCACGGCGGTGCACGATGTTCTTCAGAAATGGTTCGAACTCGACGGCTGCGATCCGGCGAAGCTGCGCGCGCGCGCCGAGGCGATGCTGGTGGACGCGCGCACCCATCCGATGATGCGCGCGCTCTGGCAGCCGCGGCTGATGGAAGCGATCGACTGGATCGCCCGGCAGATCGCCGAGGACCCGGAGCGCAAGGTGCTCGCGGTCGAGCTCGACGGCGACATCGAATTCGCCGGCGTGAAGCTGCGCGGAAAGTTCGACCGGATCGATCGCCTGCCCGATGGCGGCCTGGCGATCGTCGACTACAAGACCGGCCAGCCGCCCAGCACCCGGGCCGTCCGCGCCGGGTTCAGCCTTCAGCTCGGCCTGCTCGGGCTGATCGCCGAGCGGGGCGGGTTCGCCGATATCGAGGGCGTCGCGCGTGCCTTCGAATATTGGTCGCTCGCCCGTTCGCCGCGCACCGGCGGCTTCGGCTATGTCGACAGCCCCGTCGACCCGAAGAAGAAGGAGCCGATCCCCGCCGAGGAGTTCGTCGACATCGCCGCGCATCACTTCGCCGATGCGGTGCGCGCCTGGCTGACCGGCGACCAGCCCTTCACCGCCAAGCTGGTGCCGGAATATGCGCCCTATGCCGAATATGACCAGCTGATGCGCCGCGACGAATGGTATGGCCGGCGTGACTGAAGCCCGTCCCCTCCACCCGCTGAAGGGCAACCAGAGCCGGGCGAGCGACCCGGAGCGGCATGTCTGGCTGTCCGCCTCGGCCGGCACGGGCAAGACCCAGGTGCTCGCTGCCCGTGTCTGGCGCCTGCTGCTGCACGGCACCGATCCGGGTGCGATCCTCTGCCTCACCTTCACCAAGGCCGGCGCCGCCGAAATGTCGGAGCGCATCACGAGCCGCCTGGCGCGATGGGTGCGCATCGACGAGGGGAGCCTGCGTGCCGATCTCGCCGCGCTTGGCGAGACTGCGACGCCGCAGATGATCGGCAAGGCCCGCCAGCTCTTCGCCAAGGTGCTCGATGCGCCCGGCGGCGGTATCCGCATCCAGACGATCCACAGCTTCTGCCAGTCGCTGCTCGCTGCCTTTCCGATGGAGGCGGGGCTGGTTCCCGGCTTCCGCCCGCTCGACCAGCGTGAGGAAGCGGTGCTGGCGCGCGAGGCGCTGGCCGAGATGCTGGTCGATGCCGAGCGCGATGGGCGCGGCTGGATCGTCGACGCGGTGGGCGCGCTGTCGTTGCGGCTGGGCGAGGGCAAGGCCGAGGATTTCCTCAAGGCCTGTGCCAGGGAAGGCGAGGCGCTGGCCGGGTTGCCGATCCTGATCCAGCCTTTCCTGCGCGAGGCGCTCGGCCTGCCCGAGGGCGACGTGGATGCCGAGATCGCCCGGCGCTGTGCCGATGACAGCTTCGACCTCGGCAGCCTGCGTGCGCTCACCGTGATGAACGCCGATTGGGGCACTAAGTCGGGTCTCCAACGCGCTGATATAGCTGCTGCGTGGCTAGGGAAGAGACCAGAAGCTCGTGCTGCCAGCCTCGCCGATCTTCACAGCATATGGGCCACTGCCAAGGGCGATCCCCGTTCCTTCAAGAGTGGACAGGCCCCGCAAGAGCCAAGTTACGCCGACTATGCGATGCGGCTGTTCGACACCTGCGCCGAACTGCTCGGCATGAAGACCCAGGCCGCCTATGCGGACCTGCTCGCTTCCGGCCTCGAAGCCGGCCGGGTCTATGCCGAGACCTACGCACGGGCCAAGCGCCGGCTCGGCGCGGTCGATTTCAACGACCTGATCCACCGCACCGTCGCCCTGCTCGCCGAGCCCGGCATGGGCGAATGGGTGCGCTTCAAGCTCGATTCCGCGACCGAGCATGTCCTGATCGATGAGGCGCAGGACACCAATCCCCAGCAATGGGCGATCGTCAGCGCGATCGCGGACGAGTTCTTCGTCGGCGAAGGCGCGCGCGCGGAGACGGTCCGCACCCTGTTCACCGTGGGCGACTACAAGCAGGCGATCTTCGGCTTCCAGGGTACCGACCCGATCTTCTTCCGCGCCGCCTTCGAGCGCTTCCTGGCAAAGTCGCGCATCCATCCCGATCCGGACTTCGACATGGCGCCGCGCGAAGTGGAGGAGCTGTCGCTCACCCACAGCTTCCGCTCGACCCGGCCGGTGCTGGAATTCGTCGATGCCGCGATCGGCGCGCTGCCGATGCCGGGCATGGGCGAGCTTTCCGATGTCGAGCCGCATGCCAGCGAAGTGCCCGGACCGGGCACCGTGACGTTGTGGCCGCCGGTCATCGAAGGCGGCAGCGAGGCCGACGAAGAGGCGTGGGTGAGCGATGCCACCCGCAAGCTCGCCGGCGACATCGCCCGGGCGATCAAGGGCTGGATCGGCACGCTCGACCTGGAGAGCAAGGGCCGCAAGCTGGCGCCCGAGGACGTGATGATCCTGGTCAAGCGCCGCGGCGAGCTGGCCTCGCTGATCGTCGCGCGCCTTTACGCAGAGGGAGTGCCGGTGGCGGGCGTCGATCGGCTGCGGCTGAACGCGCCGCTGGCGGTGCAGGACCTGCTTGCCGCCATCCGTTTCGCGCTCCAGCCCGAGGACGATCTGTCGCTGGCGTCGCTGCTGGTCTCGCCGCTGATCGGCTGGAGCCAGGAAGCGCTGATGGACGCGGCGGTCCGCGAGCGTGGCGGTCTCTGGCGGCACCTGCGCAACACCCAGCCTGCGGAGCGCCTCGCGCCGCTATACGCGCTGCTTGCCCGCGCCGACATCGCGACCCCCTATCGCTTTCTGGAGGAACTGCTTTCCGGGCCCCTTGACGGCCGCCGCAAGCTGCTTCGCCGGCTGGGCGAGGAAGCGCGCGATCCGATCGAGGAGCTGCTCAACGCGGCGCTCAACTTCGAGAAGCTGGCGACGCCTTCGCTGCAGCGCTTCCTGGACTGGTTCGATCGCGGCGATGTCGAGATCGTCCGCGACGCGGCCCAGCCCCAGGCGGCGGTGCGGGTGATGACCGCGCATGGTGCCAAGGGCCTCCAGGCGCCCCTGGTCATCCTTGCCGACGCCACGGTCGACCCGACGCGGTCCCCGCGCGACTTCCTGCATTGGGAACCGTCCGCGGCGCCCGGAAAGCTGCCGATCTTCCGGCCCCGCGCCGCTGAGCGTGGCGTGCTAGGGCAAGTCCTCGAACTTGCCGATGCTCGCGAACTCAGCGAGCATTGGCGCCTGTTCTACGTGGCTGCCACCCGGGCCGAGGAGCGGCTGGTCGTGGCCGGTGCCCTGGGCCCTCAGGCCAAGGGCGTCCCTCCGCAGAAGAGCTGGTATGCCGCCAGCGCCGCCGCGCTCGACGCCCTGGGCGTGGCCGAGGGGGATATCCGCGAGTTCAAGGGATTGCAGCCCCAGGCGCCGCTTCCCGCCCGGCCCCGACCGGAACAGGGGCCCGTCGCGGCCTTGGCGCTTCCCGGATGGGCACGCCGCCCGGCACCCGAAGAGGCTCGCCCGCCGCGTCCGCTCGCGCCCTCCGCGCTGGGTGACGACGCCGTCGCCGATCCGCCGCCCACGCCAGCGCTGCGCGCCGCCGCCGAGCGCGGCCGGCTCCTGCATGCCCTTTTCGAGCGGCTGCCGTCGGTCGGGCCGGCCGAGCGCGCCGCCGCCGCGGAGCGCTGGCTGGCCGGGGCAGGGGGCGTGGGCGACCCGGCCCTGCGTGCCGAGCTTGTCGCCGCGGCCCTGGCAGTCACCGAGGATCCGCGCTTCGCCGAGCTGTTCGGCCCAGCCTCGCTGGGCGAGGCGCCCATCGCCGCAGTGGTGGGGGACGGGCTGGTCGTCTCGGGCACGGTCGACCGGCTGGTGGTCGCGCCCGGCCATGTCCGGGTGATCGACTTCAAGACCGGCCGCCGCGCGCCCGCGTCGCTGGACGACATTCCTCCCTATCACCTCCGGCAGATGGCGGCCTATGTCGCCGCGCTGGCGGTGATCTTCCCGGGGCGCACGATCGAGGCGGGACTGCTCTATGCGGCGGGGCCGGTGCTTCACCTCCTGCCGGCCGATCTGCTCTCGGCGCACAAGCCGGGCTTCACGGATATGGAGCAAAGCTTGGGCTTGCGCGCTTGACCCGGCGAGGTGCCATCATAAATTAGCGGCCGATATCGTATCAGGAGTTTGATCATGGCCACCAAGGCGACCACCGACGCCAGCTTTTCCGCAGACGTTCTCGAGGCCGGCAAGCCCGTGCTCGTCGATTTCTGGGCGGAATGGTGCGGGCCATGCAAGATCATCGCCCCGGCGCTCGAGGAACTGGCGGAGGAGCTGGCCGACAGGGTGGAGATCATCAAGATCGACATCGACGAGAATCCCGACGCGCCGACCAAATATGGCGTGCGCGGCATTCCGACGATGATCCTGTTCAAGGACGGCCAGCCGGCGGCGACTCAGGTCGGCGCGATGCCGAAGAGTGCGATCAAGCAGTGGGTCGAGCGCTCGCTGACCGCGGGCGCGTCGAACCTGGCCTGAAGCCCCGGCAACGGCGCAGGCGGGCCCATTTCTCCCCGTCTTCCCCGCGTTCTCCCCGTCATCCCCGCGAAGGCGGGGATACGGGACAGGGAGTGCGGGGGCTGCTGATTGCGTCCCCGCCCTGGCCGGCGGCGGCGCGAGGCACCCGCCGCCCCGCGACGCTCAGCTGCGATAGTCCGCGTTGATCGAGATATAGCCGTGCGTCAGGTCGCAGGTCCACACGGTGGCGCGACCCTCGCCGAGACCCAGCTCGACGCCGATCTCGATCTCCCGGCCCTTCAGGTGCGCGGCGACGGGCGCTTCGTCATAACCTTCCACCGCCAGGCCGTCGCGCGCCACCTGGGTGGCGCCGAAGCGAATGGCGAGCCTGTCGCGTTCGGCGGGTTCGCCGGCCTTGCCCACTGCCATCACCACGCGGCCCCAATTGGCGTCCTCGCCGGCGATCGCGGTCTTCACCAGCGGCGAATTGGCGATCGACATGGCGATCCGGTGCGCGCTGGCATCGCTCTCCGCGCTCTCGACGGTGATCTCGATCAGCTTCTGCGCGCCCTCGCCGTCGCGGACGACGAGCTGGGCGAGCTGGTGGCAGAGGTCCTGAAGCGCGGCGCGAAAGGCGTCGGCGCCGTCATCCTCGTCGCCTGCCAGCACCGCATTGCCCGCGCTGCCGGTGGCGAAGGCGAGCACGGTGTCGCTGGTCGAGGTATCGCCGTCCACGGTGATGCACGAGAAGCTCTTGCGGTTGGCATCGCCCAGCGCGGCCTGCAGGAAGGCCGGATCGACTGCGGCATCGGTGAAGAGGAAGCCGAGCATCGTCGCCATGTCCGGCGCGATCATGCCCGATCCCTTGATGATGCCGATCAGGCTGACGGTCTTGCCTCCGACCACCGCGCGCGTGACCGCGCCCTTGGCGAAAGTGTCGGTGGTCATGATCGTGGCGGCGGCGTCTTCCCAGCTGCAGGGCGGGGCAGCGAAGGCATTGTCGAGGCCCGCCTCGGCCTTGTCGATCGGCAGCGGCACGCCGATCACGCCGGTGGAAGCGACGAATATGTCGGAAGGCCGGCAGCCAAGATGCGCGGCGGCGCGGGCAGCGATCGCCTCTACCGCGGCACGGCCGCGATTGCCGGTGAAGGCGTTGGAATTGCCCGCATTCACCACCAGCGCGCGCGCCTCGCCCAGCGGCAGCGCCTTGCGGCACCATTCCACCTCGGGCGAGGGGCATCTGCTGCCGGTCAGCACGCCCGCCACCGCCGTTCCCGGCGCCAGCTCGATGAAGGTCAGGTCGCAGCGATCCCAGCTCTTGTATCGCGCCCGGGCGACGCGCGCGGTGACGCCGGGAATGGCCGGCAGGGCGGGGAAGGGAAGCGCGAGCGGGGAGCATTCGATGGACATGCGGGGACCTGTTGCTAAACTGGCGTCCGCTTCGGGGAAGCTGGGGGAAAGATCAAATGCTTTTGGTATTGTTGGCGGCGCTGGCGATGCAGCCCGCGCCGGCGGTGCAGGATGCGAAGAACGCGCGGAGCGCCGAGGGCGGGAGCAAGCCGGTGCCAAGGGGGATGCCGCAGAACTGGATCACCGACAGGGATTATCCGATGGGCTCGCGGCAGCGGCGCGAAGTCGGCGCGGTGGCGTTTCGAGTCGACGTGGATGCGAAGGGCGAGCCCGCCGCCTGCCACATCCTGGGGACCTCGGGCTATGAGATGCTTGATCTCGCCATCTGTCCGCTGCTGATGAAGCGTGCCCATTTCGCACCGGCGACCGATGTCGCGGGGAAGCCCGTGGCGGACTTCTACGACGGCCGCTTCTTCTGGCTGATCCCGGGCGGCGGGCATGCGGATCTGAACAAGCTGGCCGCCGAAGTCGGCAGGCCGCTGCCGCTGATCGTGGGGCGGCCGGAGCTTCCCGGGAGCTACGCCCATCCGGCGCTCCTGCGGGTTGTGTTCTTTGGCTCCAAGCCGCGGAGCTGCAACGTGGAACTGGGCACGGGCGACGCCGCGCTCGATGCCGTGGCCTGCGAGCAGACGATGGCGAAGATCGCCATGCCGGATCTCTCCACCCAGATCCGCCCGAGGCCGGACAGCCGGATGGTCATCGTGGGGTTCGAGGCGGCGAAATAGCCCCGGGGCCGGACCGGCCATGGTGGCGCGATGGACATCAGCGCCGCCGGTGATAGCAATGCGTCAGTCGCCGAAGACATGAAAGGCATCCGATGATTCTCGCTACCCTCCTGGCCCTTGCCGGACAGACGGCGCCGGTCGCGCCGGCTCCCATCATGACGATCACCGTGCAGAAGCTGCCCGCGAGCTATACCAAGGCGCCGGTAGTCCATCTCGACTTCGACAAGCAGGGCGCGGTCTCGGCCTGCACCGTCGAGCAGTCGAGCGGGAGTGCGGGTATCGACAAGGTGGCCTGCCAGCAGGTGCAGACGCTCAAATTGCCGGCCGAAAGCGGCAAGGCGCCGGAATCGCGCTCGGCTTCGGTGGATTTCGTCGCGGGCGGTGCCACGGCGCAATGATCCGCGCGGGCCGGGGCAGGCTTTGCCCCGGCCCGTTCCGACCTGCGACGGGCGGATACTCGCTTTCGATTGGACGAAGGCGATCGGAATTACTATGTCGCCGAAAGCGCGCCCCATGATGTTGGGGCGCCGGAACATTTGCGAGCTTCGTTTCTTGGAACTGCTGCTTCTCCTCACTGCCTTTCTCGCGAGCCTGACCGGTGCCGGTTCGGCCGATCGCGGCGGACTTCGGCAGATGCAGGGCGTGGCGGTGGTCCAGGCTGCCCAGGCGGCGCAGGCGGCGGTGCTTCCGGCCCGTCGCGCCGTGGCTGCGCTCCCCGTGCCGCTGCTGCGGCCTGAAAGGGTTCTTCCGCTCGCGGCCGTGCGGAACGCGCCCGCCGCCCTGCGCCTGCCCTTCGAGCGCCGGCTCGAATGAGCTTCCTCGCGGCCCGCTGAACCCGGCGGCCGTTCTTCCTGTTTTCGCATCCAAGCGGGCGCCGGCCGCAGCGGCGCGCCCGTCCGACCACCCTAGACATAGACTGGAAAATCCATGCTCGGCGGTTTTGCCAAGACCCTCTTCGGCTCCTCGAACGATCGCTATGTGAAGTCGCTCGGCAGCATCGTGAACAAGATCAACGGCTTCGAGCCGGCGATCTCGGCGATGAACGACGAGGAGCTTTCGAGCCAGACGGTGAAGTTCCGCGAGCGGCTCGCGAATGGCGAGAAGCTCGACGCGCTGCTTCCGGAGGCCTTCGCCACGGTGCGCGAGGCGGCCAAGCGCGTGCTCGGCCAGCGCCACTATGACGTGCAGATGGTGGGCGGCATCGTGCTCCACCGCGGCGAGATCGCCGAGATGCGCACCGGCGAGGGCAAGACGCTGGTCGCGACGCTGGCGACCTATCTCAACGCGCTGCCGGGCGACGGCGTCCATGTCGTCACCGTCAACGACTATCTCGCCAAGCGCGATGCGGAGTGGATGGGCCAGGTCTACAAGTTCCTCGGCCTCACCGTCGGCGTGATCGTGCCCAATCTCTCCGATCATGAACGCCGCGAGGCCTATGGTTCGGACATCACCTATGGCACGAACAACGAGTTCGGCTTCGACTATCTGCGCGACAACATGAAGTACGAGCGCGTCTCGATGACGCAGCGCCCGTTCAACTTCGCGATCGTCGACGAGGTCGACTCGATCCTGATCGACGAGGCCCGCACGCCGCTGATCATCTCCGGCCCCACCGACGACAAGTCCGAGCTCTATATGGGCGTCGACGCGGTGGTGAAGCAATTGGCGCCGGAGGACTATGAGAAGGACGAGAAGCAGCGCACCATCGTGCTGACCGAGGACGGCACCGAGAAGGTGGAGCGCATGCTCGAGGCCGCCGGGCTGCTCCAGGGCGCCAATCTCTACGATTTCGAGAATACCCAGGTCGTCCACCACCTGAACCAGGCGCTGCGCGCGAACGTGATGTTCAAGCGCGACATCGACTATATCGTGAAGGACGACAAGGTCGTCATCATCGACGAGTTCACCGGCCGCATGATGGACGGCCGGCGCTGGTCGGACGGCCTGCACCAGGCGGTGGAGGCCAAGGAAGGCGTCCAGATCGAGCCGGAGAACCAGACGCTCGCCTCGATCACCTTCCAGAACTATTTCCGCATGTATCCCAAGCTCTCGGGCATGACCGGCACCGCGGCGACCGAGGCACCCGAATTCTTCGATATCTACAAGATGAACGTCGTCACCATCCCGACCAATCTGCCGGTGCAGCGCGTCGACGAGGAGGACGAGTTCTACAAGACGCTCGACGAGAAGTTCGCGGCGATCGCCAGGAAGATCAAGGAACACGCCGTCAAGGGCCAGCCGGTGCTGGTCGGCACCGTCTCGATCGAGAAGAGCGAGATGCTATCCGAGTTCCTGACCAAGGAAGGCGTGGAGCACAGCGTGCTCAATGCGCGCCAGCACGAGCATGAAGCGCATATCGTGGCCCAGGCGGGCCGGCTGGGCGCGGTGACCATTGCCACGAACATGGCCGGCCGCGGCACCGACATCCAGCTGGGCGGCAACCTCGAGTTCCGCACCCATGACGAACTGGCCGAGATGGAGGATGGCCCCGCCAAGGATGCCGCGATCGAGCAGATCCGCGCGGAGATCGCGGCGGAGAAGCAGAAGGTGAAGGAAGCCGGCGGCCTGTTCGTCCTCGGTACCGAGCGGCATGAGAGCCGCCGCATCGACAACCAGCTGCGCGGCCGCTCGGGCCGCCAGGGCGATCCGGGCCTGAGCCGCTTCTACCTGTCGCTGGATGACGACCTGCTGCGCATCTTCGGCTCGAACACGCTGTTCGCCAAGATGATGCGCAACAACATCGCCGATGGCGAGGCGATCGGCTCGAAGTGGCTGAGCAAGGCGATCGAGACCGCGCAGCGCAAGGTGGAGGCGCGCAACTACGACATCCGCAAGCAGGTCGTCGAATATGATGACGTGATGAACGACCAGCGCAAGGTGATCTACGAGCAGCGCGCGGACATCATGGACGCCGAGACGGTGGGCGACGTCGTCACCGACATGCGCGCCGAGACGGTGAACGCCATCGTCGGCGAATATTGCCCGCACGGCTCCTATCCCGAGCAGTGGAAGGTCGAGGAGCTGAAGGAGAAGGTGCTGAGCACCCTCAACGTCGATGCGCCGGTCGAGCAGTGGATCAGGGACGAGGCGCAGATCGAGCCGGAGATGGTCGAGGAGCGCATCCGCGAGGCCGCGGACAAGCTCGTTGAGGCCAAGGCCGTCGATCTGGAGCCCGAGACCTGGAGCCAGATCGAGAAGTCGATCCTGCTGCAGAATCTGGATCATCACTGGAAGGAGCATCTCGCGATGCTCGACGCGCTGCGCCAGGTCGTGCACCTGCGCGCCTATGCCCAGAAGACGCCGATCAACGAGTACAAGCACGAGGCGTTCGCGATGTTCGAGCGCATGCTGGGCCAGATCCGCGAGGATGTGACTCGCACGCTCGCCTTCGCCCAGTTCCGGATGGAGCCTGCGCCGCAGTTGCCCGAGCTTCCCGACTTCCTGACCACCCATATCGATCCGCTGACCGGCGAGGACGATACCTATGATTATGACGGCGGCGCGGCCGGGCTGATCACCACCCGCTTGCCGCAGATGGGCATTCCCCAGCCTTCGGCCGAGGAACTCGGCACCGATCCGGCGCAGTGGGAAGGGCTGGTCAGCCGCAACGCGCCGTGCCCCTGCGGCTCGGGCCGCAAGTACAAGCACTGCCACGGCCAGGTGGCATAACTTCTCCTGCGGTCCCCTCCCGCTTGCGGGAGGGGCCAGGTTGAGAACCCGAACAAGTATCTGATTCTTTGCCGTCATCCCCGCGCAGGCGGGGATGACGATTGAAGGAATATGAGGCCTCGACCTGGGAGAGGGGATGTCCCGATATCCCCAAACACAAAAGGGCAGACACAGCAGGCCCGCCCCCAACCCCTCCCGGTTGCGGGAGGGGCTTTTCGTGCGTTCTTACTTCGTGGCCGGCATCTGGATCGACGGGCCCAGGCGGCTGACCACCTCGTGCGCGTCGAAGGCGCGCAGGTTGTCGGAGGGCTTGGGGCCCTTGCCCATCACCACTTCGGCCATCGCCTCATATTGGGTGACGGTGCGATAGTCCCAGTCGCGGTCGCGCCAGAAGGGATCGTCGAAGAACGGATCCCAGCTGCGCCAGCCCCAGCGCGGACCGCGATAGAAGCGCCAGGACGGGCTCCAATAGCCCCAGGGCCCGGGGCCCCAGGCACCCGGCTCGCGCACGATATCGGTCTTCTTCTCGGTGTCGCGATCGGACAGGATGAAGTGATCGAAACCCTGCTGGAGCGTCAGCTCGGCGGCACGGTAGAGCAGGTAGCGCTCGACCGTCTCGCGCGAGGTGAGGCTGTTGCCGGAGAAGCTGATGCGGAAGCGGTTGCTTTCGATCTGCGTGTCCGAATAGCCGTTGCGGACAGCGGTGCCGTTGCCGGTGGCAGGCTGATAGGGGGTCGCGGTCATACAGGCGGACAGCGAGATGCTGCCGGCGAGGATGAGAGCAAGCGCTGCGAACCGAGGGCGCTTGGGAGTTCTCAACATGGTTCCTCCGAAGTTAAAGTCTGGGCACTGCTATGACGGAACGAACGCGCGCCGGCAGGGATGTGTCCACGGTGGAGCGTGGCATATCCGCGATTGACGGAGGCTGAACAACCCATGCCAGATCACGCCAGGCGTTCGGGAACTTCCATCGCATCCTCGGCGAGCGTGTCGCGAGGCGCCATGGCTTCCCAGGGGAAGACGAACCAGTCCTTGTCGACCGAGCGATCGATGCGGCGGGAGCGATAATCGACCTGCTGCGAGGAGCGGAGATTGTCGAGCAGCACGGCGAAGCGGATGCGGCTGGCGATCGCGCCTTCGCCGGCAAGCGCGTTGCGGATCTCGCCGATCGTCTTGCCGCTGTCGTTGATGTCCTCGACGAACAGCAGCCGATCGCCGTCGCGCGTCCGCCGCGCGAGCACCGAGACCAGTTCCTCGCCGAACTGGGCGATCCTGGTCGAATGGTCGATCGAAACGAGCGGCAGGCCCATCCGGTGCGACAGGAACACCGCCGGCGTCAGCCCGCCGCGGCCGACGCCGACCAGCAGCGTCGGGTTCCAGGTTTCCGCGGCGGCGGCGATGGCGTGGACGCCCGCCACCATCTCCTCATGCGTGAAATGGGTGAAGACGATGCTCAAGCGTGTTCCTCCGCATAGGCGTCGACCCGGGCGAGGTGCGCGGCGACTTCGTCGTCGGAAAGAAAGGAACCCAGGAAACTGTTCCGCGCCAGCGTCACCAGGTCGCGGCGGCTGAGATCGCGGCCCTGCGCGATCGCCCGGTAATTGTCGGCGACATAGCCGCCGAAATAGGCGGGATCGTCCGAATTGACCGTGGCGCGCAGGCCCAGTTGCAGCATCCGGTCGATCGGATGCGCGTCGACCGAGGCGACGTTGCACAGCTTGACGTTGGAAAGCGGGCAGACGGTGAGCGTCATCGAGGAGCGGGCCAGGCGCGCGACCAGGGCCGGATCCTCGAGGCTGCGATTGCCATGGTCGAGCCGGTCGATCGCCAGCAGGTCGAGTGCCTCGGCGACATATTCGGGCGGCCCTTCCTCGCCGGCATGGGCGACGCGCTTGAGCCCCATCGCGGCGGCGGCGGCGAAGACGCGCTCGAACTTGGCAGGGGGATGGCCGAGCTCCGACGAATCCAGGCCGACGCCGGCGATCCGGTCGAGCCAGGGCTGGGCCTGGGTCAGCGTCTTGAAGGCATCCTCCTCGTCCAGGTGGCGCAGGAAGCAGAGGATCAGCTTGGACGTGATGCCGAGCCGCGCCTCGGCCGCCTCCATGCCGGCGAGCAGCCCGTTGGCGACCACGCCGAACGGAATGCCCCGATGGGTGTGCGTCTGCGGATCGAAGAAGATCTCGGCATGGACGACCCCGTCCTGCGCCACCCGCTCGAAATAGGCGAGGGCGAGGTCGTGGAAATCCTCCTCGGTGCGCAGCACGTCGGCACCGGCATAATAGATGTCGAGGAAATCCTGGAGGTTCGAGAATGCATAGGCGGCCCGCACTTCCTCCACCGAAGCGAAGGGAATGGCGACGCCGTTGCGCCGGGCAAAGGCGAACATCTGCTCGGGCTCCAGGCTGCCTTCGATGTGCAGGTGAAGTTCCGCCTTGGGTAGTCCGGCGATGAACGTGTCGAGGTCGTGCATCGTGCGAACATCGCAGGCGGGGCGAGGAGTCGCAAGGGGAGGGGCGCGGCCTGCGACGCGTCCGGCCGTGGCGCCGCGGGATCCCGGCTCGCTCCCCAACCGGAGAATGGCGCGCAATCGCGATTCCGCCGCATCATGGCGTCGGCACCTCGATCGCCTGCGCCCCGGCCGGGTCCGGGTCCCTGTCCTCCGCCGGGGCCGGGGCCGGGGCGGCCAGGGCATCCTCGCTCGCCGAACGGCGCCACGCGCTGGGCGACATGCCGAACTCGGAGGTAAACCAGCGCGTGAACGCGGCGGGCGAGGCATAGCCCAGCATCTCGCCGATCGTGGCGAGCGGCTGGACGTTGTTGAGCAGGTGGCGGACCACCAGCTCGCGGCGTATTCCGTTCAGCACCGCGCTGAAGCCGGCACCTTCGGCCTCCAGCCTGCGCTGGAGCGTGCGCGGCGAGACGCCGATGTGGCGCGCGACCTTCTCGATGGAGGCGTTGCCGGACGCGAGCAGGATGAAGAGCGCCCGGCGCGTCCGCTCCACTTCGGTGAGCGGGGGGGCTGCGGGCAGCTGCGTCTCGAAATAGCGGTTCGCATAGGCGGCAAGGTTCGAGCGATAGCCCGGGTTGCGGGCACGCAGCGTCTCGCGGCCATAGACGACGCCGTTCGCGTCGCTGCCGAAGCGCACCGGGCAGCCGAGCACCCGGTGGTGCACGTCCAGCGAGCGGGGAGCGGCATGCATGAAATGCAGGCATTCCGGCTTCCATGCGCTGCCCCCGATCTCGATGAAGACGCGCGAGAGCATCGCGGCCACCGCTTCATGGGCCTGGCGCGGCGCGAAATCGATGTTGCTGACGATCTGGGTCCGCACCAGCGCAGCGTCGCCCTCGATCTCGAGGCTGAAGGTGAGCAGGTCGCTCAGCAGATGCTGGTAGCGGATCAGCGTGCGGACGGCGTCGTCCAGCGTCTCCTGCTGCTGGAGGACGAGGCTCAACGGGCCGAGCGAGGATAGGTCGCGCCGCTCGGCGATCAGCATTGCGAAGTGCGGGCAGTTCGCTTCCATGGCCGAGCGCTCGAGGATCGAGGCGATCACGCCGCGGGGAAGCCGTTCCTCGGGGTTGCGGAGCTGCGACGGGCTGACGCCGATGTCGGCAAGAATGCGATAGGGATCGAGGCCAACTTCCAGGGCGACCGGGACATAGTCCATCAACATGGCCGCACGCCCCGAAGTCATGCCGGACCCTCCCCATGCCCGGCGTGCATCCGGGACGTTCCAATTCTTATGCAGGGTGACGTGAACTGCCAAGTGGTTGGCGTGAAATGCAAAGCAGTCTGGCGCAACTCGTCCTAATGAATCCGCGAATACTGGTTTCCATGGGCAGGAAATCGGAAGAACGGAGAAGTAAATGGGGTTCGACGGGGCATCGATGGCCAGGCGCAGCGCCGGCGCCGACGCATATGCATTGCGCGAGGCGCTCGATTCGGTGCGGTTTGCGGCGAATGATTCGCCGCGCGATCCCGGTGCGCCGGGGGATCCCGCGGCGCGCGCGCGGCTGACGGCGATGAGCGCGATGGCGGCGGCGATGGCGCATGAGCTGAGCCAGCCGCTGACTGCCGCGAGCAACTATATGCTGGGCTGCGCCGCGGTACTGCGCGAGCGGATCCAGGGGCTGGAGCAACTGCTCGGCTTCATCGAGGATGCCGCGGCCCAGACCGCGCGCGCCTCGGACATCGTGCTGCGCATGCGCAGCTTCGTGAAGACCGGCCGGATCGACGCGCGGCCGGAATGCCTGATCGAAATGCTCGACGCCGTGCGCCCGCGCCTGTCGTGCCTGGACGATGTCGACATGGTGCGCAGCTTCGCGCCGGGATCGACCTGCGTGCTGGGGGATCGCATCCAGATCGAGATGGTGCTCTCCAATCTCCTGCTCAACGCGGCCCAGGCGATGGGGGACAGCCCGGCCCGGCGGATCGCGATCTCGAGCTGGACCGAAGGCCCCCGGGTCCGCATCCGTGTGGCGGATACCGGCCCCGGCGTGCCTCCACGCGTCCGCGAGCATCTGTTCGAGCCGATGGTGAGCACCAAGCCGGCGGGCACCGGCCTCGGCCTCGCCATCTCGCAGACCATCGTCGACGCGCATGGCGGCACGCTGACGCTCGAACCCTCCGAACCCGGCGAAGGTGCCGTCTTCGTCCTCGCCCTGCCGCGCGGTTCCGACTTCCTCTGATTTGTCGCCCCGAGGCCCGTCCGGCACGGGCGGGGCGTTTCGCAACTGGCATTCCGTGGGGCGCGCGGCGGGGAGCGCGAGCTGGGGTTCTAGTCGAAACTTGGTTCCGCCGCGTATTCTGCCTCTCCGGTGGTGACGGACCCTCTGAACCCGTCCGGATCGTGGAGATCGATCGCGACCGGTCGGTTGCCAGACGGCGCCAATGCCACGGCAACGGCAGTGCCGTCGTCGGGTTCGATCAGCCTGACCTGCCAGGCGGCGTCGTCCGGCGCATAGGGGTCGCGGATGCCGAAATGCCCCGGCGCGACCTCGATGGTGTCGATCGCGTCGAACCCCAGCGCCAACCCTCTGCCCAGCGCCTTGGCATAGGCTTCCTTCGCCACCCAGCGCGCCAGCAGATAGCGTCGTCGGCGTTCTCCGGTGCCCAGGCAATGATATTGGGCGAGTTCGGCCGGCGAGAGCATCACCGGCGCGAGCAGGGGGTCGTCGCCGCCGAGCCGATCCTCGAGATCGATGCCCAGGCCGCCGCCGCAATCATGGCCGATCGCGAGGGCGATGGTGTCGCGTCCATGGGCGAATGCGATCGTGATTTCCCGCGGCGCGTCGCGCAGGGTCGCTCGGCCGTTGCAGTCGATGCCGACGCTCCAGCGTGCGCTCGCCGGCCCGAATTGCGCGCGCAGCAGGCGTGCCAGCCATGCGCGGCTGAGCAACTGGGTGTCGCGCGCTTCGGGCGCGCGGATTTCCTCCAGTCGCGCGCGCGCGGCGGCATCGAGTTCCGCGAACTCGGCCCCCGGATCGCGATGTTCTCCTTCGCGCGGCACCAGCCAGAGGGTGACGGTGCCGGATGGCGTCGGGGTTGTCCGCATCAGTTCGCCTCCACCGCAAAGGCAGGCGCGATCCGCAGCCAGTGCCAGTCGATACCCAGGGGTTCGCCCATCGCGTCGAACTCGATGGTGCCGAGGCAGGTGGGCCAACGCCGAATGCGCAGCACTTCGGCCACGGCCGCCGGGCCGGGGCCCGCGATTTCCACCGCTCCCGCCAATATCTCGAGGGCCGCGCGGCTGGTCAGCGCATAGGCGCCGCCGTTCGGCGCCGGGTCGGCGGCGCCGCCCAGCGCCGCCACTCGCAGGTCCGAACTGCCGGGACGGATCGCGTCGAGGAGATGCGGCGTGCGGCAATCGTCGCTCAGCAGCACGCGCGGGTGCGATGCCAGCCGTGGCAACAGCGCGGCCGCGAATGCATGGCGCCCGATCACCGCCACCGGCCCGGGCGGGAGCGGGGGTATCTCCGCGGGGCGATCGGCATCGATGCGCAGGGGCGTGCATCCGGCCGCGCGCAGCAGATCCTCGATCGCATCGCCAAGGCTCTTGCCATGGGCGATGCGCTGCGTGACCAGCACCGGGCGTTCCCCGGTGACGACCAGTTCCTCGGCGAACAGCCTGGCCTGGCGCAGATCATGGGCGCATAGCCGGAAGCAATGCGGCATCGTCCCGGTCAATGCGGGATGCGTCGCGCCGGGCGCCAGCAGCACCGCGCCGGCCCGGGCATAGAGGGGCGCCGCGGCGAGCGCGGATGCGCTGTTGAAGTGCCCGACGACCAGCCGCACGCCGCGCGCGTCCATTGCCCGTGCGGCTGCTGCGCCGCCCTCGGCGCTCGCTCCGTCGTCTAGCCACAGATAGCCGAGCTCCGGAAAGTCGTCGGCCAACACTGTCGCCGCCCGGAGCAGGTCGGCGCCGTGCGGACCGGTATCGACCGCGAGGCCGATGGTGGTGCGCCCCGGCCCGGGCTCCGGCAATCGGGAGAGCAGGGCCGCCCATTCCGGCTCCGGCGCCGTCATGCGAGAGCCTCCACTTGGCCGCGGGCATGCTGCCAGACCAACTCCGCCACCAGCGGCGCCAGCTTGAAGCCACTACCGTTGCAGCCCGCTACGACCCAGACCCGCTGGTCGGTGCCCCTTACGGGTTCCAGGATGCGGGCGCCGTCGGCCGTGCGGGCATAGCGGCAACGCGCCTGGCGCACGAACCGCCATTCGATCGTGCGGAACGTCTCGGCGATCCGCTCGGACAGCGCGTCGCTGTCGAACGGGCCCCCCGGGACGGCAAGATCGCTGGCGGCGAGCTTGAGCATCGTGCCGGCCACCGGCGGCGCGGCCCACAGGTCGTCATGCGGACCGAAATCGACGAGAAGGGGCGCGCGCTCCCAGGCGCGCGGGGCGGAGAAATAGAACATCGTCTGGTCGACACCGGTGAGGCGCGGCGCCAGCATCCGCATCACCTCGCCGGTTCCGGCACCCGCCGCGACGATGGTCAGGTCGGGCGCGAACGCCTCGCCAGGGCCGAGGCGGAAGCGCCCCTCGCGGATCTCCTCCTCCAGGATGGGCCGATAGGGCAGGAGGCGGCAGCCGAGCCCCTCGATCAGGCGGACCATGTCGGTGACGATGCGATCGGCGAGCAGCACGCCGGCGCGGGGTGTCCATAATCCGCCGCCCTCCGGGTGGCGGCGCAGCCCCGGCACCAGGGCCGCCAGGCTGGCGCTGCCCACGCGCTGGCAGGGCCAGCCGGCGGCGCCCAGGAAGATCGAGCGCGCTTCCATGCGGTTGCCGAGCAGGCCCCCGGTCTGGCGGTAATGGCTGTGGCCGAGCCGCGACCAGAGCTCCGCCCAGCCGCCCAGCGCCCGTTCGATGGCATGGACGTCGGCTTCGGATTCCGCGCCCAGCGGATGGATCAGCCGGTGCTGGTCCCAGGAGGCCGCCGCCGGATTGGGCAAGGGTCCGGCATCCGCCAGCGTCACGTCCCAACCGGCGCGAAGGAAGCGCCACGCGGTCCACAGGCCGTTGATGCCAGCCCCCACCACGAGAAGGCTGGGCCCGCGCATTGCCGGTCAGGCCGTCTCGAGCGCAGTGGCGGGAGCGGGGACGACCTCGGCGATCGCCTCGCCCAGCAGATCGGCTGCTTCGTCGATCTCCGCCGCGGTGATCGTGAGCGGCGGCAACAGCTTCAGCACTTCGCTGTGCGGGCCGCAGGTCTCGACGATCAGGCCACGCGCATAGGCGGCAGCCGAGACTCGTCCGGCGACATGCGGGTCGCGCCAGGCCAGGCCGCGGATCATGCCTCGGCCGCGCAGCTCGAAGCCGCCCGGCCTGCCATGGCCCGGCAACGCGCGCAGCCGCGCATCGAGCTGCGCAGCGCTTGCCGCAATGCGCCGTTCCAGCCGCTCGTCGCACCAATGGTTCTCGATGGCGGCGGTTGCGGCGACGAAGGCGAGATTGTGACCACGGAAGGTGCCGTTATGCTCGCCGGGCCGCCAGCAATCATGTTCCGGCGCCATCAGCACCAGCGACATCGGCAGTCCCATGCCGCCGATCGCCTTGGACAGGCAGACGATGTCGGGCCGGATCCCGGATTTCTCGAAGCTGAAGAAGCTTCCGGTACGCCCGCAGCCCGCCTGGATGTCGTCCACGATCAGCAGGGCGTCATGGGCGCGGGCGATCTCGGCTATGGAGCGCAGCCAGGCGTCCGACGCGACGTTGATGCCGCCTTCTGCCTGGACGACTTCCAGCAGGATCGCCGCGGGAGGATCGATCCCGCTGCCGGGATCGGCGAGCATGTGCGCGAGATAGGCGGCCGTATCGATCTCGCCGCCGAAATACCCGTCGAAGGGCAGCCGGTCGACGCCGCCGAGGGGAATGCCGGCGGCGCGCCGCTTGGCGGCATTCCCCGTCGTCGCCAACGCGCCGAGCGATACGCCGTGATAGCCGTTGGTGAAGGCGATCACGGCGTGGCGGCCGGTGACCCGCCGCGCGATCTTGAGTGCCGCTTCGATGGCGTTGGTGCCGGTCGGGCCGGTGAACTGGATCTTGTAGTCCAGGTTTCGCGGCGCGAGGATATGGCGTTCGAACGCGTCCAGGAACCGGCGCTTCGCCACCGTGTGCAGATCGAGCGCATGGACGATCCCGCCATCGGCCAGATAGCCGCTGACAGCCGCGACGATCTCGGGCGGATTGTGCCCATAGTTGAGCACCCCCGCGCCGGCCAGCAGGTCGAGATAGCGCCGATCCTCCTCGTCGAAGAGCTCGGCGCCCCGCGCCCGCGCGAATACCGCGGGGAAGTCGCGGCAATAGACGCGCACTTCCGATTCCAGCCGGGCGAAGGATGCGGTCCCGCCAGTCGCGGCGTCGGCGCGGGCGCGCCGGCTCACGGGCGCTTGCCCCTGCCGAGGATCATGTCGGCGGCACGCTGGCCGATCATCGCGCATGCGGCGTTGGTGTTGCCGCTGACGACCTCGGGCATGATCGAGGCATCGGCGACGCGCAGGCCGGCGATGCCGTAGACCTTGAGCTCCGGATCGACCACGGCATCGGCGCCGAGCCCCATCTTGCAGGTGCTGGCGAGGTGATAGATCGTCCGCACGTTCTTGCGGACATAGTCGGCCATTTCCCTGGGCGTTCTCGCCGATCCGAAGTCGTGCAGCGGCGCGCCCGCAATGCCCCTGAACGCCCGCTGGCGCACCAGTTCGCGCGACAGCTCCATGCCCTTGATCATCACGTCGATATCGGCCTGGGTCTGCATGTAGTTCGGGTCGATCAGGGGCGCGACGGTATAGTCGGCCGACTTGAGCCGGATCCGGCCGCGGCTCGACGGCCGGACGACGGTTGGCGAGAAGGAGAAGGAATTGGCGTCGTCGTCGTCGCCCTGCCAGAAATGGAACTGGAGGTCGGGCGCGGCCGAGGGCGCGTGGCTCTGCGTCTTGACGAACAGCCCGGCCTGGACGCCGCTGGCCCAGAGCGGCGGCAAGGCGGGAAGGGCGTGATAGGCGACCGGCAGCACCGGATGGTCCTGCAGATTCTCGCCGACGCCCGGCAGGTCCAGGACGACGGGGATGCCGAGCGCGCGCAACGCGTCGGCCGGGCCGATCCCCGAACGCATCAGGATCGCGGGAGAGGTGACCGCGCCGGCGCACAGGACGATCTCGCGGCTTGCGCGCGCCTGCAGCGTCTGGCCGTCGAGCACATATTCCACACCCACCGCGCGGCCGCCCTCGACGATCAGCCGCTTGACCGGCGCATCGTGCCGGACGGTGAGGTTGGTGCGCCCCATCGCGGGATGGAGATAGGCCTTGGCCAGGCTGCACCGTTCCAGCCTTGGCTTGCCGTCGCGCAGCTCGGTGCGGATGGTGAACTGATAGAAGCCCGCGCCGTCCTGCTGGATCGCGCCGTTGAAGTTCCAGTCCGGCCCCTTGAAGCCCATCTGCACCGCCGCCTGCACGAAGGCCGTGCCCGGCAGGCTCTTGTGCGGATAGTTCTGGACGGTGAGGGGCCCCTTGTTGCCGGTCAGCGGCCCGCGGATGTTGCGATTGCCCTCCGCCGCGATGAACAGCGGCAGCACGTCCTCATATGCCCAGCCCCTGTTTCCCTGATAGGCCCAATTGTCATAGTCGGCCCGGTTGCCGCGGATATAGATCATCGCGTTGATCGAGCTGCATCCGCCATAGGCCCTGCCGCGCGGCGCGGGGATGATGCGGCCGTCGATGTGCGGCTGGGGGATCGTCTGATAGTTCCAGTCGTAGATCGGGGAGCCCTTGGCCTTGTAGTAATTGTCGGGGTTCTGGATGATCGGGGTATAGTCGGTCGGGCCGGCTTCCAGCGCGAGCACGCGAAGGCCCGCCTTTGCGCTCAGCTGGTTGGCGACGACGCAGCCGGCCGACCCCATGCCGATGACGATATAGTCGAATTCGGTGTCCTGCGCGGCGATCGCCGCACGGGCGGATGCCGTGCCGGCGGCCGCCACGGTCGAGCCCAGGGCGCCCAGGAAACCGCGCCGGTTTAGAGTTGCCGTCTTCAGGTCCGTCATTGCTCCGCTCCCGCCAGAAACGCGAAGGATCGCGTCAGATCTTGTGTCCCGCCCACGCGACGCCATCGGCACCGCCCCACCAGAGGAACAGCACGACCAGCGGCTCCCCGGGCTGGTCGTTGGTCACGACGTGCTCGCATTCGGGTTCGAAATAGATGAGGTCGCCCTGGCCGATCGCGCGCTCGTGCGCATTGAGCCGCAGGCTGCCGCTGCCCGACAGCACGAAGGCGAGCTCTTCCTCGTCATGGGGGAACAATTCGCTGGCCGTGCCCGGCGCGATGGTGGCGACGGCGCCGCCCCAGGGCGTGCGGACCCCGCCCTTCCACGGCAGCAGACGCCGGAACAGCGTGCCATATTCCATGCGCGGCTGGGCATCGGCCGCCCATTGCGCGGGAAGCCCGTCGAACAGCCAGCGCCGGTCCAGCGCGGCGCGGATCACGGCGTCGACCTGCGCGACCGGGTAGAAGCCGGTCAGGCCGTAGCGGATGCGCGCCATATAGGCATCGGTGGGCGAGGCGAAGCCATGGATCGTGCGCGGCAGCAGCACTTCCGCCTCGACGGTCTCCCCGCCGATCCGCGCCTGGATCGGCTGCAGCGCATAGTCGGGATCGGCCTGTGCGAGCTTCGCATGCTGTTCGGGCGTGATGCGATAGGCGACGCCGATCGCCTCCGCGCCGGGCGCCGGCACGATCGCCGAAGTGCCGCCGCCGAACGCCTCGCGATAGTTGACGAAGGCCAGCCGATAGTCCGCCACGCGCGCGGCGGCAAAGGCCTCGGGCTTGCCGAAATCCTCCGCGAAATGATCCGGATCGGTGCTCGAGCCATAGGTAAACAGCCAGGTGGACATGCGCGCGGCTCCGTTCAGCGGTTCCGGTTGGTCAGGAAGGATTCGAGGATCGTCTGGGCCTTCAGCGCGGTCATGCTGAGCGACGAGGCGTCGCTGGCGCCGTGGGTGCGCTCGGTGACGCCGTTCAGGTACAGCGCCGGGCCGAAGCCGGACGCGGTCCGGACGCGATAGTCGAGCGCGACTTCGGGCCCTCCGCTGGAATCGGTGACGATCCATTCGCGCAGCGGCTCGAGCAGCGGCGGGAAGGCGGGTTCGTGATAGCCGGTGCAGAGCACCACGATATCGGCGTCCACCATCCGTTCGGCACCGCTGAGTCCGTCGACGAAGCGGATCCGGAATCCCTCGCCGACGGGTTCGATCTCGCTGGCGGCGTGGCGGGCGATGACTTCGGCGCGCGTCGTGCCGAGCACGCGGTCCTCGTACATCCGCCAGTAGAGGCCCTGGCTGATGTCGATGTCCACCGCCGAGAAGTTGGTCAGGTGATATTCCTGTGCGGCCATGCGCCGCTTCTCGGGGGAGAGGGCATGGAAATAGGGCACCTGGTCGGGAAAGAAGACCTCGTTGCTGAAATGGCCGATATCAACGAGGCGGAACGGCAGGCCGCGATGCACCGAGGTGAGCTGCGCGTTGGGGAAATGGTCGTAGAGCCAGAGCAGCGTCTCGCCCGCGCTCTGGCCCGAGCCCAGCACGCAGATCTTGAGCGGCGCCGCGCGATCGAAGGCGGAGATCCGGTCGAGAAACCCCGCGCTGTGGAACATGCGGGGACCCAGATGCGGGCGGAACGGCTCGGGCACGCGCGGGAACTGGCCGGTGCTCACCACCAGGTTGCGCGCCGCCATCCGGCTGCCGTCATCCAGTTCGAGCTCGATCAGGTTCGGCGCGCCGTTGCGCATGGCCGCGGGGGCGATCGATCGCACCGCCAGCCCGTAGCGGACCAGCGGATCGAAATGGCGGGCGGTCCAGACGACATAGTCGTTCCATTCGACCCGGCTCACGCGCCCGCCGAGATGGCCGAACTGGAACAATCGGCCGGTTTCCTTGAGATAGCAGGCGAAGGTGAAGCGGCTGCGCGGGTCGCGCGGCGTGGCGAAGTCGCGGAGGAAGTGATGGTTGAGGTCGGCGCCGCGGATCAGCAGCCCGGGCTGCCAGGCAGGGCCGGGGCGCCGCTCGATGAACCGCAGGCTGGGTACCGAGGCGCCCTGCGGCTGGACGTCGCGCCAATCGCTATAGGCGGCGGCGAGGCTTATTCCGCCGGGGCCGAAGCCGATACAGGCAAGGTCGATGGCAGTGACCGCCGGCTCGGCGACGGTTTCGAGGACTTCGGCGGATTTCAATCCGGTTTCGTTGTACATCTGGCAGAGCCCCGTACTGGATTCGGTCAAAGGGATCGCCGCGGCCGGCGCAGCATCGCACTGAGATCGTCTTCCGCGATCGGCGCCGCGGCGACGGCTTCCGCCATCGCACCCAGCTTCGGCGTCTCGAACACCGCGCGCACCGGCAGCACCCGGCCCAGGCGCGCGCGGACATGGGCGACGAGCCGCGCGGCGAGCAGGGAATGGCCGCCAAGGTCGAAGAAATCGTCCTCGACGCCTTCCACCGCGGAGCCGAGCAGCGAGTTCCAGATCGCCGCCAGCCCGGTCTCGATCGGGCCCTCGGGCGCCCGGCCCGCATCGCGCTGATACCGGCCGGGCGCCGGCAGCACGCGCATGTCCACCTTGTCGTTCGCGGTGAGCGGCAAGCTGTCCATCATCACGATCGCGCTCGGCACCATGTGCCGCGGGAGGTGCTGCGCCGCATGATCGAGCAGCGCGGCCTCCCCCAGGCCGGCTTCGCTCGCGACGACATAGGCGACGATGCGCAGATCGCCCGGCATGTCCTCGCGGACGATCACCAGCGCTTCGCGGACCTGCTCGTGCTGGCGCAGCGCATGCGCGATCTCGCCCAGCTCGATGCGGAAGCCGCGGATCTTGAACTGCCGGTCGCGCCGTCCGATGAACTCGATATTGCCGTCGGCGCGAAAGCGGCCGATGTCGCCGGTGCGATACATCCGGGCATCAGGCCCGTCGGTGAAGGGGTCGGCGACGAACCGGGCCTCGCTGATCTCCGGGCTGTTGCGATAGCCGCGCGCGACGCTGGCGCCGCCGATATGGATCTCCCCCGGTACGCCGACCGGCACGGGTTGCAGGTCGGGATCGAGGACGTACAGGCGCACGCCGGGCATCGGTCGCCCGATCGGGATCACCGCGGGCTGTTCGCCGGCCAGGCATTCATACCAGCTGTTGTGGACGGTCGTCTCGGTCGGGCCGTAGAGATTGTGCAGCCTGGCATGGAGCCGCTCGAAGAAGCGCGACGGCACGTCGCGCGCCATGGTCTCCGCGCCGCACAGCATCCAGCGGACCGAAGCGTCGAGCAGCGCGATGCGGGGATGCTCGAGCAATACCGTGAGCGCCGAGGGGAGGAAGCACACGATGGTGACGCCCTCGGCGACGATCCGGTCGATCATATAGTCGAGGTCGCGCTGGCCGCCCGGGCGCACCATCACCGTGCTGCCGCCGGTTGCCAGCGGGAGGAAGAATTCCCAGACCGACACGTCGAAGTTGAACGGGTGCTTCTGAAGGAAACGGTCGGCCGAGGTCACCGCATATTGCTCGCGCATGCCCCAGAGATGGTGGATGACGCTGCGATGCTCGACCTCCACGCCCTTGGGCAGGCCGGTGGTGCCCGAAGTGAAGATCACATAGGCGAGCGTGCGGGCGGAGACCGCGACTTCGGGGTTGCCGATATCGGCTCCGGCCGCGGCATGCGCCCCGTCGATCGCGATCACAGGGGCTCCCGGATCGCCGGCCAGCTCCGCGAAGCGCTCGAGCGTCAGCACTGCCTTGGGTGCCACGCTGTCGATCAGATATTCGATGCGCTTCTGCGGCAATGTCGGGTCGATCGGCACATAGGCGGCGCCGGTCTTGAGCACGCCCATCAGCGCGACGATCATCTCGATGCTCTGCTCGCAGACCACCGGCACGCAAGTCTCCGGCCCCGCACCCAGTGCGATCAACTGGTGGGCGATGCGATTGGCGGCGCGATTGAGCGCGGCGTAGCTGAGAGTCAGGTCCTCGAAGATCACCGCGACCGCGTCGGGATCGCGCGCCGCCTGTTCCTCGAACAGGCCGTGGATCGTCGCCGTGTCGGGATAGTCGAGCTGCACGGCGTTCCAGTCGTGCAGCATCGTCCGCTGCGCCGACGCATCGAGCAGCGCGAGACTGCCCAGTCGCGCATCCGGGCGGGCGACGGCATCGGCCAGCAGCGCGCGATAGGCACTGGCCATCGCCGCGATGGTGGCTTCGTCGAACAGGTCGCTGCGATATTCGAACGCGGCGGTGATGCCGGAGGCGCTCTCCCATAGTGCGACCGAAAGCTCGAACTTGGCGTTGAGCGACAGGCCGGGGCCGTCGACGGGCTCGCTCTCCGGCGTTGCCTCCGCCATCGTGCGCGGGGCGTTCTGCAGCACCAGCATGGTCTGGAACAGCGGGGTATGGGTGCGGCTGCGCTGCGGCTTGACTGCCTCGATCACCACTTCGAGCGGCACGTCCTGGTGCGCGAAGGCGTCGAGCACCGCCACGCGCGTCGCGGCAAGGAATTCGCGGAAGCTCTGCGTGCGGGCAGGCCGGCCCCGCACGAGCACATTGTTGAGGAAACAGCCGAAGATGTCGTCGAACTCGGCCCTTGGCCGGCTGCCGACCGGCGAGGCGACGATGATGTCGTGTTGCCCGCCCAGCCGCGACAGCAAGGCCTGATAGCCTGCCATCAGCACCATGTAGAGCGTGGCATTCTCCGCCCGTGCGAGCTGGTTGAGGCCGTTGCGCAGTGCGTTGGGGAAATGGACCACCCAGGTGCCGCCGCGCGCTTCGGGCTGCGGCGTGCGCGGCCGATCGAGGGGCAGGTCGAGCACCGGCGGCGCTTCCGAAAGCGTGCGTACCCAATGGTCGAGCTGTTCGGCATAGGCGCCACGCTCGACCTGGTCGCGCTGCCAGGTGGAGAAATGGACATATTGATAGTCGAGCGGCGGCAGCACGGGCGCGCGTCCGGCGACGTGCGCGGCGCAGAATTCGGCGAGGTCCCGTGCGAACAGGTGCATCGACCAGCCATCGGCGATGATGTGGTGGAGCGCGATCACCGCCAGCGTCCCGGCCTCGCCGAGATCCGCGTGGTGGCAGCGCAGCGGCGGCGCTGCCGCAAGATCGAAGGGAGTCGCGATCTCACCGGCAATCAATCCGGTCAGCGCCTCCTCGCGTGCCTCCGAGGGGAGCTCCGCGAAGTCATGGGCCGTCACCGCCGGCGTATAGGGTGCCAGCACGCATTGCCATGGCACGCCGTCGCGGTCCTCGAACAGCGTGCGCAGGCTGTCGTGACGCTCGATCATGTCGGCCATGGCCGCGGTGAGCAGCGTGGCATCGGTGCCGGGCGGCAGCGGGATGGGAATGACGAGGTTATAGCCGCTGTCGGAGGGATCGAGCTGCTGCAGCAACCATAGCCGCTCTTGCGCGAAGGAAGCGCGCTCCTCGTCGATATAGATCCGTTCCGCCGTCATCGTCATCGAGCCCTCCTCCGATTGGCACGCGGTGCGGGTTCGGTGCGCTCCGCAGGGGAAGGCGCTTCGGCCCTGGCCTCGGCGTTCGCGTCGATCGGTTCGCCTTCGGCCTCGGACGGAGCGGTTTCGATGTCGTCCGCGGGCGGTGTCGTTTCCGCTTCGGAAGTCGGTTCGGGAGGGGCCGGCTCGCTGCCGGGCCGCGCGGGCTCGAAATAGCCCGTGGTCGAGAGCGAGATCGCGGTGCCCGCCGTCGGCATCGCCG
Source organism: Sphingomonas sp. 67-41 (assembly GCF_001899725.1). Taxonomy (NCBI): domain Bacteria; kingdom Pseudomonadati; phylum Pseudomonadota; class Alphaproteobacteria; order Sphingomonadales; family Sphingomonadaceae; genus Sphingomonas; species Sphingomonas sp. 67-41. The sequence goes on along the minus strand of NZ_MKWJ01000023.1, from coordinate 61,019 downwards.
GCAGCAGCTCCCAGCGTGCCTCCGCCACCGCGCCGCGCTCGCCAAGGTCGCGCCACAAGCGATCGGCGAAGCCGGGCAGGATGGGCGCGGCGGCGAGCGCCAGGCCCCTGGCAAAGGCCAGCTCGACTGCCAGTGCGCCGGCCGCCTCGAGCGCCGAGGCAGGCTTTCCGTCGAACACCGCATGCTCGGCGCGGAAGCGGCGCGCGACGCGCACGATCTCGCTCAGCAGATGTGCGGCGCGACTGGGCGAGAAGCCCTGGACCGAGTAGCAGTGCGAAAGGTCGCCAAACAGGCTGGCGAGGCGGGCGAGGGCGAGCGGCGCACTGCGCGGCGCCGGCGCGAGCGGCACCATCCCGCCCGCCGCCTCGCAGCGCTTCGCAAGGTCCTTGAGCCAGTCGTCCCAGATGCCGATCAGCTCGTCGCGCCGCGTGGCCTCGAACTCGTCGAGCGTGAAGTTGGTCTGCTCGATCTCGGGCGCGACCCGCGCGAGATGGAAGCGCAACGCATCGGCATCATGCTCGCGCAGGAACGCGCCGGCCCAAAGGGCGTGGCCGCGGCTGGTGGAGAATTTGCTTCCGTCGAGGCGGAAGAATTCGTTGGTGATGAACCCGATCGGCGGGCGGAGCCGGGGATCGAAAGCCTGGAAGATGGCCGGGAACAGCACGACGTGGAAATAGATCGAGTCGAATCCGAAGCATTGGACGACATTGTCGAATCCCGTCCACGGCGTCTGCCAGCCGCCGGGGTTGCCCCTCGCCTCGGGCAGGAGGTCGGTAAGCGCCAGATAGTGCGGGCCGAGCTCGAACCAGGCGGAGATGCGCTGATCGTCATAGCCGCTCGCGGGAACCGCGATGCCCCATTCGGCAGGCTGGGTGGCCGGCACGTCGGGCAGCGGCTGCGCCAGCAATTCGGCCACCAGGGCGCGGGCCCGCGGGTTCAGCCAGGCGCAGGCGAACGTAAACTCGGCGGCGCTGCGATAGCGCTCGAGCGGAAACCAGAGCTGGCGTAGCGGGCGGCGTTCGGGCGTGCCGCCGCAAGTGACGCAGGCGGGATCGATCAGATCCGCGCCTGCATTCGGTTTGCCGCAGGCCTCGCAGATCCCCCCGTCGCTCTCGGCATCGCAATGGGAGCAACGGCCACGCAGATGCGCTTCGAACGCGAAACGGTCGCAGGTGATGCAGAAGGGCTGATCGGTGGTCCGCTCCTCCAGCGCGTCGCGGTCGAGCAGGGTGCGGAAGAAGCGCTCGATGAATCCCGAATAGCGCGGCGATTGCGCCGGAGAGGCGAACAGATCGAGCGAGATGCCGGCGCTCGCCAACGACTCGCGAATTCGCGCGCCATTCTCCGCGGCTACGGTTGCAGGATCGCGCCCCTCCTGCTTGGCCATTCGCGCGACATAGCTTTGATGATCGTCACCGGCGGAGATGTAAGTCGCGCGTTCGCCGATCATTCGCAAATAGCGCGTCAGAATATCACCTGCGAGATAGGGGCCGGAAAGATGGCCGAGATGAAGGTCGCCATTAGGTGTTGGCGGACCCGCAGTAACAAGGTAGCTCACGAGACACCCCCGATATATTGTCATGAAATATCGAACGGATTCGTCCGTGGGAGATTGCTCGAGATTTCTGTCTCAAGTTCCTCTCACGGAGATTTGATCGTGATTAAAATTGTCGCCGCAAATCTATCAGAATCAATTTTTTGTAAAAATGCTATTGTGTTCATTGTGGTGTGTTGTTCATCGACATCGATGAAATCTTTTTGAATCCAGAGATTTAATGCGTTCAAAAAAATGAAGGCAGCGCGCTGACGCGACGGATTCATCCACGATTTGAGATAGATGTTATAATGTTGAAGATGGCGACTCGTGATATATTTGAAGAATTCTACCGTAGGAGAGGTGTAAAATAGAGCGCGACTCCATAACGATTCCTCGGAAAGTAACGAATTTCCATGGGCAGGGATCATGGCCATGGCAGGGTCGTGATTATGTCGAGCGCCGTCGGAAGGAGTACTGGCATCCTCGTTGCCCAGGTCGATACGGGGAGTTTGTCCGCTCCATGTTGTCACCGCGGCATTCGATCGAGTGAGCCTCGTCGAGAGTGGGGCTATACTTGACGGGGTGATGAAACGAGTAGGCTCGTGGTTTCCTCCATTGTGGAGGCTGGCCGCACGAAGCCTGGGTCAAGCCGCCGGGCCGGGAGCGCTGCCTCGTGTCGCCGTCTCAGGTTGCCAAAGGCCCCACCGCCACGACCAGCCCGCAACAGAGGAGAAGCGCGGCGACGGGCGTCATGAGCCGGCGTTCGGCGCGGCTCGGCGAGATCCGGTTCAGCGCCAGCGCGAGCGCGAGATAGAAGACTGTCGCCCAGGCGAAGCCAGCCGACCAGGCGCTGGGCAGAATTGCGATCAGACCGGCTCTGTCGAGGATGACGAGTGCAAGCGGCCCATAGATTAGGATCGCCATCCCGCTGCCGAATCTAAGGCGCGCGGGGAGTATCCGATACTGCCCGCCCCAGGCGAAGCGACCCATCGGCACGCCGGCGATGAGGCAGAGCTGGAATATCGTGAGGCCGGCCAGAAGGCCGCAGAAGAGAGAGGCCGCGACGAGCACCATGATCAGGAGATGTTGCAGCGAAGATGAGGCAAGGGCGGGTCTCCCTGCCAAGCGCCTGCCGCAATATCCGGCGGTGCCGCCCGGAAGTTGGTCAAGTGTTTCGATCCGCGGAAGGTGCGTGGTCCGGCACTTCCTCTTCCGTGTCGATCGCATATTGCAATCGCGCGGCTGCGACGGGATCGCCGTACCGATCGAGCAGCGCCAATGCCATTCGCATCAGTGAAAGTGCCACCGCACGGCTACGCTCTCCTTCGCTCACGACTTTGCACCATGATCCACACGGCGTTCTGTGGCCGATCTCTTCATGCGATCATGAAACCCCGCATCGCCCCGTCCATGCGCTGATCTAGGCCGCGAATGCTGCGGTTTTGAGAAAATTGTACGATTATTTGTACGAATTGTCGCGATACTCGATTTCGGCAACATGGGGCGGCTTTCCGCGAGCCTCTGCCCAAGGAGGCCAGCGCCTGCGGATCAGGCCGTATCGGGCGCGATGCCTGCCGGCAGGCGCAAGGTGAAGATCGCGCCGCCGCCATCATGGTTCGCCAATGTCGCGGTTCCATCATGCGCCTCGGCAATGGCGCGAACGACCGAAAGGCCGAGGCCGCTGCCCCCGCTGTGCCGCGCGCGCGATGTTTCGGCGCGCCAGAACCGGTCGAAGGCCTTGTCCATGGCCTCCTCCGGCAGCCCGGGCCCGTGATCGACGATCTCGAGCACTGCCCAGCCGCCATGCCGTGCGGTGCTGATGCGTAGCGGACCGCTTCCGGCGGCATAGCGCTGCGCATTCGAAAGGACCGCTCCGATCATCTGGCGGATCCGGGCGGCGTCGGCGACGACAGCGGTCGGCCGAAGGAGAAGCACCGGCTCCAATCCCGCCGCCTCCAGATCGGGCCGGATCAGGGCGATGACCCGCTCCACCTCCAGGGCGAGGTCGATATGGTCGGGATTCAGGATCATGCGGTCCGATTTGGCCAGGTTGATCGTCTGGAGATCGTCCACCAGCTGCCCCAGCCCTTCCACCTGCAGCAGCAGCGACCGCATCTCTTCCTCTTCGCGCGCGAATATCCCGTCGATGGTCCCCTGGATGCGCCCGCGCAGGATGGTGAGCGGTGTGCGCAATTCATGGGCGATCGCAGCCGTGCTTTCCGCGAGCTCCCGCTCCGCGCGCTGCAGCGATTGCGCCATGGCGTTGAAGTCGTCGATGAGCTGCGCTTCCTCCACCGAGGCCCAGCGCACCAGCGGCGCCCGCGCCGACAGGTCGCCATCGGCCAGGCGCCGGGCGCTGAACGCGACGTCGTTCAGGGCGCGTGCCAGCTTGGCCAGGAAGATGCTGCCGAGGACGAAATCGCATATCGCGACGAACAGCAGGCAGATCAGCAGCGCGGTATTGCCGCGTTGATTGACCGTGTCCGTCAGCTCGTCCAGCTCCTTGATGACCTTGTCGATTCCGTTGAAATCGGGCACCCGGCCGGCCTCCAGCGCGGCGAGGGCGCGCTGGGCGGCAGGCGATGCGTTCTCCTTGATCAGGCGCTCTTCGTTGCTGGTCCATAGCGTCATCGCCACGAAGATCAGCACGCAATTGGTGATGACGATCACGACCAGCGCCGTCGCCAGCTGGCGCGCGATGGGCCAGCGGCGGCGCAGGCGGGCGCGCAACGCGGCGATCATGATGCCGCCAGCCGATAGCCGACGCCGCGCACCACGACGCAGAGACCGGTCATGCCGGCCCGGTCGAGCTTGCGGCGAAGGTTGCTGATATGGCTGTCCACGGTCCGTTCGAGCGCATTCCCCTCGGGCAGGCAGGCATCGACCAGCTCGGCGCGGTCGAACACGCGGCGCGGCGCCCGGAGCATGTGCGAGAGCAACCGATACTCGGTCAGCGTCAGGTCGAGCGGGATCGTGGCCGCATCGTTCAATACCGCCGCGGTATAGCTCAAGGTATCGAGCTGCAGCGCGCCGAACCGGATCAGCGATTGATCGGCGCCCGCACCGGCCGAGCGGCGCAGCACGGCCTTTACCCGCGCGACCACCTCAAGCGGATTGAACGGTTTCACGACATAGTCGTCGGCACCGATCCGCAGCGCGGAAAGCTTGTCGAGGTCCTCCGCCCGCGCAGTCGTCATGATGACCGGAGTCATGCCGCGCGCGCGGAGATCGGCCAGCACCGAAAAGCCGTCCCGTTTCGGCAGGCCAACGTCGAGCAGGACGAGATCGGGCTTCAGCGACTGGTGATGGATCAGCGCGACCTCTCCGTCCTGGGCGGTCACGGTCCGGTATCCCTCGCGCTCCAGGTAGGAACACAGGATACGGGCAATCTGGGGTTCGTCCTCGACGATGAGGATCAGGGCATTTTCCACGATATTCTGCCTAATGAAGGATGTCCGCCATCCTGTGACCTGGTTATTCGGGGCGCGTGAAGATCATGTGGAGAAATGATGGAGGCGGTGGCCGGTTGCGGACGCCGCCCCTCGGAACCGCATCCGCGTGCCGGCAACCAGCCGCAGATCGTCGCGGCCGTCCCGTCCGATAGCGCCGGTTGCGCCAAGCGGGAAGGCCGCTGGCCCGCATCGATAGCGATCCCGGTCCGCCCGCCGCTCCATGCGCGATCGATCGGAGCGGCGGCGACCCGCCCCGCGTCACCACGGTGACGACCCGATCGTTCCAACCTGCAGTCTCGCCTTCATTGCGCGTTCTCCGTGAGAGCATGGGGGCGGTGCCGGGCGATCGTGCAGGCCGCGGCTAGAGGGTGTGGAGACCTTGTGCAGGCGCGGACCTTCGTGCCGGCTGGCAATCCGTCCGGCGGATCGAGGCCGCGGACGGGTTGTGCCTCGCGCGCGCGATGGATCCTCGGAGAGGGGAGGGCGGCGCGCGGTCGCGCCTTCGCATTCGCTTCGCAGAGGCTCCACGCATTCTCCACGCAATGAAGGATGACCATCCTGAGAGGCGGCGACTCGCCGCGCGACCGTTCCGGCGGATCGCCTTCACGATCAGGAAAGCTGCCATGTTATCGTCCTCCCAGCCGGCCCCCGCATCGTCGCAGCCGATGATGGCGAGGCTGGATCTGTTCCGCGATGCCTTTGATTTGCCCGCGGCGGCGTGCGCCGCTTTCGATGCGGGTGGCGAAGTCGTCACCGCGGTGCGCGGCATCCGTCAGCTCGGCGGGACGGCCGCGACGATCGAGGACCTTTGGCATTATGGTTCGATCGGCAAATCCATGACCAGCCTGATGATCGCGCGTCTGGTCGAGGCGGGCGTGCTGCGCTGGGACATGACGGTGGGCGAGGGCCTGGCCGCAATGCCCGATGCGCGGGCCGGTGCGCTCCAGGACGTCACGCTGCTGGACCTCCTCGCGCATCGTGCCGGCCTGCCCGCCGATCCGTCGCGGCCGGGACTGGTGCGATATCTGCTTCTCGGCGGCGATCCCGGGCGGACGTCCGCCCGGCTGCTCGGCAACGCGCTGCGCGCATCGCGGCCGCAGCGCGACGGCGATTTCCAATATTCCAATCTCGGCTATGGTCTGGCCGGAGCGATCGCCATGGCCGCGACCGGCGAGGATTATCGCACCCTGATGCGCAGATATGTGCTGGATCCGCTCGAATTGCATGGCGCGGGATTCGACCGGCCCCCGCAGGACGGTTCGCAGCCGGTCGAGCACCGGCACGCGCTATGGGGCGAAAAATGGGTGGCGCTGAAGCCGGGCAAGCGGGCCGTCGACGATCTGGATATCGTCCGTCCGTCCGGCGACGTCCATGGGCGGATCGTCGATCTCGCGCGGTACGGTGCGGCGCATCTGCGCCTGCTTGCCGATCCGGCCGTGCAGGCGGGGGTGCTGGGAACGCTCTATCGCCCGGTCGGCTGCGGCCCCGAGCCGGGGGTCGACTGGAACTATGCGCTCGGATGGTGCGTCGAGCGGCCGACGGATGGGCGGCTGCTGTTATGGCATGCCGGCTCCACGGGCAGCTGCTTCGCCTATCTTGCGCTCGATCCGGGCGGGTCCTGCGGCTTCGCCTTCGCCACCAATGCCTTTTCCCCCACCTGGGACGAGGGCTTCATGGCTCGGCTGCGGGCGGTGTGGCTTTGAGGTCGGCCGGCGCGCGGCCCTGCGGCACCCGGTAACGCGGAGGCCTCGCTCCGGCATTTGCAGATTTGCAATTGCTAATTAATCGCATTAGTGGCGCGCATCGGGAACGCGAATCATCGCTTCCGTCTTCGCGAACGGTTCACGCTCGCTCCATCTCCCGGATCTGCCGATCCGCCCCAGGGCGACGGCTCCATTCCGGCGGGAGCGATCGCGGCTGCATCCGGGACGGAGGGAAGGATGAGGCGCGGCGAAAGACAAGAAGGGGGACGATGATGCGCCGTTCGTTTCATTTGCTGCTGGCCGGCTCTGCCGCAATGCTCATGCCGGCGTCGCTCCACGCCCAGCACGCCCCGCAGCAGGGCACCGCGGCGGAGGAAGAGACCGGCGAGGGCATCGTCGTCACGGGCTATGGCCGGAGCGACCAGCCTACCACCGCTACCGGGCTGCACCTCACGCCGATCGAGACGCCGCAGACGATCAGCGTCATCACCCGGCAGCAGATCGACGACCAGGCGCTGATCTCGATCAACGACGCGCTCGATTTCGCCGTGGGCATTTCCAAGAAGGACATCGATCGCGGCCGCAGCGCGATCTCCGCGCGGGGCTTCGAGGTCCAGAACTTCCAGCTCGACGGTGCGCCGTTCGCCAACGGCAATGTCGGCTTCGGCGAGACGAGCACCGCGATTTACCAGCGCGTGGACCTGGTGCGCGGCGCAGCGGGCCTGATGCATGGGGCAGGGGATCCTTCCGCGGTCGTCAACCTGATCCGCAAGCACGCCGATGCCGACGCCTTCTCCGGTCAGGTCAGCCTCGAAGCGGCATCATGGAACCGCTTCGCCGGAACCGTGGACGTGCAGTCGCCGCTCGATGCCGCCGGAACGGTGCGCGTGCGCGCCGTCGCCCAGGCCTATCGGCAGGACGGCTTCGTCGATCGCGAGGAGAAGAAGGGCCTCGTCCTCTATGGGGTGGTCGACGCCGATCTCGGTCCGCGCACGAAGCTGTCGGTCGGCGCCAGCTATCAGCGCGACGACCGCGACGGCGTGATGTGGGCGCAGCTTCCCTATTGGTATACCGACGGCACGCGGACGCGCTGGCCGCGCTCCAAGACCACCGGCACCGACTGGGGCTTCTGGAACACCACGGAGATTTCGGGCTTCGCCACCCTCACGCACGACCTTGGCGGGAAATGGAGCATTCGCGGCGACCTCGGCTACCACAAGGGGCTGGAGGAATCGCGGTTGCTGTGGCTCGATGGCATGCCTAACCGGGTGACCGGTGCCGGCATGGCCACCTCGGCCTATTGGTTCAAGGCCGATCCCGAGCAATGGAACGGCAGCATCCAGGCCAGCGGCCCGTTTTCGCTGCTTGGCGGCGAGCACGACCTGGCCGTCGGCGCGATGGTGAATCGCCTCACCGACGGATGGTCCAACCGAGATCCCGTCGCGATGGATCCGATCGCCGATTTCAACCATTGGGACGGGACGCTCGCCCAGCCGGCCTGGGGGCCGCGCTATGTGTCCAGCCGCGGTTCCACGACCCAGGCCGCGCTTTTCGCCACGACGCGGATCGGCCTGGTCGGCCCGCTCAAGCTCATCGGCGGCGGGCGGCTGAGCTATTTCCGGCGCAACGAGGAGGCCGCGGGGACGAGCCCGGCCTACCGGCTGACCTACAAGGGCGTGCTCACGCCCTATGCGGGGCTGGTCCTCGACATCACCCACAACCTATCCGCCTATGCGAGCTATACCAAGATCTTCAAGCCGCAGGGCAATGTCCGCGACCGCAACGGGCGCCTGCTCAATCCGCTGGAAGGCAAGAATTACGAGGCCGGCCTGAAGGCGCTGCTGCTGGGCGGCAAGCTCCTGGCGACGGCGGCCGTGTACCGCATCGAGCAGGACAATCTCGCCGTTCCGGATCCGGGGCAGTTCGTGCCCGGTACGTCCAACCCGGCCTATCGCGGGGCGACGGGGACCGTCGCCAAGGGATATGAGCTCGAAGTCGTCGGCAAGGTCACCCGGCAATGGGACCTCAGCCTGGGCTGGAGCGACTATAGCGCAAAGGACGCCCAGGGCGTCGACGTGCTTGCGCACCAGCCGCGCCGGGCGTTCAACCTGGCGACCAAATACGCCCTTGCCGGCGCGCTCGACGGGCTGAGCCTGGGCGGAGCGCTCAAATGGGAGAGCCGGCCGCCGGTGACCGCGCAGAATCCGGGCACCGGCATCGTGGAGCCGATCGGCCAGCCCGCCTATGCCATCGTCAATCTCATGGCCCGCTACGAGATGACCAGGCAGCTGTCGCTCCAGCTCAACGTCGACAATCTGTTCGACCGGACCTTCTACAGCGGCAACAGCTGGTTCCCCGGCTTCGTCTATGGCGAGCCGAGAAATGCGCGGGCGACGCTCAGATACAATTTCTGACGCGCCGTCCGGAGACGGGGTGCCGGCCGCGCGGCACCCCGCCCGATCACGCCACCTGGAACTTCGGCGGCGGCAGCGTCAGCCGGGTGTCGGCCACGGCCTCGCCGCGGAAGAAGCGCACCAGCAGGGGCTGCACCTCGGGATGCGCCTCGAAGACGTTGTGGCCGGCATTCTCGACGACGAGCCGGGACTTGCGCCGGAACTGCGCCGCCACTTCGTCCTGCTCGGCCAGCGGCGTGCGGCCGTCCAGCGATCCGGCAATCAGCAGGGCGGGGTGGTCGATGCGGATCGCGGCGCGGAAGCCGTCGCCCAGGTCGACGCCCGGGATGGCGCCCAGCAGCTGCGGCATGGGGAAGTTCAGCGCCTCGCCCAGCACGGCGGCCCGCGCCTCGCGCCGGATCAGGGCCAGCCGGCGCGGCGATATTCCGGACGCCAGATCCATGGCCTCGGGCATTCCCCGCAGGTTCAGCAGGCCGGCCACGTCGCCCAGGAACGGCGTCAGCGCCCCGGTCTTGCCGGCATCCAGTGCCAGATAGAGGCCCGGCAGCATGGCGAGGGTGCGGGGATTGGCGATCAGCCCGCTCGCCAGCATCTGCACGCCGAAGCCGCCCATCCGGATCTCGGCCGGCGCGCCGTTCAGCGTGACCGCGGTCAAGGCCGGCTGCGCTTCCATCCGGGCATGCACGCGGCGCATCAGGGCCGGCAGGTCCGGCACCGCTGCACGGGCGGCCGGGTCGGTGCCGAGCAGCGCGTCCACCTGGCGCAGATAGGCATCGATCCGTGCCGGCCGCTTCACCGTCTGGTCCTGGCCCTCCAGGCTGGACAGAGCCACGCGGTTCACTCTGTCGCCATGCCGCTTGAGCACGCTGAGCGCCAGGTGCGAACCATAGCTGGTGCCCCAGAGGTCGATCTTCTCCGCGCCCAGATGCCGTCGCAGATCGTCGATATCGTCGGCGCTCTGCTCGGTATTGTAGCCGGCCATGGCCACGCCGGCCTTGGTCCAGTCGGCCCAGGCGCTCTGGAGTTCCGAACGGAAATAGGAGGTCAGCCCGGCTTCGGTGAATTCCGGCACGGGACGCGTCGAGGCCGGCCGCTCCGGGATGGTGCTGGACAGGCCGGTGCCCCGCTGGTCGAAGGCGATGACGTCGGCCACGGCGCGCAGGGCCATGAAGATCGGAAAGCGCGGCCCGGTCGCCGCGCCGGTCGCCTCGCCGCCGGGCCCTCCGGCCAGGTAGATGATCGGCGGGCCCGGCCTGGCCGCCGTCGAGGGGAACCGGACATAGCCGAGCCGGATCTTGCGCGAACGGGGATCGCGGCGATCCTCGGGTACTTCGAAGAAGCCTCTTTCGGCATCGGTCTCCGCGTTGCGCCAGCCCTTGAAGCGGAAGGGGCCGGCCTGCGACGGAGGCGCGGTCTGCGCCGAGACGCGAGCGAACGCCAGGGCGGGAAGGGCGATGGCGGCGGCGGCGAGCAGGCCGCGGCGATTGAGCGATGTGCAGGTCATGCCGATGGCTGAGCCGCTCGCGGTGCCGACCGCCACCCCGCTTCGGTCAACGACAGCCGATCATCGGCGAATGGCGGTGCATCTCGGCGAGTGGCGCCCTAGAGGGGGCGCATGCGGCGAATCCTGTTTCTCACCATCCTCCTGATGGGCTTCGTGATCCCGGCCCGGGCCCAGGGCATTTCGTGGCAAGCCTGTCGCGGCGCGGCCGGTCCGGCGGGCCCGCTGCTGCGCGATTGCCACCCGATTCAGGATTTCGTCGACCCGCAGGGCCGCGAGCTCTGGATCCGCGCCGTCCTCGGCGCCCCGGCCGACGCCCGGCCGCGCGTCCTCTATGTGGCGGGCGTCGCCTCGTCCGAGGCCTGGCTCAACGGCCGGCACCTGGGCATCAACGGCCGCCCGGGCGCCACGGCGCAGGCCGAAATCCCCGGCCGCTACCAGGCGATCTTCCCGATCCGCGAAGGCGCCTGGCAGCCCGGCGGGAACCAGTTGGTACTGCATCTGTCGTCCTTTCATGGCGGCCTGCATTTCGCCCGCCCGATGAGCGCCCTGGCCGTGTTGCCCTATCCCCGTCCGCAACGCGTCGCGCCGCTGGCCGTCACGTTCCTTGCGGCCGGCAGCCTGCTGGCCGCTGCGTTCGGCTTCGGCGCCATCCATGCCATGCGCCGCACCGGATCGAGCCTGATCCTGGCCGGCATGGCCGCGGTCGCCACCTTGCAGGCGATCGTCGAGAGCATGCGGACGCTGTTCGACTATTCCTATCCCCTGCATGCCTGGCGAATGAGCGCCATCTGGGTGCTGGCGGCCAGTTTCGCGCTTCTGCTGGTGGCCTATGTCACGACCCGGTTCTTCCCCAGGGCCCGCGCGCCGATGATCGGCCTGGCCGCCGGCGTGATCGGTGCCACGGCGCTGCTTCCGGGCTTCGACATCAAGACGGCCTGGGCGCTGATCCTGGGGGTTGCGCTTGCCGTCGTGCCGGCTGCGGCGGGCGTGCGCCTGCGGGTTCCCGGCGCGCGGCCGGCCCTGGCCTATCTGGCGCTGTTCCTCGCCCTGGCCCTCGCATTTCCCGAATGGCTGGCCGATCTCTCCTATTTCCTGCTCGCGGCCGGCCTGGTGCTGCCGCTGCTGATGGTCGAAGTCGTTCGGCTCGGCCGGGACGATCGCGGCCGCGAGGCTGCCCTTACCCGCGCTGTCAGCCGCCCGGACCGCCTGACCGTGGCTTCGGCGCGGGGCGTCGAGCTGGTGCCGATCGCCGAGATTCTGGCCGTGGTGGGCGCCGACGACTATGTCGAGCTGCGGCTGGTCGGCGGCCGCAGCCTGCTGCATGCCGCGCGCCTCGACGGCCTGGCGGCGCAACTGCCGGGGAGCTTCCTGCGCATCCACCGCTCGGCGATCGCCAACCTGGCCCAGGCGCAACGCCTCGAGCGCGACGGCGATCGGTGGCGGCTATATCTGAGCGAAGGAGCGCCGCTGCCCGTCAGCCGCTCCCGCCAGCCCGCCCTGCGCGAGGCCCTGGACGTTCCTCCCACCATGGCGGCGATGCCGGCATAGCGCATGGAGCAGAGGCAAGGCCGTGGCCGACGAATTCCCGTGCCGCTTGCCTTTGACGGAACCTTTGGGGGATGAAAATACTCTAGGAGATCGCGGCGCCGCAACCGGATGGGCGCTTGTTGGCTGGAGCGGGCGTGGACCTTAGTGACCAAGAAGCGGACGCCGGAAGCGCGCGAGCGGCTGCTCCGCGCGCGCCATGGCGTTGGCGCCGTGCGGCCATCGGTCTGCTGGTCCTCCTGGCCGTGGCGGTGGGGGCGGCATGGCTGCAGCGCCGCACGATCGCGCGCGGCTTCGTCGATCGCGAACTGGCCAGGCGCGGCGTTCCCGCCCGATATGAGATCGAGCAGCTGTCGCCCTGGCGGCAACGGCTGGTCAACGTGTCGATCGGCGACCCGCGCGACCCCGACCTCGTCGCGGACTGGATCGAGCTACGCACGTCGCTCTACCCCTGGCGGGCGGAGGTGCTGGTGGCGAAGGCGGGCAAGGTCCGGGCCAGGGGCCGGATCGTCAACGGCGCGCTTTCGATGGGATCGCTGGACCGGCTGCTGCCGCCGCCATCCGGCAAGCCATTCTCGCTGCCCCGCCTGATCGTGGATGTCGCCGACGCCCAGCTCCGGCTCGACAGCGGCGGCGGCCTGGTCGTGCTCGGCCTCAGCGGCAAGGGAATGCTGGCCGACGGCTTTGCCGGCACGCTGCGGGCCGACGCCTCCCGCCTGCGCATCGCGGACTGCGCCCTGGAGGGCGTCGCGGCCAGGATGCAGGTGGGCATCAGGCACGGGGCACCGCGCCTCGACGGCCCGGTCCAGGCAGCGCGGATCGCCTGCGCGGATACCCATGTGACTCAGCTCCGTGTCGCGGTCCGGGCGGCGCTGGAAGCATCGCTGGCACGCTGGAAGGGCAGTGCCGACCTGGATGCCGCGGCCATGGATTCGCCCTTGGGGCAGTTGCGCCGGTTGCGTGGCGGTATCGGGTTCGATGGGGATGTCGCCCGTACGGAGGGCAGCGTCGCGCTGCGCTCCGGCGCGCTTGCCGCCGCGCAGGTCAGCGCGGGTTCGGCGGCGATATCCGGCCGCTATGCATTCGGCGGAACCGCTGCGTTCCAGGGCGAGGTCGCCCTGGAGGGAGCGGCATTGCCCGCGTCCCTGCTCGGCCGGGTCGCGGGCTATGGCAATGTCGGGCAGGGAACGCCGGTCGCGCCGCTGGTCCGCCGGCTCCTGCACGCCATGGGCGAAGCCGGCCGCGCCTTTGGCGGATCCGCGGCTCTCGAGCTCGCGATGCATGCCGATCGGACCACGCTCCGCGTGCGCCGGTTGGACCTTGCCGCGCGCTCGGGAGCGCGATTGCGTTTCGGCCAGGATACGGGGCTGGGGCTCGACCTGCGCGATGGCGGGCTCGATCTCGCGGGGCAGCTCTCGCTCGGCGGCGGCGGACTGCCGGATGCGGCGGTCCGCCTGTCCCGCCGGCCGGGGAGCCGCGAACTGCGCGGCACCGGCCTGGTGCGGCCCTATGTCGCCGACGGCGCCCGGCTCGAACTCTCGGGCCTCGATTTCAGCCTGCGCGGAACGGCTGGGGACGTACGGACCGCCATGACCTTGTCGGGGCCGGTGCGCGGCGGGCGCGTCGACGGGCTGTCGATGCCACTCCTGGTGCACTGGGATGCGCAGATGCTCGCGGTGAACCCCCAGTGCAGCATGATCGGCTTTTCGCATGTGGCGATGGGCGGTGCCGTCCTGGACGGCGATCGCCTCAAGCTGTGCCCGCTCGGGCCGGCAATGGTCCGATGGGGGCCGCACGGGCTCGCCGGCGGTATTCGGCTCGCACAGCCGGAGCTGAAGGGCAGCGTGGGCGACAGTGCCTTGCGCGTTGCGGCGGAAGCGGCACAGCTCGATCTGGCCGCCAGCCGGTTCACCGTCACCAGGGCTGCGGCGCGCCTGGGGGGCGATCGGCCGACCCGCCTCGATATCGGCCAGCTGGATGGCAGCTTCCGCTCGGGCCTGGGCGGGGAATTCGACGCGCTCGGCGGCCAGATCGGCGCGGTGCCGCTGCAGCTCTCGGAAGGCAAGGGCAGCTGGCATGTCGAGAACGGCGACTTCTTGCTGCGGGGCAGTTTCACCCTTGCCGACGCGGAGGCGGCGGCGCGCTTCGAGCCCCTGGCGGCGCCGAACGGCAGCTTGCGCCTGCACGACGGCAAGATCGACGCACAAGCCGCATTCGTCAGCCCCAAGCACCAGCTGCCCGTGGGGACGGTGAAGATCGCGCATGACCTGGCCCGCGCGGAAGGACAGGCCCTGCTCGACGTGCCCGGCATCCGCTTCCATACGGACGGCCTTCAGCCCAGCGATCTCACTTCGCTGACCTATGGCGTGATCGCCGATGTGGACGGGCTCGTCGCCGGGACCGGCCGGTTCGGCTGGTCGGGCGACACGGTCGCCAGCACCGGCCATTTCACGGCGACCGATGTCGCCCTGGCCGCGGCCTTCGGCCCGGTGCAGGGGCTCACGACGCAGCTCGACTTCACCGACCTGCTGAACCTGCGCAGCGCGCCGGGGCAGACAGCCAATATAGCCGAGATCAATCCGGGCGTTCCGGTGCGCGGCGGCGTGCTGCGCTATCAGCTGCTCGACAGCCGCCGCGTGCGAGTGGAAGGTGCCCGCTGGCCCTTCGCGGGCGGCGAGCTCGTCCTGGATCCCACCGTCCTCGATTTCGACGTGGCGGGCGAGCGGCGGCTCACCTTCCATGTGAAGGGCGCCGACGCGGCGCTGTTCCTGAAGGAGATGGCCTTCGACAATCTGGATGCCACCGGAACGTTCGACGGCACCCTGCCGATGATCTTCGACGCGCGGGGCGGGCGGATCGAAGGCGGCGAGCTCCGCGCCCGGACGGGCGGGCACATCGCCTATGTCGGCGAGGTATCGCGGCAGGATGTCGGCTTCTGGGGCAACATGGCGTTTCAGGCGCTGAAATCGCTGGACTACAAGGATCTCACCATCCGGATGAACGGCCCGCTGGCCGGGGAGATGATCACGGACATCGGCTTTTCGGGCGTGAGCCAGGGCAAGGGCGCGAAATCGAACTTCCTGATCCGCAGGCTGGCGCGGCTGCCCTTGGTGTTCAACGTGCGGATCAGCGCGCCCTTCCGCCAGCTGCTGGACTCCATCCAGTCCTGGTATGATCCGCGCCGCCTCATCGAGCGCAACCTGCCGTCATTGATCGAGGAGCAGAATCGTGCACAGGAAGGCGCCAAGCCCGCCGTTCAGCCCCGAGAAAGCGCCCCTGTCCCATGAAAGGCAAGAATATGCAGCTTCGAAGCATGATACAGGCGTTGCCACACTGGATCGGGTACCTTGGAGCGGCACCGGCGATGCTCGCGGGCGGTTGCGTGAACGTGACCGCGCCCGACAAGCCGATCGTCATCAACCTCAACATTTCGATTACCCAGGAAGTGGTCTATCGTCTCGACAACAAGGCGAAGGCCATAATCCAGGACCATCCGGGGATATTCTGATGCGCAAGTTGCTTCCCACCTTCAGCCTGGCCGCGGCGCTCGCGGTTGCCATCGCCGCGCCTGCCTTCGCGCAGCGGGATCCCGCCTATCAGGCGGCGCGCCAGGCCGGGCTCGTCGGCGAGCAGCCCGATGGCTATCTCGGCATCGTCGGCAGCCCGACGGCCGAGCTTCAGGCAATGGTGAACAACATCAACATCCAGCGGAAGCGCCAATATACCCAGCAGGCGGCGGCAAGCTCGACGGTCGAGCAGATGGCGTTCGTCACCGGCTGCAACCTGATCGCCCGCACCGTAGCGGGCGAGAAGTACCGGGCGCCCGACGGCCGCTGGCTCACCCGCGGCGGCGACGCGCCCGTCAGGGATCCCCGCTGCCTTTGAGCGGCGGGCGCCCCGGCCCTATGTCGCGTCGTGGAAGATGATCCCCAGGGTGTGGCGCGTGCCGGACCGCACGCGGCTCACGCCATGGCGCAGATTGACGCGATACGTGCCCCTCGTGCCTTGCACCGGCCGATGATGGACGGCGAATGCGACGGCATCGCCTTGCCGCAGCGGAACTATCTCGGCCCGGCTCTGCATGCGCGGCCGCTGCTCGGTCAGCACGAACTCGCCCCCGGTGAAATCCACTCCCGGCTCGGAAAGCAGGATCGCCACCTGGATCGGAAAGACGTGCGCGCCATAGAGATCCTGGTGGAGGCAGTTATAGTCGCCGGGGCCATATTGCAGGAGGAGCGGCGTCGGCCGGCGCTGGCCAGCCGCATGGCATCGTTCGAGAAAGGATGCATGGTCGGCGGGATATCGCACGTCGATGCCCATACGGTCGTTCCACGCATTGGCGAGGCCCGCCAGGCGCGGATATAGCGCCGCGCGCAATTCGCCGACGAGATCGGGCAGCGGGTAGCGGAAGTAGCGATACTCGCCCTTGCCAAACCCGTGCCGGGCCATGTGCACCTGGCTTCGAAAGCGGCTCTCGTCGGAATAGGATGCCGCGATCGCGCGGCACGCTCCCGGCGCGAGCAGCCCGGGCAATATCGCCGAACCCTGGCCGTCCAGCTCCCGGGCAGCGGCCGGCCAATCATGGCCGGCGACCCGCGCCGTCATATTCTCCAAGGTTGTCAGGGTCATGGCATGCGCTCCTTGTGGTGCCTCGGGAGCATCGATATCGGGCGCTCAGGCTTGTCGAACTCCGGTCCTTGCTCTCGAACCTGCGACAATGGGCTCGATCGCGTTCAGCGGGCGTGCCGGAAGGTCAGGTTGATGCGCTGCCGGCCCAACTGGTCATGGAAGCCGTCCTTCAGCTCCGCCACGCCGTGGAAGCGAAGGCGCGCCGGCCCGCCCCAGACGACGACGTCGCCATGATGCAGGGCGAACTTGCGTACCGGATCGCTGCGCCTGATCCCCCCGAACCGGAAGATGGCGGGCAGCCCGAGCGAAACCGAGACGATCGGTTGCGCGAAGTCCCGCTCGTTCCGGTCCTGATGCAGCGACAGGCGCGCGCCGGGCACATAGCGATTGATCAGGCACGCGTCCGGCCGGAATTGCGCATGGCCGGCCTGTATCGCCGCCAGTTCCGCCAGCGCCGCGAAGCATTCGGGCATCTCCGGCCATGGCTTGCGGGTTTCCGGGTCGATCGCGTCGTAGCGATAGCCGCTCCGATCGCTGACCCACCCGGCCGCGCCGCAGTTGGTCGTGGCGACCGACATGGCATGGCCGCCCGCCGTGACCATGTGCCGGAAGGGCGAAATGGCGGCGATGCCATGGATCGCCTCGATCAGCGCCGGCGCGAACGGCAGTGCCAGTCCGCGCAGGAGCATCGCACCATCGGCAAGGGTTTCGCGTGCGGGCTCCTCCGCGAGCAGCGGAGTGAACAGGTCAGCCATATGCGCATCTTTCCGGCATCGCGAACGCCCTGCCGGCCGCGTCGATCCGCCGCACTCCGATCCTTGCCTTCAAATCGAGCCTGGGGCGCCTCGTCCCGCATCCCGATCGGCGTCGGAGACGACGATCGATTTCTGGGCGAATTGCCATGCCTGCTTCCTGCGTGGCCTTGCCGGGCCGCCGGGGGCGACGGTGTCGGGGGGAGGGGGCACTGCCCGGAGCCTGACGACGCATCGCGTTCCATTCGGAGCGAGATTGTCGATCTCGAGCGTGCCGCCGCAGGCCGTCATGATCCGCTCCACGATGGACAGTCCCAGGCCGGCGCTGTCGGTTCGATTGGCGCCCTCCTTTCGGTAGCGCTTGATCTGCTTGGCCACGATCTCGACGGTGAAGCCAGGGCCGTCATCCGCCACGACCATGCTGCCGTCCTGCTCGACCCGGACCGAAACCGTGCAGCCCGCGGGCGTGTGGCGAACGGCGTTGTCGATCAGGTTCGTCAACGCGATCTGCACCAGTCCGGTTATGCCTTCTACCCAGGCATGAACGCCGGTGGGTGCCGTGAAGTTGATATCGTGATCCCGGCGAAGTGCGAGCGGCGCCATCACGCTGACCACTTCGCCGGCAAGCGCCACGGGATCGAATATCTCGACCCTTGGATGGTGGCGATCCACGATCGCCAGGTCCATCAGCTGCTGGACCACGCGATTGGCCCGCTCGACGCCCAACTGCACGGCGTCGCGTTCGGGAGAAGGGTCGAGCGCTTCGAGACGCAGCGAGATGAGCGCCAGCGGCGTACGCAATTCGTGAGCGACATTGCCGATGAACTCGCCCTGGAAACGATAGCCGGCTTCCAGGCGGTCGAGGGCGTTATTGGTGGCGTGCACCAGAGGAACGGCTTCGAGGGGAACGCTCGTCGGCTCGAGACGGCGACCGATATGGTCCAGGCCGATCGCATCGGCCTGGCGGGCCATTCGCCGAAACCTGCCCGTCACGCGACCCAGGATGAGAAGCCCGATGATCAGCGAGGCGAACAGGGAGGCCGGAACGATCCAGCCGGAACGCTCGAGAAAGGTCGTGACCACATCGTCGACGATATGATTGGGAAAGGTTCGATCCTGCGCGACGACGATCCATTCCTGGCGCCCGGGCCGGGGGGCCGGGAGAGTCACCACGTCATAGCGACCATATTTGAAGAATATCGGCGTGTCGCCACGTTCGAGGTCGGCAAGGGGGATCGGAGGCAGGCCCGAACTGGACTCGAAGTCGAGGCCACCGGTATCGGTGACGCCGAGCCTGCCTTCGAAGGTGAAGCCGCCAGCCTGCGATCTTATGGGACTGCCCGTTGCGATGATCAGAGCCTCATGCCTCAGCTTGTCCGCTACGAACTGATCGGCAGTCGTGCTCAGAAGATATCCGAGCAACATGGGCAGGAACACCGCCAGAAACAGCACGAGAACGACTTGAGACAGGAACAGCTGCCAGAACATCGATCTGGGGAAGTGAACCTTCACGAGTTCAGCAATATGTAGCCGATGCCGCGCACGGTCTTGAGCCTGACCTGTGCCGCAACGCTGTCCAGTTTTCGTCGGATCCGGTGAATATACACTTCCACTGCGTTCGAGCCCAGCATGTCCCCCGAGCCGAATAGCTGATCCTCGATGACGCGCTTGGAGAGGACATGGCCCGATCGACGCATCAGCAGCTCGAGCAGTTCGGCCTCGCGTTCCGAAAAATCGGCAGGCTCGCCTCCCACCCGCACTTCGCGGGTCCGGGTATCCAGCGACAGGTCTCCCACGGCGAGGAGATGTTCGACATAGCCGCCCTGCCGGCGGAGCACCGCGCAGATCCGCGCATGCAGTTCGGGAAAGAGGAAGGGTTTGACGATATAGTCGTCGGCACCGCTATCCAGCCCCTGGACGCGCATCTCCCCCTCGCCGCGTGCGGTCAGCACGAGAATTGGTTCCATGCGCTTATAGGCGCGCAGGCGCCGCAACAGGGCAAGGCCGTTCTCGTCGGGGAGGCCGAGATCGAGGACGATGGCCGCATAGTTGATGGTCTGGATCAGGAGCTCGGCATCGCCCGCGGTCCTGGCAAGGTCGCAACGCACGTCGCGCTTCGCAAATGCCGAAACCATCGCATGGGCGAGGTCCGCATCATCTTCTACGATCAGCAAGCGCATCTAACTCGCTCCGTCGCGGCCAGGGGCCGCATCTAGTCAGGATCCGTCTCCGAACATGTCGGGGGCAAAATGCCGTCAGGATCGCCGGTGAAGGTATCGGCGGGCGCGCGGTCGGTCGGAAGCGCCGGATCGGTATCCACGTGGCCGTGCTCGATCATCGCCTTCGCCACGGCTTTCATCTGTCCCATTGCCGGACAGGATGGCGTGTACCTCATGAGGACGACTATCGTAGCGTTGCGCCGCGTCGACAAGCGGCTTCGCGTGGTGACGGGGCGGCTGTCGCCCTCCGGAAAACTCCCTAGCCACATGGCTGCCCGGTGGGCCGGGATAGTGCGGAATTCCGCCATTCCCCGACCGTGTCCCCCGGAAAGGCCGCGCGGGGCCTGTGCGGATTTGAGACAGCGCCCAATCGGCCGACATATACCCGTAAGGTTGGAGTAAGCAGCCTCGCCCACGAGGGGCTGGCCGAGTTTCGGCATGGCTGGATCTTCAGGGAAGCACCATGCGCGAGGCCAGTATCGGAGAATGCACCATGGAAGAACGAGCGCATTCCTATGACCATCTCACTCCCCGCGAACTGCAGGTCCTCGATCTCGCCGCCGGCGGTTTCTGTGCGAAGGAAATCGCCAGACGGCTCGAGATCAGTCCGAAGACCGTGGATCGCCACGTCGAGAACATTCGCCTGAAGCTTCGTGCCCGCAACCGCGCCCATATGATCCAGCTGGCGTTCCGGTTCGGTCTCCAAGGTCACCTCGACATTCCCTTCATCATCGCCGGTTGAGACAAGGCCCGTTGCCGCCCCTATTGCTGGGGCAGCGGCGGCGGCGGCGGCGGAAGCATGCCCTTGGGCGCTTGCGGCGCGAAGGCGTTCGTGCGTGCCAGGCGCGCGGCTTCCTCGTGGATCGCGGCCTGTACCGCCGGATTGTTCAGGTCCACCGGCCCGGCATTGGGGTTCCCGGGGATCGCGCGGCTGTTCGCGACGAGCATGGCCATGGGCGCCTTGCTGCCATCGGCGGCCCGATAGCGGCCGGGATCGGCGCCGGGGCATGTCGTGCCCGTGGCAGCGAAGAATGCATCGGCGCTCTTGCGATCCTGGCACATCCGGGCGACCGCGACATTGTCGAAGCCCATCGCATGCCATGCCGCGGCATCGGACCTGCGCGTACAGCCTTCGTCGCTGCGGCCGAAATTGAGGTTGATTCCGATCGGCCCGCCCGCAATGCCGCCGCCCGTGCCGATGAGGCAGGGATTGGCGCCGGCGAAATAGCTGCCCTGGACGCTCGGGGTGGTCCACTCATGCCCGCTATAGGTGACGGTCTCGTGGGCCGGAGCCTCGCTGACCGGACCGGTGATCGCCTCGACGGTCACCGCACTGTTGGTCGTGGCGGTATCCGACGTGTTCTGCTGGGCGTTGGCGGCTGTGGCACTGACCATCAGGACGAGGGTCGCCGCGACTGCTAGGTGCTTCATGATCGAACTCCTGAACGGAAAGGGAGGCGGGACGGCGGCTGCCGCCCCGCCTGTAAGCCTCCTATTCGACGGTCCAGCCCAGCGAGCCGAACCCGAACCCCACCAGTCCCACTGCTCCTGCGGCGTTCCAGTCGATGCTCGCTGCATTCACGTTGGTGGTGTTAGACGCATTGAAGTTGGCGGTGAACTTGTAGTCGCCGGCGCTCTCGCCGAAGTTCATCACCTGCATGTTCAACGCGGCGTTTCCGTGCGTCAGGCCGCCATAGACGCCGGCATTGTAGCTGTTGCTGGTGATCGATCCGACGCCCGAGGGGCTCACGCTGGAGCTGATCGAGGTGCCGGCGTCACCGACTCCGCCGACCACCGCATAGCTGGTGCCGCCGGGCAGGCTGTTGATGTTCATCGTACCGCCGAAACCACTGCCGGACGACGCCGACAGCTCGTTGTTGATGGTTCCGCTGACTCCGCTGGTGCTGGTGCTGCTCAGCGAGTCGGTATTGATGCCGCCATTGGTGAAACCGCCGACACCCACGCCGATACCTCCGCCGATGTTGCCGGAGCCCGACGATTGGGCGAGGGCCGGAGCGGCCGTGAGTACCGCCAGGGCTGCTGCGCCGATTGCAATAATCTTCATCATACATCTCCTACCGTCCCAGCGACTGCTGGTGGCCGGATTAGGACATGGGGGAAGGCTTACAGCTATCCGGCGGAACCCGCCCGATGCCTTCCGCCTTACAGCGCTCCAACATGCTAGGCCGTGGGGGATTTCCCGGGGGGCGTTAGCCGTGCGGAGGCGTTGCCGCGAAGGAAACATGTTTCCTTACAGCGAGATAGCGGTCGATCGTCTGCAAATCGATTCAGGGCCGAAAGGCGCCTCGGCGCCCGCTGGCGGTCAATCGAGCGGGGGCAGACCATCCATGATCGCAGTCAGCGCGAGTGCGTTCTCGCGTTCCATCGCGCTGTGCCCCGCATTCGTCACCACGAAGGTCGCGGGTTCGGTGCCGGCTTCCCGCAAGGCGGCGGCCAGCCGCGAGGCCTGGGTCAGCGGGCAGACCAGGTCGAACCTCCCATGGACGATATGCACCGGGATGCTCGCCAGCGTGGCAGCGTTGCGGACGAGATGGTCAGGTTCCAGGAACAGCCCGTTGGCGAAATAATGCGCTTCGATCTGCGCGAAGCACAGGGCAAACACATCCTCGCCGAACTTCCCGCTGTCGTCGACGTCGGGGATCGCATTGGAGATGGTGCCTTCCCAGATCGACCATGCCAGCGCCGCCGCCAATTGCTGCTCGCGCTCCTGCTTCGTCGACGGCACTCGGTCGAAGATCGCCTTATAGGCCTTCATTACGTCGCCGCGCTCGGCAGGGGCGATCGGGGCCAGGAACCGGCGCCACGCTTCGGGATAGCTGACATAGGCGCCCGGCGCGGTGAGGGCGAACGGAGCATCCTCGAACGTCGCCGCATTGCCCTGATACATGAAGTCGAGATCCTCCGCCGCGCCCAGGAAGATGCCGCGCAGGATCAGGTTGGCGCAGTGATGGGGGTGGGCGATCGCATAGGCCATTGCCAGCGTGCTGCCCCAGCTTCCGCCGAACACGTGCATCCTTCCCTCGATGCCCAGCGCCGCGCGCAACCGGTTGATGTCCTCGATCAGATGCGGGGTCGCGTTGTTGGCGAGCGCGACCGCGGGGCCGGCGGATGCGACGGTCGGCTCGCTCTTGCCGCAGCCGCGCTGGTCGAACAGGACGATCCGATAGCGTCCGGGATCGAAATAGCGCGCCATGACGGGCGCGCAGGCTCCACCCGGGCCACCATGGAGCACGATGACCGGCTCGCCGGCCGGATTGCCATATTCCTCCCAATAGAGGCGATGATCGGGATCGTGATCGACCTGCAACAGCCCGTTCCTAAGGGGTTCGGCCGCCGGATAGCGCCATTCGTCGACGATCTTGCTGGTGCGCTGGAGCAGGGAGAAATCCATATCCGTTTCCCGTATGTGGGCGATGCGCGGCGCCGGGCCGCATTCGGGCTGTATCCCGGGCAGGCGCACCGGCATAGCCGCCTCTCTTGCCGCGGTTGCTACGGTTCGCGTCGGCGCCCGCCGCCCCAAATCGCATCCGGGCAATGAATCAGGCCGTCGGCATAGCGGACGCCCGGCGTGCGATCCCGGGCGAGGAACGTGGGCCCGTCCAGGTCGCAAAGGTCGCATCGCTGGCCGAGGATGAAGGCGGGGGCTTGCGACCAGCTCGTGCCGGTCATGTTCCCGACCATGACGCGGAAGCCCATGCGGCGCGCATTGCGTTCCATTTCGAGCGCGTGCGTAAGGCCGCCGCACTTGTCGAGCTTGATGTTGACGAGGTCGACCAGGCCGACCAGCCCCTCGAGATCGTCGCTGTCCTGGACGCTCTCGTCCGCCGCGATCGGGATGGCGCGGTCGACATGGCGCAGGTCCGCATCTCGCCCGATCGCGAAGGGCTGTTCGATCAGCGTCACGCCGGCCGCGCGCAATATCGGCATGATCGCATCGAGCCCATCCGGATCGAAGCCGCGGTTTCCATCGACGGCGATCGCGGCATCGGGGCGAGCCGCGCGCACCGCCCTGACCCGTTCCCCGTCCTCGCCATTGCCTTCCAGCTTCAGCTTGATCTGGCGCGCGTGCGCCATGCCCGCCGCCTTCCGCGCCATTTCCCCCGGCGAAGCGATGCCGATCGTGAAGACGGTGGGGAGCGACCGTGTCCCGGACAGGCCGGCAAGCTGCCATACCGGCTTTCCGGCATGGCCCGCCTCGATTTCCCAGAGCGCGGCGTCGAGCGCGTTTCGTGCGCCCCCGGCCGGCAGCAGGCGCTGAAGCGCGGCGCGATCGATGCCTTCCGCGAGTATCGGCGCGAGCCGCGTCACCTGCTCGACGATCCGCGCCGAGGTGTCGCCCCGATAATAGACGCCGCATGCCTCGCCGCGGCCGATGATGCCGCGATCCTCGATCGTGACCACGGCGATCTCGGCATGGGTGAACGTCTCGCCGGAGATGCGGAACGGCTCCGCCATCTCCCATTGTTCGGCTCGTGCATCCACTTTCATCGCGGTTCCTCCCTGCTGCCGGCATAGAGGCGCGGCGCGGGCCGGCTTTGCAGTCCGGCGCGCGGTTTCGCGAATTCGCGGGTCGGATTGCAAAGCGGGGCGCGGCGCGATGTGGCTGTCTCTCCGGCCTGGCATCCGGAGGAACATCGAGTGCATTCGCCTTTCGCGCCCCGTTCGCCGGAGGATGTCGCCACACTGCTGCGCACGTGCCCGCTGGCATGGCTGGTGAGCGTCGATCCAGCCGGCGAGATACTGAGCAGCCAGCTGCCGCTGCTGCCGCTGCCGCTGCCGCCGGAGGATGGCGGGATGCTGTTGCTGGGCCATATGGCGCGCACGAACCCGCTGGTGGCGCGCCTCGGCGATCGGCCGCGTGCGGCGATCCTGTTCCAGGGGCCGAATGCCTATGTCTCGCCGAGCTGGTACGCCGATCGGGATTCGGCGCCGACATGGATCTATGTCAACGCGACGCTCACCGCCGACATCACCCTGCGCGAGGATCTGACCGATCGCGCGATCAACCTGCTGGTCCACCAGATGGAGCAGGGCCGCCCGGAGCGCTGGCGCGTGGCGGAGATCGCGCACCGCTACGCCGCGCTGCGCGATCGCGTGATCGGGTTCACGGCGACGATCCTGAAGGTCGATGCGCGGTTCAAGCTTGCCCAGGACGAACCGCCGCCGGTGGTCCGCGAGACGCTCGACCATCTGGGGGATGACGCGCTGATCCGCTGGGTGGAGGCTATGAACGCCGATCGGCTGGAGGCGGAGGCGTGATCGACCTTGCCATTCGCGGCGCGCTGGTGATCGACGGCACCGGTGCGGCGGGCACCGTCGCGGATGTCGCGGTGGAGGGTGACCGAATAGTCGCGATCGGCGGGAATATCGGCGCGGCGCGGGAGGAGATCGATGCGGCGGGGCTCACGCTCGCGCCGGGCTTCATCGACGCGCATACGCATGACGACCGGCTGATCCTCGGCGGTGCGGACGCGATGCTGTGCAAGCTGTCGCAGGGAGTCACGACGGTGATCGTCGGCAATTGCGGGATCAGCCTGGCCCCGGTCGCGTTCGACAGCCGCCCGCCCGCGCCGCTCGACCTGCTCGGCGACGCGCGCTGGTGGCGCTTCCCCAGCTTCGCCGCCTATGCCGGGCAGCTGGCGGAGGCCCCGCCGGCGGTGAACGCGCTGGCGCTGGTCGGCCACATGCCGCTCAGGGTCGAGGCGATGGGGGGAGATACCGGGCGGGCGGCGACCGCCGCGGAAGTCGGGCGGATGGCGGCCCGGCTGGCCGAGGCGCTCGAACAGGGCGGGGCAGGCCTGTCGACCGGGCTCTGGTATGCTCCCGGCAGCGGCGCGGAGATGGACGAACTGGTTGCGCTCGCCCGGTGCGCGGCGGCGCGGAACGGGCTCTACGTCACGCATCTGCGCGACGAGGGCAACGCAGTCGAGGCGGCGGTCGCGGAAGCGATCGACATCGGCGTGTCCGGCGGCCTGCCGATCGTCATCAGCCATCACAAATGCACTGCCCCGGAGAATTTCGGCAAGTCGCGTGCGACGCTGGCGATGATCGACGCCTGCGCCGCCCACCATCCCATCGGCCTGGACGTCTATCCCTATTGCGCATCCAGCACCGTGCTGCGCCCCGAATGGGTGCGCCCCGATATCGAGACGGTGGTGAGCTGGTCGGTGCCGCATCCGGACCGCGCCGGACAGTCGCTCGCGGCGATCGCCGCCGAATGGCGGGTTCCGTTGCAGGCGGCGGCGGCGCGCCTGGTGCCGGCGGGGGCAGTCTATTTCTCGATGGACGAGGACGAGGTGCGCCGCATCATGGCGCACCGGCTGGCGATGATCGGCAGCGACGGGCTGCCGCATGACGAGCGGCCCCATCCGCGCCTGTGGGGCACGTTCCCGCGCGTGCTGGGCCATTATGCGCGCGATCTGGGGCTGTTCCCGATCGAGACCGCCGTCCACAAGATGACCGGGCTGACCGCCGACACCTTCGGGATAGCCGGCCGCGGGATCGTGGCGGCGGGCGCCTATGCCGATCTCACCCTGTTCGACGCATCGCGCATCATCGACCGTGCGGATTTCGCCGCTCCGACCCGCTTGTCGGCGGGCGTCGTCGCGACCTGGGTGAACGGGCGGCTGGCCTATAGCGAGGCGAAAGGCGCGACCGGCGACTGCGCCGGGCGGCTGCTGCGGCGCGGCAGCTAGTCCAGCCCGTCCAGCCGTTCCAGGTCCTGGGGCACATGGCGGGCGGCAACCAGGTAGAAGGGGATCGAGGCCGCCGCCGCTGCCACGCCGGCGAACATCGCGTATCGCAGCGAATCCGCGCCGAACACCGGCCGCAGCAGGTCGCTCAGCACCCCGATCACCAGCGGGCCGAGGCCGAGGCCGATCAGATTGCCGACGAACAGCTGGATCGCCGCGGCGCGCGCGCGCATTGCCGGCGGCGTGATCGTCTGGATCGTCGCGATGCACGGCCCGATGAACGCGGCGCTGAGCGAGACGGGGATGACCGCCGCCGCGATCGCGATCGCGACGTTGCCGGCCAGGAAGAACGGCACCCAGAAGGGAATCGAGATGACGGCGGCGATGGCCGGCGCCAGCAGGTTGCGATGGATGCCGCCGCGCCGCGCGGCGATGTCGGCGAACCGGCCCGAGGCATAGGTGCCCAACCCGCCGCCCAGCCCGACGATCAGCGCGAATGTCAGGCCCACCTCGGTCGAGCCCATGCCATGCGAGCGGATCAGGAAGGCGGGGACAAAGGCCGTGATGCCATAGCCGGAAAAGGCGCTCATCGCCGTTCCCAGCACGATGTAGCGATAGGAGCGCTGCCGCCACAGGAAGCCGAGCCGCGCGGCGGTGGGCGATGGCGATTGCACCGGCGCGGGCCGGGGCGGGTCGCGCAGGACCGCCATCGCCAGCAGGGTGAGCAGCAGGCCGGGCACGCCGGCGGCGACAAAGGCCGCGCGCCACCCATAGGCGTCGGCGATCCAGCCGCCCGCGAAGAAGGCGATCATCAGCCCGACATTGACGCCGGTGGCGTAGATCGCCTGCGCCGTCGCCCGTTCGGACGGGCCGTAGAGATCGGAGATGATCGATTGCGAGGCCGGCCCGGTGCCGGCTTCGCCGACGCCCGTCAGCATCCGCGCGACGACGAGCTGCCAGAAGCGCGCGACCAGCCCGCATGCCAGCGTCATCGCGCTGAAGCAGGCGAGCGAGGCGATGATGATCCGCGACCGGCTCATCCGGTCGGCGGCCAGCGCGATCGGCATGCCCAGCGTCGCGTAGAACAGCGCGAAGGCCGGGCCGACCAGCAGCCCGAGCAGCGTGTCGGAAACCCGGAACTCGTGCTTGATATGCTCCAGGATGATCGCGAGAATCTGCCGGTCGATGTAATTGACGGCGTAGATCGCGCTCAGCAGCAGCACGATCGCGCCCCGCGGGATCCTCGCCCCGCGCGCCTCAGGCCGCATCGTCATCCCCTTCGCTCGCCGGCTTGGCGCCGCGCTTCAGGCTGGAGGCCAGGTGCCGCACGCGCAGCTCGTCGTTCGCCACCTTGCGCATCTGGATCGGCGAGACGCCGAACGCCGCCTTGAAGGCGCGCGTGAAGCTTGCCGCATGCTCATATCCGGTCTCCAGCGCGATCTCCATCATCGACATCCTGGAATCGCGGATGAGGTCGAGCGCCAGCTCCATGCGCAGCTTGTCGCGGATGCGGCCCACCGTCTCGCCATAGATCATGCGGAAGCCGATCTGCAGGCGGTGGCGCGTCATCCCCACCATCTCGGCGATCTCATGGATGCTGATCTGCTGGTCGATATTGTCGCGGATGATCTGCATCGCCCGCTTGAGCCGCCGGTGATCCTCCGCTTCGAATCGGCCGCCGAACTGCTCGCTGTCCGGCTGGGACAGGCCGAACAGGATGTGGCAGGCGAGCTCCAGCGCCTTGGCGGACATGAACGCGCCGCGAAAGGCGCGGGCGAAGGGCGGCGAGATGAGCTGATGCGCGGTGAGCGAGGCGAGCTCCGACAGCGGCACGTTGCGGACCGGATAGTCGCCGCCGTTGCGGACATACTGGGCGAGATCGGCGGGGATGTCGCTCTCCGTCAGGCCGGTAAGCTCGAAGAAGCGCCCGCGTTCGAAGTACAGGGTAACCCAGCGCAGATGGTCACCCGCCTCGTAGACGGTGTCGAAGCTGCGCCCGCCGCCCGTGCCGTAGATGGTGCAATAGCCATCGGCGAGCTCGCCGTCGGTGCCCGCCGCATCGGTCAATCGGACATTGCCGTTGAGCACCGCCGACAAGGCGAGATAATCGTCGCACCGGTGGCTTCGGGCGAGCTGGCGGCGCGCCACCATGTTGACCAGGGCGACGCAGACGCCGTTGTGCAGCTCGTAGAATTCCCATCCGCCCTTGGCGACATTGCTGTCATATTCGTAGCGAAAGCCGAGGCCGCCAGGTGTCGGATGGCTCCAGCCGTCCGACTTCCGCGTCGAGAGCCCCTCCGCGGCGGCCGGGTCGCGAAGCTGCGCCAGCATGTCGTGCAGGCTCCGGGAGAGGATCTCGGGCGGGGGCGGGTCGGCCATCGCGGGTCAGCCCATCTTCGCGCCGGGAACGCAGCCGGGCCAGCGATCCTGCCACGGCGCGGCCTGCTCGAGCTGGCGGGCCAGGTCGAGCAGCAGCGGCTCGCCGCCGCGCCGCGCGGCGAACATCGTGCCGATCGGTACGCCGTCCGGCCCCGGCTGGACCGGCAGCGACATTGCCGGATGGCCGGTCAGATTGTGCAAGGGCGTGTAGGATACATAATCGAACATCAGCTGCATGATGTGATCGAAATCCGCGTCCGGGGCCAGTTCCCCGATGCGCAGCGCGGGAAGGCCGAGCACCGGCGACAGGATGGCATCGGCATCGCCGAACGCGGAGTCCAGTGCGCGGCGGGCCTCCTCGGTCGCGCGGAACAGATGGTCGACATCGTCGATCGCGGCGCCGCCCGCCCATTCGCCCAGCCCCAGCGTCCAGGGCTCGACGGCACCGTCTGCGGCGGCGCCGAAACGCGCACGGGCCGATTGCAGCACGTCGCGCGCCAGATAGGCCCAGATCGCCTTGAACGCCACCATCACCGCCGGGCCGTCATAGGGCGGCGGCGCCTCGAACACATGGTGGCCCAGTTCCTCGCACAGCCGCGCGCTGCGCAGGGTGCTGGCGAGCACGTCGGGATGGGGCTGGTCGCCGTTCAGGTTGGTCGTGACCACCGCGATGCGCAACCCCTTCTCGCGGCGAGGCGCAGGCGAGGGCGCGTTCGCGGCAACCATGCCCATCGCCCATTCCACGTCGCGCACGCTGCGGGCGAGCAGCATGTCGCAGGCGAGCAGGTCCTCCATCAGGTGCGGCGCACGGGCGCGCCGGGTTGCGCCGCGCCCCGGCTTCAGGCCGATCAGGCCGCAGCACGAGGCCGGGATGCGGATCGATCCGCCGCCATCCGCCGCATGGGCCAGGGGCACCATGCCGGTCGCCACCGCGATGGCCGCGCCGCCGCTGGATCCGCCGGGCGAGCGCTCCGGCGCCCATGGATTGCGGGCCGGCCCGTAGAGCAGCGGTTCGGTGGTCGGCAGCAGGCCGAATTCCGGCGCGTTGGTCTTGCCCAGCGCGACCAGGCCGCCATCGTCAAAGGCCCGGGTGAAGGGAAAGTCGACATCGCCCGGCGCGGCATCGCGATGAAGGCGGCTGGCGCTGCGGTTCGGCATGCCGCGATAGTCGAGCCCGTCCTTGAGCAGCCACGGCACGCCCGCCATCGGCCCGGCGGCACGGTCGGCGCGGGCCAGCGCGGCATCGTAATCGCGATGGGTGATGACATTCAGTGCGCCGTCGAGCGCTTCGATCCGCACGATCGCGCTCTCGCACAATTCGCGCGCCGACACCTCGCCCCGGCGGACGAGCGCGGCCTGGTCATGCGCGTCGAGGCGGCCGATTTCCCATGCCATCGTCGTTCGTGGCGCCAGGGGTGTCTGTTCCGCGATATCCTGCATCGGTTGCGTCGTCCGTCCCACATTGATTGACGGCGATGATTTGAGACCATTCCGAACCTGCCCGTTTAGCCGTCGAGGCGCGCCAGTTCGCGATTCCTTCCGCGGGCACCGTGATGGCTAATGGCGGGCCCGGAATGGCAAAGCGGTCTGCGCCGCGCTGCGCCATCCCGCATCGTCTTCTGGCAATGAAACGGGGATGACGATGCAGGCACCATATCTGCTTTTCCTAGGCGACGTGGAGGAATTCAGCGCGGCCAAGACCGCCGCGGGAGTCAATCAATGGCGCCGCGAACGCGTGCTGGCGCAGCACCGGCTGCCTGGCTGCACGGTCGATCTCGGCATCGCCGAGATGACTCCCGCCGAGGCCGCGCGGGCGGGCGCGCGGACCATGATCGTCGGCGTGGTGAATGTCGGCGGCTTCATTCCCGAGCATTGGGTCGCGACCATGGTCGACGCGCTGGAACAGGGGCTGGACCTTGCCGCGGGGATGCACCAGCGTCTCAACGACATCCCGGCGATCGCCGAAGCCCGCGACCGGACGGGGCGCGCGGTGCTCGATCTTCGCCAGCCCGATCGCGGTTTCCTGCCCGGCTCGGGGCGCAAGCGCTCCGGCAAGCGGCTGCTGACGGTCGGCACCGATTGCGCCGTCGGCAAGAAATACACTGCGCTGGCGCTGGAGGCGGGATTGCGCGCGCGCGGGGTCGATGCCGATTTTCGTGCGACGGGGCAGACCGGCATCATGATCTCCGGGCGCGGCGTCGCGATCGATTCGGTGATCGCCGACTTCATCTCCGGCGCGGCCGAATGGCTGTCGCCCGATGCCGCGCCGGATCATTGGGACGTGATCGAAGGCCAGGGCTCGCTGTTCCATCCGGCCTATGCCGGCGTCACGCTGGGGCTGATCCATGGCAGCCAGCCCGACGCGCTGGTGGTGTGCCACGAACCGGTTCGCACCCATCTGCTCGGCTTCGACTATGGGGTGCCCGACTTGCGGCGCTGCATCGACATGAACGTCGCCGCGGCGCAGCTGACCAATCCGGAGGCGCGCGTGGTGGGGATCAGCGTCAACACCTCGCGCATGGAACCCGCCGCGATCGACGCCGCGATCCGGGATATCGAAGCGCAGACGGGGCTGCCCTGCAGCGATCCGATCCGGCACGGCGTCGATCGCATCCTCGACGTCCTGTTGAACTGAGCGGCTCGAAGGGCGCTCCCTCTCATATTCCTTCAATCGTCATCCCCGCGCAGGCGGGGATCCAGGGTAATGCGGGATATCGGCACCACCACGCGAACGCCGTCCGGAGAGGACAGCACCCCGTCACCTCGGCTCCGCGCCTGGCTCTGGATCCCCGCCCGCGCGGGGATGACGACGTAAAATCAGATATTTGTTTGAGTTCTCAACCTAGCGCGGAGCGCCCGTTCCAGGCAGGTGGCGGACCGCCGAGGGATATCGCGATTGCTGGGCCTGCGGGAAGCCCGTGTCCCTTCCTTCGACGAACCGGTCCAGGAAGCCGAGCGAGAAGTCGCCGATCACGCCGTCCATCTCGGCCGCCGGGATGGTGCCGTAGAGGGCGGGCGGCGTGCGATGGCGGAACATCCGGATCAGGTCGGTGAAGGCGAGATGGCCCGACCCCTCGATCCGGAACCGGAAATCGTCCGGCGCCGCAGGAGCCGCCCAGGATCGGAACGCGAAGTCCATCGGATGGGTGCGGGGATCGCGCGGCTGGTTCGGATAGAGCGGATATCGCGGCCAGTCGGATTGCAGCCACAGCATCGGCCGGCCGGCGGCGCGATCGAACATCCTGGGGTCATAGGTCACGCCGTCCAGGCTGATCGCGGCACGGCACCGCGGTTCCTGCACACAGGCTTGCGCCGCGATCCCGCCGCCGAACGACATGCCGCCGAACGCCAGGCGCGAGAAATCCGTCGAGCTTGCGATCCGCGCGGCGAGCGGCGAGGGCCGGCCGCGCTGGAGGGTGGCCAGGGCGAAGCGGGTATCGGCCAGCCATGCCTCGGTGCTGCGCATCAGCCGGTCCTTCGCCGCGGCCTCGGCATAGGCCGGAAAGCGCCGGCGCCAGCCCTTGGCGCTCTGGTCCTGCACCAGCGCGCCCAGGGCTTCGATCATTGCCGGGGACACCACCAGCGGCGTGGTCTCGCGGCTCCATCCGTCGGCGAATTGCTGTCGCGCGGAATCATAGGGATGGCCGATGCTGGCCACGACATAGCCATGGCTCGCCAGACGCTCGAACAATGGCGTGTTCTGTGCCGGGTACATCGTATAGCCATGGTTGAAGACGAACAGCGGATGGCCGCTTCCCGCCGGTTCGGCATCCAGCCGCGCATGAGTCGGGACGGCGACGAGATGCAGCAGCTCGAACGAGCGATGCAGGGCGTTGCGCGCGATCGACCCCGCATCGGTCGCGACGGTGTCGCGCGGCAGATAGCGCGCGAGGGGATGATGGCCCCCGGGCGAGGCAGGGTACCAGAGCTGCACCGTCACGCGGCGCCGTTCGGCCGCTCCGTCCTCCAGCACGCCATGCCGGCCGGCGTCGATGAGCTCGATGCGCGTCGTCCCGATCGGATAGCGGCCGTCCGGCGCGGGCAGCGAAAAGAGCGGGAACAGGTAATAGGGGATCGCCGCACCCAGGATGCCCAGCGCGAACGCGGTGTGCGCCGCGATCCGCATCCAGCGCCTTCGCCAGGCGGGGCCGTGCCACAGACAGGCCGTCGCGACGGCTGCGATCGCCGTCGCCGGAGCCGCCTGCCAATGGTACAGGGCGAGCGCCGCCAGCGATGTTCCAAGCGCGGCCAGCGCCGCCAGCAGCGCGGGCCGCCGCCGGCCGATCGCGGACAGGGCGGCGGCCGAGCCGAGCAGGAGAAGGGCGGCGACGTCGATCGGGTACACGGGCGGCCCTCCGCTTGGTTAGAACGACTTTCCGAGCCTGATGCCGATCTGCCGCGGCCGCGGCACCGCGCCGATCCCGCCGAGCGTCGGGTAATAGGGCGAATGCTCGTTCAACAGGTTCCGCGCGAAGATCGCAATGTCCAGCCCTTCCACCGTCGCGCCCAGGCTGGCCCCCAGGAAGGATTGCGGCCCGGTGACGATGCGCGTGACGCCCTGTCCGCCGACCAGCTCGTCCTTGTGGTTGAAATCGATATCGAGATAGCCGGGAACCGAGGCCGCCCAGCGGAAGGCATAGTTGGCGCCGAGCTGGATCGAATATTTGGGCAGCGCGAGCGGGCTGGTGCCGGGCGGGAAATCCACTTCCGCCTCGGGGGTAGAGGCGACGAACACCGATCCCATCACCGTGCCGCTGGCGGACAGCCGCAGGGCGCGCACCGGACTGGCGGTCAGCTGCCATTCCACGCCCCGGATCCGCGTGTTGCCGCCATTGGCGGTATATTGCAGGAACACCGGCGTCAGCACGACGCGATCATAGACCTGGCCGCGATAATATTGCTGGAACGCCGCGATATTCACGCCCAGCTTCCCGTCGAGCAGGCTCGCCTTGAAGCCGGCCTCATAGGCCATCGAGCGTTCGGGCGCATAGGTCAGCGGGGGCGGGAAGGCGGGGTTGACCACCGCGTTGAAACCGCCGCTGCGGAAGCCGTTGCCGACGTTGAAATACAGGTTTGCGTCGCGGGCGACGTCGTATTTCACGAAGGCGCGATAGGTCACCCGCGAGAAGGTGCCGGAAGCGGTCGGCAGGGTGCCGTCGGTGAAGCTGCGGTCGTCGTGCGAATAGCGCAGGCCTCCGCCGATCTCGAGCCGGCGGAACGGCGAATAGGAGGCGTCGCCATAGACCGCCCAGGACTTGGAGGTCGTCCTGATCGGCTCCTGGAGGATGGTGACGGTGGTGGACGGCGGATAGAGCAGCTCCGCGCCGTCCAGGAAATGGCGCAGCAGGTCGTCGTCCTTGTAGATGCCGCCCAGCACCCATTTGAACGGGCCGTCCCCCTTGGAGGTCAGGCGCAGTTCCTGGCTCGTGATCGACTGCTTGTTGAGATAGCGCGTGTTGGCGATCTCCAGCACGATCGGCGCCGCCGGATCGTTGGTGGCGTAGTAGATCTGGTCGAGATTGCTGTTGCTGTAGCGCCGGCTGTGCGCGGTGTTGCTCATCAGCTCGGCGAAGCCGAGGTCATATTCCACGCGCAGGCTGTAGAGGTCGAGCTCGGACACGCCGCTCGTCCGGCCATGGGGATCGATGGCGTGGCGATACAGCCCTTTCTCATAGGGCAGGATATTGGCGTAGGAGGGTGAATCCTCGTCATTGTGCCGGATGTCGACCATGCCGACGACGCGCAGCCGCGAGTCCGGCTGCCACAGCAATTTGACGCGCCCGTCATAGATCTGGTTGGAATTGACGTTCCTGGCACCGGTGCCGACATTGTCCAGCCAGCCGCCATTGTTCTGATACTCGCCGGCGAAACGCACTGCGAGCGTATCCGACAGGGGCAGGTTGAGCGCCGCCTTCACCTGGGCGGAAGCGCGCCCGCCATCGGTGGCGAACAGGGAATAGTCGACGGTGCCGCCGATCCGGTCGAGCTTCGGGTCGTTGGTGACGTAGCGGATGACGCCGCTCATCGCTCCTTCGCCGAACAAGGTGCCCTGCGGCCCCTTCAGCACTTCGACCCGGGCCAGGTCGAGCGCCCCCGCGTCGGCATAGACCGGGTAGAAGCCGTCCTGCGATCCGGTGAGCGGCGTTTCGTCGAGATAGATGCCGACGAGCGACGAGGTGCCCCTGAGGCTGTTGATGCCGCGGATCTGGATCAGTTGCTTGCCGCCGCCCTGCGAGAAGACGTCCAGGCCGGGCACGTTGTCGGCGATATCCTGCAGCGACGTGATGTTGCGCTTGGTCAGCTCCGATCCGGACAGGACGTTGACGGTCAGCGGCACGTCGACGACGTTCTGCGCCCGTCGCTGCGCGGTCACGACGATATCGGCCTGGGAGGGCGGGTCCGCCGCCTCCTGTGCCATGGCGCCCGCTGGCGCGAACAGGGCCGCCAGCGACGTCGCGCAAAATAGTAGCCGGTCTTTCTTTCCCGCCATCTTCATGCCCTCCCAATAGCATCGGCAATCGAACGCGCCGTAATGGTTCGATCTTCGATGCTCGGGGCCTGCGCTGCTTAGCGGGGAGGACGGGCGTTTTTACACATAAGCGTCACGGAGCGCGCCGCCGGAGCGTTCCGTGCGGATTTCACACCTCCAGGTCGAAGCGCACGCCCTGCGCCAGCGGCAGCGAGCGGCCATAGTTGATGGCGTTGGTCTGGCGCCGCATATAGGCCTTCCAGCTGTCGCTGCCGCTTTCGCGGCCGCCGCCGGTTTCCTTCTCGCCGCCGAACGCGCCGCCGATTTCCGCGCCGGACGGCCCCATGTTGACATTGGCGATCCCGCAATCCGATCCGGCCGCCGAGAGGAACCGCTCCACTTCGCGGATGTCGGTCGAGAAGATCGAGGAGGACAGGCCCTGCGGCACGCCGTTCTGGAGCGCGATCGCCTCGTCTAGCGTGGAATAGCGCAGGACGTAGAGGATCGGCGCGAAGGTCTCCTGCACCACGGGCCCGTCCTGCCGATCGGCCTCGACCAGGGCGGGGCGAACATAGAAGGCATCGCCGTCTCCGATCGGCAGGCGTTCGCCGAAATGGACGCGGGCGCCGGCGTCGCTCGCCGCATTCAGCGCCGCCTGCATCGCCTCGAATGCGCCGCGATCGATCAGCGGGCCGACCAGGGCATTGCCATGGAGCGGATCGCCCACCGTCACCCCGGCATAGACCTTGCGCAGCCGCGCGACGAAATCGTCGGCGATGTCCTGGTGGACGATCAGCCGGCGGAGCGTGGTGCAGCGCTGGCCCGCCGTGCCCATCGCCCCGAACGCGACCGCGCGCAATGCGAGGTCCAGATCGGCCGAAGGCGTGACGATCGAGGCGTTGTTGCCGCCCAGTTCGAGGATGCTGCGGCCGAAGCGGGCGGCGACCACCCGCCCAACCTCGCGGCCCATCCGGGTCGACCCGGTTGCGGACACCACCGGCACGTCCGGATGCTCGACCAGCCGCTCGCCCAGTTCGCGCCCGCCGATCAGCAGCTGCGACAGGCCGCGGGGCGCATCGTCGCCGAAATCGGCGGCAACCTGCTCGAAAAGGGCCTGCACCGCGAGCGCGGTCAGCGGGGTCTTCTCCGACGGTTTCCAGATCAACGAATCGCCGCACACCAGCGCCAGCGCCGCATTCCAGCTCCACACCGCGACCGGGAAGTTGAACGCGGAAATGATGCCGACCGGGCCGGCCGGATGCCATTGTTCGACCAGCCGGTGGTCCGCGCGCTCCGACGGCATCGTCAGGCCGTAGAGCTGGCGCGACAGGCCCACCGCGAAGTCGCAGATGTCGATCATCTCCTGGACTTCGCCCAACCCTTCGGACAGGACCTTCCCGGCCTCGATCGTCACGAGCCGGCCGAGCGCGTCCTTGTGCAGGCGAAGCTTCTCGCCCAACCGGCGCACGAACTCGCCGCGGCGCGGCGCGGGCACCAGCCGCCATTGCCGGAACGCAGCCACGGCCGCCGCCACCGCGGCGTCGCAATCCCCGGCCGTGTGCACCGTCAGCTCGGCCAGCGCCTCGCCGGAGATGGGGGAGGTCGCCACCAGCGGCCCTCCTTCCAGCGCCGATGCCGCCACGCCGAAATCGTTCAGGATCACCCGGACCTGATCCCGTAGAATTCCCATCATCGCGCGCGGCTCCTGAATTGCTGTGGTCGAACGGCCCCTACCAGACCGCCCATCCGGCGTTTCGCATTTTGGGCGAGCATTTGATCGGCTGACAAGGGACCGGCAATGCCTATAGGCCGGGTACCGGCTGCGCCTCGATCGCTTCTGCCTCGAAGCTCGCCATCGGATAGGCGCAGTAATCGGCCGCATAGAAGGCGCTCGGGCGATGGTTGCCCGATTCCCCCAGCCCGCCGAAGGGCCGGTTGGAAGCGGCGCCCGTGGTCGGCCGGTTCCAGTTGACCACGCCGGCGCGAATCTCCGTCGAGAAACGCTCCCACAGCGCCGGATCGGCCGAGATCAGTCCCGCGGACAGGCCGAAGGCCGTGGCGTTGGCGCGGGCGACCGCCGCGGAGAAATCCGCGACCCGAGTAACCTGGAGTGCCGGCGCGAAAATCTCG
Source organism: Sphingomonas sp. 67-41 (assembly GCF_001899725.1). NCBI lineage: Bacteria > Pseudomonadati > Pseudomonadota > Alphaproteobacteria > Sphingomonadales > Sphingomonadaceae > Sphingomonas > Sphingomonas sp. 67-41. Next base: position 23,573 of record NZ_MKWJ01000023.1, on the reverse strand, counting down.
CGATCGGGCAGGTCGATCCCGGTCGCATCGAACAGCGCCGGGGCGATGAAGGCCGGGCCACGCCCGGGGATCGAGCCGCCGGGCAGCAGCGGCGCGGCGCCCTGAACGACCAGGCCATCGAACGCGGCCCCGGCCGATGCCGCCGCGCGCGCGGAAACCAGCGGGCCCATGAAGGCGTCGGCCCCGTCGTTCCACGCCGCCACCGGCAGGCGCATGGCCAGTGCCTGCACCGCGTCGACGATCGCGGCGCCTTGCCGGTTGTCCGGGACGATCAGGCGGCGCGCGCACGAACAGCGCTGGCCGGTAGTGACGAAGGCGGAGTGGACCACCAGGGTCGCCACCGCCTCGGGATCGCCGTCCCAGGCGATGAGCGGGTTGTTGCCGCCAAGCTCCAGCGCGAGGATCACCGACGGCCGGTCCAGGAACGCACGGCGGAAATGGCGTCCGGTCTCGGCCGATCCCGTGAACAGCAAGCCGTCGATATCGGCCTCGATCAGCGCCGCCCCGGTTTCCCGGCCGCCCTGGACGACTTGCAGCACATTGCCGGGCAGCCCGGCGCGGGACCAGATGCCGGCCATGCGCTCGCCGATCGCGGGCGTTTCCTCGGACGGCTTGAAAACCACGCAATTCCCCGCCAGCAGCGCGGGGACGATGTGCCCGTTGGGCAGATGGCCGGGGAAATTATAGGGGCCGAGCACCGCCATCACGCCATGGGGACGGTGCCGCAGGACCGAGCGGCCGAACGGCATGGCGGCCTCGTCGAGGCCGGCGCGTTGCGCCTGGGCGGCGATCGATATCTCGACCTTGCCGATCATGGCAGCCACTTCGCCCCGACTGTCCCACAGCAGCTTGCCGGTCTCGCGCGAGATCAGGATGGCGAGATCCTCGGCTTCATCGCGCAGGATCTCGGCAAAGCGGCGCGCGATCGCGACGCGCTCGGCCAAGGGCGTGCGAGCCCAGCCGGGAAAGGCGATGCGCGCGCGCTCCACCGCGGCAAGACATTCCGCCGGGCTGGTCGGCCGACCTTCCCAGATGGTCTCGCCGGAAGAGGGATCGGTGGATCGCAGGAACATGGCATTCACTCGCTTGCAGGGACAATGTCGCCGACACGCCCGTCCGGGGGCGTATCGGCATCGCATATAGGCAGGCCGTCGCCGCTTTGCCCGGCAACGGCCCGAGCAACCAGCATCAGGCCGCGGCGGCGAAGCGAACGCGCGCCGCGGCGAACGTTGCCTCGATCCGGCGCAGCACTTCGTCGGCCTCGTCGAGGGTGATCGTGAGCGGCGGCAGCAGGCGGATGCAATTCTCGCCGCCGCCCGCGACCAGCAGCGCGTGGTCGCGCGCCAGCGCCATGATCTCGCGGTTGTTCGGCACCATCCGGATGCCGATCAGCAGGCCCTTGCCGCGCACGTCGATGGCGACGTCCGGGAAGCGGGCGACGAGATCGCGCAGGCCCGTCGTCAGCCGGTCCGAAGCCGCGCGGACATTGGCCAGCGTCTCTTCCCGGGCGATCTCGTCAAAGGCGGCGATGCCCACTGCCATGGCCAGCGGATTGCCGCCGAACGTCGAACCATGGGCCCCCACCGTCATCGCTCCGGCCACTGCCGCGGTGGCCAGGCAGGCACCGATCGGGAAACCGCCGCCCAGCGCCTTGGCGACCGCCATGATGTCCGGTTCCGCGCCGTCGAACCACTGATGGGCGAATAGCCGGCCGGTGCGGCCCATGCCGCTCTGCACCTCGTCATGGATCAGCAATACGCCGTGCGCGTCGCACAGGCGGCGCAACCACGACAGCCATTCGCCGTCGAGCGCCCGGGCGCCGCCTTCGCCCTGGACCGGCTCGACGATCACCGCCGCCGTCGTCGGGCGCCGCACCGCTTCGTCGATCGCGGCGCGGTCGTCGATGGTGAGCTGGACATAGCCCGGCAGGCGCGGGCCGAAGCCGTCGAGATAGGCGGGATTGCCCGAGGCATTGACCGCGGCATAGGTGCGGCCGTGAAAGGATCCCGCGAACCCCACGATGTCGATCCGCTCCGGAGCGCCGTTGACCGCATGATATCGGCGCGCGGCCTTGAGCGCGCACTCGACCGCCTCCGATCCCGAATTGCCGAAGAACACCGCGTCCGCGAACGTCGCTCCGACCAGGCGGGCCGCCAGTTCCTCCTGCCCGGGAATGCGGAAGATGTTCGAGACGTGCCACAGCTTGCGCGCCTGTTCCTCCAGCGCCGCCACCAGGCGCGGATGGGCATGGCCCAGGCAGTTGGTGGCGATGCCCGCCACGCAATCGAGAAAGGCTCGTCCGTCGCGGGTGTGGAGCCACATGCCGTTGCCGCGTTCCACTTCGAGCGGGGCGCGGTTGTAGACGCCCATCAATGCTTCGCTCATTCCGTGCCTTCTCCTGTCGTTCCGAAATCGACCCGGCCGATCGACACCGGGGCCATGATGTTCTGGATCTCGCCGGCCAGGCGGCGCACCGCGCCCGGCACGAAGCGCCGATAGCTCGCGATGTTGCGCGGGCCGATGCCGTGTTCTGCGCTGAAGCTGCCGCCGAATTCCCCCACTACGGTGTCGAAGATCAGCGTGCGGGCCTTGTCGAGCAGGGCCGGGTCCGGCGTGCCGCCGGTGCGCGGCCAGACGAGATTATAGTGGAGTCCGCCGTCGCTGATATGGCCGAAGTCATGGGGCACCAGCCCAGGCGCATGCTGGGCGAGCAAGCCGGCCATCCGCTCGCGAAAGACCATGACGTCGCCGCGGCGCAGCGCGATGTCGCAGGCCACCACCGTGCCGCTCGCCCGCAAGCCCTCGGGAATCGCGTGCCGCAAGGCCCAGAGCCTGTCGCGCCGATCGATCGCCGCGTCGCGGATGCTGGCATCGGTGCCGGTCATGAACGGCTCCAGCGCGGCCGCCAGCCGCTCCTCCAGCAGATTCTCGTCGAACGCCGCGCCGGCGGACAGCTCGACCAGCACCGCATAGGGGGGAACGCTGTCGAACGGCAGCCGGAGGCCGGGGACGTGATCCGCCGCGGCGCGGATCGCCGCTTCGCTCATGCCCTCGAACGCGGACAGGCAGCTGCCGAAGTCACGCTCGAGTGCCAGCAGGAGCCGCGGTGCGGAATGGGGGTCGTCGAGCGCGAGCAATGCGGTCAACCGTGCGGCGGGCAGGGGATGCAGGGCGATGGTGGCGCGCGTGACGATCCCGGTCGATCCGCAGCCGCCGACGAGCAATTGCTTGAGGTCGAGCCCGGTATTGTTCTTCCGGAGCGGCGCGCCCAGCGCGATGCGCGACCCCTTCGCGTCGGAGCGGACGACCTCTACCGACAACAGGTTCGCGCGCACGTCGCCATAGCGCAGCAGCCGGGCGCCTCCGGTATTGCTGGCAATCATGCCGCCGATGGCCGGATCGGCGCCGAGATCGATCGGAAAGCTCAGCCCGTGCTCGGCCGCGGCCGCATTGAGCGCCGACAGCCGAATCCCGGCGTCGACGGTGGCAGTGCGGTTGACCGGATCGATTTCGATCAGGCCGGCGAGCCGCTCCAGGCTTACCAGGATGCACGGCTCGCGTTCGGCGGCCAGGCCCGCGCCGGCCAGGCCGGTCCGGCCGCCCGCGACGACGAGGCGGATATTCGCTCCGGCCGCCAGCCGCACCAGCGCCGATACCTGGGCCGCATCGCTCGGCCGAACGACCGCGATCGGCGCGCCGCCGCCGGCGCCGCGGCCATCGGTGCGATAGGTGGCCAGGTCGGACGTGTCCGTCAGCACCTGCGCCGCGCCGACGATCTCGGCGAGCATGTCGAACAGGGAGGTTGCGGCGTCGGTCATGCGGCCTTGGTCATGCCGAAGATGCCGGTGGCATTGCCGCTGTCGAAGGACAGGTCGAGTGTGCCGGTTGCCGGATCGACGTCGCGCGTGATGAATTCGTAGAATGAGCCCGGCACCGACAGGGTGCGATCCGGGCCCGCCGGCATGCCGAACGCGCGATCGACCGGATCGGCGCGGAAGGCGGTCTGGCGGACGCGCCCGGAGCCGGAGACCTCCACGCTGTCCTTGATCGGCCGGCCGAGCGCGCGCTGCGCTTCGGCCAGGGCAGCCACATCGGGCACTCGGTCGGTCGCATGATTGAAGGCATTGCCTTCGGTCGCGATCCAGGCGGCCTCTGCCGAGGCGCGCTTGAGGAGCTCATAGTCCGCGAGCATCGGCCGGTCGTGCTGGCGCCCGAACGCGTCGACAGCCACGCGTAGCGCATGCGCCGCGACGTCGGGAGGCAGCGCCTCCCCCCGGCCAAGCCGGGCGAGCGCGGCCGCGGTCTCCGCGTCGATGGGATCCCGGGACGTGCCGAAGACGCGTGCGGCCGCGCCGGCGAATTCCGCGTCGAACCGGTCGACGTGCAGCTCGCTGACGAAGAATTGGGGAATGGTCTCGGGATGGGTGCGGTGGCGATAGGCGCGACCCGTCATCCGCAGCCGGGGCAGCGGATAGATCGCCGCCTCCGCATAGCCGAGCGGCTCGAGGATCCGGCGAAATGCCTGCTCGCCGGCAGGCAGGCTGCCGGTATCGCCATGTGGAAGGCGGATCGTCCGCAGGGCGCCATGGTCGAAACGGACGCGCCGGCCCGAACGGCGGACATCGTCGACATAGGCCGCGCCCGTCGCGGTGCGATCGAGCAGGTCGGCGAAGAGGATCGTGTTGAGCGCTACCGTGAAGTCGAGCGCATCGACGCCGGAGGCGGTCTTCGCCGAATCCGCCATGGGTTCGATGATATCCCGCGCTGCCCGCATCCGATCCGCGGGCAGGATGGCGCCGACCAGTGCATCCAACGCGCTTTGATGCTCATTCATCATTTACCTCGACCTGGTTGCCAATGGCTTGCGGCCATGTGAGGTATGGATGGAGCGATTCAAAACGGATTAGTGTCATCTACAGATGAGCATTTGGAATGAGTGAAGGCAGGCGGCTATTGCCCCCGATGGCGGCGCTCAACAGCTTCGTCGCCGCGGCGCGCCATGGCAGCTTCTCGCGGGCGGCAGCGCATATCGGCCTCACGCAGAGCGCCGTCAGCCGGCAGGTGGCGTTGCTGGAGGACTGGCTGCAGGCGAGCCTGTTCGACCGGCATGGACGCCGGGTTACCCTCAACGCGGCCGGCCGCGCCTATGCCGACGAAGTCAGGCCGGCGCTGGATCGGATCCGGCTGGCCACCGACCGGCTGGCAAGCGGCACCGGGCGGACCCTGATGATCGCGACGCTGCCGAGCTTCGGGATGCGCTGGCTCGCGCCGCGGCTGCCGGGACTATCCGCGCGCCACCCCGAGATGACCGTCAATTTCGCGGCGCGTTCCTTTCCGTTCGACCTCGAAGAGGAGGGATTCGACGGGGCGATCCATTTCGGCCAGCCGGACTGGCCGGACGCTTCGCACCTGCGCTTGTTCGGGGAGCGGGCGGTGGTGGTTTGCAGTGCCGATTGGCTGGCATCCCATCCGGTAGGATCGCCGGCGGACCTGATCGACAAGCCGCTCCTGTTCCAGGCATCCCGCCTCGATGCCTGGAACCGCTGGTTCGCGGATTGCGGGATCGTCGACCTGCCCAGGCTGCAGGGGCAGCGGTTCGAGCATTTCCTGATGCTGGCTCAGGCGGTGGCGGCCGGCGTCGGCGTCGCGCTGATACCCGAGTTCCTGATTTCGCCGGAGCTTGCGAGCGGCAATCTGGTCATACCCTTCGACCAGCCGCTGCACACCGACGACGCCTATTATCTCGTTCGGCGTACGGATTGGCGGAGCAACGACGCGATGGTCGATTTCAGCGCATGGATGGGCGAGCAGATCGATGTCGCCAGACTGCCCGCGCGCGCGGGATAGATGCTGCTCCGCCCTTGACGCACAGGGGATCGGCGCCGGGATGCGGGCAGGGAACGATAGGGGGATGCGATAGCGCGGCCCGTCGCGCGCAACGCCAGCTTGGGGCGGCGATAGATTTTCACGCGCCTAAATTCCTATTTGATGAATAGGAATAAACGGGCGGCGGCCATGGCCTCGCATTGCGGGATCAAACCATGGGAGAAACCCAGTGAAGATCAGCCTGTTCGCGCCGCAAGCGACGCGCGATGCGCCGACGCTCGCCAAGGCGCAAGCCGCGCGCGATGCGCGCGATCCGGCCTATCGCCCGGCGACGGTGGCCCGTCGGTGACGCATTTCGATCCGCTCTATTCGCTCGCCGGGGTGCTGGTCGGCCTGCTTGTCGGCATGACGGGTGTCGGTGGCGGTTCGTTGATGACGCCGCTGCTCGTCCTGGTCTTCGGCTTCCATCCCGCCACCGCGGTGGGCACCGATCTGCTCTATGCCTCGGCTACCAAGGCAGTGGGCACTGCGGTCCATGGCGCCGGCGGCACGGTCGACTGGAAGGTGGTGCGGCGGCTGGCCATCGGGAGCGTGCCGGCCACGCTGGTCACGCTGCTGGCGCTGGCGGCGCTCGGGACGCATCTCGAGAGCACCGGCCGCGTGATCAGCCTCACGCTTGGCGTCGCCCTGATCGCTACCGCCGTGGCGATCTTCTTCCGGCGCCGGATCGTCGAATATTTCACGAACGACCGACCGCCGCGGCCCGAACGCCAGGTGGCGGCGCTGACGATCGTCCTTGGCGCGGTGCTCGGCGTGCTCGTCTCGCTGTCGTCCGTCGGCGCGGGCGCGCTCGGCATGACCGTGCTGCTGATCCTCTATCCGCGCCTCCCGACCAATCGCCTCGTCGGCTCCGACATCGCCCATGCCGTACCGCTGACCCTGATCGCGGGGGCCGGGCATTGGGTTCTCGGTTCGATCGACTTCGTACTGCTCGGGTCGCTGCTGCTGGGATCGGTGCCCGGCATCGTCGTCGGCAGCCTTGTCGCTACGCGCGTCCCCGATCGGGTGCTGCGTCCCGTGCTTGCCGGAACGCTCGCCATCGTGGGCGGCAAGCTTGTCCTTTGAACCGCATCGGAGAACGACCCATGTCGCTGGAACCCAATTTCTTCAACGAACGCGACGACCAGATGTGGGCCGATCTGCTTTCTCCCGGGCGCAGGGCCTTGCTCGGCGGCGGCGCCGCGGCGCTGGCTGCGCTCGGGCTGGCACGGGACGCGCGGGCGCAGACCGTGCCGGTTGCCGCCCCCGCGCCGGGCGCAGCGGGCCGCAGTCCCTGGGGCTATGAGACCTACAGGGAGCCAACGCCGCGCCCCAGCTCGGTACGTCCGGGCGAGGCGGTGCTGCCCTCGGCTCCGCGCGCCTATACCGATATCGAGAGCTATCATGCGCACATCTATTTCGACGAGGACAGCTACGCGAAGGCGGCGCTGATCCGCAAATGGGCGGCCGAGCGCTTCTCCGTCGAACTCGGCAACTGGAACCTCGAGCCGCGCGGGCCGCACGTCACGCCGTCCTTCTATTTCGGCTTCACCAACGATCTGCTGCCGGTGATCGTGCCGTGGCTGCAGCTCAACAGCCTCGGCCTCACCATCCTGCTCCATCCGAACACCGAGGATCCGCGCGCCGACCATCTCTATTATGCGCTCTGGGTGAACCGTTCGCAGCCGGTGAACGCCTATGGGATGCGCGGCCCGGCGCCCGGCGAGCCCAGGGTCGAGCAGATCTATCCCAATACCCGGCCGACTGTCCGGCCCGAAGCCTGAGGGAAAGAGGGGCCGCGCTCATCGGGGGGAAGAGCGCGGCCCAGACCTGAGCTCGGGGGGATGACCTAGCCCGGGGAAGCGACGAAGCCGGACGAGAGCGAATGCTGGCTTCATCGGCACGCATCAAATTCATACTGATCGAGTAGGCATTAAGAAGCAAGTTCGGCTATCGCACGCTAAAGCTCATCTCGTGCGTGCGGCGAAGCAGAAGCGCTATCCACGTCGCTCGTGAACCTGCCGGGCAATCCCAGCCCGGCGCCATCCGGAAAGCCCATGATCCATCTCGAAAACGTTCATAAGGCCTTCGCCAATGGTCATGCGGCGCTGGCTGGCGTCGACCTCGAGATCGCTCGCGGCGAAGTGTTCGGCATCATCGGCCGCTCGGGCGCGGGCAAGTCCACCCTGGTGCGGCTGCTCAACGGGCTCGAGTGCCCTACCGCCGGCAGGGTCGAGATCGACGGCATTGCGCTGGACGGCCTCTCCGGCGAGGGCCTGCGCGCGTTGCGTCGGCGCGTGGGCATGATCTTCCAGAATTTCGGGCTGCTCGGTTCGCGCACCATATTCGACAATGTCGCGCTGCCGCTGCGGATCGCTGGAGCCGACAAGGCGCGGATCGCCGCGCGCGTGCCCGAATTGCTCGCCCGTGTCGGCCTTGCCGACCATCGCGCCAAATATCCCGCCCAGCTGTCGGGTGGGCAGAAGCAGCGCGTCGGCATTGCCCGGGCGCTGGCGACCGATCCCGACATCCTGCTCTGCGACGAGGCGACCAGCGCGCTCGATCCGGAGACGACCCGCAGCATCCTCGCGCTCCTTGGCGACCTCAACCGCGAATTGGGGCTCACCATCGTGTTGATCACCCACGAGATGGAAGTCGTCCGTCAGGTCTGCGATCGCGTCGCGGTGCTGCACGCCGGCCGCGTCGTCGAGGCGGGCAGCGTCGCCGATGTCTTCCTTCGCCCGCGGGCAGCGGAGACCCGCGCGTTGATCGACGAAGACGGCGAGGACGCGCGGCCGCTCGCCTTTGACGGGCCGCTCGCCCGCCTGACGTTGCAAGGCGATGCGGTCCTGCAGCCCGTGCTCACCCGTATCGCGCGCGAGACCGGTACGGACTTCGTAATCCTGGACGGCCGGATCGGCCGGCTGAGGGACGCCAGCTTCGGCCAGCTGACTCTCGGCCTGTCCGGCGGGAACACCGAAGCCGCGCTCGCGGCGCTGCGTCAGCATGGCGAGGTGGCGGCATGAACGGCTGGTTCGCCAATGTCGACTGGAGCGAGATCGGCCAGGCTTGTCTCGACACGCTTGCGATGCTCGGCGGCTCGCTGTTGCTGACCCTGGCGCTGGGCTTGCCGCTCGGCGTGCTGCTGTTGCTCACCAGCCCGGGGCAGATCTGGCAGAATCGCGTGGTGAGCGGGGGATTGGCGCTCGCCGTCAACCTGTTGCGCTCCGTGCCCTTCATCATCCTGCTGATCGTGATGATCCCGCTGACGGTGTTGCTGGCCGGCACTTCGCTCGGCGTGGCGGGCGCGATCCCGCCATTGGTGGTCGGGGCGGCGCCATTCTTCGCGCGGCTGGTCGAGACCGCGCTGCGCGAAGTCGATCGCAACACCATCGAAGCGGTCCAGGCCATGGGAGCGACCACGCGCGACCTGGTGTTTCGGGCTCTGCTGCCCGAGGCGCTGCCCGGGATCCTGGCGGGGGCGACCGTCACTGCGATCGCACTCGTCTCGTTCACCGCCATGGCGGGCGCCGTCGGCGCCGGCGGCCTTGGCGATCTCGCCATCCGCTTCGGCTATCAACGCTTCCAGACCGATGTGATGCTGGTCACCGTCGCGCTGCTGCTCGTCCTCGTCCAGCTTCTCCAGATGGCGGGAGACCGCCTCGTCCGCCACTTTACCCGCCGATAGGATTTCCGATGCAACGACGCCTGCTCCTCACCGCTCTAGCCGCCTTCGCGCTCGCCGGCTGCGGCAAATCCGCGAAGACCGAGGATCCCGACATGCTGAGCGTGGCCGCTACGGCGGTGCCGCATGCCGAGATCCTCGCATTCGTGAAGCCGGCGCTGGCCAGGCAGGGGCTGAAGCTCGATGTTCGGGTGTTCAACGATTATGTTCAGCCCAACACGCAGGTGGCGGAAGGCCGGATCCTGGTGAATTACTTCCAGACCGCGCCCTATCTCGCCGAGTTCAACCGGGCCAAGGGCACGCATCTGGTGACGATTGCCGGCGTGCATGTCGAGCCGATGGGTGCCTATTCGCGCAAGTGGAAGGCGATTGCGGACGTGCCCGAGGGCGCGACGATCGCGATCCCTAACGACCCGAGCAACAGCGGCCGCGCGCTGCAGCTGCTCGCCAGGGCCGGGCTGATCACCTTGCTCGATCCCAAGGCCGTTTCGGCCACGCCCAAGGACATCGTCGAGAACCGCAGGAACCTCAAGTTCCGCGAACTCGAGGCGGCGACGCTGCCGCGGGTGCTCGACCAGGTCGATCTGGCGCTGATCAACACCAACTATGCGCTCGATGCGAAGCTGAACCCAAGGCGCGATGCGCTGGCGATCGAGGGCAAGGACAGCCCCTATGTGAACTTCATCGTGGGCCAGGAAAGCGCGAAGAACGACCCGCGCGTTCAAAAGCTGGTCGCGGCGCTGCACAGCCCCGAGACGAGGGCGTTCATCGAGCGCAGATATGGCGGGGCGGTGATCCCGGCCTTCTGAACCGGTTCGTGCATTCCGGCCGTGCCGGAAGGGCGCACGATCAGCGCGCGGCCAGCGACCTTATGCCGGCAGCGACAAAGGCAGGCAGGCGATCGGCAATTCCAGCGAAATCCTCGGAGGAGACGGAGCCTCCGGAGATGCGGTCGATGCGGCCGGTCTGGCCGAGCGAGAAGGTGAAGGCGCCCGTGAGGAAGTGATAGCCCCAATATAGCGTTTCCCGTGGGACATCGGGCATCAGCCGCTGCATGTCGTCGATCAGCACGCGGGAAACCTCGTCGAAGACTTCCGACATCAGCGCGTGCATCGTGCCGCGCGAACTGTTCACGAATGCGACGATAGCGGCGTAGTTGCGATGGCCGTCGCTCAACATGCCGAATTCGAAGCCGGGGCGGGTAAATGCTTCGATGAGCCCCTCGAGCGTGCCTTGTCCGCCCGTCGCGGCGCGATACGCGTCCAGTGCCTGCACGCGCAGCGCGTTGACCATGGGGCCGCGCCTCCGGAAAACGGCCGCGAACAGCTGCTCCTTGTCGCCGAAATAATAGCGCATCAGCGCGGCATCCACGCCCGCGGCTTCGGCAACGCTGACGAATGTGGTGCCGTCATAGCCCTTGGAGGCGAATTCCGCCTCGGCATGATCGAGAATGATCGTCATCGACTCTTCGCGGCGTTCGGCATTCGAGCGCCGCGACGATGGCGACTTTCTCGACTTCCCTTGCGTTGTCACGTCCAGACCTCGGTTGAAACTGCTGCCGCTCCCCTCTTTCAAGGGGCGATTGAAACTTGAGCCGATGCTCGGGCTTCCGATCTTCGGTAGGCACTTTTTCCCAGGAAAGAAAATAGATTCAACCCCGATCCGGAGGGGCTTGGCCTCAGGGGGCGCGGTGACCGGGGAACATATTCCTTCCTAACAAAAGAAAGATGTTGACTCGCGGCGGCTATTGGCGGAGGTCTCTGGATGGAGAGGACGGGCAGACGACGATGGTCGCGCCCAAGCTGGAAAGGGGCGGTCAATGATCAGGCCGATATTGTTTGCGTCCGCGTGCTCGGCAGCGCTGATGGCGGTTCCCGCATATGCGCAATCCGCAGCGAATGCGTCGGGAGAGACGCTGCCGCAGGATCCGCAGGGGGATGCGGGGGCGGTCTCCGCCGGTAGTGCCGATATCGTCGTCACCGGATCGCGGGCGATCCGCGACGGATCGCAGGCGCCGACGCCGGTAACGGTCATGGCGGCCGAGGACCTGGCCAAGGGCCAGCCCGGCCTGATCGGCGAGGCGCTCAACCAGCTGCCGTCGTTCCGCGGGTCGACGCGTCCCGCGGGCGCCTTCACGGGGGCGGTGGGGCCGCAGTCCGGAAGCTATCTCAACCTTCGCAATCTGGGGGTGCAGCGCACGCTGGTGCTCATCGACGGCCGCCGGGCGGCGCCCTCGTCCCGCGACGGTTCGACCGACATCAACCTGTTTCCGCAGGAGCTGGTGAAGCGTGTCGACATCGTGACCGGCGGCGCTTCGGCCGCCTATGGGTCCGATGCCGTGGCCGGCGTCGTGAACTTCGTGCTCGACACGCGCTTCACCGGGATCAAGGCGACCGCGCAGGCCGGCATCTCCGACAAGGGAGACGCCCCGACCTACAAGGCCAGCATCACCGCCGGCCAGTCCTTCGCGGAAGGGCGCGGGCGGATCGTGGCAAGCGCCACCTATTTCGAGATGGGCGGCATCCAGAGCGTCGGCGATCGGGACTGGGGCCGGCGCGGCACCGGCTTCCTCGGCAATCCGGCCGTTCCCGGGCAGTTGATCTTCCGGAACGATCTGCGGTCGTCGACTGCGTCTCCTGGCGGCCTGATCCTGAGCGGGCCCCTGGCGTTCCAGCAATTCGCGCCCGGCGGGACGCTCGTTCCCTATTCGCGCGGGTCGGCGCAATCGGGGCTCATCCAGGTCGGCGGCGACGGCGCCCAGGTGTTCAGCAACCTTTCCGCCGACGTCACCACCCGCAGCTATTTCGGGCACGCGGAGTTCGACGTCACGCCGTCGCTCACGCTCTACGCCCAGGGCAGCCTGGCGCTTGCGCGCAACCACTACAACCAGGCCCAGCAGTTCAACCCGGGCGGCTTCAACGGCTTCACCATCTTCAGCGGCAATGCCTTTCTGAACCCGGCGGTCCAGCAGGTCCTGACCGACACGAACACGCCCGCATTTGCGATGGGCCGGGTCAATTTCGACTTCGGGGAGCCGGCGAACGCGACGGCGCGGGCGCGCACGCTCGATCTCACCGCCGGCTTCCGCTTCGCCGGGGCGGGCGGGCTCCAGATCGAAGGCTATTTCGAGCATGGCAGGAACCGGACGAACATCCGGACCTACAACAATGTCGCGCTCGAACGCCTCTATGCCGCGGCGGACGCCGTGCGCGATCCTGCCACCAGCCAGATCGTCTGCCGGGTCGCGCTCACCAATCCGGGCCTGTACCCCGGCTGCGTTCCGATCAACCTGTTCGGGGCCGGCGCCCCCTCCCAGGCTGCCATAGCCTATGTCGAGGGCGCGTCGAGCTACACCACCAACTTCACCCAGGACGTTGCCGACCTCTCGTTGCGCGCGCAGCCCTTCTCCACCTGGGCGGGCCCGGTCTCCATCGCGGCCGGTGGCCAGTATCGTCGCGTCGCGCTGAACCAGGTCGCCGACGACATCGCCCAGAGCATCAACGATGCCACCGGCATTCGCGGCTTCCCTCCGGCCTATCAGAACCAGCCCGGCGGCTGGCTGCTCACCAACGTCTTTCCGGTGAAGGGCGGGTACCATCTGTGGGAAGTGTTCGCGGAGGCGGCGGTGCCGCTCGCCCGCGATCTGCCCTTCCTTCATGCGCTCGATATCAACGGCGCCGTGCGATACACCAACTACAGCACCAGCGGCGGGGTGACGACCTGGAAGGCCGGCATGGTCTGGGAGCCGGCCGCCGGGGTGCGCCTGCGCGGCACCGCCTCGCGCGATATCCGGGCGCCCAACGTGCCGGAGCTGTTCGCCGGGATCGTGCAGAACACCGGCTCGGTGATCGAGAACGGCATCACCGTGCCCATCGTCCAGGCGGCGCGCGGCAACCCGTCGCTGCAGCCGGAAAAGGCCGATACCTACACCGCGGGCATCGTCCTGAGCCCCGCCTTCGCGCCGGGCCTGACCTTGTCGGTCGATTATTACTCCATCGACATCGCCGGCATCATCTCGTCGCTCACGCCGCAACTGACCCTGAACCAGTGCCTCGCGGGCGCCACAAGCCTCTGCGCGAACATCACGCGCAACACGGCGGGGCAGATCACGCGGATCGAATCGCCGACCCTGAACCTCAACCGGCTGGCGACATCCGGCCTCGACATCGAGCTCGGTTACCGGCCGCGCGGACAGGTCCTTGGCGGTGCGGCGAGCGTGCGGTTCATCGCCAGCTATCTCGACAAGCAGCGGCAGGACATCAGCAACGGCCCATCGATCGACCGGGCAGGGGAAGTCGGCCTCAGCGCCAATCCGCGCTGGAGCGCGACAGGCAGCCTGGATTGGAAGAGCGGACCGGTCGAGCTCTTCGTGCAGGAGCGCTTCATCGGCGCGGGGACCTATGACGTCACCCGGGTGGAGCCCAGGACCATCGAGAACAACCGCGTGAAGTCGGTCTTCTACACCGACCTGACCGCCGCGGTGCGGCTCAAGGAGGGCTATCGTTTCTTCCTGACCGTCAACAACCTGTTCGATCGCGCCCCGCCGCTGGCGCCGAACGGCACGCTCTTCACGTTCATTCCCACCAATCCGCTGCTCTACGACGTGACTGGACGCCAGTTCACGGCGGGTGTGAACATCAAATTCTGACCAGGCGAGAGATCGCTGCCGAACATGAATGGGAGATCGTCCGCATGCATGACCCATCGCTCATTTCCCGCCGGAGCGCGCTCCTTGCCGCCGCTTGTGCGCTGGCCAGCGCCAGTGCCGCGGGTCGCGCGCTCGGCACCGGCCGGCATCGCCGGGCGCCGGTGCCGCTGCCGTCCGCCGCGGATATCCGGCGGGACTATCAGCAGATGGTCGATTTCGGCCCTCGGCTTCCCGGCAATGCCAACCACCTGGCATTCGTGGACTGGATGGCCGGCCAGTTTCAGGACGCCGGCCTCATGCTGGGGCCGTGCGAATCGTACAGCTATCGGCGCTGGGATCCCAGGCGCGTCAGCCTCGACGTGCTGGACGATGGCGTGCGGCGGCCCATCGCCAAGGTCACCTTCTTCGTCCGTTCGGCGCCTACCGGCCCGGAGGGGGTCACCGGGCCTCTCGTCTATGGCGGCTTGCTGAAGCCGACCGGCCCCGATGCGCTTCCGGACTTCCCCAAGGGCAGCATCCTCGTCTTCGACGGGCAGCTTCCGCGCCTGACGATGGGGAGCCTGACCCATCCGCACTTCGTCCATATGGGCGATGAGCCGAAGGCGGCCTCGCTCGACACGCCCTATCACCGGCTGTGGACGACCCCGGCATTCCCGCTCGACGACCTTGCCGCGCGCGGTGTCGTCGGCGTCGCGATCATCATGGACGTCTCCTCGGCGATGATCGAGGGCAACTACTCTCCGCATGCCTCGCACTACCGGCCGAAGCTGCCGGCACTCTTCGTCGGCCAGGACGCGGGCGAGGAGCTCCGCCGCGCGGCCAAGGCCGGCAGGACGGCGCATCTTACGCTCGATGCCGAATGGACGACGGGCGACGTGCCGCAGCTGACCGCGATCCTCCCCGGCGAAAGCGACGAGGTGATGATCGTCGACACCCATACCGACGGCCAGAATTTCGTCGAGGAGAATGGCTGCATCACCCTGCTGCACCTCGCTCGCCACTTCGCGAGCCTGCCCCAGGGCGAGCGGCTGCGCAGAAGCATCGTCTTCGCGGGCTGGCCCGGCCACATGACGGGCGAGATGCCGGAAGCACCGGGCTGGGCGCTGGCGCATCCCGAACTCATGAAGCGCGCGGCGGCGGCGTTCACGATCGAGCATCTGGGCTCGAGCGAATGGCTGGACATCCCCGGCAAGGGTTACGCGCCCACCGGGCACAATGAATATATGAACTGCCCGACCTCGGCCGGCCCGCTGACCGACATCGTGGTGGCGGGCATCAAGCGGCACGACCTGTTGCGGCACGGCGTCGAGCCGGGGCCGGGAGTCACGACGGGCGTGGTGTTCCATGAAAGCGGCGTTCCGCACATGGGGCTGATCGGCGGCCCCAGCTACCTGCTCAGCATCGCGCCCAACGGCCATATCGACAAGCTGGACGCCGGGCTGGCCGCACGGCAGACGGCCATGCTCGCCGATGTCATCCGCCAGGCGGACAAGATTCCGATGGCGGCGCTCAAGGGCGGCGATCCCAGTCTTGGCGCAAAGCCGGTGACCGGGACGGACACCAGCAGGCGCGGCGCCTGCCGTTCGCCGCGGCGCACCCCGTCCAACCGATCGCAATGACCGCCGGAGAAACCATGGGCACCCCCAGAATCCTGACGACCCCGGCGGAGGATGCCTATGCCTATCCGCTCCTGCTTCGCCATCTGCTCGCCAATGTGGCGCGGCAGACATCGGCGGAGATCGTGAGCGGCCAGTGGCACCTCACCTATGACGCGTTGCTCGATCGCGTGACTCGCCTTGCGACGCTGCTTTCCGAGCGCGGGGTGCGTGCCGGCGATACGGTGGCAGTGATGGACTGGGACAGCCATCGCTATCTCGAATGCTATTTCGCGATCCCGATGATGGGCGCGGTCCTGCAGACCGTGAACGTCCGGCTGTCGCCTGCGCAGATCGAGTACACATTGCGCGAATCCGGCGCCGTATTTGCGCTCCATCACGCGGATTTCGCGCCGCTGTTCGATGCGATCCGGCCGAACCTTCCCGCGATCCATGGGGCGATCCCGATGGAGGAAGATGCGAAGGCGGACAGCTACGAGGCGCTGATCGCGGCTACCGCGCCGTCCTTCCGCTTCGAGGATTTCGACGAGAACGCGATCGCCACCACATTTCATACCACCGGCACCACGGGCAATCCCAAGCAGGTCTTCTTCAGCCACCGGCAGCTCGTGCTCCACACCCTGGCGCTGGCGGCCACCCTGGCGAACCAGCCCAGCGGCCAGGGCCTCCGGCGCGGCGACGTCTACATGCCGATGACGCCGATGTTCCATGTCCATGCGTGGGGCCTGCCGTTCGTCGCGACGATGCTCGGGCTGAAACAGGTCTATCCGGGACGCTATGATCCAAGGCGCCTGCTGGCGCTGAAGGAGCGCGAGCGCGTGAGCTTCTCGCACTGCGTGCCGACGATCCTGCGAATGCTGCTCGACGCGCGGGACGATGGGGAGTCGCTCGGCCCCTGGACGGTGATTATCGGCGGCTCGGCGCTGGCGCCCGCGCTGGCGGAGGAGGCGGCGCGCGCCGGCCTGTCGACGCTGGTCGGCTTCGGGATGTCCGAGACCGGGCCCGTCGTCGCATTGGCCCGCGCACCGGGCGGCGATGTCGCGGAACTTTGCCGCGCCGGCTTTCCCATCCCGCTGGTCCATGCACGGGTGGACGCGGAGCGCGGGGGCGAACTGTTGCTGCGCGCGCCCTGGCTTACCCAGGGCTATGGTTCCCAGGCCGCTTCCGACGCGCTCTGGGAGGGAGGCTGGCTGCACACCGGAGACGTTGCCGCCACGGACGGGGACGGGGCCATCCGGATCGTCGATCGCCTCAAGGACGTGATCAAGACCGGCGGGGAGTGGGTTTCCTCGATCGCCATCGAGGAGCTTCTCATGGAGCTGCCCGGGGTGGCCGAGGCTGCGATCATCGGGGTTCCGGATGGCAAATGGGGCGAGCGGCCGGTCGCCTTCGTCGTCGCGGCCGCTGCAGGCAGCCCGCCGGATACCAAGCTGTTGCGGGAAGGCCTGATGCGCCATGTCGATGCCGGGCGTCTGAGCGGATACGCCATTCCCGAACGAGTCTTCGTGCTTGAAACCCTTCCCCGGACCAGCGTTGGCAAGGTGGACAAGCGGGCGCTTCGGGCGCGCCTGGTCACCGATGCGGCGAACGCAGCCATGACGATATGAGCGTCGGTTGCTGATCGGCCAGGTTGGGAACCCAGACAAGTATCTGATTTTCCTTCGCTATATCCGCCTTCGCGGGGATGGCGATTGAAGGAATGTGAGTCTCCAGCCTAGCGGCCCAATTCCCGTCCAGGCGCGCTTTCCGGACAGCGCCGGTTCATTTTGGAACGCGCATGTTCGGGGCAATGGATCGCGCCGGTGAAGCGCAGGGGCTTGTGGACCCGACGGGTCTGGCAGGCGGCGTCGCATTGGCCGGTCGCTCGGGAATCGTCGGCCGATGATGAGAGTTCAGCTGAGCATCCGTACGGTTCTCGTGGCCCTCTGTTCACTGTCGGCGCCACCGCTGCAGGCGCAGTCCGCCGGCATCCCCGTCAAGAACCTGGCCTGGGCAGACAGGCTGACCTGGGGCGTCGAGGGTTCGGCTGCCTCCCGCGGCGGCACCGCGCCCGATGCCGGCCGCTGGCTCGACGTGCAATTGCGCGCCGGCCCCGGGGCGCTGCCGCCCGACGCGCAGCGCCAGGTCGATGCGATGCGGATCGTCCGCGAGCCGATGGCGCAATTGGTGGTCGAGGAGGATTCCGCGATCCGCGCCGCCAACGCAATGACCGATCCCGACCAGCGCAAGGCGGCACGCGACGCCTATCAGAAGGACATGAACGCGCTCGCCGACGAGGCGCGCGCAAGGTCGATCCTGCGCGCGCTCTATGGCCCGGATCAGTTGCGCGAGCAGATGACGTGGTTCTGGTTCAACCACTTCAACGTCCACGCGCCGAAGCGCGACGTGCGCGCAATGGTCGGCGACTATGAAGACACGATCCACGCCCGCGCGCTGGGCAAGTTCCGCGACCTGCTCGAGGCGACGCTGCGCCATCCCGCGATGCTGCGCTATCTCGACAACGACCAGAATGCGGCGGGGCATATCAACGAGAATTATGCGCGCGAGATCATGGAGCTGCACACGATGGGCGTGGGCTCCGGCTATTCGCAGCAGGACGTGCAGGAACTGGCGCGGATCCTGACCGGCGTCGGCGTCGACCTGAAGCCCGATCCGCCCAGGCTGAAGCCGCAATGGCAGCCGCTCTACGTCCGCGCCGGCCTGTTCGAATTCAATCCCGCGCGCCACGATTTCGGCGACAAGCATTTCCTGGGGCATGACATCAAGGGGCGCGGTTTCGCCGAGGTCGAGGAAGCGCTCGACCTGATCGCTTCCTCGCCCGCGACCGCGCATCATGTTTCGCTCCAGATCGCGACCTATTTCATGGGCGATACGCCGCCCGCGGACGTCGTGGCACGCATGGAACAGGCGTTTCGGCATAGCGATGGCGACATCGCCAGGGTGCTGCGCGCGATGATCGGGGCGCCGGCGTTCAGGGCCTCGCTCGGGACGGTGTTCAAGGATCCGGCCCATTATGCGATATCGGCCGTGCGCTATGCCTATGGCGACCGGGTGATCCTGAATACCCAGCCGATCGTCGGCTGGCTCAACCGGATGGGGGAAGGGCTCTACAACCACGAGACGCCCGATGGCTATGACATGCGGTCGGACGCCTGGTCCGGCCCCGGCCAGATGGCGACCCGGTTCGACATCGCCCGCCAGATCGGTGGCGGATCGGCCGGCCTGTTTCGCCCACCGGGCGCCTCCGCCGACCAGCCGGCCTTTCCGCAGCTGCAGAATGCGCTCTATTTCGGGGGGCTCGGCACCACGCTGGGCCAGCCGACGCGCGACGCCCTGGCCAAGGCGACGTCGCCGCAGGAGTGGAACGCGCTGTACCTGTCCTCCCCCGAATTCATGCACCGTTGAACGGCAGGAGATGTCGTGATGCCGCCTATCCAACGCCGAGATCTTCTGAAGGGCGCCGCCGCGTTCGCGCCCTCGATCGTCGCCGGCCGTGCCTTTGCCGCGCCGCAGGCGGGCAGCCGGCTGCTCGTCGTGTTCCTGCGGGGCGCCTATGACGCGACGAGCATCATCGTTCCTACGGGCAGCGATTTCTATTACCAGTCGCGTCCGACGATCGCGCTCGCCAGGCCCAATCCCGCCGATCCGAAGGCGGCATTGCCCCTGGACGGCGACTGGAGCCTGCATCCCGCGCTCAAGGAGAGCATCCTTCCGCTGTGGCGGCAGCGACAGATCGCGTTCGTGCCGTTCGCCGGCACCGACGACCTGAGCCGCAGCCATTTCGAAACGCAGGACACGATAGAATTGGGCCAGCCTGTCGGCGGCTCGCGCAACTATGGCTCCGGCTTCCTGGCTCGCCTGGCGCAAATGCTGGGCAGGGACGACCGGCCCATCGCCTTCACCGATCAGTTGCCGCTGTGCTTCCGCGGCGATCCGGTGCCGGTGCCCAATCTCGGGCTCACGAATGTCGGCAAGCCGATCGACCGGCGCCAGACGGCGATCATCGAGTCGATGTACGGGAAGCGAGGGCAACTCGCGCAATCCGTCGCCGAAGGCTTCCATGTCCGCGAAACCGTGTTCGACACGCTCGACCAGGAGATGAAGGCGGCGGGACGGGGTGCGGTGAGCAGCAAGGGGTTCGAACTCTCGGCGCGGCGCATCGGCGCGCTGATGCGTGACCGGTTCAACCTGGCGTTCGTCGATGTCGGCGGATGGGATACGCACGTCAACCAGGGCAATGCGAGCGGCTATCTGGCCGACCGGATCGGCGAACTCGGGCGCGGCCTGGCCGGATTCGTCGACGCGCTCGGCGCCAGGGCCTGGGGATCGACCACCGTGGTAGTCGTCTCCGAATTCGGCCGCACGTTCCGCGAGAACGGGGACAAGGGCACCGATCACGGCCATGGCAGCATCTATTGGGTGATGGGCGGCGACGTTGCGGGCGGCCGGATGGCGGGCGCGCAGGTGGCGCTCTCGGCCGCGACGCTCAACCAGGCGCGCGACCTGCCGGTGCTGACCGATTACCGCGCGCTGATCGGCGGGCTGGTCGCGCGGCAATATGGGCTGTCGGCCGACCGGATGGCGACGGTCTTTCCTCAGGCGCGGCCGGCCGACCTGAAGCTGGTCTGACGGCGCGGGGCGGGGCCGCCGGACGAGGACAGCGCCGGCGGCAGACGGCAAGAGAGCCCGTGCAGTCTTCCTGCCCGGGCTCTCGGCCCCCCCGAGTGAGGCCTGCAACGGCGCCACGGTGCGGAGCGGGATTCCAGGCCCTCCGCACCCTGGCGCCGACTGTCGTCAGAAGCCGATCTTCACGCGGACCGATGCACGGCCCTCGCGGGTGTTCTCGCCTGCCGAGCCTTCCAGCGCGATGCCCAGCCGGACATTCTTGCTGGCCCGGGCATCGATGCCCACGCCCAGCGTACCGAGCACCGGGGCGATCCGCACGCCGGTCACGCCGAAGCCACCGGTGCCGCTCGGCGCACCCGAGAAGCGGACGGCGCCGACGGTATCGAGATCGCCCGAATTGTAGCGGACGCCCATGCTGACCCATGGCATCGCCGTGCCCCCGCCGGCCTTCACCCTGGCGCCAAGGCGCAGCTCCGCGCCCGCGGTGAACAGGTCGCGGTTGGCCGACGCCATCTGCAGGCCCAGGCCGCCGGCGGCATTCTCGGTGAAGCCGTCGCGCTGGTCGCGGACCTTGCTTGCGCTGCCGATCAGGGCGAGGCGCAGGCCGTTCGCGAACTCGGTGCGGAAGCCGCCGGAGATGCCTACCGAATAGCCGGTGGCGCGGATGTCGCCGGTGGCGAGCGCCGTGGTCGTGCCGATGGCCAGCGTGCGCTTGCTGTTCAGGTCGCTCGAATACCAGCTGCCCGAAGCGGCGACGAAGGCGCTGCCCGCATCGTAGCTCAGATAGCCGCCCAGCTGATACTGGTTGCCGCTCACCGTCGAGGAGCGGCTGTCCATATCCGCATCGATCTGGGCGACGCCGCCGGCGATGCCCGCGGTGAAGCCGTCCAGCCGGGTCTCCACGCCCATGGCGACGCCCGCCACGGTCGTGTCGAGGCCGGCATGTACGCTGTCGCCCAGCAGCTTCTGATAGCCGCCATAGACCTGGCCCCAGACGCCGCCATTGCCCGTATCGTCATTGCCCGCGCCCGGCAGCGTTGCGCCGGAGAGTGCGCTGGCGAAGCCGTTGCCCGCCGTGCTGGTGGTGCGGACATCGGCCAGGCTCGCGCCGGCGAACCCGCCGCCGATCAGCGCATCGCTGCCATCGCCCACGCGCCGGCGGAGCAGGTCGGTGAACAGGTTGTTCGCCGAAATCGTCGCGGTCGAGACATTGGCGAGGACTTCGCCGCTGAAGCTCCCGAACGCCGCGACGCGCTGCCGGGTGTCGAGCGAAGTGATCGTGTTGAGCGTCGCCGCCCACTGATCCGAGGCGTTGCCGGTGGTGGAGTTGCCGAGCGCATTGGCGACTGCGAGCCTATTCGTGTCGCCCGCCGCCACGCCGTCGTTGAACTCCATGTTCTTCTGGACCTGGAGGACGACGGCGTTGGCGACCAGATCGTAGCGCAGGCGCCACTTCAGGCTCGGGTTGCTCGCCACGGTGGCGAACACGGAGCCGTTGGCGAAGGTGCCGGTGAGGGCGTTCGCCTGGACGATGGTGTAGAGCTGGTTGAAGCGATAGTCGCTTGCCGCCGCGGTCAGCGCGTTGACCTGAACCGTGCCGCCCGTGAGCGTGGCGGCGCCGTTCACCTTGATGCTGTCCGAAGCGAAGTTCAGGCTCGTGCCGCCGAAGTCGAAGAGCAGGGTGCCGCCGCTGACGGTCAGGCTGCCCGCGGTGAAGCTGCCGATCGGGTTGATCGCGCCCAGCGCCCCGGTGGCGAGACCGCCCGGCGAGAAGGTGCCCGAGTTGATCGTCAGCGCGCCCGCCAGCGTGCCGCCGCCGATCAGCGTGCCGCCCTGGACGCGCATGCCGCCCTGGGTGGAGCCGGAGAAGGCGAGGGTGCCCGCCGTCACGTCGAAGCGTCCGGTGGTGGCGAAGGTGCCGGCCAGCGTCAGCGTGCCGATGCCTTGCTTGTCGATCGAGCCCGATCCGGTGATCGCGCCGCCAAAGGCCGAGTTGGCGCCGCTCGCCAGGGTCAGGCGGCCGGTGCCCAGCGCGATGGTGCCGGGGCCGGAGATGCCGGCGACGGTCTCGTTGAAGTTGGCCAGGTCGAAGGCCGCGCCCGAGGCGACTCCGATCGTCGCGCCGTCGGCCAGGCGGTCGCTGGCCCCCAGGCGCAGCGTGCCGGCCTGGACGGTGACGGCGTTCGCTGCCGCCGTCCCGTTCAGCACCGAGGTGCCGCCGATGTTGTAGAGCGTACCGGCGCCGAGGCTGGCGTTCACGGTCGCGCCGGTAAGCTGATACTGGCCGGCGGTGAGCGTGCCGGTGCCGGCCAGCGTGCCGCCGAGCGCGAAGACGCCCACCGTGTCGCTGTTCGCGCCGAGGTCGAGCGTGGCGCCGGTGCTGACCAGCACGGTCGCCGCGTCGGCGATGCGGTTCGAGGTGCCGAGCGTCAGCGTGCCGCCCTGGACCGCGATATCGCCGGCCACCTTGCCGTTGAGCGTCGAGGCGCCGCCCAGGTTGAACACGGTGCCCGCACCGAGGTTGGCGTTCACGGTCGCGCCGGTCAGCTGATACTGGCCGGCGGTGAGCGTGCCGGTGCCGGCCAGCGTGCCGCTCAGGCCAAGGGCGCCGATCGTGTCGCTGTACGTGCCGATATCCAGCGTCGCGCCCGAGGCGACGGTGACATTTGCAGTGTCGGCCAGGCGATTTGCCGCGCCGAGTGCCAAGGTGCCGCCATTGACGGCGACATCGCCGCCCGTGGTACCGTTCAGCGCCAGCGTGCCCGCCTGCACGACGAGCGGGCCTGCCGCGTTGCCGTTCAGGGTCGAGCTGCCGCCCAGGTTGAACACCGTGCCTGCCCCGAGATTGGCGTTCACGGTCGCGCCGGTGAGCTGGTACTGGCCGGCGGTGAGCGTGCCGGTGCCGGCCAGCGTGCCGCTCAGGCCAAGGGCGCCGATCGTGTCGCTGTAGGATCCGAGGTTGAGCGTCGCGCCCGATGCGACGGTTACCGTGGCGGTGTCGGCCAGGCGGTTCGATGCGCCGAGCGCGAGCGTGCCGCCATTGACGGCGACATCGCCGCCCGTGGTGCCGTTCAGCGCCAGCGTGCCTGCCTGCACGACGAGCGGGCCTGCCGCATTGCCGTTCAGGGTCGAG